>JAVVEH010000008.1:0-114082 GCA_032251435.1 Lentisphaeria bacterium | reverse complement strand
ATAATATAGGTTAGTGTTAAAGATTGCGCAAGTTTAAATTTTACATTATACTAGAGTTGTCGTAGCCTGTGACTCAGACCACAGTCCCTTTGCCTCGGGTTCTCCGCGCCATCCGCAAATAGTTCGTACATATGGGTACTCAATTGAAAATACAATGTACTGTCCAACAAATCTTAACAGTGCTTGTCGAAAAACAGCAAGATCGGACGGGGACTTCCAGGTAGAAATTATGACTTGGTACGATGAGTTTTCCCATGCATGTAAAGAATTGCTTGTGTATGACATTGCTAATCATATCTATTCGGTTGGTCATGCAATTTTCGGAGATAACTGCTGCCAATTTCTACAAGGTAAAAACTCCCGGTTTCTTGATGCATCAAGGGTCGCAAGATTTGTTGAATCGGTCGCCCCAGCCTTCGCAGCAATAGATATTGATTCTGTTCGATTAGCGTTGAACAAGGATGAGCGACCTCTCCGCTTGCTCATTAAGGGGCATTTTTTAACGAATGCGGTGATGCATATGATCAGTGATTTTGCAGAGGCATATCGTTCGAAAAGGGTAAAGGTTTCCCATGAATTCCTATACGGAATGATTGCCGATGGTTGTGGCAATTGCAGCAATGAAAACTGTGACGATTTTCTGACTTTGAAAACGAGGTTGCAGTGTGCCTTGGAAGCCGTTTGGGCGTAAAGCTGGGTCGCTCCTCTAATTTGACGTATCATGCTCAAAACCGGAAGTATTGCGGACTCCGTGGATTTCTACAGCCTGGCGCGAGCCTTCATTCCGGCTGACGGTGCGGGAGTAACGCGTTTGCCGAAACAGATATGTAATCAGCCTAAAACAGTTTGCCTTCCGGGCTCTTTAAACTATTTTATATTAGTCTTTATATCTATCACCTTTTCACGAAAGGCTTTCTGTGAATTCCCGAGAACAAGTGATCCTGCGCCTCCTCAAAATGCGCGGGGGAAAGGTTGGACGCCTCGACCTGATTAAACTGCTGTTTTTGACCCGTGAGAATCTGGACATCAAGGCGCGGAAGACCTTTTATGGGTTTGTTCCCTACAAGTATGGTCCCTACTCCTTTGCCGCCGGCTATGACCTCGACAAGCTTAGGGACCGCGGGTATCTGTCTTTCCCCGATGACCGCACTGTGGCTTTGACCGATGTCGGGTACGCCGAGGACCGGCGGATGAAAAGCGCGCCGCTGATCCAGTCAATGGCTTTCACTGACATGCGCACGCGGGGTCTCAATACGGATGGCCTTCTGGACAAGGTTTATCGCAGCTATCCCTGGTTTACTCTCAACACCGTTCGCCTGGGTTGGCATCCCCCCGAACGCCCGGTAGCTGAACCTGCAGTCTACACGGTGGGGTACGAGGGTGTCCAAATTGATGATTTTTTGGATCGGTTGCTGCGCGTCGGCATCAAGCAGCTCATCGACGTCCGGAAGAACCCGGTGGCCCGGCGGTATGGTTTTCACCGTTCGACACTCGCGGCACTGTGTCATCACATTGGGGTTGATTATCTTCACCTGCCGGTGTTTGGTATCACTTCCGAAATGAGGCAGAATCTGGACAGTGACGCGGCTTACGACAGCCTTTTCCGCAAATATCGTCAAGACGTTCTTCCGCCACTGATCGCTGAGATTCAGGAACTGGCCTTGTCCATGACCGAAAAACCCTCGGCGCTGATGTGCGCGGAGGAGAACCCGCGGCATTGTCACCGCACTCACTTAGCCGCCGTTGTCGCCGAGAATACTGGCATGGCAGTCAGAGACATAACCGGAGAATAAGATGGGCTTCGAGAAGACAAGAATTCTGATTACTGTCATCACCTATCCTGTCCCCTCTGCAAAATACAACGAGCTTGTCTGTACCGCCGGGCTTACAGAAGCCGGTGAATGGGTCAGAATCTATCCGATTCCCTACCGCCATCTGCCATATAACAAGCATTACCACAAATTCCAATGGATCGAGATTGAGCTTGATCGTGACGGACGGGCGAATGACAAGCGCCGGGAGAGCTGGGGATTGAGGATCGATACACTTCGGGTGCTTGGGGATCCCATCGGCACCAAGGACAACTGGAGAGAACGCCGCCACTACATTGATCGTCTTCCCCACAACTCTTTGACACAGCTTGAGGAGCAGTTTGAATTGGACCGCACATCCCTGGGAGTCGTGCGTCCAAAACGCATGCTTGATTTTCTATATCAGCCAGTGGGCGAACAATGGAGTGAAGCACAGTTGGCAAAACTGAAACAGTTGATGCTGTTTGATCAGAATCCCGCATTACTTACCAAGATACCCTATAAATTCAGCGTGCGGTTTGAATGCGAAGACGGCAAAGAATATACGCGGATGATTGAAGATTGGGAAACGGGAATGCTGTACCTGAATGAAGAGAAACGTTTAGGATCACAGGAGGCGGCGGCTGAAAGTGTCCGGGCTAAATACCTCAATGACGTCTTCTCCCCCAAACGGGATCCCCGCCTCTTCGTGGGCACAACGCATCCCTACAACACTTGGATTATTGTAGGTGTCTTCTGGCCGCCCCTTGTGAAACAGCCAGAGTTTGACCTAGGCGTATAGGAATTGGTAAAAGGAAGGAAACCATGACTGAGGAAAACAAAATCAACACGCTTCTTGACATGCTCGACACGGTGCAGGAGGGACTGCTCTCGCTGCCGGACGACATGCTGCTGAGCATCGACCCGCGTGACAACGAATCCCTGGACGAGGGAGCGCAGTTCATCAAGGAATACAACGATGTCCTGGGCACGTTCACCCAGAGCACGGCCAAAATTGCCGAAATGATCAAGCGGCATTTTGATGTCAATCCCGAAGAGGATGAGGTCGAAAAGGAATCGGCGAACCGCGGCAAACGGGATCGCATCATAAAGGAACTCGACCGGACCGAATCCCATTTCCTGGGAGAGAATTTTACCTACAAGCGTCCGTATGGCTTCATTCTTGGCGAGGCCGCCTACAAAGGGTTGAAGACCTGGAAGAACCTGTACATGCACATTCTTCGGCTCCTCCAGGAAAAGGATGCCGAAAAGTTCGCGCGCCTGCCCCGCGAACCCAAATTCATCAGCCGCCGCGGCAATCCGCTGTTTTCACCTAATCGGGACGACCTTCGCGTCGCCGGTGAATTCGCCGACGGCTTCTTCGTGGAGGTCAACCTGTCCGCCAACCACATCCTCAAAGGCATCGAAAACCTGCTCGAACATTTTGGCATTCCGCCCCGAAATCTCAAAATCTACCTCCGCGAAGACCGGGACGCGGAAAATTGAAGTTAAAGGGTAGCACAGACATTCCTGCCTGTGGTCTTTTCTTTCGCAGACAGGAATGTCCGCGCTACCTTGTCAGAAGGGGCACCGGGTCAGCCCTGAATGGCAGTAAGTTAAGGCGGACTGAACAGCCTGGCCGATCGGGACGAGGAAGACAAAACCCGGGTGAACCGCTGGCTGGCATCCCAATGACCACCCAATGACCCATCAAAAGGAATACTCGCCTATGCCATTTCGCTACAATACATCAGGACAGTGGTTCAAGGGTAACACACACCTGCACAGCACCGCTTCCGACGGGGGAAAAACCTTCTCTGAACTGGCCGAGCTTTACGCCTCGGCCGGATACGATTTCCTTTTCCGCACCGATCATTGGGTTCCCTCGGATGTCGGTGGCGATCCGGAGACATATCCATTGCTGTGGCTCGACGGCATCGAGTTGGACGGGAATGATGCCACCGGGGCGTATTTTCATGTCGTCTGCCTGGGAAAGGTTGAAGGCATCCGCCGGGAAGACGGGTTTGAAGCTGGCCTGAAGGCGGCGATCAAGCAGGGCGCCATCACCATTCTCGCCCACCCCTACTGGTCCGGGAACGCCTTGGATGACGGTGTTCGCTGGGCGCTCGACGGCGTGGAAATTTACAACCATGTCTGTCACTGGCTGAATGGTAAAAGCGATGGCAGAACCCATTGGGATGCGACCTTGATGAAAAAACCAACGACGCTGGGACTGGCCGTTGACGACGCGCACCTGCGTCCTGAACATCCAGGATGGAACGGCGGCTGGATCATGATTAATGCCCCGGTCCGCACAACCGCTGAAATCACCCGGGCCATTCGCCAGGGCAATTTCTATTCAAGCCGCGGGCCGGAACTCTACGATCTTCGCCTGGAAGGAGATGTCCTTCATGTGAAGTCCTCCCCCGTCCAGTTAGCCCGACTGGTCGGCCCCGGAGCCAATGGCAGACGCGCGGGCACTTTCGACGGTGAACTTTTTGAGAGCTTTACTCTGGAAGTTCCCCCGGACTGGCAGTATGCTTATCTTGAGGTCGAAGACAGCACCGGCAAAAAAGCCTGGACCAACTCCCTGTTCACCCCGTAGGACACGTCTCCCGGCGTGGCCTGCCCGCGGATGTCGCAGTCTTCAGCGCTTCGCGGGCCGCGCGTTCACAGCTGCCGCGGCCACCGCCCAACGCGGCGACGCAATCCGCGATGCCCTGCATGACTTCATCCCGCCGTTCGCCACGGGTCAAGATGGCTTCCACGGCGGGCGCGAGGACATCCGCCCGCACGTCACCCTGCAAAAATTCGTCAAACACACGCTTCCCGGCGACCAGGTTGACAATGGTGAAATAATCCAGTTTAATTAACAGTTTGCCGATGGCGTAATTCCAGGCGGAGACTTTATAAATGGAAACCAGGGGCAGTCCGTAAATGGCCGCTTCCATGGTGACCGTGCCACTGGTGGCCAGGCCGGCGTCCGCTTTTTGAAACCAACTGGACGCGTCGCCCTCGACAATGGTCACGTCCGGAATCGACGGGTTCTTGTCCCGCAGATCCGCGAGAGTGTCGGCGACCAGGTCCCTGATTTCGGGGGAGGGGACGGGCAGTGCGAAACAACGCTTCGGATGGTCTCGGCTGAGCCTGGCCGCGGTCTCCGCGATGGGCGGCAGAAGACGGAGAATCTCCTGACGGCGGCTGCCCGGCAGCAGTAGCAGAAGATTGGGGTCGCGCTGGATAGACGCGTCCTTTTTCCCGTCGATGATGTCAACCAAAGGATGGCCGACGAATTGGACATCGAGACCCGTGCCGTCATACACGGCGGGTTCAAACGGAAATATGGCCAGGACTTTGTCACACCAGGCGGCGATTTTGGGAATGCGCTTTTTACCCCATATCCAGACTTGCGGGCTGATGTAGTAAACGACCGGAATCCCCCGTCGGTGCATTTGTTTCGCGAAACGCAGATTAAAACCGGGGTAATCCACCATCACCACACAGTCCGGCCGCTCTTTCTCCGCTTGTCTCACCAAGCCCTTGAAAATCTTGAAAAAAGCGGGGAGACGCTTAAACACCTCCACAAAGCCGATAACCCCCAGATCGCTGGAATCCACCAGGAGATCCACACCGGCCTTCCGCATGGCGCCCATCCCCATGCCTTTGACGGTTATGTCCGGGGATAACCGCTTTAATTCCACGGCCAGGCGCCCCCCGTATAAATCACCGGACGCCTCCCCGGCCAGGATCCAAATTGTCGGTGGTTTACTCATGTTGTAAGGTAGTTCCAAAGCCCGTCCGCGCAATCCGCGGACAGGGGGGGGACGTTCGCCCGGTCTGGTTGATTGTCGCCGTGGCGATCATTCAGGTCAGCAGTGATTGCGCAGCTTTAACTCAGCGGGATGGGGGTTCAGGTAGTCTTGGTCCCGCAGGTAGGGGGTCTCATATTTTCGGGCGTAGTGCTTGATTAAGGTTATCGGCACAATGAGGGGAGTGAGGCCCTGGTGAAACGACTCAATCACGTCCAAAAGTTCGACTTTTTCGTCCGCGGTGATCATTTTCTTAAAATAACCCATCGCGTGATGGAGCACATTGGTGTGTTTTTTCGGGGTCGCTATCAGCCTCATCACGGTCATGAGCATGGTTCCGTATTCCGCGATGTCCGCGGACAGGTCACTGTCTTTTCCCCGGGCGGCGATCCGGCCCAGCGCGGTCGCTCCCCGCGGGCTGTGGGCCATCAGGGACAGTTTCATCCGCGCCTGAAAATCGGAGAGCCCCTTGCGAGTCGGTGTCTGAAGCACGGATTCTTTCCACGCGTGCAGCGCGAAGACGCGTTCAATAAAATTTTCCCGGAGCGCCGAGTCATTTAACCGGCCCTCTTCTTCACAGGGCAGGTCGGGAAAATGGTCCATGAAGATCCGGGCGAAGAGACCCACACCGGTTTTTTCAGCCATGCCGGAATCTGAATACACTTTGACCCGTTCCATACCGCTGCTGGGGGAATTGCTCTTAAAAATGAATCCGCAAAGATTCTCTTTCTCTAATTCCGCGACCTTCGGGCGGGCCCAGGCTTGCATCTGTTCAGTCAAATCCCGTTTCGTTCGGTTCGTCGTCAACCGGGGGGCCTGGGGATCACCGGTTAAGCGCATGGATTCTCTCGGAACGGGCAATCCGCATTCGACTTCCGGGCACACCGGAACATAGTCAAAATAATCGCTGAGAACATCGGTTAAATAGCGATCCCGTTTATGGCCGCCGTCATAGCGGACGTTTTCACCTAACAGACACGCGCTCACGCCAATTTTTATGTGATTTTTCATGCCCTTAAGATAGACGCTTGTCCGCCAAATGGCAAATGACATGTCGGCTGAATCATGGAAGTGTGTTATAGTAACAGATCATTTTTTCAGCGCTGGCAAAACAAGAGAGATTCACCGATGTTTCACACGTTCATACCGATAAAATGTCATATTCAGCATTATCCCTGGGGCGGCCGCGCCCGCGGGGGTGTCCGGCCGTATATCGCCGAGTTGACCGGTATGGAAGCCGAAGAGGGAGAACCCTTCGCGGAATTGTGGATCGGGGCGCATCCGAAGCTTCCCGCCCTGGCGATGCTTGACGGGGAGAAAATTCCCTTGGATAAACTCATTGCCGTGAATCAGCGGGCGATTCTTGGCGACCGGGTGCTGGCCGCCGGGTTTGACAGCTTACCCTTTCTGTTGAAAATTCTGGACTGCGACCAGCCGTTATCCATCCAAGCCCACCCCGATTTAAACCGGGCCGCGGAGTTGCACGCCCGGGATCCGGAGCACTATCCGGATGCCAATCATAAACCGGAAATCGCCATCGGGATCACGGGGATGACCGCTTTTTGCCAGTTCCGCCCAGCGGCTGACATCAGCGCGGATATCGACCGGTTGCCGGCGTTGAAAAGTTTCCTAGGCGATGCCGGAGCGAATGAGCGGACGGGGGGAAAAGACTGGTTGCGGGCGCTTTACGGACGGCTGTTTTCCGCCTCTGACGCGGAGGTCGCGGCGACTCTGGCCGAACTTGAGAAAGCGGTTTCCGTGGCGGTGCCGCGGAATTCAGCGGATGAATGGTTCACGCGGTTGGCGGAATTCTATCCGGGCGATCGGGGACTGTTGTCGGCGTTTTTTCTCAATGTGGTTGACATTGGCGCCGAGGAAGGGGTGTTTCTGGGGCCGAACGAGCCGCACGCGTACCTGAAGGGGACAATTGTGGAATGTATGGCCAGTTCGGATAATGTTGTCCGCGCTGGCTTGACTCCCAAGTTCATCGACCGGGAGGCGCTGGTGGAGATGATCACCTGTGAGATGGGGCGACCAAAAGTGAATCAAGGCGAAACACTGGCCGCTGGGGAAAAAGTTTACAAGGTCCCGGTGCCTGAATTCCAGGTTGAGGTGTACACACACGGGGCGGGTGTTTCCCGCGGCTACGCCTCTGACGGGGCGGTCTCTATTCTGCTGGTGTTAGACGGGGAAGCGGTTTTGCGGTGTCCGGAAGGGGAATACACCGCGCCGCGGGGAAGCGCGTGGCTCTGGCCCGCGGAGTTGGATGCGGCGGCCATCGACTACGTTGGTGACACCACCAAAATAATCCGCGCCCGGCCGAACGTAATCGACTAGTCGTTTTTAGTGATCCCGCTTTAAGCGATTGCGCGCCCGCCGGTCAGCCTTTTTCAGAGCGCTGGCCAGGCCGCCGTCGGCGTTGGCGGAGGGGGCGGGCGGAGCGGGTTTGGACGGGGCGGTACCGGGGGCGGGCTGAACAGGCGCCGCCGCGGGTTCCGCACCGCGGGCGCCGCGCCGGTTTGTTTTCGGCGTGGCGCCCATCTGGGCCTTCCCGGTCGTCCGTTTCCGCCACGGAGCTGGAATAACCCCCAAACCGACACGGCGGTCAAAAATTTCCACGAGAAAGGTGAGGGCGGCGAGAGCGCACAGCCAAGGGGTCAGCGTCACAAACGCCCACGTGACTGGAATCGTCTCCTCCAGGTCTTTCAGAGAGATCCGTTCCACGCCACCGGTCGCGGCGGCCAGCTCACGCAGCGCCTCGCCACCCGTCTGGCGGATGCCGGGCGCGTATTCCGGTGAATAAGGCAGACAAGCCGGGGGCAGTGTGACCGGCCCGCGGCTTGAATCCAAATGCGCCGCCGCCTGAACCACTTCGCCGCCGGAAAGCGGAATGTCCACGCTTAAACTGGCGACAGAGCTCCATTCAAATCGATGCTCTTCCACAAGGGAATTCCCCCCGGGATCCGTGCGCAGAAGCGACAGCTTGGGGGGACGGGCGGAAAACCCGCTGACGGTATCCGGATCCAAATGCAGCTCGATCCGGCAGATGCCACGGACAATCTTCTGGGTCAACACGCAACCATCGGGCAACGGCGAGTTGCCGCCCGTCGTCCAATTGACAAACGAGGTGAGCATGGACGGATATTCCGGACGGTTTTTTAGCGGTCCGGTAAATTTTCCGTCCACTTCGCCCATATGGCAAAGCACCCGGCCGGCTCCCGCCTGCCACCAGCTGGTGAACGGCGCGTCAAACTCGTCCAGACTGACCGCGCCCGTGAGGGACTGGGGTTTGGCATAGCACAAATTATAGCCGCCAACGGTGAATGAGCCGGTGAACTGTTGGCTTTCGGTAAGCGTGGACAAAGACGGCAGATATTTCATCTCGCTGCTTTCCTCCACAAAGGTGCTGCGGGCGACGGTGAAGGTGTCTTGAGCGAACAGTCGGGGAATCTGGGTGGCGTCGGTCGTAAAGTAACTGTTTCCACCGCCGCGTTTGGCGATGTCTCTGCATAGTTCCGCGTCTGAATCACGCTCCGTTCCGAGCGCGATCACACTGACCGTGATGCCCGCCGCACGGCATTTTTCCAACAGCTTCACGTAGTCACCGGGTTGCTCGGTGTCAGCGGCGTCAGTGAACAGGATGATATGGCGGGTGCTGCGGGACGATTTAGCGATCATTGAGGACGCGGCCTTCAACGCCTCATAGACATAGATGCCGCCGCCGGTGGATTCCATTCTCAAGAGTTTTCCCCGGGCGCCGCGGGCGGAGGGAATGGGCTGAATGGGCAGGATAATGTGCGGGGCGCTGTCAACGGCGATGACCCCGTACTCATCCATATCCGACAGCAGATCCAACACTTCCACAGTGCCGATGTTGGCGAGGTCCATTTTTGTTTTTCCGCCGGCGACTGTCGCCGCCATGCTGCCGGACCGATCGAGCACCGCGACCATGGCCATGGATAGTTTCCGGTGTTCCTGACGCAGCTCCATGGAGACGGGCATGATCCGTTCCAAAGGGGATTTGAAGTATCCGCCCATGCCGTAGGCGTGTTTTCCACCGGTGATCATGAGTCCGCGGCCGGTGGATTCCACCCAGTCGGCCAGCAGGCTCATGCCCCGGTGGCCAATGGCGTCAGCGCGGACATTCTCAAGAATGACCGCCGAGAAATCAGCCAGCGAGGTCAGATCCCACACGCAATCCGCCGGCGCCCGGCGGACGCAGGCGGTGGCGGTATGGTTAAGCAAGCGTTGCAACCCGCCTCCCGGCGTGTCACTGACCAGTAACACCGGCAATTTTCCCGCCGCGCCCACAATAAAGCGGGCGGCGTTGTTTTGCGGCATGGGATCTTCCTCCTCAGTGGTCACCCGGAACGTGTAGGCGGCGGCGCCGGGGTTGACGAGCCGGTCACGGAAGGTCACCCGCGTTTTGCCCGCCGCCAGATCTTTTTTGACCGTGGCGATCACCTCGCCGTCCCGGGACAGGGAGCAGATGGCGGGACGGGCCAAGTCCGAGCCGACCCAGGCGTGAATGAGAAACGATTCCCCGGTTGAGACTTGGGATGGCGCCGAGAGCGTGATGACGGCCGTGTCCGGCGCCGCTCCGCGTTCCAACAGGCGGATATCAATGGGAATATTCCGCAACGCGGCGGCGCCCGCGGCTTCAGCGGGATTCGCGCCTGTCCATTTGCCGTCGCCAAGCACGAGTATCCGGCCCGTGGAGTCTTCCGGAATCAGTCCCACAGCCGTTCGCAGGGCGGCGTTCAAATCGGATTGCCCGGACCCCACCACTTTTTCTAATGCGCCACTCCAGGAACTCTCCGGATAGGCTTCAATGGCTGGCCTCGCCCCGAAAGTCACCAGGCCAAACCGTTGATTATCATCTAATTCCCGTTGAATAATGCCCGCGGTTTCGGTAATGGCCGCGTCCGCGCCCGGAGGCATGGAGTCACTGCGGTCAGCGACTAAGACAAAGGTTCCCGCCGCCTGGGGAAATTTGACAGTGAGTCCGGCGAGGGTCAACACCAGCATGACCCATGTCACCGCCCGCAGGACCCGCAGCCGCCCCGTCGGCGGCGGCCAGACAAACAAGGCGGCGCCCAGCGGCAGAAAAAGCAATAAAAAAATGGGGTGGTTAAACAGCATGATCAACCTCCTCGTTTGCGCGTTAAATACTGATGGACGAGGAGGATGGCGAGCGCGGCGAGACTCAAACCCGGCGTGGCGGATGTCAAGGTGTGATGACGGCGTTCGAGATTTTCCTGGTGACCGAATTCAGCCGTGAGGCGGTTTCGGGGATCGGATTCTTCAGCGTTGAGGAAATTCACCGCCGCGGACCGCGCGAAGGAACCCGCCCGCAGGCGGTAGATGCCGGGTTGGCGGACGGGTAAATCAAACCGGCCGGGCGCCAGGGGCGCGTCCGTTTGGTCGGGCAATTGAAGACTGGGGGTTTCCACGTCTTCAGGACACGCTCCGCGTAACCGCCCTCCCGCCCGGATATTGGTGGCGGTGAACCCCGGCAAGTGGTTTCCGCGCAGGGTCAGGAGGTTATGGAACAGGGTGGGCCAGGAGGGGGAAAGCTGGAGGGTTGACACGCTGGGAGAGAACTGCATGTGGAAGGCCATGGATCCGTCACTTCTCCGGGTCTCAGACAAAAGGCTTGTGGCGGCGCTGGTGACGACAGGATCGCCCGGTAGAATGGCGCCCGGCCGGGCGCCCCAGATCACGCCGCGGAGACTCACGCCATCCAATAAGGGATGCGCGGAATCCGCGAAAAAGGGCCCGGCGAGGGATTTGGGTTCAGCGGGGGAGATCATGTCGAAACGCCAGCACCCGGCGGGCACCGCGCGGTCGGGTTGATCCGTGATCACCAGATCCGGCTGGGCGACCGCGGGCTGGGCTAAACCGGTGGCTTCAACCGCCCGTTCCACCAAGGGGCGCGACACCGGATTGCCAACGGCCACAATGACGCGGACGGGCCGCGGGGCAGCAGGTAATAAGATCACGTGATTATCCAGAGCGAAGGCGTCGTCGGGCAACCGGGCGGTGAGGGGGGCTTTGGCATCTTTTAACGAAACCGTGAACCGCCGGGCGGCGCCCGGTGCAAGGTCGACCGTTCGGGTTTCCTGGTGATCGCCATTGGTTAAGACAACCGGGACGACCTGGCGGATCGGGGTGTGATTTAAAACCGTCAAGGCGCATTGAGATGACCCGCGGCTGTCAGCCCGCCGCGCGTCAATAAAACCGATGTTGGGACTTGGATGTCCGAACGCCAGCCAGTGAATCGCCGCGAAGTCCGCGTCGCCCGGGGGCGGGGCGTGATCGGCGATGACAAGCAGGGCGGCGGGATCCTCACCGCTGGCCAAGGCCCGGTGAACCGCCGCCTTGATGTCGCTCCGGGAACTTGACCCGTCCCACACAGATAGATTTCCGGTGGTCAGAAAATGAGCGGTTTCCCGGGGACTGACGGGGATGGGTGTGTCATCCGCCAGGATTAGTCTCACGGGAGAATAGTTCCCCTCTTTTATCCGCCGCCGGAGAGCGGCGCGGGCCGTGGCCAACGTCTGCCCGCCACCTTCTTGAGCAAAGAGCATGGACGCCGAGTTGTCCAGTATAATGGTGATTGGCCGTTGCCGCCGCCAGCTTTGCCAGCGCGGATCCAAAGCCGCCAGCGCGATCAGCAAGAGCGCCAGCAGTTCAAGCAACAGTAAAAGCGGGAATACCACGCGTTGGACAACCACGCCGCCGGGCGCGGCTTTCCGCAATTGCCGCCACAGCATCAGACTGGAGACCGGCATCCGCCGGTAGCGGTTATGCAGCGCGTAGATGGCGACGGCCAGAGGCAGTCCGATCAAGGCTAAGGCGGCTAAAGGATAGGTGATCATCGACGGGGTTAGAGAATGCCTTGCTGTTCAAATTCGTGGAGGCGGAAATCACTGAGAAACGCCTCATCCGTGACCCGGGTGTAAACGGCGCCTGTTTGCTGACACGCTTCCAGCCATTGCGCCTGATGACTGGCCAGTAAGTCCACATAGCGTTGCCGGATTGTCTCATCCATGCGTAAATCAAAATGCTGTTGGTCCTCAACATTGTCCAAGCGATAGCGGCCCGAGACGGGCGGCGTCAATTCATTGGCCGCCAGAAGTTGAACCACAATGACCAAGGCCGCTTTTTCGCTTAGAGACCGGAGAATCAGCCGGGGATCCACCTCCCACATCAGATCGCTGATCAAGACCCGGATGCCTGACGGCCGCCAGTTGCCGGCGACAGCCCGATGAGCCGCGCCTTCAGCAAACTCGAAAGCGGCCCAAGTTGAGGGCGGGCGTTTTCCTTCTATGAACAAAACGGGGCGTTCCTCCAAGCGCCAGACCGAGCGGGAGCAGGCCGCGTTTTCCGCGGCGCCGGAGAAGAAGGCCGCCAAAGCCAGCGCGGCCTCGGCTTTCCGGGTGTCCGGGAGGTTCATCGAAGCCGACGCGTCCAAGAGCAGATCCAGATGCGGCGCCACCTCTTCGTGGTATAATTTCACCGTCAGTTTATCACTGCGGGCGTAGACACCCCAATCCAAGTTCCGCAAATCGTCACCGGGATGGTATTCCCGATAGTCACTGAAATCCAACGAGACTCCCGACAGTGTGCCCGCCCGGGTGCCATGTTGTCCCCGGAGCGCTTTTCGAGGCAGGCTGAGGGTGTGGCGCCGGGATGCCGCCTCGCCGTTTTCCAAGGCGGTCCGCCAGGCGGCGGGCATGGATTCTTCAGTTGTCATCGGGCGCGCTTGCCGGGGCATGGCATCCATTTCCAAATCAGGGGGAGGTTAGGCTTCTGTTTCCGGTTGTGACGCAGTTGGCTCATCCACTGTTTCGGGAGTCGGAAGAGGGGGCGGGGGCGGGGTCGCCGGAGGGCTAAATGTGAGAAGCCCCTGGCAGATATAGCGGACGTTGATCAGCAGCATGATGACCATCCAGGCACCGGCCCCCATGAGATGAGGCAGTAAGCCACGGTGATTATCCAGAGCGGCGGGCAGGCAACCAAACTCCCAAATCAAATCACGAAAACTGGGGCCGAGAAGCAAAAAGGACATGATGACGGGCAGAATGGTGAAAAATATCCCCACCAGAACGCTCAGCAACCAGACCAGATGCCGGGGAATCCACTGGCGCAACAGCTTGCGTTGAATCACCAACGCGGTTAATCCGTAGGCCGCCCCGTAGAAGAAAAAGCAGAGAACCCCCATGATGTCATCCTCGTCGAAGCCGGAGATGTCCGCGAAAATCAGCGTGATCAATAGGGTTCCCGCCAACAGACCGCCGACCCAGACGATGCCATTCACCAGACCGGAAACGAAGGGAAACGTGAGCAAGCGGAGCAGGCTGTTTTTGGCCAGCCCGCGGCGCACGCGTGGAGAATGGGTGGGAGGGGAGCCCAAAATCACGATGAAGACAAAGGTCAGAATGATGACGGAGCCGCCGGTCCAGGCGTCGAAGAAATGCGCCGAGCCGGCGGTTGTCCATTCATAGATGAGTCCGAAGATGGCGAATGCCAGCCAGACACCGGTGAGCCAGAGACGGACCGGCCAGGCGCGGTTGGCCTGACTCGACGTGATCATGGCCACGGCGCAGGTGTGCAGGACACCGGCCGCCGCGATAAACAGGCAACAGACGAAAAGGAAAGGGGCCCATTCGAAGCCGCTGACTGTGCTCCTGCCCATCCGGCTGACATGCCGGAAAATGAAGAACCCGCCTAAAATTTGAAACGCGAGAACCGCCCCGATCGCCGCTAAAATCCCTTTGATGATTTTGCCGCCCGGGAAGACACCGCCCAGCAGGGCGATTTGAGTGGCGATAACCACCCCGGCGAAAAGCAGCGCCAGACTCATCATCACCGAGGGGATGTCAATGCCCCGTAAGACAAAGTTAAAGACCAAAAACGGCAAGGCCGCCGACACCATCAAGAGCCAGAAGGCGATGGCGGCGAAAAGTTTGCCGCGGATGATCTCGCCGGGCGTGATAGCGCTCACATACAGCAGGTCCACATCGCCCTCGCGTTCTTTGATGAGGCGGGCGCCGGTGTTCAAGGGAATGAGCGCCGAGGCGAAGACCAGAATGGCGAATTCCAAGGCGAACAGCTCCCGCCCCAAGCCCCGGAAGTAACGATGCGGATTGGAGCCGTTATCCAGAATAAACGCGCAAGCGGCGAAAAGCAGCGCCGCCAGCAACGTCAGCAAAATGCCGATCACAAACTTGTTGCGGACCATTTGCCGGGTTTCTTTGATGACAATGGGATTGGTGTGATCCGCGCACCAGGCGGACAGGCGGTCCAGTAACGCGATCATTGAACATCCCCCTTGGTGATACTCATGAAAATGTCCTCCAAATCAACGGTTTCCTGGTGAACCTCAATCAGCCGATGGTTGTTTTGAATCATGTAAGTGACCAGATCGGCGACTTTTTCCTCGTCGGCGTCCAGCGAGACGGTCACGGCGTTTTTCTCCACCCGGACATCCCGGGCGCCGGGATAGGTGCTGATGGCGGCGAACGCCTCATCCAGGCGGTCCAGCGGCCGTATGGTGAGGCTGATGTGCTCACGCATCCGGCCGATGATGTCGCGGACGGAACCAGTCTCCAGAATTCGGCCTTTCTCAATAATGACCACACCGTTGCAAATTTCCGTTAATTCGGTGAGGATATGGGAGCTGATGAGAATGGCTTTTTTCTGTTCAGAAAGGGCGATTAACAACTCCCGCAATTCCACCCGGGCCCGGGGGTCAAGACCGGCGGCCGGCTCATCCAGCAACAGCACCGGCGGGTCGTGCACCAGCGCCCGTCCCACGCTGACCCGTTGTTTCATGCCTTTGGAGAGCGCCCGCAGGGTTTTGTCACGCATGCCGGTCAGTCCGGTGAATTCCTCGACATCCTCCACGGATGTGGTGAGTTTACGACCTCTGAGACCGTAGGCGCGGGCGAAAAATTCAATATATTCATGGACGGTGATGTCATGGTGGGCGGGCAGTGAATCGGGGACAAAAGAAATAAGCCGCCGGGCGTCCTCGGGATTTTGGATCGCCGAGACACCATCCAGCAGCACATCCCCCTCATCAGGATCCATGAGCGTGCCCATAATCCGCATCGTGGTGGTTTTACCCGCCCCGTTGGGACCGACAAAGCCAAAGATGTGCCCGGCTTCGAAGCTGAAGGAAACGTCTTCCACAGCCTTGGTTTTCTTGAAATGTTTTTTCAGATTGAGGATTTCCACCCGCATGGGACGTTCCTTTTGCCGGACGAAGGTCCGGGATCAGTCAAGTAGGCCGTAGAGAAGCGTGTACCCGTCAATGGCTTTTTCCGGATCCAAACCATTATGAACCAAGTAAGGTGTCGCGGTGACCGCGCAGTAAACATTCGTCGGCAGCATGGTTGCTGTTTCCATCGTTTGCTTCATGGTGTCCATTTTTGGGACGATGTCGCGCTGGAAAGAGAAGATGTGTCTCATTGACGCGACCCCGGGCTGGGTGTCGCCCGGGGACGGGCGCCTGATAGCGCCGACGTGATTCAGCTCAGTCCGCTGCCCGGCCAGCACCGGAAAGGGCGCCTGCCAGGTCTCGCCATCCACATTGACGCGGAACAGGGTCAAATCAACCGACAGCCCGTTCAAGACATACAGTTTATCGTTTTCGCGGATCAGTTTGACCCGTTCACGGAGGGGGGCGACCGAGCGGGTTTGGAAATAGGCCGGAATGCGGGATTGCATCCACCCATCCGTCAATAACTGCTCATTCGCCCAGGTAAGATTCCCGCGGCCGCTATAGGACCAGTCTTGATTCTGGAAGGAGACTTCGGTATGCGTGGGGTAGCGGAGCGCTTTGATTCGCCGGGGTGAATAATAGGCCACCCGGTTGACAGCCACGCTGGTTTTCGACGGCTGGTCAAGAAAAGCCATGCCGCGGGCCAGAGTGGTGCTTTCGGACCCTTCGGAGGCGATGGAAAAGATGTAGACGAAGGCGGCGGTGCAGCCGGAGAACAGGGGAATAATCCACAACAACCAAATCCGCCGGTTAGCTTTGGCGAGAATGAAGACCGCGACCGGCCCCATCAGAATCGCGAAAATAAACATGGAGATTAAAAAGGGACGGAAGGGAAGTTTCAGATCGGCCAGAATCGGGAAATAACGGTGTAAATTGACCGTGTTTTCCTTTTCACACCAAAATCGGGCGTAGGTTTTCAAGTCCCCGTAAAGCGCTTTCATGGCGTTGGGGGTCAAATCAACGGGCGCGGCGGCGGTATGGAGAACCCGGCGCCCGAACCCGATCACAGAGGCGGTGTCTTCAGACGCTCCGAAAATGTGGAGCGTGCCGCCGGCCAGCGTGTAATCGTTTAACGCCTTGCCCATGGGGTTCTGGCGTATCCCATCATATTCCGTCAAGCTGATGGCCACCGCGTCATAGGGCGAATAGGCGAGCCAGTCTGGAATCCATGTGTCAACCGGTGTCTCCGCGCGGATGGCGGTGACGGGTTTCTGGTGGGAATAATGGCCGCTGGACCCGCCGCCGCCAAATCGGCTCGGGTCGATGGCCTTGGCGGCGGCGTCGGTGAAACCCTCTGTTTTGTAGTTTTTGCTGAACAGCATGCAGATCTGATCAGAACTCCGGTGGGATGACCCATGCTGCATGTTGCCACCGATATACATCTGGGTGGTGTCCACGCCTTTCACGTTGATCATGGCGTTGTGAACCGGTTTATTGCCCATATCCGGTTGATACAGAATCACTTGACTGTGGCTGGAAGGCTCCAGACGCACTGTTTTGCTAATCGAACTGTTGTTGTAAGACATCAGGGCGATCGTGACATCCGCGGTTTTTTCTTTTGACTGGTTGCTCACGTCAAATTGAAAAGACCGGTATCCGTGAAAGGTGGCGCCCTGCACGGGCAGGTGAGTGACCGTGACATGCTCGATGCGGGCGCTTTCGCCGAACGCGGATAAGCAAACAAGAGCCGAAACCGTGGCAATGGGGATCAGAAGACGTTTAATCATCGTTACTGGGTAACCGGTTGAATCGTGGACGGGAGGTCTAAATCTGTGGCGGGGAGCGTCTGAATGAGGGCCTCGACAATCGTCGCCGGGGTCACCTTGTCATACCGGGCTTTGAAATTTAGAATCATCCGATGATTGAGCACCGCCGCGGCGACCGCGCGGACATCTTCAAAGCCCACGGTCGGCCGCCCGTTCATCAGCGCCCAGGCGCGGGCGGCCTCGCCGATGCCAATCGCCGCCCGGGGTGAGGCGCCGTATTGGATATACTCGGCCATGTCCGCGGGCAGGCCGGGAGATTCCGGATGGGTGGCCGAGACGAGGCGGGCGATGTACGCGGCGATAACCGGAGCGAGGTGCACCCGTTCCATCACCGCCAGCACGTCATTGAAGGCGGCGGCGGAAAGCGTGTTGACCGGGGCCGGGGCCTCACCGCGGCGCCGCGATGAGACAATGTCCGCTAAAACATCCTCGGAAACATTCGGTACATTAATTTTAAACAGGAAGCGGTCCAACTGCGCTTCGGGCAGGGGATATGTGCCCTCAAGCTCGATCGGGTTTTGACTGGCCAGCACAAAAAATGGCCGAGGCAGTTGATGGGTTGTCCCCAACAGGGTGACTGACCTCTCCTGCATGGTTTCAAGCAAGGCGGATTGGGTTTTGGGAGAGGCCCGGTTAATTTCATCGGCCAGAAGAATGTTGGTGAACACGGGGCCGGGTTGGAACTCCATGGCCCGTTCGCCATCCGCTTTTTGCTGTAGAATATGTGTGCCGAGGATGTCGCCCGGCATGAGATCCGGTGTGAACTGGACGCGGCGGAAATCCATCCGCAACAATTTTCCCAGCGCGGCGATGAGGGCGGTTTTGCCCATTCCGGGCAACCCTTCGAGGAGAATGTGCCCTTGGCTGAGGATCCCGGCCATGACCAGACGATGCAGATTGGTCCGGCCTAAAAGTTGCCGGTCGAGTTCCGCTAAAACGCCGTCAATAGCCTGGCGGGCGGGCGTGAGTTCTTCCGGTCGCAACAACGTCGGAGCTTGTTTTTCGGCCATGTTTGTTTTCCAAAAGCTGGTTTGTTAATCGTTTTACTCGGCCCGCTTAAAATAATTCTCGACTGTTGACCGGTGCCGGGGTAGAATCACCTGCCGGGCCGCCGCGGCGTCCGCGTCCCGGGACGGAGTGAAGGTGCCGCCGGCCGACCCCGCCGCCTCGGTGTCGGCGGTGGGCGCGGCGAAAGAGACACCCGCCAGACGGCTTTTTTCAAGATCCAGGCGATCGGCTTTGATCACCTCGTCTTTAAACGCGGCCCCGGCTTCATCGGTGTTTCCGGAAAAGGCCATGGCGCCATGGCCGGGCCCGCGGGTAATGCCGCCGGTTCCCGGTGTCATGCCTTGGAGAGCCATCAACGCCGCGGCGTCCGAGGGGGAGCCGCCCAGACAGGCGGCGGCGGCCGGGCAATCACCGCCCTCCTGCTTCAACCAGGCGGCGAGAGCTTCCTGTCCGCATTCTCCCGCGTTCTGACATTGCTGTAATTGTTCGGCGGAAATAAGGTTCATTTCCTTTAACTCACCTAATTTCGCCAATTCTTCCGCCGTCAGACTAGACATGGCCGCCGCCAGTTGCTTCAATTGCTCCGGTGTCAATGTCCCCAGGCCTTCTTGTCCGTTTGCCGCTAATTCTTTCATGATTTTTTCCAAAGCGGCTTGAGTCTCGGCGTTCTTTTTCAGATAGTCTGTGAATTCCGCCAGGGCTTTTTCCATCTCCTCGCTGAGCTCCTGGCCGCTCCCCATCGTTTCAGCGGCTCGCGCCAGGGTTTCCGCCGCGCTCGCGGTTTTCGCGTTTTCAGCCAGTTCACGCAGGGTCTCAGCGGCGGCTTCCGAAGCCTCATTGGAAAATGTCTCAGCCAGGTGATCGAGGGCTTCCCATGTCAATCCCGCCTTGTCAACCGTGTTTTTTTCCAGCAATTGGTTGAGTTCCTCCGCGTAGTCTGTGGCTTTATCCTCTTCAACAATCTCCTGCTCAACCAAGGTGTCCAGTTGTTGGCGCAACTCGTCCACCAAGGTGTCCACTTGGAGTCTGCCGGGTTTATTGGGCGAGACGACGGTATCCGGCAGGCAGGTCACCAGCAGGGCGAAGGTGAACGCCAACAGGAACAGGGACACGGGGCGCGCCCCGCGCCAGCGGATGCCGGGAGGGGAGGGCGGCTCCGTCGGCCAGTCCGCCGACTGGCTGTTTCTGCCGGCGATCAGCAATCCGCCGCACGTCCCGCAGGCGTCCAAATATCCGGTCAGCTTGTCACGATCCGGGAGATGGCGGCGGACAAAAAAAGCGGCGGGAAGACTTAACAGCAGCATGCCGGCGAACACGGGCCAAGGAGCGATGGCCGGCGCGGCCGCCGCCGCGCGTAAGCAAAGAAACAAAACACCCCACATGAATAAACCGAGGATGTTGAGTCGAACCCAGCGGTCCCACCACAGGCTTAACGCCAGTTGACGCTGAAACATGGTGACGGGAGACATCTTGGCGCGGGTGTCAGGCATGATTCACTCTCATATCTCCACTTCAGCGGGAGTGATCAAGGACGGATCGACGGAGTCTCCCCGTTCCGGCACATCCATTTTATGGGCCCGCCAGCCGGGGTGCGTCAAGGTGCCGGTGAAGGGCGGCGAACCGGTGACATGACCCGTCAGGCGGATCGACGATGGATCGAAACCGGCGGGAATCTCCACGGTTGTTCCTTCCGCCTCCGATAGAATCGGGCCCACGGCGAAACTGTCTTCCAGAACCGTCTTGCAGCTTTTGTGTATTTGGCGGACCGCCGCGCCGACTTGCGCGTCGCTGTAGCCGCTGATATCCTCGTTCAAAAAATCAACCAGCCGTCCTTCCCGTTGGAGAAGAATCAAGGCATAAAGCACGTCCTTCCGGCGATCGTCCCGGGTGTCAAGAGCGGGAGAGTCAACCGGTTTTTCCAGCCGCTTTGGCGCGGTGACAGCGGTCCATGCCGCGGCCGCTTCTTTATCCTTTAAAATTCGCCAGAAGGCTTTCCAGGCGGTGCCGAAAGTTCCCATAAAAGGTGTCCTGTCAGTTAATCCGTGCTAATCCGGCTCGCCTCGGTAATGAAGGCGTCAATAAAATCGTCCAGTGTTTCCCATCGGTCGGCGCGTGGTATCGCGACCGCTTTTTCTAAAACCGGTCTAAGTTTCTCATCAATTCCAGGCATCTCGATGGCGGTCATTTTCAAATAATCGCGGGCGTGCAGATTGGCGGGAAAGGGCAAGTGGCCCGTGAGCAGTTCATACACGGTCAGGCCGAGAGAATAGATATCGGACCGCAAATCCAGCACATCCTGCCGCAGGCGTTCCGGACTCATGTAAGCCGGGGTGCCCAACAACGCGCTTTCCCGGGAGGATTGATTCGCCAGGCAAGCCAGGCCAAAATCCAAAAATTTAATGGTTCCGGAATGGGTGAGGAGCAGATTGTCGGGCTTGATGTCATTATGGAGGATGCCGCGTTTATGCGCGTGGCGCAGGGGAGGGTGGGCCGCCTGCAGCAGTTGGGCCACTGTGCTGACTGGCAGCGCGTCGTAATCGCCCAGACATTCCCGCAACGTGCGTCCCTCGACGTACTCCATGACCAAATAGTAAAAGGATGAGGATCCCTGCAGCGTGTGCAGACGGACAATTTGTGAATGGGAGAGCTGCATGGCCATGCGCGCCTCGTCCAGCAGGGTCTGGATAAAGTCGGGATCTTCCACGCAGTCCGGCCGCAGGACTTTGATCGCGACGGTCATTTTAAGCAGTTGATCAAAGGCTTTAAAGACCCGGCACACCCCCCCTTCTCCCACCAGTTTCCGAAGCCGATAGCGGTCATTGATCATATCGCCAACGGCGGGCGTGTAAATATGGGGAGAGTGAGCGGATAATTCGGCGATTTCCTCCGCGGTCCCCCCGGATGATATTTTGATGACTTTATCGCGGGACGGGGGGGTCGGCTTGAAGGGTGACGGATCCGGTTCCGAGGATCGCCCGGCCAACGGGGTGACCAGCGACGTGGACATCTCTTCGTCTGTCACGTCGCTCACTTCAAATGGCGGTGTTGTGTGTTCCATAGCCCTTTTGGTAAAATTTTTTAGCCGAGTCCTTAATTTACAGGGTCGGCAGGAAGGTGCAAACAGAAACGACGGAAATCACAGTGATGAAGAGTGAGTCCACTCTAAAAAGTCCGGTTTTTTCAGAAACGGCAAACTTAATCCAGAACTTCATCCAGAACCTAATCCAATTTTGTGCTCAGACCGATTCAGGAATTTAGTTCTGGAGTAGGTTCTGGAGTAGGTTTTTCTTTTTTAGAGTGGACTCAAGAGTCATCGCTGTGGCTGTCGGCCGCGGCGTGCTCCGCGCTGTCATTTAGCGGTGTCGATCACTCGCCAAAACATCTCGACATCCTGCCAATTATCCGGTTCTCCAGGCCTGATGAGAGCGATTTTCTTCAAGCCGGGATGATCGCGCAGAACGGTTAATCCGCCGACCCCCTTCGGGACAGCCAGCGATTCCAGAGACCGCAGCCGTAATAAGGGCCGCAGATCCCGCAGTCCCCCGCAATTCAGATAAAGCCTTTTCAACGGCATGTGCGCCAGGCTGTCAAAACTGGTGACCCACATGTCTTTCCCGGACACTGTCAAACTTTCCAGATTTAGAGACCGCAAAGACCGCATTTCATTGATTTTGCCATTGTACATGTGCAGATGTTTTAGTTCCGTCAATTGGCGGATAAAGTTCATATCATTAAATCCCCGGGGTGTGAAGGTCAAGGTTTCCAGCGTACCCTTGACATGTCTCAGCTCGGAGATGTCCTGAACGTCGCAGCCGGAAATGTTCAGTTCACGCAGGGCCATTCCCCGCAAAAAATCCAGTTTGGACACCGGGGAGTCGGCAATGTCCAGCCGTGTCACATTCAGACTGTGTAACACGTCAACGGGTTCGACTGTTGAGGCGGCTAAACGCGTCAGCTTCATTCCCCGCAATGACACCAGCGACGCAATGGGGCATTGGCGAATATCCAGCTCCATCAGGGTGTCATTAAGAATCGGGGCCAAACTTTCCACCGCTGTGGATCGCAGACTTAACGCGTATATTTGATAGTTCCGCAACGGCGAGAGATCCTTGAGATTGCTGTGATTGTCCAAGCTCACATACACCCGGTCATTGCTGATCTGGAAACTTGGTCTCCATCCTCCTTGAAGAGGGTTGGCTCTTCTCAACTGACCAATGACTTCCGCGAAAGCCTCCTCGGTCAGGGGTTTCATGCCAACCGGTTCTTCAACGACAGCGATGTCTCCGCCACTTTTTTTGACTTGATTGCCGAGCATCCGTCCCAGCGAACTTCCCGATGTCTCGAAGCAGCTCAGCGCCACATCGATCTTGCCAGCCTTCAGAGCCAGCAGGCCACAGCCGATCTTAACCTGGCTTTTTTCGCCGCCGGACCGGGCCAGCCGTTTGAACGCTTCCCGGTCTGACAAGTCATCAATGCCGAACACAAAGACGGTCGGGGCGGCCTCATTTTCTCTCGCGGCGACTTTCACGGTGCCCACTCCCAGAATCTCCACCGTCCGCGGTCCATCAATCATGTCCACCGTCTCGGTCTTCCCCTCGTTTTCACGGAATCCCTGCGCCAGAAGACGGGGAATGTCCGCGAGAGAGCGGATTTCTTTTATCAGAGCGCTCTTGATGGTTTCATTATATTCTGAAGCGGCGATCAAACCCGCGGCGGTGTCAAAGTCCCGGTTTTGCAGGGAAACAAGCAGTTTTTGCTCATCGATTCCGCTCCAGTTGGCCGCCGGAGCGGGTCGGCCAAACGCCAGAATGAATGGAACAAGCAGTCGCAGTGTCCGCGTTAAAAACAGACGCGTGAAAGACGATTCAGATGATTTCATCGCCGCTGAGACTCCTTTTTAAGGTCACAAATCCGCGCGACACGGTGGCAAACCGCATTGGGTCAGTGTCATCACGCCCGTCATCGTGATCCAGCCAGCCTTCGTGACACCTACTCGTAGTAGCGATCCAAAACCACTGAGACGGTCTCGCACCAGCGGGTTAAATTTTCCGGTCTATTCGCGATGGTGCTGACATCCTTAAGCACAAACTCAAGGGGTGTTTTGTATTCACGGCAGGCCTCGCAATACCGTGCGATTTCCGCTTCGACCGGTTTGGGATCAAAGGCGGGCCGGGAAACCAAAGCGGGATTGGGTTTCGCGGCCAGCACGTAATCGCCGCCGATATGGCGGGCGGCCCGGTCGGGATCCGCCCACGGGGTGATGGAGATTTTCCGCAGATTGGCGAAGCGCGCCCGCAGGATGTCGATCTTGTTGTCCATGGGCTCACAACATCCGTAGTAAAGCAGGCCGCAACCGCTGAAGACCTGCTGGTTGTAGGCTAAGTCAAACTCATCATGCATCGCCGGCGAGACCGACCCGAAAATCTGCGCCGCGCAGCGTCCCCAGACATCTTTGCGGCGGACAGTGCCGGTGAAGTCCGCGGACGGCAGCTCGTCCGTGCAAGCGGGGGTGCAGTGGACCAGGATTGGATTACTTTCGAGCAATTCCAGTTCTTCGTACTGAGTGAACCGGGATTCGATGATGTCCATAAACTTGCGGGCGGTCTGGTGCATGAAGTCCGGGCGCATGGCCAAATCCATCAGCAGGTTGTCAACCCCCCTGAGAGCGGAAATGTCATCCCATATATTCGCGTTCAAGGTATGCCCCGAAAGGGTCACGGGCATCAGCCCGTCAAACACGTCGCCGGCCACGGCCAGGCGCTTTTCGGTTCCGGTTTTATCATAGGATATTTCCGGCAGGCGCAGCTTAGCCAGATCCGCTTCCGTCTGAAGCTGATCCGTATACTCATGGGAGGTGATGTAAGCTCCCGTATCGCCTTTGATCTGTTCATCCTTCACCCGGACACCAATTCCAGTGGAGCGGACGCCTTTTCCAACCCGGAAAACCGGTGGCACCACCATGTCCGCCTGAAAATGCTCCCATTGATAGAGTGTCCGCCGCAACTGTCCTTCCAGCCAGCCCAATTCGGGCGCGCAGACAGGTGTCAAGGCTTCATCGCGGATTTCCCCCCAAGGCACTTCGTCAATCAACACCACGGGACGGACAATATCCAGCCCGTTGCTCCGCCGATAACGCGCCATACGTTCTTCTTGGATCTCCAGGCGGGCGATCTCACTGTATTTACCAGCCAGAGTCCGGAGTGTGTTGAAATCTCGGCTGCTGATCGTCACGGATATATCCTCAAAAAATGGTACTCCGGGCGGGACTCGAACCCACGACCTACTGATTAGAAGTCAGTTGCTCTATCCAGCTGAGCTACCGGAGCGCGTGAAGGGGTTTTAACATAATCTTTAAAGCATGGGTGGCAAGGTGAAACGGGAAACTGACAGACTTTGTCCGCGGACCTGGCCGACTGTCCGCCGTGTACTGGCTCAACCGGGCCTGCGAGTTCCGCTTGCGAACCACCTGTTTTTTTCATAAAGAGAACGCTGAAAATCATTCTACCAAATTGAGGCATGCACGCTATCTTGCGGACCGGGGCATTAGTTGAAAAGTGCCAGCAGATCATCGGCGCCCATCTCAGCGATGATCGAGGCGTTCGGGTTGACGACCGCGTCAGCCGCGGCCCGCTTATCCCGTTGCATGTCCAAAACTTTCTCTTCAACCGTTTCCCGGCAAATAAACCGATAGGCGAACACTTTTTTATCCTGGCCGATGCGGTAGGCCCGATCAACAGCTTGTGCTTCGGCCGCGGGATTCCACCAGGGATCCAGGAGAAACACATAATCCGCCGCGGTCAGATTCAGACCGACACCACCCGCCTTAAGACTGATTAAAAAGACCATTTTTCCAGGGTTGGTCTGAAATTCGGCGACCCGCGCGTCCCGGTCAACAGTACTCCCGTCAAGTTGACAATAACCGATAGTCCGGGCGATCAACTGGTGTCTGACCAGAGCCAGGAAGCTGGTGAACTGGGAGAAGACCAATACTTTGTGATTCTCCTCGACCAGTTCATGCAGGCGGTTGAGCACGATATCCAGTTTTCCGCTGGGTAGATGCAGATATTTCTCGTTGATCAGACCGGGATGGCACGCCAATTGCCGCAACCGGAGCAACGCGGTCAGAATATCCACGGTTTTGCGGGAGTTTCCCGCGGTTTTCTGTTTAATCAGCTCGGCGCGGAAATAATTCTTCAGCTCGTCATAGAGTTTTTTCTGCTCATCGGTCATGTCACAGTAGATGACTTGCTCCGTTTTCGCCGGCAGTTCCGTGGCCACTTCTTCTTTCGTCCGCCGGAGGATGTAAGGGCTCAGGGCCTGACGGATTTTGTCCAGATCTTCGGCTTCATGATTGCCGGGTGTTTTAACCAGGGAGGCCAGGCCGGAGCACCCGAGCATGCCCGGATTGAGAAAGTCAAACTGACTGAACAGCTCACCCACATGATTTTCGATGGGGGTGCCGCTCATCACCAGCCGGAAATCCGCCTGCAAAAGCCGGGCGGCTTTGGCGGTTGAGGTGTCGGCGTTTTTAATCGCCTGGGATTCATCGAGAATACAGCAGTCAAACGCGATGTCCGCCAACCACTCGATATCCATCCGCATGGTTCCATAGGTCGTGAGAATCACGTCAAAACTCCGCAGTTTCCGCGGACTCCGCGAACGGGACCCCCCGGTATTGGCATGAACGCGGAGTCCCGGAGTGAATTTTTCCGCTTCCGCCAGCCAGTTGAAAATGAGGGACTTGGGCATGATGATCACACTCGGTTTGCGGACACCGCTATTTTTCCGGTGTTGTAAAAAAGCCAGAACTTGAACTGTTTTTCCAAGGCCCATATCGTCGGCCAGGCACGCCCCCATGCCGATATCCCGCATGGTTCGCAGCCACGCCAGGCCAAATGCCTGATACTCGCGCAGCCGGCCGAGAAACCCCGCCGGTTCCGCGGCGGGAACGATGCCGGTGAACGTGGTGATTTTTTCCCGTACATCCGCGAAGTCGGCATCCGCTTCCAGATTTTCCCGATCACTGATCAGGGCGTAGATGATGGCGGCTTGTGACCGTTTGAATTTCAGGGCCTCATCGGTTAGGTCACCCAGTTCAGTGAGAGCCGTGAACTGCGCTAACCATTCCACTGGCAAAACGCCCTTGGTGCCGTCATCCAGAAGCACACTGGCGGCCCCGCGTTTACATAAGGCGATCAAGTCCGGAAGAGCGATGGTCTGATTGCCGAAATCCACGGTCGCTTTCAGTTCCAGCCAATCCTGTCCGGAGGAAACACGTATCGCCTTGTCGACCGGTTTCCGATAGGTTTTGCCTTCCGCCACGATCAGCCAGTCCTCATCAAGCAGCTCGCGGACGACCGCGTCAAGATAGCGCGGCTCCAGTTTCCATCCGGGCTCTTCCGTGGCGGCGTGTGTGACATGACGGAAATTCAATGACAACAAACGGTTCTTGACCGCTTCCTCAGCGCCCATGCTCCGATGATAATATTCGCGCCGGTCGGCGTGGACAAGGATGTCTGTGTCATCGTGTTCCGAAAGGACAATTCCGTTATATGAAAACGATACATCCGCATGCAGTTGTTCTTTGCCCCGGAAGGTGTATCGGGCTGTCCGCACAAAGAGCTGTCCGGTGACCTTCGGGTCCGGGATCCGTTCATAATGAAGCGGGGAGGGGAGGGTGTCAAGGGGTAAACGCGATGTCCGCAAAAGATGCCGCGCCAGCGCGTCCGCTTCCGACAATGTGAGAACCAGGGGATTGGCGTAGGTCAGGCGGATCAGCGACGGGAAAGCGTCAGCGTAATCGCAGAAGGAGAGGGTGCCGTCATGAATGACCACACCGCCCGGATCAAAAAATACGGCCAGTTCCGGGGCGAGCGTGCCGCCCGGCCGGGCCAACTGGCCAAACAGACGGGCGGTTCCGGTTTTCTCATCCACTTCAAAGCGGATGGTAAACGCCCAAGGGGTTAGATCCGCGTCCAGTCTTAAGGGAACCCACCGCTTGTCATAAAAACCGCTCCGCCAAAACAGCCTGGTGGACACGGCCAGACGGGCGAACAGCGGGGCGGTGGATTCCGCGCTGACCGCGAACAGGTTGCCGGCGTTTATTTTTTTCAGATCCTCACCCGCCGCCGGATCCAGCCAGTAAGGAGCGAGTTGCTCTAAAAGATGATAATCATCCATCATCACATCGGGATCAAAACCGGTTATTTTCAAGGGTTTTGGCGGCTTGTTCCCGGATTGCCACCAGGTGCTGACCACCAGTCCCCGCTTGATTTTGGACGCGGTGACATCGATAAGAAAAAGGACCTTCAGGCCGGTGCCGGGAGCGCCCGCGGCGCCGCGCGCGGACGGTTTTCGGGTCGTGAATCCGCCGCCGGTGGATATGTTTTGACAGGGCGGGACGGATGATTGCGGGGACGCAATCGCTCCAGGGGGAACATAGAAGTCTTCCGAATTCAGTTTTGCGCACGTCGCATTGGCCGGCGCCGTCCCGGAAGGGACTTCAGGGGTTGGGCTTTCGTCAAAGTAGGAGCGGACGCGGGCGTCCTTTTTGACGGACCGGCGGGCGGCCGCTTCCAAATCGCCATGCTGATCGGCGGCGAGCAGAGCGCACCAGAGGTGAACACAGCCCATGCCGGCGCCCGCTCGCGGACATTCACACCGCAGGTCGAATCCCCCCTCTTTCACTTCAAGAATCACCGCCGCGTAGTCATCGGCGGATATTTCTCCTTCCAATCGCCCCGGCGCCGCCTGATAAGATTGGAGCGCGCCCCCCGCGAACAATCGCCCGCCCTGACGGCGGACATCGGCGGAAAACAAGTGTCCGTATTTTTCACAGAGACGTTTACGCACAACCCCCCCGCCGGGCGTCTGAAAAGGCTGTCATTAAACCAGTAAACGATTTAATCGTTTCCTGGCTTCGCTTTCGACCCGTTTATGAAGACTTTCTCCATGGGCGTCGATGGTGACCAGGGCGGGGAAGTCAACCACCCGCATTTCCCAAATGGCCTCCGGACTGCCGAATTCCTCTTTGAGAAAAACAGCGGGAACGTCCTTTATGGACTGGGCCAGGACCTGCGCGGCGCCGCCCACGGCGTGCAGATACACACATCCGAATTGACGGCAGGCGGCGAGCGTGTCCTCTCCCATACCGCCTTTGCCAATAATCCCCCGCAACGAAAACCGTTCGATTAAAGCGGCCATATAAGGTTCTTCCCGGATGGATGTGGTGGGCCCGGCCGCCATCACGCGCCATTCTCCGTCAACGTTCAGCATCACCGGTCCGCAGTGATAAATGACCGCCCCGCGTAAATCACATGGCGCCTCGCCGCCGCCGGCCAGCATGCTGTGCGCCGCGTCCCTGGCGGTGAAAATGGTGCCGGTAATCGTCACATAATCTCCGGCGGTGAGACTCCGAATGTCAGTCTCTGAAATAGGCGTGGTCAATGACACTGTCACGGGAGTGTTTCTCCGCGCGTGGTGTCCCGCTCGATGAGTGAAACGGGAGGCGGGTCGAAATGATAGATCTTCTCGTCAGGACGGCACCAGCCCAAGTTTTCCCGGGCGACCCGCTCAACCGCTTTCGGATTGTTGTTCAAAGCGTGTATCTCTTTTTCAAGTTGCTGGCACTCATACTCCAACGTGATCAATTGCAGTTCAAGTTTTTCCCGTTTCGCCGCCGCGTCTTTGTATTCGGCGTAGACTGGGAGTAAAAAATACCCCAGGGCGCAGACAATCACAATGCAGGCGATGGTAAATAAAAATTGCTCTGTTTTCATGATGACCGATCCTCGTGTTTATTGAAGGGGAACCCGGACGGACACTGACCGGATCAATAACTCGCCATACAGCGGGCGGGTGACAAGCACCTCCAAGTGAACCGCGTCTCCGGCGGAGCTGTCTTTCAAGATGTTGACAAGATCAGAAAAACGGGTCACGGGAACACGGTTGACCCCCATGATCACATCGCCCCGGCCAATGCCGAAGGCGGCCAAGGCGCTATTATCGTCCAATTCACTAATGGCCACGCCTTTAATTCCCTGAGGCAATCCCATGGCCTCCCGGAGAGCGGGGGTCAGGGTCTGCACGCGGATACCCAGGCGTTGAGTGACCAGGGGCTCGTCGGTTAACGGCGCGACGGTTAACGACGTTTCCCGTCCATCGTTTACTATCAGCTTCACGGTGTCCCCTGGTTTGAGTCGCCAAAGCGCCCGGCCCAGTTGTAATGAATTAGTCAGCGGCTGGTCATTCACGCGCCGAATCACGTCACCGGAGGTTATACCGCCAGCTTCCGCGGGACTGTCCGGCAGGACTTTTTCCACTTCGACAAACGGTTGGTCGCCATCGACCCGGGTGTGTGTGAGCATGCCTAAGAATCCGTTGGAAAAATGGGCGGGGATGAGCCATTTGGAAACCACGTCCACAATCCGGGCGACCGGCAGGGCGAAACCAATCCCCTCCGCGTCGCGGCGGATCGCCAGATTTAAACCAATGAGTTCGCCATCCAAATTAATCAAGGGCCCGCCGCTGTTGCCAGGATTAATCGCCGCGTCGGTTTGAAGTATGTCATCAAAAACAATGTCACCCTCTTCGATACGGCGATCCACGGCGCTCAGCACCCCGGTGGTGACACTATGGCCCAGGCCAAAGGGGTTGCCCACGGCGACAACCGTCTCGCCCAGATACACATCGTCCGGCCGGGCGACGGGAACCGCTTTGACAGGAATACTCTTTTCATCAGGAAAAAATTGTAACAAGGCCAAGTCATTGCCCGCGTCGTGGGCGACCAGCCGGGCTTTCACCGTCTCTTTGTCCAAAAACCGCAAATCAATATTTGACGCCCGCCGAACCACATGATAATTGGTGATGACCAAGCCCCTTGAGTCAATGACCACTCCGCTTCCCAACGGAATCGACCGCTTGTAATAACGGGCGGCCGGACGACTGAAATAATCATTGAAAAACGACTCAAACGGATCCGAAACCCGGACGACCTGTTCTGTGGCGATATTCACCACACTCGGGAGGGCTTTCTCCACCGCGGTCACAACCGGCGTGCGCCGGGCGCTGCCGGCGAAAACACTCATGGCCGCCAACGTGAAATAAAAAAGCGGGAAAATATGTTTCATGGCGACTTGACAGTGATAAAAATAAGGCTACTTTGTGTTAGTTGTTTTGTGATCGTAACAATGGAGGCTGTCCATGACCATCTCGCATGATCGCGTAACCCGGGGGTCACTTCAATTTTGGCGCGAAGCGCTTCAGTGTCAGACCACTTGGCGTGATCCGTCCGACCGGTCACTGGGAGAACATAACAGCGGGGCCTATGGTTGTCAATTTACGGAACGCTTTTTACAGGCGCTTTGGAATGAGCGCATGCTCAGGCCGGATCTCAAAACAACTGACGGGGATGAGGTGATTGTTCTTTCTCCGGGCACGTGGAATGTCGCGGCGGGCCCCGATTTCCGCGACGCGGTCATTTCCATCGCCGGCGAGACGCGCCGGGGTGACGTTGAAATTCACCGCTCGGTCGCCGATTGGCGCGCCCACGGGCATACCGGGGATCCGGCTTACGCGCGTGTGATTTTACATGTCGTCTGGCGGGCCGGGACGGCGGCCAGTGACGATTTGCCGCCAACGTTGGAAATGGCCGGGGCGGTCCGGGGCGATTTAAAGGAATTTAACGAGGATTCCGTCGTGGACAATTATCCATACGGACGCCAGGTGGCATCAGGTCGTTGCGCCGCGCGGTTGCAAGATATGAGCGACAGCCGGGTCCGCGACGTGTTCCGGGCGGGAGGCATAGCCCGGTTGACGCGCAAAGCCGTTCAAATGCTGGAAGCGATCGCGGAGAGTGGGGGCGGTCAAGCTTTGTACATGGCGGTCATGCGGGCCATGGGATATCATAAAAACACCGAGGCGTTTCAAGCCCTGGCCCGGGGCGTGCCCTTGGAACAATTGAGCCAGGCGCCTTCATCCATGCGGAAGACCGCCTTGCTCTGGGGCGCTTCCGGCCTGCTGCCGGACCCGTCTTCAACCGCTGTCCATCCGGTCTTGGCGAAATCAGCCAGACGCTTATGGAAGGAGTGGTGGGGCCTGGGAGGATATCCCATGCGGATTGATTGGCGGCGGGATGGCATCCGTCCTCTGAACAGCCCGGAACGCCGCCTGGCGGCCGCTTGCCGATGGCTCGCCAATTGCGACTTTTCACCGGAACGTCACCTCCGGGAAATCTGTGATCAATCCAGTGACGGAAAAGACCTCTGGCGGCGACTGGACCAGTCGCTGCGCGTGACAGACGTTTGGGAAGGGTGCGTGACATTTACCCGGACATTGAAAAAACCGGTGACACTTCTCGGAGCGGCCCGGCGCAATGACATTATTGTCAACGTGTTTCTGCCGTTCATTTACGCCCTCGGTCTCACGTCACAACGATCCGAGACAATCCGCCTGGCTGAGGAGGGATGGCTCAGCGCGCCTAAGTTGTCGTCCAACCGCACGTTGACCGAAGCGGCGCACCGCTTCCTGTTTCCCCCCAGCCGGGCGAAAATGGTTTTGTCCGGCGCCTGTGAACAGCAGGGCGCCATGGAAATGTACCAAGCGGTCTGCGTTCCGTGTGGCGGGGTTTGCGCCGATTGCGCTCTTTCCTCAGTCATTCCGAGTGGTAAAGGCGGGGAAGGGCGTTAAATTAACCGCTCTGAATAAAGATATGACTTGTCCCGGAACGGCCGGTTCATGCCGTTTTTTCTCTCATGAAATATGCTGTCATCGCTGACATACACGCCAATTTAGAAGCGCTCCAAGTCGTGGTTGAGAAGGCGGGGGATCTCGGCTGTGAAAAGTTTTTGTGCCTGGGTGATGTCATTGGCTACAATGCCAACCCGTGCGAATGCATTGACCTTTTGCAAAATCTGCCCTTAGAAGCGTGTGTGCGGGGAAATCATGATGACTATGGTTCTTCCAGCGATGACATCTCCGGATTTAATCCGCAAGCGGCCTGGGCGATCGAGTGGACCCGGGAGCATATTTCACGCGAACAGCGGGAATGGCTGAATTCGCTGCCGTATCAGCAGCTTCTCAATCCTAAAGTGACGATGGTCCACGCGACCTTGGACATGCCCAAAAATTGGGGATACATCTTCGATAAGTGGCATGCGGCGGCATCCTTTAATTATCAGTACACTCAACTGTGTTTTTCAGGCCACACGCACGTGCCCATGATTTTTCATAAATTCACCGGCGTGCAAGTGGAAGAGACTGATCGTGTTTTTTTAGAGCCAGGGCACAAATACCTTATTAATGTCGGCAGTGTCGGTCAACCACGGGACGGCGACCCGCGCTCATCCTTCGGCGTCTTTGACTCCGAGGATCGGACGGTTGAATTGCATCGTGTCGCATACGACATCGAGGCCTGTCAAACCAAGATCCGGCGGGCGGGATTGCCTGAACGTCTGGCCGCCCGCTTAACGACTGGCCGATAGGATCAGCGACCGCCCGGTCGGCGCTTGGCGGATTTCCATGACATGTTTACTGGTTTAAAAACATATCCACAGCCGGAAGCTTTCACAGATTCCCGTCAGGCGGGGTCAGTGTCAGCGTGAATATTCTTATCATCAAACCAAGCAGCCTCGGGGACGTGGTGCACGCGTTTCCCGCCGTGAGTTTGATTCACGCCCGCCATCCGGAAGCCACGATCACCTGGGTTGTGAATGACACCTACGCGGAGGTGGTTGAACTTTTCCCCCACGTGGATGATGTCGCCCTGTTCAAGCGCGGCCGCTGGGGAAACATCACTCGCTGGCATGAGTTTCTCGCCTTCGCCAATGACCTTCGCAAGCGGAAATTTGACTTGATCATTGATTTTCAAGGCTTGTTCAGAAGCGGGCTTCTGGCTTTTTTAGCCGGGGGGACGCGGCGGGTCGGGTTCGCACGCAGCCGGGAAGGGGCCAGTTTGTTTTACACTGAAAAGATATTGACCCCGGCGAACATTCATCACGCGGTGGAGAAAAATCTATTCCTCGCCGCCTCCGCGGTGGGTGTCCCGTTACCGGACACGCGTGACGCTTTGCCGGAAATGCGCCGTTCGCATGATGGTGAGAAACAGGCGGACATTTTATTCCACATGCACCATATCAAGCCTGGGGGGAAAATTGTCGCCGTCGCGCCGGCCGCCCGTTGGAAGTCAAAAATGTTTCCCCCCGAGTTCTTCGCCAAGGTGATGGACCGGGTCACGGAGCGACATCCGGATGTGACATTTTGGATTTTGGGAACCGAGAACGAACGCCCGGTCGGGGAAATGGTTTTAGACGCTTGCCATCAGTGCCGTCCGGAAATCTTGATGGGCGAGGCTAATTTAGTCACGTTAGTTGAAATGTTACGCCGGAGTGACACATTGTTGACCAATGATACCGGCCCGATGCATCTGGCGGCGGCTTTCGGGTGTCCTGTTGTGGCCTTGTTCAGCTCCACAAATCCTGACCTGACCGGTCCATACGGTCGGGGTCATGTTGTTTTGCAAGGATCCTGTCAGATGGGCCCCTGCTTGAATCGGGAATGCCCGCGGAAAGGCGAACAAGTCTGCGCGGCTGAAAGTGTTTCGGTGTCCGAAGCCGCCGCGGCTGTTTGCGATAATTTACAAAGGAATGCGTTATGTCATACGGATTAAAGAAGCGTGCCTGTTTTATTCCACTGTTCCTGAGTGTCTTTTTTGTATGTGGGAACAACGCTTGGAGCCAAATTAAATTAAACGCCAAACTGGCGATGGACAGGTTCTTGACATACGAGCCGATCACGTTGCGTGTCTATGTGGAAAACAACAGTGGCAATGATTTGGTTTTTGATTACGATTCCTCCAATGAAGCCCACCTGACCGTCGCGGTGAAGCGCGAAGATCAACCGGTTTATCAAAAGCGGGTTATCAACAACGCTGACACCGTCTTTCGGTTGGCGTCTGGACAACGCCGTGAATTGACTGTCGTGTTGAATGGACCGGGGATGTTTCAACTGCATAAAGAGGGAAATTACACGTATTACGTGCAAATTGGACATCCCAGATTCACGGCGGATTTTCGAACGGTTCCGGCGAAAATCGAAATTGCGGACGGCCAGACTCTATGGACTGAGGCGGTTGGCATTCCCGCGGACGGTCCCGATGACACCATAAAAACACGCGACGTGTCCGTCCTGTGGTTCCGCGGGAAAACGCGGGATCATTACGCGTTAATGATTGAAGACAAGGATCACGTTTACGCTGTTGAGCGGCTGGGGGAGCGCGTCAGCAATGAAAAACCTGTCTGCCGCGTGGACGCCCGGTCAAACATCCATATTCTCCAACGCCTGAGCGCCCGGGTCTACGGGTATAAGATATATGATTACAAGGGCCGGATGCTGCAATTGAAAATCGTCGCGGTGGATGACAAGGAAGGGCCTCCGGGATTGGTGCGGGATAAAGAATTAGGCGTGGTTCGTCAAGTTGGCGGCAGGGAAGCTGTCCGGGGAGAGGACTATGAGCTGTATGACGGCCAGGTGAGGGACGCTCGCTAAGCCCCCCATGCCCCGGTGCCCGCCCCGCCGCGCGTCATCTCCTCTAAGGCGCCGTTTAACAGCGCGTTTGGGACCTGGTTGACAGTCATTGATATAGGCCAAAAATGCGACGAACTGGGCATGTGATCAGACGAGTCATTCGAAGTCAGGCGGCACGCCGCCGCCTGCTCGTTGTTCTGTCGCTTTTCATCGGCCTTCGACTGGCTTGGCTGTGGCTGCCAGGGCACCTGTACCCGCTACCTGACACACTCTTTGAGACCCGGGATTACGCGCGGATTGTCACGGATAACCGCGATAATCCCATCCGGTGGGAACTGGGTTGGCGGGAGAGCTGGCGGTTTCACGTTCCGTTAGTCGACATGTCACCGCATTTAATCCATGCGACCTTAGCGGCCGAAGACAGCCGTTTTCATGCCCATAACGGGATCGATTGGCGTTCCGTCGCCCGGGCGGTTAGGGACAATCTGCTCAGCCGCCGCGTGCGTTCCGGGGCCTCCACGTTATCTATGCAGGTGGCCAGAATGAGGATGCCGGACTCTCCCCGCGGATGGCGTAGAAAAATCCAGCAAACCGCATGGGCGTTGACGATTGAACGGCGCTATTCTAAAAACTGGATTCTGGCGGCGTATTTGAACAACGCCCCTTATGGCGGCAACATTGTCGGCGCGCCCGCCGCGGCGGAAAAATATTTTTCAAAATCGGTATCGGATCTGACCGCCGCGGAAGCGGCTTTGCTAGCCGGACTTCCACAGCGGCCTTCCGCTCTGCGTCCTGACCGATATCCTGACCGGGCCCTGGACCGGCAAAACTATGTGATCACACGCATGAGGACGGTTTATCCCGACCTTTACGCCGATTTGACCGCGGGATTTCATCTGCAAGCGCGGCGATCGTTTAATGATCCCGACACCACGGGCGCGTTGCACTTTTGCCGCCTGGCTCTCCGTGAAGCGGACGGAAACAAGAGCCGGGGCAGTCCCCGGACTCGTTTGTCAACAACACTTGATTCATCGGCGCAAGCGCTTCTCTTTGCGGCGTTGCGAAGGGGCGTGAGCCGCTTGGAAGGTGTTAAAGACGGCGGCGGCGTTATTGTCGCGAACGCCTCAGCGTCTGTCATCGCCTTGGTCGGCACCTTGGACGCGGGGGACGCTTCGGATGGCATGGTTAACACCTGCGCGGCGCCCCGGTCCTCCGGATCCACATTAAAACCATTTATTTACGCCGCGGCCATTGAAAAAGGTCTGCTGTTGCCTGCGACCCGGCTAAACGATTCTCCCTTGGTCATCGGAAATTATAAGCCTGAAAATTACTCCGGGGAGTTTTCGGGGATGATTCCGGCTGTGGACGCCTTGGTCCAGTCCTTAAACACACCCGCCGCCCGGGTCTTGGCGGCGGTTGGTGTGGGCGATATGATCGAGACGCTGGAAAGATGCGGTTTCAGCCATTTAACCCGGGGAGCGGAAGACTATGGATTGTCGTTGGCCTTGGGGGGAGGGGAGGTGACGACGCTGGAGTTGGCGGCCGCTTATTGCGGGTTGGCCAGAAAAGGTGATTGTAAGGCCCTGATTTTTCTAAAAGAGTCATCCGCGCTTTCCACCGCGTCGCCTTTTTCCAAGGGCACCATCGCCATGATAAGCGAGATGCTGGCCTCATCGCCTTTGCCCGGACTGGCGGAATCCCGGGGGGTGTCATGGAAAACTGGAACATCAAACGGGTTTAGGGACGCCTGGTCTTGCGCGTACAATCAGGACTACACCGTCATCATTTGGCTGGGCAACAAAAACGGCGACGCCGCCGCGGGGTTGATCGGGGCGGAAAGCGCTCTTCCCGTCGCCGCGGAGGTGTTCGCCGGTCTCATGCGGGAAACGCCGTCCACCACGTCGGACACGATGGCTTCAGACAGTCTTTTTGAGCCCGTCCGCCTCTGTGAAAAATCCGGATTACGCGCTGGTCCATTCTGCGCGGCGCCTGTTGACAGCCGCGGGGTGAAAGGGATATCTCTTCGGGAATGTTTTATTTGCCGCCGACTCCTGGACACGTCTTTACCGGCATCCGAAAACACACCAGCTTCCGCGGTGTCCGCGGGGCATGACAAACTCACCATCCTGTCTCCGGCGCCGCAGGTTTACTTTACGCGGGAAAGTCACCTGTCACTTCATGTGCGCGGTTCCGGGCCGGCGGCGACGCGCTGGTTTAACAATGGTGAACTGTTACCCGTTAACGGCAATGCTGACATGGTGGATTTCCCTCTTGGGAAACATCATATCACCGCCATGAACCCCGACAATGGTCAAACCGCGTCCATTGCTTTTGAGGTTAAAAATTATGACTGAGCCCAGCGCCCCCACGGCCAGTTAAGCGAATGAACTACATGGACCGCTTGGGGGGAGGGGATTGTTCCCGCGTTAATTGATTATCTTCGCACGTCTGGTTAACAACCGGGACGGGAAAGCAGTTTCATCCGGGAATCAAGGTTTGGAAATATATTTTCCCGCCCATGTGGACAGACGATCATACAGGGTGTCTCCGTCAAAGGTGTTGGGTTCCACAACGTGTGAGCCGCCGTAATCATTCCAAGCGTTCAAGCAGAGAACCGCCACAGGAACGGACCGTTTGGACACTGCGTTTAATCCGGCTTTCAGACTCTTTTCTCTGTCCCGCGCGGATGGCGCCGGTTCCGTTTTTCCGGGCACGGCTGTGAAAAGCCAGGTTTGATTATTGATCACTACCGACGCGCCCGCGTCTGACGCGGGGACGTTCACATATTGAATGGCGGGATCTCTAACTCGCCAGGTGACGGCTTCTCCCGCCAAAAAACACAGGGCGCGGTCTGGTCGCTCGGTACCGGTGTCGTTTTGTACCCACACGTCGCGGATGAATTGACTAATCAGGGACTGATCCCGCTTCGAAATAACCGTCGTCGCGGAAATCATCGGTGAGACAGTAATACCCTCGGCCTCACACAACTGTGTGAACGTCTGGCAGTCCTCGCTTAAATAAGGGGAGGAGGACGAGAATCTTTCGGGTGTCAGGACGAGCAGTGTGATGGACACATTCATCTTTTTCAACCGCTTAATATCTCGTAACATGCGCTCTTTTGTCCACAATCCGTTGGTGGTGGGCAAGGCTTCCCATCCATGCGGCGATGGTTTGGGAAACGGGTGGTAAACAACCGCCAGCCGGGAAGCCGCGGCCCGTTTGACTCCACCGGGAAACAAAAAAGCGTGTCCCGTGTTCAACAACAGTGAACTGGCGAGCATTAAAACAATTGACAGATCTCTTTTCATTCTCACAATCATGGTGTCTCATTTTCCCGGGGCGCGGGGGTAAAATCAGGACAATCGCCCATTGGGTCCGCCGGTCGTTGATGAAACAAGCATTTATCCATAAAGGGATGCCGGTAAAAATGATGACAGTTTTTGCAAAAGCGATCTAAATCCTCGCTGACTCCCAACACGTCGTCCGCCTTTACAGGCTCCTGGGGCGTTTCACCTAGAAAATCCGCCAACCGGTCAATGGAAGCGTCCGCGGGGACAGTCTCCGTTTTTTCCTGAGAGGTGACTGGACCGAGTTCATGACCGCACATGGCGCAGGTGAACACCTGGCCGACAGCGGTCCATCCGGCCATTTTGGTGGTCACTTTGACGAGCGACACCTGACCACATGCCGGACAGTCAAATGAGTCCCCGGCTTTACCATTCCACTTATCAAACATCACGGTTTTGTCCTCGAAAAGATAAAAACCAACGTGAATTGAATAAAAAACAACTTAATGTAACAGGCGTATTAAGCAACGCCAATAGTTTTCCCGTATATCCCGGGTGAGACAGTCATCGGAACAAGCCCGAATGCCGCCAAGCAGACACATTATCGCCATCTTAGGCCCCACGGCCAGCGGGAAAAGCGCGGTCGCTCTGGAGTTGGCCCGGCGCTTGCCCAGTGATATTTTGTCATGCGACTCCATGCAAGTGTATAAGGAGTTGGCTATTGGAACCGCCAAACCCTCCCGGGCGGAATTAGATGAAGTCAAGCATCATTTAATCAGCGAGAAAAGCATCCATGAGCGATTTGACACCAATCAATTTGTCTTAGCCGCCCGAAGCGCTTGCGAGCTTATCTGGAAGCAGGAAAAAACCGTCATTTTAGCTGGCGGGACAGGACTTTACGCGAAATCGCTTCTGTACGATTTTAACCTGCGGCCAGCGGACCAAACCTTATTTAAAACGATTTGTTCCGAAGCTGAAAGCGCAGCGGGGCTGGCCTGTTTAAGGGCTGAACTCAAGGCGGCCGGCTATGATGACGAAAAAAGCCCGGATGTTTTCAGTAACCCTCGACGCTTGATACGAGCCATTGAAATCGCGCGGCTGACAAAACATCGGCAAGGGGAGGGCAATGACCTGCCCCCACTGAACGCGGTCGTCAAACAGTTCATTCTAATGCCCCCGAATGACCTGCTTAGACAGCGAATCTTCGCTAGAACGGCCCGCATGCTGGCGGACGGCTGGATTGAAGAAACTGTCCAATTAACTCAACGCGGCTTGTTCAACACGCCCACCGCCTATCAAGCCCTGGGTTATCGGGAAATCCATCAGTGGCTCGAAGAAGGAAACCATGACTTGAAGGCCCTGGAAATGGTGATCGCCACCAAAACATGGCAGTACGCCCGGCGGCAACTGACATGGTTCAAACGGCAACATCCAGGCGCTTGCTTGCTCCCATTAAAGCATGATTATTCAGTCTCCGGGATCGTCCAGGCGATAAACGCCGTCTGTAAGTGATAACTTCTCACCAAGTTATTAACAGGCACTGCAAACAAAACCCACAACCCCTTTAAGTTAAATGAATTAAGATTGTTAAATCCGCCAGTTCAACCTATTCAAATGTATACATAACATATATTATGCGACGCAGTAAACAGGTGAAAAATAGTCTCGGTTTTGACTTGCAACACCCCGTTTTCGGGTGTTATATAGGTATTGTTGCCGGCCCGTTTATTTCCCCGCGGTTTTCCGCGTTCACGTTATTGGAGAATGGTCATGTCCGCCCTAAACATCAAATCGGTGATTTTCCTGTGTTCACTTCTCGCGAATGTCGTCTTGGCGTGGTTTTTATTGGCGCCCAAACTGCCGGATTGGCGGCGGCCAGGTGTGGACCAGGTTAAAATCATTGAATCTCCGGACTTCAACGGCATGGAAGTGCGTTTTAAAACACCCATGCCGCGAACCGTTGATGAACTTCCCGTAAAGCTTATTCCCGATATTCCAGCGGCTCATAAATGGATCAATGACACGACCGTGCGAATCGCCTTTTTGACAGCGGTGCCGCCAGGGAAAAACGTGACTGTTTTGCCAAGCCCCGGACGGGACGATGCGGATGGGCATCGGTTACCCGCCCAGCCTGTCGAGGTGTCCACGCCCCCGTTGGCGGTTACCCGCCTTTATCCAGTGTCCAGAGATGACCAGTCGGGGCTTTATTTCACGATGGCCTTTAACGGGATCGTCAACCCGGTCGCGTTAGCGGAAAAAATAACGCTGAAAGATCTTAATGACGTGGACGTTCCCTTTGTGATTGAATCGGCGAGTCCGAGCAGCCAACACATGGTTTGCCTGGCTGACACCGAGCCTGACCGGGGGGGTAAACGTTTCTTGACTGTTAATCCAGGCCTGATCGCTTCGGGGGGTGAGCATCCCATGCCGTCAGCGTATACAGGAGAACTAGTGTTGCCCGAAAAGCTGACTGTCAGCATGGTGAAAGGTCAGGTCGACGGGGATGACATCGTGATTGACTTCAGTCTGTCCTCACAAGCCAGTGTTGACGCATTAAAAAAATACATATCCATTTCTCCATCAACACGTTTTGACGTTTCAAAACGGTGGGGTAATCAGTACCGTATGATGGGAAAATTCAGTCCGAACTCCTTTTATCGAATCACCTTTGAAAAGGGCCTTCACGCGAATCATGGTGAAACTCTGCGAAGCGATGAGACCCGAACCGTGGTCACCCCTCCCCTGCCCTCTTCCATCCACTTTTTAACCAGTGGCCCGGTCATGCCGATCTCCGGCGAAAAGGTCCTGCCTGTGAAGGTTTGCAACATGCGGACATTGGCGATAAACGGCTGGAAAATTTACCCCAACAATCTGCAGGCGTTTTTCAAAGACGGGGAACGCAATCCCGCGGATTACGGGATCCCTGTCAAAGGCTTTGAAAAGGATCTGAACCTTGCGGCGGACCAGTTTCACCGGGTGAGTGTTCCGGTGGATGGTATTGTCGGCGACACCACGCCGGGAGTGTATGTTTTTGAGACGGGTGTGGACGACTATTGGTGGCGGAAAAGCTCACGAACCGTCGTGACGACTGATATCGCCCTGACAACCCACTATTCCCAGGAAGGGCTTGTGGTTTGGGCCCGTTCGTTCGCCACGAACCAGCCACTGGTTGGTTATTTGGCGCAAGTCATCAGTGTCCGTAATCAGGAACTTGGGCGGGGCCTGACCGACAGCTCGGGAAAGGTTTCAATCGCCTTGGACAGGGGTGTCAACGACAGCGAGACGCCTTACATGATCATCGCCTCGGGACATGGCGACCTGTCCATCATGAAACTACGGGAAAGCCAGCACAGTCTCGCCGCGTTTGACGTCTCCGGGAATCATCACCCCGCTCTGCCGTATGAAGCGTTTATGTACACAGACCGGGGCATATACCGGCCGGGAGAATCTGTTCTAGTGTCGACGCTTTTACGGGATGAGAAACTGGCGGCGGCCAGCCTGGTGCCGGCCCTGATTAAACTAATCGGACCGACAGGCACCGTGCTGCGGTCAGAGACTGTGACAGTTGACCAACAGGGGTTTCACAGTTTGTCAGTCGAATTACCACCGCAAGCCAGAACCGGCGCATACACCATCCAAATGACCATGCCCGGAGAATCCCGGACGTGGGGCCAGACATCATTCAAGGTCGGCGCGTTCATGCCGGACCGAATAAAGGTCGAGTTGACGCTTGATAAACCCCGTATAAAGGCGGGAGACGAGCTAAGCGCCTCTACCCGGTCGCTGTATTATTTTGGCGCTCCCGCCGCGGACTGCGATGGGACAATACGAGTTTTCGTACGCGATCAGCCGTACACGTCAAGCCGGTTCCCCGACTTTTCATTCGGCGATTTCCGCCGTGAAGTGATTTCAGAAACCATCGTCAACCGCCGGTTTAAAACACATGAAAACGGAGAAGCGACATCCATCGTTCAAGTTCCCGCCGGCTTGCGGCCGAAAGCGCGGCTCCAGCTCATGGTTGTCAGCGCGATTCAAGAGCCCGGCGGACGCGCGGTCAGCGCCACCCAGGCGATTCCCGTGGACGCGTGCCCTTTTTATATCGGCTTGAAAAAAGGCGCCACCGTGGACTCAGCCATCACCGCTGAATGGGTTATTGATCCTTGTTTTTCTGAGGACAAGGCACCTGACAGGGTGACCTTCACGCTTTTCAGCATTTCCTGGGAGCGGCTATTAGTCAAAGATTCACAGAACTATCATTACGCGTGGCGGGAGAAATCCATTGAAGTCAAACAGGGAGACGTGGAGACCCGTGGCGCTTTATCCGGGACATTGAATCTGGGCCCCCTTGACGAAGGCCGATACGAATTGTTGGTCGAGGCGCCGGGGAGTCAAGCGGCCACACGGCTGAATTTTTGGCACGCCACGGGGGGCCATGATGTCCGGCCTTCAAACTTAACTCATTTGCCGCTCAACATCACCCAAATGACCGTGGATCCCGGCGCGGAGTTCCGGGTCACATATTCGGCCCCGGCTAAAGGGGCTGTGATGGTGACCGGGGGCGTGAACGCGCTGGATCTGTCTTTCTCAGAGGCGTGTGAAAAAGGTGAGAACACATTACATATCCGGATGCCAGAAACCGCCTTGGGGAGTTTTTACCTCGGGGTGACGTTTGTGGCGGACAACCCGGAGGAGCGTCTTGTGCCCAGGCGCCTGTTCGGGTTGGTGAAAATCACAGTGAACCAAACCTCCCGGCGCCTCGCGCCAACGCTGTCATGCCCGCTCACCGTGGAACCGGGAGCCACCGTGCCTATTGACATTTCGCTGTCGCGAAACGGAGTTCCAAGCGCGGGCTACGCGCGGATCATCGCCGTGGATGAAGGCATTTTGTCGTTAACGACCTTTAAAACGCCTGATCCCTTCGCCTTTTTCTTTGGCGACCGCAGCTGTTCCTTATCCTTCGCCGATCTTTATGATCAAGTATTTCCTGATTTATCCGAGGCGGGAACTGTGTCTCAAGACGGCGGGGGGGGAATCACGCGCGGTCAACTTCTTTCCCCGGTGGCGATTGACCATTTGGCCTCCGCCATGGTCGCCCTGCCCCCGGTCAAAGTCCCCGCTTCCGGTTCGGTCCAAGCGCTGCTGACGTTGCCGGATTTCACCGGCGGCATGCGGATTATGGCGGTCGCCTTTAATCATGACGCTGTTGGTTCCACCGAGACGATGGTGACCGTGCGCGAACGGGCGACAGTCATGATCAGCGCTCCCCGCGCGGTGGCGCCAGGAGATCAATTCGAGGTGACCGTGCAAGCCTTGAACCACGATGTGAATGCCGACACCGCGGAGTTCGCGTTTTTCGTCAACGGCCGGGAAGTCCGCCAATCCGTGCCGACAAGCTTCCCCTTGGCCAAAGGTGTCGAGCATCGACTGAGCGTGCCAATCACCGTGCCCCCCGACACCGCCGGCGCCATGACCCTTGAGGCGCGGTTGACTCTGGGTGACGTGTCCGATTCAACACAGGCGAAGGTCACCTCCCGGCCCGTGACAACCCCGTCGTTTGAAGGACAGTTCTTTGTGATTGAGCCCGGCGCTGAAAAACACGTTGACTTTGGCGCTCAATGGTTCCCGGGAACATTCACATCCACCGTTGAGATTTCCACCACGCCATGTCTCGAAATCGCCCCGGCGCTGGCTTGGCTTCGGGCCTATCCGTATGGATGTTTAGAACAAACAACAAGCGCCGCCTTTCCGATGCCCTACCGCGCCGCGTTACTCTCCCCTTATGGGGCCGCCGCCGATACGGAAAAACAGGCGCTGCTGGGTGAACTCAACCGCGCCGTTCGACGGATTATGTCCATGGAAGTCCAAAACGGAGGATTCGCCTCCTGGCCCGGAAATGACCAATGTTGGGTCAGTGGCTCCGTTTACGCCTGTCATTTTCTCGCCGAAGCGCGGGATTTCGGGGCTGATGTTGACGATTTTCTCTGGCGGCGGACACTCAGTTTTTTACGGGAAGGAGTGACGGGGAAAATAACCATGTCCATAACCGACAGAGCTTACGCCCTATGTCTTCTCAGCCGGGCCGGGAAACCGGAAGTCGGCGTGGCCGCCGGCATTGCCGATGATCAAACCACACCCCCGTTCGCCCGTTTTTTAGCGGCGCTGTCCTTGTTGGGAACAAGCCAAAATAAAGAAGGGGTGGAGCGGATGAATCAACTCATGACCGCGTCGGGTTATCTCGACGGCGAATTAAAATGGGATCTGGACAGTTCCCTGCGACGGAAAGCCCTGGCGGCCAATCTCTTGTTGGACCGATTGCCCAGGCATCCGCGGATTCCCCGCCTGATTAACGATATCCGCGGCGAAAAACGCAGTTCTGGACACTGGGGAACGACCCAGGCTAACAGCCTGGCGACCATGGCCATTGGCAAATTCCTGGCTCAATACCCACCCTCCCCCGCGTCAACCGGGCGGTTGATCACCATGCGGGGTGAGCAATTAATCGATGGCGCGCATCCGGTGAAAAACACATTGGTGACGCCAGAGCGTCTGACGGTTAAAGCCGATGGCCCCGGGCATTTGTTTGTCGCCACGGCGACCTTTGGCAACCGGGCGGGAATGGATTTTCAAACCGTCAGTCAAGGCTTGAGTGTCACACGGAACTATTTTGACGAGGCCATGAATCCAGTCACCCAGGTCATGAAAGGGGATCTCGTCAAGGTGAAAGTGACGGTAAACAGCCCTGGCCGTCACGACAATGTGGTTGTGGTTGATTTACTGCCCGGGGGGTTGGAGATAGAAGATTCCACCCTGGCGACAAAATGGGCGCCGAAAGATCAGATCCGCCATATGCGGGTGGATAATATTGAAAAGCTGGATGACCGCCTGCTGTTGTTCTGCGCGTTGACCGGTGACACCAAACATCCGGCGGAATTCACGTACACCGCCAGAGCGGTCACTGTCGGGAACTACGCGATTCCCCAAGTCGGCGTTGAATGCATGTACGCCCCTGATGTCAGGGCCGCCAGTGGCGCTCAAGGCATGCTGATAATCACCCGACCCGGACACGAAACCGCGGAGGAAAACTGACAACGCCGCCCGTGGATGCTCTTAATTATCTATCAGATTGGGAGTCAACCCGGTTTTTGGTGAGGCATTAACCGCATCCATAATTTTGCGCGGACAGGGCTGTTTACGCCATCGAAAGGCGGTAAACGGAATGACGGCGCCAAGACGCGCTTCATCTCTTTCGTAAAAAATCTATTCTCATAGATTGACATTTGAGGACATCTTTTTATATTGTCTTCTTTTGACGCATTTTGTCTCAAAAAGTTACCGACGAGGCGCGCATGCAATTGACAGTTAAAGACACGGCCAGACTTCTTTCTGTGTCCGAGAAGACGGTCTACCGGTGGATCAAGCAGGGCATTTTGCCAGTGTACCGAATCAACGAGCAGTTCCGGTTCAACCGGGCGGAGCTTTTAGAGTGGGCGACTTCTCGCCGCATCCAGATTTCCCCTGACATTTTTCTGGAGAACGAGGTATCGAAATCATCGCTGCCGACCTTGACGGACGCGTTGAAGGCCGGTGGCGTGGCCTATCGGCTGAACGGGCAGGACAGGTCTTCGGTGCTGCGGGCGATTGTCGATGTGATGAAGCTGCCTGAGGAAGTCGACCGCGAGTTTCTCTACCAGGTGCTCCTGGCCCGCGAGAGCCTGGGCTCGACGGCCATCGGGGACGGCATTGCGATTCCCCATGTGCGGAACCCGGTGGTTCTCCATGTGACCAAGCCCGCCATCACACTGTGTTTTCTGGAAAATCCCATTGACTTCGGTGCCCTCGACGGGCAGCCTGTCGGCACGCTTTTTGCCTTGATCAGTCCGACGGTGCGGGCCCATCTTCATATGCTTTCCCGCCTGGGTTTTGTGCTTCAGAACAGCTGTTTCCGAACAGCTCTCAAAGATCAAGCGTCGCGTGACGAAATCACCCAGACCCTCGCCGCGGCGGAGACGGAGCTGGAATTGGTGACATCGTCGAGATATAAAGGGGCCAGAAACCGGGATTAAGCGCGCCTGACCGGCGCGCCGCGACACGACAAGATGATGGAATATCCTCCTCACATTATTACGATTTTACTGGCGACCGCCTTGGCGGCGGTCAGCGGTCTGCCCGGGCTGTTCATCGCCCGGCGGTCTTCCGCGGGCCAGCGTATCTCGATAGTGATGATGGCTTGCGCCGCGGTTCTCGGGGTCGGCGCGGCCCTGGCGGGATTGCGGAGCGGGCCGACGGTGGCGCTGGTGTTCCCCTGGCCGGCGTGGGGAGAACAGGCAACAGTGGCGGTGGATGCCTTGAGCGCCTTCTTTCTCGTGCCGGTCTTCGCCATGGGCGGCCTGGGCGCCGTCTACGGATGGGGGTACTGGCGGCAGGAATCGCACATCGCCAACGGCCGCAAGCTCCGGCTGTTCTGGGGCTTGACGATCGCCGGGATGGCGACATTGGTCGTCGCCCGTGACGGTCTGACGTTTCTGATGGGCTGGGAGACGATGGCTCTCTCGGCCTACTTTCTAGTGAGTGCCGAGGACCGCGTCTCTGAAGTGAGGGGCTCGGGCTGGCTGTACCTGATAGCCACGCATTTGGGAACGCTGGGGTTGTTCGCGATGTTCGCCCTGCTGCGGATGGCCGCCGGGTCGTTCGCTCTGAGCCCGCCGCACATCGGGCAGACGGGACTGGGTCTGTCGACGGCCATCTTTTTGCTCGCGCTGCTGGGTTTCGGCCTCAAAGCGGGGATCATGCCTCTGCACTTCTGGCTGCCGTCGGCCCATGCCAACGCGCCGAGCCATGTCTCGGCGCTGCTGTCGGGCGTGATGCTCAAGATGGGTGTCTACGGCCTGATCCGCGTCACCTGGCTGCTGCCCGACCCACCGCTGGTCTGGGGGGCCTTTCTGCTGTTGCTGGGCGTGGTCAGCGGCATTCTGGGCGTGGTGTTCGCGATTGGACAGCATGATCTCAAGCGGCTGCTGGCCTACCACAGCGTCGAAAATATCGGGATCATCGTCATGGGATTGGGTCTGGCCATGATCGGCCGGTCTCTGGGACGCGGCGACTTGGTCTGGCTGGGGCTGGCCGGGTGCCTGCTGCATGTGTGGAACCATGGACTTTTCAAGGCGCTGCTTTTTCTCGGCGCGGGGTCGGTGGTCCACGCCGCCCGCACGCGCCAGATCGACCAGCTTGGCGGTTTGGCCCGGCGGATGCCATGGACGGCCGGGCTGTTTATGATCGGGGCGGCCGCCATCTGCGGGCTGCCGCCTCTCAATGGCTTTATCAGCGAACTGCTCGTCTACCTGGGATTGCTGCGGACGACTGGCATCGACCCGGGGCCATCGCTGGCCTGGGCGGCGGTGGCGGCGCCGGCGCTGGCGATGATCGGCACCTTGGCGCTGGCTTGTTTCGTGAAGGCTTACGGAGCGATTTTCCTGGGCAGTCCGCGCGGCGCGGCCGCGGAGCGGGCCCACGAGTCGCCCGTCAGCATGCTGGCGCCGATGGGAATCCTGGCCTTGGGCTGCGCCTGGATCGGCCTGGTTCCGTTGGCGGTGGCGCCGCGGATCGACCGGGCGGTCGGGGTTTGGGCCGACGGTGCCGCCAGCGGCGAACTTCAGGTGGCGTCTCTAGCGCCGCTGGCGGAGGTCGGGACAATGGGGGTGGCACTGCTGCTGATGGCGGGCGCGGGGGCCTGGCTGCTGGCGCGCCGAATGCGGGCTGTTGACGCGCCCCGGGTGGTCACCTGGGATTGCGGGTATGCCAGACCCTCATCACGGATGCAGTACACGGCATCGTCCTTCGCACAGACGCTCGTCGGCCTGTTCGGCTGGGTTTTGCATCCTCACCGTCACGGGGACGGGGTGACTGGGATATTTCCCGGCCCGGCGCGGTTCGACAGCCATGTGGACGACGTTGTTCTGGACGGCAAGATTCTGCCCGCCGCCCGCTCGGCTCAGCGTTGGCTGGCGCGGATCCGCGGAATACAACAAGGGCTCACCCATCACTATATGCTTTATATTCTACTGACGGTCGTGGCGATGCTGGTGTCGATCATGCCCGTTAAGGATCTGCTGACGCGGTTGTTTTCGCGGTGAACAGACGCTCGGAACCCAGCACCGGCCTCGTGCCGGCGCCTCGAATGGTAGAGATTTAGGCGGCGGATCCGCCTAAATCAGCGCCCCTACTGGCTCGCTGCCAGTGGGGGCGGACATCTTTCCGAAAAGGGTCAATGTTAAAGGCGGCCAAGGAGCCGCGGAAATCAGAAACTATGACAAGTCTGTGGTGGATATTGGCTGGTATTGTAGCGTTGCTGAGCAGTGGCGTTCCGGCGTTGCTGGGGCCGCGGCGTTCGGTCATCCGCCAGCGTTTGGGGGCGGCGCTGATGGTCGTCGGCGGCGCGCTGGGATTGACGGGGTTGGCGCTGGCGCTCCGGGATCCCCGGCCGGCTTCGCTCGACTTGGCGGCTCTGGCGTCGCTGGGCCGGTTCTCCGTCGCGGTGGATCCCATCAGCATCGTGTTTCTGGCCCCGGTGTTCGTGGTGCCGGTGCTAGGAGCGCTCTACGGTCTGGGGTATTGGCGGCAGAGCGAGAATCCCGCCAACGGGCGCAAGGTGAGTTTTTTTTACGGGATGCTCGCGGGCTCGATGGCGCTGGTGGTGGTCTCCCGCGACGGGGTGCTGTTTCTGGTCGCCTGGGAGGTGATGGCGCTGGCGGCCTTTTTCGCGGCCACCGCCGAGGACGATCTGCCCGCGGTGCGGCGCGCGGGTTGGATTTATCTGGTCGCGACACATGTGGGCACGATGCTCTTGTTCGCGATGTTCGCATTGTTCCGCCAGGCGACGGGTTCGTTCGCCTTGTCGCCGGTACCTTCGGAAGTCTGTGGGACGGGGTTGGCGAGCGGCATCTTTGTGCTGGCGTTGCTTGGGTTCGGCTTCAAGGCCGGTCTCATGCCGCTGCATGTCTGGCTGCCCGGCGCCCACGCCAACGCGCCGAGCCACGTCTCGGCGGTGATGTCGGGCGTGATGCTGAAGATGGGGCTTTACGGCATCGTCCGCATGGCCTCCCTGCTGGGTCCCGGCCCGGTCTGGTGGGGCGCCGTGCTGCTGGTGGCGGGGGTGTCCAGCGGAATTCTTGGACTGGCCTTCGCGATCGCCCAGCATGATCTGAAACGGCTGCTGGCCTACAGCAGCATCGAGAACATCGGCATTATCGCCATGGGCGTGGGGCTGGCGCTGCTGGGACGGTCGCTGAACCGCATGGATTGGGTGGTTCTTGGGCTGGGCGGCGCGTTGCTGCATGTATGGAACCACAGCCTGTTCAAGTCGCTGCTGTTCCTCGGTGCCGGCGCGGTGATCCACGCCACCGGGACGCGGCAGATCGACCGCCTGGGCGGGCTGGCCGGGCGGATGCCACGCGTCACCTGCCTCTTCGCCCTGGCGTCGGTGGCGATTTGCGCCCTGCCGCCCCTCAACGGCTTCGCCGGAGAGTGGCTGCTCTACCTGGGGCTGTTCGGCACGCTGGGCACCGACGGCGGTGTCTCCTGGCCGACGGCGGCGCTGGCGGCGGCGGCACTGGCGATGATCGGCGCCTTGGCGGTAGTGTGTTTCGTCAAGCTCTTTGGCGTGATGTTCCTGGGCGGCCCGCGCAGCGGGGCCGCGATCGCGGCTCACGATCCGGGCATGACCCTACTGGGACCGATGGCGGCGCTGGCGGCGGGATGCCTGGTATTGGGCATCCTCCCCTGGCTGACGGTGCCCCTGCTCGACCGGGCGGCCGAGAATTGGGCCGGCGGCGGCGCGGCGACGATCCCGCCCATCCTGAGCGTGGCGCCCTTGTCCTGGATCAGCGTCATGGGTGTCGTCCTCATGGGGGCCGTCGCGGCGCTGGGGCTGCCGCTTCGACTGCTGTTACGGCGGCGGAACGTGGCTAGCGCGGGGACGTGGGACTGCGGCTATGCCAGACCCGCCTTCCGCATGCAATACACGGGATCCTCCTTTGGCCAGACCCTGGCGGCGCTGTTCGCCTGGGCGCTGTGGCCAGTGAGGCACGCGCCGCAAATCCAAGGGTTCCTGCCGACGGCGACGCGCTACCAGGGCGACACGCCCGATACAGTTCTGGAACGGCTTATCCTGCCGATTTTCCACATGGCGGAGCGGCTCCTGCCCAGGCTGCGCCTGCTACAGCAGGGCAAAGTCCACATTTATGTCGTCTACTTCCTGCTGGCGCTGCTGGCGCTGCTGCTGTGGGGAAGACTAGGAAACTGACTATGATTACCATCAACATCTTAATTCACGTGCTGCTCATGCTGACCATGCCCCCGCTGCTGCTGGGGGTGATTAACAAGACCAAGTCTCTCTTCGCCGGGCGGGTCGGCCCGCCGCTGTTCCAAGCGTACTACGACCTGGCCAAGCTGATGCGCAAAGGGTTTGTCATCAGCACGACCACGACGTGGGTGTTCCTGGCGGCCCCGGTCGTATCTCTGGTCACGGTGGCGCTGGCGGGTCTGCTGGTTCCTCTAGGCTCCTTCGATGCGCCGATCGCCTTCATCGGCGACGCGATTCTGTTCGCCTACCTGCTGGGACTGGGGCGGTTCTTCACGACGGCGGCCGCCCTGGACACCGGATCCTCATTCGAGGGGATGGGGGCGGCCCGCGAAGTCACCTTCGCCTGCTTTTCCGAGCCGGCGTTGTTCTTCGCGTTGCTGGTGCTGGCCAAAATCTCCGGTTCGCTGACCTTGACCGGCATGTTGCACGGGCCGCTGGGAGTGTCGTTGCAGGCCGTGTCGGCGCCGTTGATTCTGGTGGTGATCGGACTGTTCATCATCCTGCTGGCGGAAAACTGCCGCATCCCGGTCGACGATCCCAACACGCACCTGGAACTGACCATGATCCACGAGGTGATGGTGCTCGATCACGGGGGGCCGCTGCTGGGGCTGGTTCTGTACGGCGCGTCGCTCAAGCTTTTCGTGCTTGGGGCTCTTTTTCTGCATGTGGCCGCGCCATTCCAGTTCGGCAGCGCCGGGCTGAACTGGCTTCTGTTTATTGCCGAAATGCTGGGTCTGGCGGTTGTGGTCGGCATGATCGAATCGGTCATGGCCCGTTTGAGAATGCCGCATGTGCCGTATCTGTTGATCGCGGCGGCGCTTTTCTGCGGTTTTGGTTTCATTCTTCTGGTAAGGTAATCAAACATGAATTCCACCATCAATTCACTGCTGGTCATCGTGCTCATGCTGAATCTGTTCGTACTGGGCACCAGCCGTCTGCGCACTATCATCCGGGTGGTGGCCGCGCAAGGCGCGCTGCTGGGGCTGGCGCCCCTGCTCATGCACGAGCACCTGAGCCTTCCATCCGCCGGCCTGTCGCTGGCCGCCATCGCGCTCAAGGCCATCGTCATTCCGGCGATGCTGTTCCGGGCGCTTCGCGAAGCGCAGATCAAGCGCGAGGTCGAACCTTTGATCGGGTTCATCCCGTCGATGCTCTTGGGTGCGCTGGCCACCGGGTTCGCCATGGTGTTCGCCGCCCATCTTCCCCTGGCGGACCAGCACACGGCTCCCCTGGTGGTTCCCGCCTCCCTGGCAACCGTTCTGGCGGGATTCATCCTGCTGACCACTCGCTTCAAGGCGATCAGCCAGGTCATCGGCTACCTGGTTCTCGAAAATGGCATTTTCATCTTCGGTCTGCTGCTGGTCGAATCGATGCCCCTGGTGGTGGAGATGGGGGTGCTGCTGGACTTGTTCGTGGCCATCTTTGTCATCTGCATCATCGTCAATCACATCAACCGCGCGTTCTCATCGCTGGACACGCGCCTTTTGGCCGAATTGAAGGAGTAAATCCATGGCGTATGCACTGATTCTGGGTCCGGTTCTGCTGGCGGCCATCGCCTTGGCTTTTCCATCCAACCGCTGGCGGCCGTGGTTGATTCCGGCGGCGGGTGTGGGTCACGCCGGCGGGGTCGCCTGCGTCCTGTGGCGGCCTGAACTGGCGATGGTGTCCGGCTGGTTCGTGCTGGATCCGCCCGGACGGCTGGTGCTGGCGACAATCAGCGGTCTGTTTCTGGTCTGCTCGTTTTACACGGTGGGCTATCTGCGCTACCGCCAGGAGCGGTCCAACCGCATGTTCTGCGCATCCATGATATCTCTGCTGGGGATGATGACCCTGGTCGCCTGGTCGCACCATCTGGGGCTGATGTGGGTAGCGGTCGAAGCCACGGCCCTGTTGGCGGCGCCGCTGATCTATTTCAACCACACGCCGCGGTCGATCGAGGCGACATGGAAATACCTTCTGGTCGGCTCGATCGGCATCGCGCTGGCGCTGCTCGGGTCGTTCTTTCTGGGGTACTCGTTGCTGCACGCCGGACTGGAGTCGTCGCTGACCTTCGACCACCTGCTGCGCGAAGCGCCCAATCTCTCCAAGCCATGGCTGCATGCCGGCTTCGTGCTGTTGCTGGTGGGCTATGGCACCAAGATGGGTCTGGCGCCGATGCACACCTGGAAGCCCGACGCCTATGGCGAAGCGCCCGGTGTGGTCGGCGCCCTGTTCGCCGGCGGTGTCACCAGCTGCGCCTTCCTGGCTATCCTGCGCGTGTATCATGTGTGCCTGGCCGCCCACGAGGGGGCGTACACCGGCCGTCTGCTGATTTTCATCGGCCTGTTTTCCATGGCCGTGGCCGGGGTGTTCATGGTCGGGCAGCGCGATTTCAAGCGCATGTTGGCCTATTCCAGCGTCGAGCACATGGGTATTCTCGTTCTCGGTCTGGGCATCGGCGGCCCGGCGGTCTTCGGCACGCTGCTGCATATGGTCAACAACGCGGCCTGCAAGGGAGTGCTTTTCCTGTCGGCGGGAAACATCCACCGCGCGTATGGCGGCAAGACCACCGACGTGGTCAGCGGCGCGCTGCGTCGTCTGCCGCTCTCGGGCGCGCTGTTCATGGCGGGCTTTCTGGCGATCATCGGTTCGCCGCCGTTTGGCCCCTTCGTGAGCGAATTCATGATTTTCAACGCCGCCTTTGGCCAGGGGCGCTTTGTCGCGGGCGGGCTGTTCCTGTTTTTCTTGCTGCTGGTTTTTATCGGCATGGGCGCGACGGTTCTGGCCGTCGTGCAGGGACGGGCCAGCGCCGCGGCGCGCGCCACAGCGTACCGCGACGGGTGGCTTACCGGCCTGCCCCTGGTTCTGTTGATGGCGCTTGTCCTGATGCTGGGGCTGTACATTCCCGGCCCCCTGAAGACGCTGCTGACCGATGCCACCCACTTCCTGGAGGTTACACCGTGACGGCCAACGTGATGAATCTGGTGACGCTGAGCAACGGGCAGGCGGTGGAACTCACCGCCGTCCCCCGGCTTTCCATAGATGCCTTCGGCCAGGCGGTTCTCGCCGCCGCCGCCGCCGGGCAGCGGGTTGCGGCCTATTTCGGCGCCGCATCCGCTCAGGATGACACCGTGGAACTCTATGCGGTACTGGCTGACGACGAAGAGAACCGGATTCGCGTGGCCCGCGCCGCCGTCTCCGGCGAGGAGTTTCCCGCGCTGACCCCTCTCTGCCCGCAGGTTCACCTGTTCGAGCGTGAAATCGCTGAGCAGTTCGGGCTCCGCCCCGTGGGGCACCCCTGGCTCAAGCCGGTGCGCTACCGCGCGTCATGGCGGCCCGGGCGGGACGCCTGGGGACGGGCGGCGGGAGAGGCGATCGTTCCGGGCGTGTGCGACTACTATCGCGTGGAGGGCGAGGAAGTGCACGAGGTGGCCGTCGGCCCGGTCCATGCGGGCGTGATCGAGCCGGGGCACTTCCGCTTTCAGTGCCACGGCGAGGAGGTGTTCCATCTGGAGATCTCGCTGGGCTATCAGCACCGCGGTGTCGAGGAGGCGCTGATCGGCGGGCCGACGGGGCGCTCGCTGCATTACGCCCAGACGCTGTCCGGCGATTCGACTATCGCGCACACGACCGCCTACGCCCAGGCGGTCGAGGCGCTGACGGCGTGCCAGACCTCGCCGCGGGCGCAGTCGCTGCGGGCGGTCGCCCTGGAACTGGAGCGCCTGGCCAACCATGTGGGGGATCTGGGCGCGCTGGCCAACGACGTGGGATTTCTCCCCACCGCGTCGTACTGCGGCCGCATCCGCGGCGATTTTCTGAATCTCTCGGCCTTGCTCTGCGGCAGCCGCTTCGGGCGGGGCATGATCCGCCCCGGCGGAGTTGGCTTCGATGTGGACGAGCCCCGCATCGCGAAGCTTCTGCAACGTCTTAGCGAGGCCGAGAAGGACACCACCAACGCCGTGAATCTGCTGTGGGACACCTCCTCGGTAATGGCCCGATTCGAGGACACCGGCCCGCTGCCGGCGGAGGCATGCCTGGAGCTGGGAATTGTCGGGCCGCCCGCCCGCGCGGCGGGAGTCAGCCGCGATGTCCGCCACGACCAGCCTTCGGAAATTTTCCGCTTCGTGCATCTGCCAGTGTCCACCTGGAACTCGGGAGATGTCTTCGCCCGCGCCTATGTCCGCTGGCTGGAGATCCAGCAGTCGATCCTGTTCATACGCGAGCTGTTGCGGTCGCTTTCGCCGGGCGCGACGCTGGCCCGGCCCGGCGGGCTGGCGCCGTCCCAACTGGCCGTCTCGCTGGTCGAGGGCTGGCGGGGCGAAATCTGCCATGTCGCCGTCACCGATGCCAACGGGCGCTTCGCCCGGTACAAGGTGGTTGATCCGTCGTTCCACAACTGGACCGGCCTTGCGTATGCGCTCCGCAACCAGCAGATTTCGGATTTTCCCCTGTGCAACAAGAGCTTCAACCTTTCGTATTGCGGGTTCGACCTGTGAAAACGATTGCGCCGCGCCACCGCGGCAAGAGTGAGAACCGCCCATGATCAAGATAGCGCTAGCCCGTCTTCACCAGCGACACCGGACAATGAAATATCCCGCCGGCCCCCCGCCGGAGCTGCCCGACCGCCTGCGCGGACTGCCCGTGCTGGACCGCTCCGCCTGCCCGCCGGATTGCCGCGCCTGCGCCGATGCCTGCCCCGTGGGCGCCATCGGAATCGACGGCACCATGCGCCTCGATTTGGGCAAATGCCTGTTCTGCGACGAGTGCGTGACGGCCTGCCCTCATCAGGCGATCCGGTTTGGCCAGGACTATCGATTGAGCACCCGGCTGCGGGAGGATCTGGTGATCGGTCAGGACAAGCCCGCCTTGGAGCTGGCGGAGTCCCTGGCGGGCAGGCTCAAGAGCCTGCTCGGCCGCTCGCTCAAGCTGCGCCAGGTCAGCGCCGGCGGCTGCAACGCCTGCGAGGCCGATGTGAACGTGCTCAACACGCTGGCCTGGGACTTGGGGCGGTTCGGCATCCAGATGGTCGCCTCGCCGCGCCATGCGGACGGCCTGCTGATCACCGGCCCGGTGACCCAGAACATGAAACTGGCGCTGCGCAAGACCTACGATGCGGTTCCCGAACCCAAAATCGTGATCTGCGTGGGCGCCTGTGCGATCTCCGGCGGGCCGTTCATCGACCACGCCGAAGCCTGCAACGGCGCCGGGTCGGTTGTCCCGGTGGATCTGCACATCGCCGGCTGCCCCCCGCATCCGCTGACGATATTGGACGGTTTGCTGCGGCTCTTGGGTAAAAATCGGGATTGATCCGGCCCCGGGTCTCCGGGACGGAAATGTTCAAACGTCACAAGGCGGTAACGTTTGAAATGGCTACCCCACAAGGATTGCCGCTACGCTGCCGTCATCGGAATGACGGCCTCTATCCCTCGGCGGGGCTCGGGATGGTCGAACCTTTCACGGTTCTCATCCAGTGGGGAGCGCGAAAATGGCTACCCCACAAGGATTGCCGCTACGCTGCCGTCATCGGAATGACGGCCTCTATCCCTCGGCGGGGCTCGGGATGGTCGAACCTTTCACGGTTCTCATCCAGTGGGGAGCGCGAAAATGGCTACCCCACAAGGATTCGAACCTTGACTGACAGTACCAAAAACTGTAGTGCTACCATTACACCATGGGGTAAGCGCAAGGGTGTTAACATAACGAATCAAATCGTAATGCCAAGTTGAAAATGTGTTTTTTACGCGGAGAAAACACCGATTGACGGCCCGGCTGTATCACCCGTTTTTTAACTGGCGCATCCCGCGCGCCTGCCGCTGGTGATTCACCTCCCGCCAAAGTGAGGTGTCAGTGGCCAGTAACCGGATCAACCGCCCGGTGCTGACCCCCAGGGATCCGGCCGCCGCGCCAACCGCGTAATCCGCGATCGCCACCGCGTCTAAAACCCGGGCCGCCCAAACGGCGTACTCGGCCGTTTTTCGTCCCGGCACGGGTTCAATGGCCCATCCGGGCGGCAAAGCGGAGCGTCTAATTTCAACCGCTAATTTTCGCCTGAGAGCCATCAAGGCTAACTGTCGGTTTTTGATTTGTGACCGGGTGTCATCGCAGGTGACCGAGACACCGCTTTCACCATGTGTCACCCGAACCGCTGAGTCTGTCACATTCCGTTTCTGGCCGCCGTGACCACTGCCTCTGAAGCAGTCAACCCGGCAAACCGCCAGCAAGGCGGCATCGTCCAGTAACATGACTGTGTCACGCTCGAATGGCATGAAAAGGTTCTCTCTTTTTGTTTTTTTCAGTCATTTTCATATTGACGGAAACAAAAGCTGAATTAAGTTATTCACCATGTTTCGCCACGCGGGCATAGCATAGTGGTAATGCTCCAGCCTTCCAAGCTGGCTAGGCGGGTTCGATTCCCGCTGCCCGCTCCATCCCTCCCCCTCCCTTGATCCGTTCGCTCAGGCGTGAATATCGCTGTCAGAGCGGCGCCATTGCTCGTTCGCTCCAGTGATTTCAGCCGGATGGATCACGGCCTCCTTTTCACCAGAGCGGGCCAGCAGATCCATCAAGCGCGCCCGCATCACCTCTTTCACCTTGATCATGTCCCCGCCGCGGTCCACGCAATTATTCAGTTGCCAGGGATCCGCCATATTGTCATAAAGAAACGCCTCGGTGAAATCGAGGGTGTCGCCCTGCCCCCTGTTTTCCACCGCGTATGTCCACCGTTTGGTGCGCGCCGCCCGGCCCATTGTCGCCCCATCCCGATATTCCACCAAAACGCTCTCAGGCCACTGTTCCTTAGCCGCCCCATTCCCTTGGATGAGCGGCAGAATTGACCGCCCCCGCATGCTGTCCGGTATATCAATCCCGCAGGCCGCCAATAATGTCGGCGGAACATCCACCAGGCTGATCATATTCTTTAACCGTCCCCCCTCGTCAAATCCCGGCCCGGAAAAAGCCAGGGGAATACGAATGGAAGAATCGTGGGGACTACGCTTGTATTCCCCGTTGCGGGTTTTGAAATGACACCCGTGGTCGCAGGTGTAAACGACGATCGTGTCATCCAGCAGGCCCAGGCTCCGCAAGGCGTCTTGAATCCGTCCCAATCCTTCATCCAGGCGCTTGATCATGCCGTAATATCCAGGCAGATGCCGGGCGGCGGTCCCGCCTAGAGCTTGCAGATCCGGTGGAGTCCAGGTGTTTTTCGCATAGTCCTCCTCATATCCGGTCGGGGCCGGATAATCATCCCGGGTGTTTTGAAAATGCGGCTCAATGTAAGAGCTCATCAAGAAAAACGGCTGGTCACGGTCTTTGTACGCGCGAAGCTGGCGAATGACGGCGTCCACATAGGCGTCTGACCGATAGCCGGGCAATTCGACCTTTTCACCGTCACCGTCATACAGGAAGGCGCTATAGGCGTCTGAGTCAATTTCCACCACATTGGCCCCGAGCCAATCGTCATATCCGGTCCGGTTTTCCGGGGGCACGCGCTCCCCGTCACAGTCATGAGTCATGTGCCATTTGCCAATGTAACCGGTTCGATAACCCGCTTGCCGGAACCAGTGCCCCAGGGTCTGTTCGTCATCGCTTAGCCGACCCGCGTTGGAATAGCACTTCATCATCGACGCGTATTTACCCGTTTGCAACACCATGCGGGCGGGAAGACAGACCGGTTGACAACTGAACGCATGGTGACAATGCGTGCCGTTCATCGCCATGCGGTCAAAATTGGGCGTGATCCCCATGGGATTTCCATGAACCCCAGTACTGTCAGCGCGTTGTTGGTCGGTGAAAAAAATGAGAACATTCGGTCGGTTAACAGCCATCGTGATTTCCTCAATAAATGGATCCTGAAGCATGAGAGGCAACTATAGCCTGCTGAGAGGCCAAAACAAGCGCCCTGGTTCATCCTGTCGATCCGCGGAATCACGCCGCCAAGGCCCCCATCCGGAGCCATGGCCACGCCTTGCCGCTCCGGGTTGATAAGATAAATAATTACTGATTAGTATCGGCTTTTTTCCACTTGCGCCAAGCCGGTTGGCGGGATACATTCACGCCTTCATTCGGTGACGGAATATTCGGGTGTGACATCAGTCTTTAATCCGCTTGGAAAAAGGCTGATAAGCAAAGGTGCTTGACGGTATGGAACAAGGCGGTTATCTTTCGTTGATTATCGGGGCCATCCTGGTCAACAATTTTGTGTTAAGCCGGTTTCTGGGCATTTGTCCGTTTCTGGGCGTGTCCAAACAGATCAAGACATCGATCGGCATGTCCGGCGCGGTGTTGTTTGTCATGACCCTGGCTTCGTTTGTCACCAGCGCGACGTATAACCTGCTACTGGTTAAGGACGGCCCCCTAAGTGACACGGCCATTCCGTTGCTGAACACGATTTCCGGCGCGGATTTAAGTTACCTGCGGACCATTGTTTTCATTCTGGTTATCGCCTCTCTTGTTCAGTTAGTCGAGATATCCCTGCAAAAGCTCAGTCCGCCCCTTTACCGGGCACTCGGCATCTACCTGCCTCTGATCACCACGAACTGCGCGGTTCTCGGGGCGGCGGTCTTGTGTTCTGACAACGGCTACTCCATCGTTCGCTCCACCATTTTCGGGGCGGCGTCGGGTGTGGGCTTCGGGGTCGCCATCATTCTCTTCGCCAGCATTCGTGAGAAATTGGAACTGGCGCGGGTTCCGGCATGTTTTAAAGGCACCGCCATCGCCTTGGTCACCGCCGGTGTGTTAGCCATGATCTTCATGGGATTCGCCGGGTTGGGGAGCTGATAACATCAATCATCGATCAGACGATCAGGCTGGTCAGACGGATCATTTACTATGGAAGCCATCTTATTACTCCTCATCCTCGGTGTCGTTTTGGGACTGGTCATCGCTATCGCCGCCATGATTTTCGCGGTGGACATTGATCCCCGCATAGAACAAGTTGAAGAGGCGTTGCCCGGGGCCAACTGCGGCGGATGCGGGTTCGCCGGCTGTGGTGATTTCGCCCGGGCGGTGGTGGCCGGAGATTGTCCGCCGGAAGCGTGTCCATCGTGTTCCAGCGCCGCGTTAAGTGATATCGCCCGGATTCTCGGCGTGGCCATCGGTGTGCGTGAAGAGAAAGTCGCGGTGGTGAGATGCGGCGGCGGCGACCATGCCGCCCGGCACCCCCGATATAATGGCGTGAGTGACTGCCGCAGCGCGAACCTGGTCGCCGGCGGTCCGAAAGGCTGTGATTTTGGGTGTCTGGGGTTAGGCACATGCGCCCGGGCGTGTCCCTTTGGCGCGATTGAGATGACAGACGATGGTTTGGCGGTTGTTCATCCTGATTTATGCGTGGGATGTTCAAAATGCGTCGCCGTTTGCCCCCGGAATATTATCACGATGGTGCCAAAATCCGCCCCCGCGCATGTGCTGTGCAATTCTCCCGCCAAAGGCGCGGCGAAACGCAAAGTATGCTCCGCCGCCTGCATTGGTTGCCGAAAATGTGTGAAAACCGCGGGAGAGGGGCAAATGATTATTGAGGGTTTCCTGGCGAGAGTGAATTATGACAATCCACCGGACGCGTCCATCGCCGAGTGCTGTCCGACTCATTGTATTCACGCCACCGACACGGGAGCCCGGGCCGAAACGTCTGAAATTATGCAAGGTGAAGCGGTTAATGGCTGATCAATATTATTTTCGCGGCGGCGTTCATCCCGCTGAAGGTAAGAAACTCTCCAGCGGTCAAGCGATTCAAGTTCCTCCGCTTTTGGAGAGCTACGTTGTTCCCTTGATGCAGCATATCGGGGCGCCGCCGAAGCCAGTTGTCAAAAAGGGAGACACCGTGTTACGGGGACAATTGCTGGCGCAACCCGGCGGGTTCATCTCAGCGGCCATTCATTCGCCAACCAGCGGGACCATCAAAGACATCGGCGTTTGCATGGGGCCGGTCGGGTTGGAAACGCCCGCCATCACCATCGCCAGTGACGGGGACGACACGCCCGATGAATCCCTGACCCCTCTGAACTGGCACACGGCGAGCCGCGACACCCTGAGAGAACGCATCGCCGCGGCTGGCATTGTCGGCATGGGCGGAGCGGGCTTTCCGGCAAATGTGAAATTAACTCCGCCGCTCGAAAAACCGATTGACACCGTCATCCTCAATGGTGTGGAGTGCGAGCCGTTTCTAACTGCGGATCACCGCTTGATGCTGGAACAATGTGACCGGATTATTCAGGGAGCGCTTATCCTCGGACGCATCTTGGATGTCACGGATATTTTTATCGGTATTGAAGAGAACAAGCCGGACGCGATTGAGGTCATGCGGCAAAAAACCGCCGGCACAACCATTACCGTGGCCGGGCTCCGGGTCCGCTATCCGCAAGGCGCGGAAAAGCAATTGATTTACGCGGTCACCGGCCGCAAAGTGCCGACGGGCGGGTTGCCCATGGATGTCCGTTGTGTGGTCAACAATGTCGCCACCTGCGCGGCCGTGGCTGACGCGGTCAATGACGGAAAAGCGCTGTATGAGCGGGTCACCACCATCACGGGCACGCCCGTGACCACCCCCGGCAACTGGTTATTGCGTGTGGGGACATCCGTGGAGGAAGCCTTGAAGCTCGTCGGCGGCGTGAAAAAAGATCCGGCGAAATTGCTGCTGGGCGGCCCCATGATGGGCATGAGCATCTACGACTTGTCCGTTCCGGTCATGAAAAACACGTCAGGCATTTTGTTGCTGGCTTCCGACGAAGTTGAGCAATTCACGTCCAACGCCTGTATCCGCTGTGGCCGGTGTGTCGATGTCTGCCCGATGACGTTGATGCCCGGCTCTTTGAGCGTGGCGATTGAAAACGAGGCGTTTGATTTGGCCGAAGCCGGCTTCGCCATGGATTGTATCGAGTGCGGGGCCTGCGCGTACGCCTGTCCCTCGCATCGACCTCTTGTTCAGCATATGCGCCGGGCGAAAGCCGAAATCACGGCGGCGCGGCGCGCGGCGGCGGCGAAAAAATAACTTCGTATAGGCGGCGTTTCCGCCAAACTCTTTGGAAGGTCACATGGATAACGACAACACATCATCCCGGGAAGCGGCCGTACACTTGCCGGATATGGAAAAACTGGTGGTCAGCAGTTCGCCGCACATGCACAGCGGCGAGGATATCACCCGCGTGATGCTGATGGTTATTCTCGCTCTGGTGCCCGCTTGCCTGTGCGGGATTTACTTTTTCGGGATTGGGGCGCTTTGGGTCTTGCTCCTCTGCACAGCCAGTTGCGTGGGATTTGAAGCGTTTTTCTGTAAACTGGCTCACAAACCCAACACGGTTCCGGATCTGAGCGCCGCTCTCACCGGTATTCTGCTGGGCATGAACCTGTCCGCCTCCTCACCGTGGTGGATCTGCGTCCTCGGCGCCTTCATCGCCATGGGGTTGGGAAAACATATTTACGGTGGATTGGGATATAATCCCTTCAACCCGGCCCTCGTCGCCCGTGTGGCTTTACTGATCGCTTTTCCCGGCCATTTGACCACCTGGGTGGCGCCCCGCGGAGCGACTGCCGCCGGTGCCGCCCTCACCGCCGCCAGCGACGGGGTGTCCACCGCCACGCCTCTCTACGCTGTTCCGCAGGCTCTTCAACAGGGAGGCGAGGTCACTTACGAATACATGAGTTACTTTCTCGGTCGGATTGGCGGCTGCATTGGCGAAACCTCCGCCTTGGCCCTGTTGATTGGCGGGCTGTTTTTGATCGCCCTCAAACTGATTCGCTGGCAGGTCCCCGTGGCGTTTATCGGCACCGTGGCGGGATTGACGGCGCTGATTCAATTTGTTTCCCCGGAAACCCAACCCACTCCGCTTTTCCACATGCTGACCGGCGGATTGTTCCTCGGCGCGTTTTTCATGGCCACGGACATGGTCACCTCTCCCATGACCCGCCGCGGAGCCATCGTCTTCGGGGTCGGTTGCGGGGTGATCACCACGGCCATCCGCGCCTGGGGCGTTTACCCGGAAGGGGTCAGTTTCTCGATCTTGTTTATGAACGCCCTCACCCCGTTTATCGATCGCTATTCCAGCCGTAAACCCTTTGGCATAGCGAAGAGAAAAGATAAGAAATAAAATTTGAAAATCTGAAATTCTGAAAAACTGAAACGTAATATCAATAATTCGTAACAAATCTCGATTACGAGCACGATTACGATTTTGATCCTGTATCGAGGATCCCGCGTCACGAATAACGAATTAACGAATTAACAACTACTTGACTCTAAACTTCCCGCAGAGCGGGTCCGCCTCAGGCGGAAGAACTTAGAACCTACAATGAAAGACATCATTAAACTCAGTGTTTCCCTCGGCCTGGTCAGCACATTGGCCGCCGCCGCATTGGCCCTCGCTTACTCCGGCACGGAGTCAGCGATTAAAGAGGCTCAAACCAAGCAGCAAAGCGTCAATCTCAAAAAAGTGCTGCCGGAGTACGGGAATACTCCCTTAAGTGATCGGATTGAGGTTGACACCGTTGTGTTTTACCGGGCGCGAAGCGCGGAGCACGCGCCCGTCACCGCCGTCGCCGGGCAAGCCGCCGCCAAAGGCTTTGGCGGACCGGTGCGGATATTGGTCGGCATTAATTTAGATGGTTCCGTGCGCAAAGTGTTAGTCACCAAGCATAGTGAGACACCCGGTTTGGGAACCCAGGTCACCGACCGTCAGCGGCGCGTCAGTGTTTTTGAATTAATGAAAGGGGGAACAAATCAGGGCGATGCCGACGCGGTTCCTCCGAACGGTTTTCTCGACCAATATGAGCGTGAAAGCTTCGCCTTTGATGGTGACGTCGAATGTTCCATCGGCGGAACCGTGACCCCGATATCCGGGGCCACGATCAGTAGCAAAGCGGTCAACGACGCGATTAAAAAAGTCGCCGCGGTCTTCGCGGCGAACAAAGCGGACATTCTGAAATAATCACCGGCCAGACACGGGTAGTTTACTATGAGCTTGATGAAAGAATTCACTAAAGGTATTTGGAAAGAAAACCCGGTTCTGGTCCTTTTGCTGGGCATGTGTCCGACCCTGGCTGTGACCACCGGCGTGAAAAATGGCATGGGCATGGGGCTGGCCACCACCTTTGTGCTGCTGGGCAGCAACACGGTGGTCTCTCTCGTGCGTCACGTCATCCCAAAGAAAGTCCGCATCCCCTGCTATATCGTCATCATCGCCACATTTGTGACCTTGGTGGAAATGGTCACCCAGGCTTGGGTCCGGGGTATTTACAACGCTCTGGGACTGTTTATCCCCTTGATTGTGGTTAATTGCATCGTTTTGGGGCGGGCGGAAGCGTTCGCATCCAAAAACAGCGTTATCAAATCAATCGTAGACGCGCTGGGAATGGGGGTGGGCTTCACTCTGATTTTGATGGCGCTTGGCGCTGTCCGCGAATTTTTCGCCGGGGGATCTCTCTTCGATGTGCAAATCATTACGACCTGGACAAGTGAAAATCAATTTTTACTCATGAAATTCGCTCCCGGGGCCTTTATTGTGCTTGGACTTTTCCTCGCCGGCAAAAACCAACTGGAAATCCGGAAGGCGCGGAAATCGGGAACCACCTACACGCCCCCTGATGATCTAAACTGCGCCAGCTGTAAACTCTGTGATCTAAATCCCGAAAAAGAATAACTCTTCATGTTTCCGGTGTGAAAGCGCCGGAGGGCGCGAAAAGGGCCTCCTATGCCTCCCAGAAAACTCAGTCAATCCAGCATCGGAGAATGGGGGATTGACGCGTTCGAGATGCCCGTCATCACGCTTGACCCCGCCCGTTGTTTTCTTCATACCCCCCCCCCTGCCCATAAAATAAGCACGGGCGCGTTCGCAGCTGTCGTTGACGCCACGGGCCGCGTCTGTTTCATTGACCAAAGCGGCTCAACACCCATCCCCTTGAATGCTCCCGCGCGATCCGCGGCCGGCGCCTTTTATCTCCGCCTGACCCATCAACAGGATGACCGCCTGTTCCTCCTGTCCAATGTGGCGATTGAGGAAAACCCCCGGCTTGAATGGGGCGTGGCGCATGTCACACAGGCCGCTGAATTAAATTTTTCAACGATCACCTTAAACGCGTCTCTGACCATCGCCGCCCCCCCCCAGGCGGAATTCGTTTTCGTGGAACTGACGTTGACCAATCCCAATCCCGCCGCGGTCACCATTGACATCCTCGCCACGGCGGAATTGTCCCTCGCCTGTCCGCCGGAGCGCTCACTTCCGGTTTTCAAAATGAACCCTGTCGCCATGTTTACCGAAACGGATGAGTTGAAGCGGGACTTTTTCATCGCGGGTCCGGAAAACTGGCAGGCGTCGCGCTCCGGTTCGTCGTTACATGTTCAAAACGCCTGCGAAGTAGCTCCGGCGGCATCAGTCACCTGCCATTTTATTGTGGGCTTACGCTCAGATTGCACCATGGACTGGGTGCGCGGACAATTCCGCGAATTAAGCCTTGAAACGATACGGAACGTGGCGGCGGCGCCGCTGACCTTGACGTTTCCGCGTTTTCCGGAAATCTGGATGCGGGAGGAATGTGTCTGGGATGTTTCCCGCCTGCTCACCGGGTCCCATGGCCAAGCCCCCCCGCATGGCTTGGAGCCCCCGTCGAGATTGGATCCGCCCATTGTCCGCTCATCGTCAGACCGGGCTGAATCGGTCGAGGGATTGAGGGATATTCTAAGGTTGTCTTTACCCCTTACTTACATCGATCCTGAGCTGGCGGCGAACAACTTGATTTACGCCACTCGCAGGCTTCAGCCAGCGGGATGCTTATCCGCGTCGGAAGCGGGAAAATTCCAGCCTGAGACGGACGTGTCTGACTTGGAAGTCTGGCTTATTCTCGGCTGGTGCCATTTGCTCACCATCACCGGTGATTTCGCCCCCGCCGAATCAGTCTTGATACAGGACGGGTCTGAACGGCCCCTCCAGCGGATTTTAGAAAAAGCCTTTTCCTGGATTGAGACATCGATCGGCACCGGCGCGCACGGGCTTCTCCGAATGGGGGCTGGCGACGGGCTTCGGTTGCTGTCGCGGGCCGGTGTTCACGGCTCTGGAGAATCAGTCACCCTCACGGCTCAATTCATCCACGCCTTGGAACTGTGGCTGGCTCTCGAACCCCAATTAACCCAACGTCCTTCGCCGGTTGTCGCCCAGGCGCGTCAGAGCGCCGCGGCACTGAAACAAGCGGTCGCTGACGCCTTTCACGACACCGTTTTCATCCGCGCCTTCACGGATGCCGGGACACCCGTCGGCGATGGTGACAATCGCTGGTTCAGCGACGCCCAGAGCTGGAGCCTTCTGGCGGGCTGCGGGACAGCCTCACAGCGCGAAAAGGCGGTGAGCGCTCTCATGCGCATGTGTGAGAACACCAAACCCGCGACCATTGTCTCAAAACCCTATCAATTGCCGCCGCCACATGACATCGTCCCTCCGGACTGTCCCTTGCCCGGCTACGGCGAAAACGGCGGTGTCGACGCCTTTAACGAGGCGTGCCTGATTTGGGCTTTGGCTGAAACCGGGGCGCGGGAAGAAGCCGCCCACATTTGGCGGCGCTTCTCACTGCGTGGTTTAATGGTTCACGATGACATGCCGCCATTCCTGTCCGCCAGCGCCCGCGGGGCGCTCCCGGCCCATTTGTTTTCCTCACTGCCCCGCGTCAACGCCCTGACAGGTGACCAGCCCGCTCCCGACACCGCTTGTCTAAGTTGGAAACATTTCGCTCTCTGTAAAACCCTTAGCTGACCGCCTTGAAACACGGTTCGCCACTTTATTTAATCGAGGATATTTATGCCGAAAGCTTGTCACATCAAAAAAGGTCAAGTCGTCCAAATCAATGGGCAACTTTACACGGTCAAAACGATTGTGGTTCAAACTCCGTCCGCCCGTGGAGCGTCCACGCTATATAAAATCCGCTTTGACAACGTGCGGACAAACCAAAAGCTGGACCAGACATTCCGCGGCGATGATATGATCGAGGAAGTGGCCTTGGACCGGGCGGAAGTGGAATATTCCTACCCCGATGGCGACAACTACGTGTTCATGGATGTGAACGATTTCACACAGCACACGGTGACAAAAGCGGATCTGGGTGACCAGGCCGACTGGCTGCAGGAAGGATTGGACGGGATCACCGCCTTTTTATTGGACGGAGCGATTATCTCAATCGAACTGCCTCCCGCGATCGAAAGCGCGGTTGTGGAGACATCCCCGGTCATTAAGGGGGCGAGCGCCACAGCCCGAACAAAACCCGCCACGTTGGAAAACGGGAAAATTGTTCATGTTCCCGAGTACCTCGCTGTCGGAGAAATTATCCGGGTCAGCACGGAAGACGGTCATTTTATCGGCCGCGCGTGAGCCAGTCCGTTGAGATGGCCGGCGGCCCCCCCCCCGCGCGGCCGCCTTTTCTGAATGGCTTGACAACCGTCTTGTCAGGTGTGTTCAGCCCTTTCAGGGAACCAACTCGACCCCGGTCAATGTTAATCCCCGTGTCGCCGCGCTATCAAAATCTGTGGCGGACAGTGTCAAAAAGTCGTCTCCCGGGCGCTCAAACTCCACGCGCCCGAGTTCCGTTCTGATCACTTGGTAAACTTTCGCTCCTTCCGACATGTCAAGGCCACTTACATCAAGGGGGTGGCTTACTGTGGTTCCACCCACCACCGCTTGGATGACAGGTTTTCCGTAAAGCTCCTGTAAATTACGATTGATTTTCACAAGAGCTGTCACGGTGTAAACGCCCGGAGTCTTGACCCGGAAGGACCAGCCGGCACTGTTTTCCGCATGGGTCCAGCCGTCAACGACCCCCGATGGGTTGGCGACCATATCACCGGTAATTTCGGCCGTGTGCGCTGGCAGGAGAATGGGCTGATCATCCTGTTGAACGATGATTGTCTCCACATCCGGGCGACCGTCCAGGTCGAGAGCGACAACCGGAAACAGCGGTTCCGGTGCCTCGTCAGGAAGCGACAGGGTCACGCAATCGCCAGCCTGCCGCACGTGAACAGGCGCCTGCGGATCTCTCAGTAAACGGGCTGATATCACCTGATTGCGCAGGCCATAGACCCGCAAATCCGTCGTCGGCCAGTTTTTTATCAGAAGATAAAGCGTGTCGCCCTTGCATGTCACCCGCCCCCAATCGGGATCAATCGGGAACGGACTGCCGGTTGTCCCGTAAATAGCTTCCCCGTTGCATGTCAACCAGTCACCCATCTGTTTCAACAAGTCGACACTCGGTTGAGGAATCACGCCTTCAGCCGTGGGACCGACATTCAACAGATAATTCACGCCTTTGGACGCGCAATTGACCAGTAAGCCGAGCAGATAATCCAGCGACTTCCAATGATGGTCATCGCGCTTGTACCCCCACGTGTCATTGAGCGTGGCCGGGGTTTCCCAGGCGCCCTTGACTTTGCCTGACGGGTGTTCATTGTCTCCCAGGCTGCCGTAGTCACCGACATTATGTCCGACACGTCCGCTGACGAGGCATTCGGGCTGCAATTCATGAACAAGGTCGCGTAATGAGGCGCTTTGTTCAGGCGTGATCGCCACTGGCGTGTCAAACCAGATCAGGCCGATCGGCCCGTAATTCGTCAGCAATTCACGCAGATTGGGTTTAACCACCTCATCCAGGTATGCCTGAAAATCCTCAGCCGGGCGGGCATAGCTGAGCCAGCCTTTCCCTTCGCCGACCTCATCCCAATGCCCCGCCCCGCCGGGGGCGTGCCAGTCCAAAGCCTGCGAATAATAGAAGCACATTTTGATGCCGCGTTTATTGCAGGCCGCGGCCAGTTCCTTCATCGGGTCCCGTTTAAAGGGTGTTCGGGCCACGATATTATATGGATTGCTCGGGGAGTCAAACATGCAAAACCCGTCATGATGTTTGGCGGTGATCACCAAGTATTTCATGCCGGCTTGAGACGCCACGTCCGCCCATTCTTCCGCGTCGAACTTCACGGGGTTGAAGTCTTTGGCCAGTTTCTCGTATTCCGGAATGGGAATTTTAGCGGCACGCATGATCCATTCGCCAATACCGGGAATTTTTTCGCCGTTCCATTCGCCGGCCAACTCGGCGTAAAGTCCCCAGTGAATAAACATGCCGAACCGCGCGTCGTTCCACCATGCCAACCGCTCGTCTTGACTGATCATCGCTACTTTCCTTGCTGTTGTGCGGACGTGAGTCGGAAAATTGATTCCTGATACGATTTCAAACCGCTTAAGATAAATCAACCTCACCCCTTTGCCATGCTGTTTCACGCCATCACTATATTGTTTCACGCCAAGGAGGCTATTCCGAAAAATGACTGATTTCAGCCGTGTATATGATTGCTGACGTTGGCAAATCAGCAATCCAAGGTTATGCTTAGGCAGTGATTTTTTCATGTGGCGTGTCCACGTGTCGGCCGACAAACACACTCATTTTTAAGGAGCATTCGATGGTTACTAAAACTCTTCTTTTCGTCCTCGGCGCCGGACTCGTTTTGACTCTTGGCTGTTCGCGACAGGAAAGCGCCCCGCAAACGGTCGTTTTAGACTTGGATCGAGTCGCCGCCGCGACGGGGTGGGATCAGCAGTTCAAAGAGGCGATGGCGAAAAAAGAGCAAGATCTGAATACGCAAATAAACGCGGCGAAGACAAGCCTGGAATCTGAGATAAAAGCCCTTGGCGAGCAATTTGGCGCCACGCCCACACAAGAGCAGAAGACGCAGTTTAATCAATACACTCAACAAGCCAACCAGCGGATGCAACAACTTCTGGGATCCGCGCGCCAGGAAAACGCGGTCTACAAAAATAAACTGGTGAATAGTTTCCGGGAAAAAATCCGGCCTTACGCCGAAAAAATCGCCGCGCGGCGCGGCGCTGGTATTGTGGCGCTCAAAGCTGATCCGCTGTATATCGTGCGCCCGGAGAGCGATATAACAGGCGCTGTCATCGAAGCCTTGCAGGGTGTGTCTCTGACGACTGTGGACACGCGCCCCGCGGATGCGGCGCCCGCCCCGGTCGAGGACTAATCCCGGCATCACCGTCGTTTCACGGGATAACGGTGAACAAATTTCCTGGTGACAGGCGTGAGTCCGGGTCAAACACGGCCTTGATCGCCCGCATTTGCCGGATCCCTTCTTCCCCGAATAATAAGGCGAGAAGATCCCTTTTCAGTTTCCCGACACCATGTTCCGCGGCGGGGGATCCCCCCATGGCGACGACCGCTCGAGCCAGGTTCATGTATACTTTTTTCCCAGCCGCATACTCTTCAGGCGTGGCGGGGAGGATGTTCACATGAACATGATTGTCGCCGATATGACCAAATATCACATAGGTGAGTCCGGCCTGTGAAAGTGTCCGGTGATAAAGGCGCATGATGGTTTCCAAATGTTCATCCGGAACCGCCATGTCCGTTCCCAACTTTGTCAAATCTGGATATTTTTTCCGTTGTTCCGCGATAAAGGCGTTAACGGATTCCGGCAAGGCGTGACGAAACATGCGTAGTTTTTCACGTTCATTCGCCGTATGAGCTGACCAGGTGTCCTCCAATCGACCGCCAAGCCGGGCGATGATGTCACTGAGGCGCCGCAAAACGGACAGCAGGGCCTCTTTATCCACGCCCAAATCGACATAAACGCCGCAACCGGCGCCTGTCGGCAAACACGCGGGCACCGCGGAGGCGGCTCCCAACACTTCCCGGCGCCGCCGGAGAAACGCCAACGCGTGGGAGTCAAAATACTCAATCGCCTCCACGCCCAGCGCCTGTTTCTCATCGCGCAATTGGCGGACAAACGCCAGCGCTTTTCCCTCATTTTCCCAAAAGACCACTTGCGCCGAACAGGTCTCCGCCCGCGGAACAAGCCGGATCTCCACGGCGGCGATGACCCCCAAGGTTCCTTCACTGCCGATAAACAAGTCCAGCGCGTCCAAGTGGTCGCCAGAGAAGTATCCCGCGGCGTTTTTTGTCCGCGGTTGCGCATAGCCAGGGGTTTGAAGACGCCTTTCATGACCATCCGGATAGCGGAGGATCAACGCGCCAGTCTCATCCGCCCGGGCTTGCCCCCGGCGCAAGTTAAGCAGATTGCCATCCGCCAGCACCACGCGCGCGCTCTCAATATACGAGCGGGTCTGGCCGTATGAAAATGTGTGAGCCCCGGAGGCGTTACACGCCGCCATACCGCCAATAGAGGCGCTGGTTTCAGTGGGATCAGGTGGAAACGACCAGCGCCCGGAAGCCAGGGTTTTCGCCAGTTTTTTTTCTTCATCGCGCCACTGAGCCGAGTCCGCGAAGACACCGGTGGCGACCGCGTGGCGGATATCCGCCAGAGTCACCCCCGCCTCGCATGTCAACAACAGGGTCCCGTCCTCTCCCCGGCGCAGGCCCGAAAAACGATTCATCCGTTCAAGGCATATCACCAGTCCGCCGTTGGGCACGGCCCCCGCGGTGATTCCCGTTCTAGCGCCGGACACTGTCACCGACCAATGCCGTTCCGCCGCCAGCTTCAACAGGCTTGACACGTCGTTCAAAGAGCGGGGAAAGGCCACCGCTTCAGCTTGTCCCTCCCGCCTGGACTCATCTCTGAGACAGCCGGTCACCGCCCTCAATTCCTCGCCGGTGAACAGTTTTCCGTCATACATGCCCCGTGCCGCCGAGTTTGTCACGTGAATGACATTCACGACAACTCCCCAGGCTCCCGGGCGTTGAATTCCAGCTTCCACCGGCCGCCGCCCCGGGTGTCCAGGCACCAAACCTGCAACGTGCCCACTTCAGTGAAATCCACTTCCAAATTAACCGGGACCAATGAGCCCAGGGGCGCGTTGCCTCCTGCCTCCACAGGTAATTCAGCGACCAGGGGAGGCAACTCGACAAGATCATCCCCCCAATTTCCTGTCAAGGTCTGCCCAACCGTGTCATGTTGCCGTGAACTGCTGGAGAAAAAACGGAACTCTGTGGGTTCACCCACCACCAAGCCCAAACCATTGACCGGCACCTCGGCGGAACTGCCCTCCTCCATACCAAAACTCAGCACGCACAAAGCGTCCATCGGCGGCGTGAATCCGGGCACTGCCGGCACCGAGGATTCCACCCCCAGATAATATGATCTGGCCGCGCCGCTTTTTATTCTCACGCCGCCGGACCGACGCACCCACCCGTACCAGGCGGCACCGACCCCCACCGCCATATCAGGATCACTCTCCATCAGTGTCTCCGGTTCCTGGCCTGTCATTTTTCCCCATGCGCGCAGCGTTTCCAGTACCCGGTCACGGAAGATGTCGGACTTGCTCACCCCACCATTGAAAAGCACGGCCGCGGGAAGGAGGGGATAGCCTTGAGCGTTTTTAAAACTATGTTTGTTAATGAAACCGGCCACATATTTCGTGACCGCTGGATCTGAGGCGTAGCTCAGTCCGAAAGAGCGCAACCCCATCCGCCGCCGTTCCCGAGGCGTGTCGGTGATGTCACACAATGGAAAGAAACCGTCCACTAAACACGCGTTCATTTCATCGCGGGTCAATTCCACGCTTAAAGAGCCGCCGACCACCCCGGTTCCCCGTCCCAGAACAGTCAGCGTTTGAGTCGTCGGCTGATGGGTGTCGCCCAGCTTTTCTTTCGCTTCGCGGCAAGCATGGGTCAACGCCGCGAGTTGCCGGGTATCCAGCTGAACGCCTTGTTCATGTTGAATCTTCGCCGCCAGGGTGTAGGCCAGAGTCAGATCCATGTTGTCGCCCCCCAACAGGATATGATCACCCACGGCGACCCGCTCCAAACTTAACGCGCCATCCTCGCCGGTCACAATAATCAGGGTGAAATCCGTTGTTCCCCCACCCACGTCGCAGACAAGCACTGTGTCGCCCTCCGCGACAAATTCCCGCCAGTCATCATGATGGTCATGCAGCCAAGCGTAAAAAGCCGCTAATGGTTCTTCCAGTAATGTTATTGCGAGCCCGGCTTCAGCCGCCGCTTGAGCGGTCATTTCCCTGGCCATGGCGTCAAACGACGCGGGGACCGTCAAATAGACGGTTTGCCGCTCCAGAGCGTGCTCTGGATTGGCACGGGCGAATTGCCAATGCCAAGCTTGTTTCAGGTGCTCCAGCAGTAAACGGGCGGCGGCGACCGGCGAGACACGCCGCGCGCCATCACCCTGTCCAACGGGTAATATCTCCGCATGTCCATCAACTCCTTCCACGCAAAGCCAGGATTTTGCTGAGGCGACCACCTTGCCGGGAACCGTCGCCGCCATATCCCTGGCGAAGGCGCCGACCGCATACCGCCGGGAATTGTCCGAAGACCATGGCACGTTTAAAGCGCCCTCCGCCACATCATGATCATCCGGCAAATACACAAAAGAAGGCAAATACGGTAAAGCCCGGACTTCGCCGGGCGCCACCAGTTGTGGGATCATCAGCCCGGCCACCTTCGGGGCGGGCCCAGTATCCGCTTCACTGGTATCCACGTAACTGACAGAACAGTTCGTGGTGCCTAAATCAATTCCGACAATAAATCTTGACTCGCTCATAATTGGTCACTGTTAAAAGAAATTATCTGCCGTTTCCGGTGAAGACGGGCCTGTTTCACAAAATAAACATCTTCACCGGTTCCGCGCCGCACCCCCTGAGTGGCGAGAAATCCCGTCTTCGCGGCGGCGGCTATATTTTGAATGAAATGCATTCGGTTGGCTTCTTCAACCGGGTGGATTTCCGCTTGCTTTTTCACCGTCACGTCCATATCATCGTGAATCCACAGCAATCCCCAGGCATCAGCCAACTCGCTGGCTTGAATCAAGCCAGCCGGCACCGCCGCGAACAGGCAGTCGGCAACAGCGGCGGATTGAATCCGCTCAAACCGTGTGCCTTTGCCCAAGGCCTCCTGGAGTCGGCGAATGTCTTTCTCAACCTGTTTGTATTCCGGGTCCGTGGATTGATGATAATTCCACTCAGCGTACTCCTCAAACAACGCCTCAGAACAGCGCAACGCCGGCTCACGCTGACGAATCGTCGCCTGGAGCTCCTCACGCAGTCGCCTTTTTCGATTCAATTCCGCGAGAATCGCTCCCGTCTCGGCGCAATCCAAACGGCATTGGGCGCGTGATGTGAAGCATTCCACAATCAGAGTTTGCGATGGCCGCGCCAAAGACCGCGGACCGACACCACTTCGGTTGCTGACGGGTCTATTCCAAAACGCGGCCACATCCGCTTTGAATTTTGAACTCCGAGTGGGAACCGACACCATCATCCCCTGCGGACGATACGCCTTCTCCAACCATCGTAACACGGCCCGCCGCAATGTGGCCTGAAGTTTTCCGCCCGCCTCCAGCGAAACCGGAATTCGGTCGGAAGATTCCAGTCGGGACGACGCCTCACTAACTGAATCGTTATCACCCGTCTCTGAAACCCGTTCACCGCCGTCAGCGGCCGACTGGGCGAAAAAATCAAGAAAAAGCTGTTCACTCATTTAACCGGACCTGATTTCCCTTAAAACTCTCATGTCAACGCGCCTTTCTCATCCCAATCACTCACGCTGCGAAAAAAGGGACTGGTAAAGATCAGTTGTGAAGGCAAACCCCGCAATATAGCCGGAAAAAAAACTTCCACACACGATTATTTTCCCAAAATTAGCCGATATATTCACTTTTCATGTTTGCGAAACTGACTCATGGGTATATCTTTGATTATTCTGTGGAGAAAATGTTCCGGTCGATTAACTGTATTCTCAAGCGGATGCGGAAACCGGCCCGGGAAGTGGTTTTTGGGTTTGGCATTCTGTTTTAACGAAAGGCAACGACAATGGGATTCTTTAAAAATTTATTTTCCCGTAAAGAAGAGGCAGTCACACCAAAACCGGCCGCGCCTGAAAAAAAACGGCCCGCGCCCCAATCGGAAACGCCTAAACCGAAACCAGCATCCGATTCCGCGGCCCGCTCCGCCGCCGCTTCCCCCGCTTCCACCCCGGTGCCAGCGCCAGCCCCGGCCCCCAAACCGGCGGTGGCTGACAGTGGGAAAAGCGTGGAGGAAATCAAGGATGTGTTGAATACCATCAATAACGTGTTCGCGGAAGAAGAACGTGAAAATCTAGTCATCATCCCCGGCGAGGCCATGCTGAAAATGGTCCCTCCCGAAAACCGTGGCCCCAATTGGGATGAGGATAATTTCCCCGGGGACTGTGAATTGCAACTGGATAAAGAAGATGTCATCGCTCAATTAAAAACCGGCCGCATTTCTTACCCCGCCGCTGATTTGGCCCCGGTTGTGCCTGACGGATGGCTGGTTTTTGATGATAAAACCATGCTTGATCTTGACTTGTCGATCGTGGTCGCCGCGATCCCCCCGGATCAACTGCGCGGCGCCAGCCAAAAATCCCAAAATTTCCAAGCTGTTGAGGGCATGAGAAGCCTGTTTAAACCCAAACGCAAGCCATCCGGAGCGATCAAAAAACAAGAAGTGGACGGGGGCGCCTCCCTTCCCGAACCGGCCACGGCGGCGCCTCAGCCCGTGTCCGCGCCGGAACCCGAACCCCTTATCCAGCCCGCTCCTGCTCCGGAACCTGAGACCGTTATCCAACCCGCTCCTGCTCCGGAACCCGAGACCGTTATTCAACCCGCCTTGATCCCAGATGAACCAGAAGTTGTTGAAGATATCGAGGAAGAAGCCATCGTCCAACCCGTGGCAGCCATGGAACCGGAACCTGAGCCGGAAGTTGAATCTGAGCCCGAGCCCGAGCCGGAAACGGCGGTTCAGCCGGTGTCGTCGTCGGCCCTCACACCCTATAGCGAAAAAGACTACGCGCCCGTGGATTGGTCCGGCATCGATGACGCGTCCGCAGTCGGCGGTGTGAATATCAACACCGCCTCGATTGAAGAGTTGGAAGTGTTACCCGGAGTGGGACGGTCCAGGGCTCAGGATATTATTACCATTCGGGAACGATTAGGCGGATTTAAGCACATCTACGAGTTGTCGAAAGTGCCTGGTATCGGCACAAAGCTGTTCAAGCAGATGACGGGGCTTTCCCTGACCTCGGGTCAATCCCGGCACCAGGTATTGAACAAGCTGCTTGATTTACCGGCTGAAGCGACACCGTCTCTAGCCGCCATTTGTATCGCCCTGTGCGACCGCACCAACAGCAAGGGATGCGTGTTAAGCACAACCGATGGCGTTCCATTAGCCTACACCCCGTCCGCGAGCGATGTCGCGGATCGCTATGCGGCGATTAGTTCTCAACTGTTCCGTCGCACCGGGCGTTACCTGCGCAATTTGACCGGTAATGATGTTGACTGCCTGTCGCTTCCCATGGCAGACCAGCCCATCCTGCTCTTCACCAAGAATGGCTTTTTCTTCGTCATTATCCAAGATGAAAAGCATTCCAGCGTGCGGGACACCAAACGGGCGAACGCCATTTTGGAAGAAATCAGCTGGTTGCTTGGCAAACGCGCGATCGTCCGCGGCATGTGAGTGTGATCATCGTTAATGGCAGATAACGCCCGATTAATTATCACCGGAGAAACCCCGGTTGAGTTCGCCTCTCTTCGGGAGGTCTTGGGCAAGGCGGGTTTGACGGTTGAGGCGAAGCCGGATGTCGCCGCTGTGGTGGCCGAGTTTAAAGAGGCTCCGCCGCCGCGGCGGTTGCTGGTCGCCCATGCGGAAGGTGACTCATTCACGAGGGCCTTGAGTGAGGCCATTTCTCTCAAAGAGCGTTATCCGTCTTTGCCGGTTGTCTTATATGCGGAGAAAGTCAGGGAAGTATCACGATTGCGGTGTCTGGAACAAGGATTGGACGAGTGCGTGACACGCGACCAATTCGTGTCAACCGTCACGGCCCTCGCCAGGCTCTTGCCGCCCGCTTCACCAAAATTGTCATCATCCGGAGTGGAAAGCAAATCAACGAGTCAAATGTACTTTCAGTTGAATGGAGATGAACTGAGCAACGCGCTTCAGTTTCTCTGCATGACATCCCGTGACGGCCGGTTGAAACTTAAATTTGAGTCCGGGGGTAGCGGGTCGGTTTTTATTGGCGGGGGAACGGTGATCCATGCGGAGTTTGGTGACGATGAAGGCATTCCCGCCATCGCCCGCATGTTGCGGAGCGGGGCCATGGAGGCCCGTTTTTTTGACGGCTCAAAGGCTCCAAAAGTCACCAACACCGCCCCGATTTCCGGGGTGTTGATTGAAGCCTCCGTCATGGCGGATGAAAGTGATATCTGAGCGGACGGACGCTGGTGTCACCTATGCCCGCGCCGCCTCTTTTTGCCTGTCTCCACATAAATCATATCCACAATCGCGCTGGCCGCGCGAGGCGTGGCGAACGAGCGGATTTTATCGGCTCTCTCCGACCATGTGGCCGGTGTTTCAAAAAACGATGTCACGTGCTGATTCACATCCGCGGGTGTGAGTGTTTTTTGATCTAAAACAACGGCGGCGCCGGCCCGCTCAAGAACGGCGGCGTTCAACCGTTGATGATCCAGCGACGAACCGGGAATGGGAATTAAGACAGGGGGAAGGCCGAATAGAGCCAGTTCCGCCAAGGTGCCTCCCCCCGACCGGCACATGACCCAATCAGCGACGGCGTAAACCTTCTCCATCGCCGGTTCATATCCCTTGACAACAGCGGGAATCCCCGCCGCGGCGTAAGCGTTGACAAGGGCGCGGTTATCCTCCTGACCGGTAAGGTGAATGATTTGCACAGGTGACTGTCCCCACCGGGGCGCGCACTCACAGGCCAGGTTGTTGATGAAAGCCGCTCCCTGACTGCCCCCGAAAATCAACAGCGTCTTACGTTGGGAGTTCAAGCCCAAATTGGCTGACAAACGGTCTTTTTCCTCTGGCACCGCGACAGCCTGCAAAATCCGTTGTCTGACAGGCATCCCTGTCACTTTCGTCGGGCAACGGGTTGATTGCCCCGGAGCCAAAGGCAACGAAAGAGCCAGACAATCCGCCCAGCGGCTCAAAAATCGGTTCGCCTGGCCCACGACCGCGTTCCCGTCGTGGAGAAACAATGGCAGGCGGCTCAACACCGCGGCCATACAAGGGGGAAACGAGGCGAAACTGCCCATTCCTAAAACAAAATCCGCGCCCAGTTGTTTTAAAATAGTCTTAGCTCTGAAAACCCCGAAAAGAATACGGGGGCCGAAACAGACACACGAAGAGGGGCCCTTCGGCAGCTTGAAAGCCGGACATGGAAACGCGACGACCCCCTCTTTGCGGGCCGCTTCAATGTGATTGGCCGCATGCTGTCCGGACACAACAAGAGACACCGTCCCTCCCTGGCGCTGAAAGGCCCGGGCGACGGCTAATCCCGGGTAAAAATGCCCCCCCGTTCCGCCTGTGGCGATAACAAGATGTCCACTTTTATTGGTCACTTATTCGACAATCACTTTCCCGGAACCATCGGTGATATGTCCCACTTTTTCCGCGGCGAACCCGTTTTCCCGGCAAATACCCAAGGTTTTTTCAGCGTCATCCTCAGCGACAACAATGACAAAGCCCATCCCCATGTTAAACACGCGGTACATTTCCTCTTCCTCAATATTCCCGTGCATCCGAATCAATTCAAAAATGGGCGGAATGGGCAGCATGTCTTTCCGACAGACCGCGTTCACCCTGTCTGGCAACACCCGGACGATATTGTCGTACCACCCTCCCCCGGTGATATGCGCCATTCCACGCACATCAAGGCGGGCCTCCAACACATTCTTAACGCCCGGCCAATAGCAGATATGCGGCTCAAGTAAAGCGTCGCCGACGCTCACATCCAGCCCGTCCGGCTTGCTGTGGACCGAATAACCCGCCCCATCAAAAAGAATTTTCCGCGCCAGGCTGTAACCATTCGTATGCAATCCACTGCTGCCCAGACCAATCATCACATCACCTGGACGAATGCTGTCGCCCGTGATCAACCGGGATTTCTCCACAATTCCCGTGATGCATCCCACCAAATCAAAATCATCCCCGTACATGCCCGGCATTTCAGCGGTTTCACCCCCGAGAAGCGCCACATGTTGAGCCAGACAGGCGTTGGCCAACCCGGAAAGAACCTCCTCATACAAGGGACTGCGCAATTTTCCGATCCCCAAATAATCCATGAAATAAACCGGTTCAGCGCCCTGGACGATGATATCATCAATACAGTGATTGACAATATCATAGCCCACCGTGTCATATTTCTCCATGAGCATGGCGACCATCAATTTTGTGCCGACTCCGTCCACACTGCTGACCATGACCGGTTCACGGTATTTGGACAGATCAAGTTGAAACAGCCCCCCAAACCCGCCGATGGGAGCCAGAACCTCAGGGCGGCGAGTTTTACTGATGGTTTTCTTCACGCGGTCCAACAAGTCGTGGGCCAGGTCAATATCCACTCCCGCGTTTTTGTATAGGTCACTTTTGGCTTGTCCGCTCATTTTTTTTTCCTTTTGAATCATGACAACATTTTCCCCGCGGGACGAGATCACACCCCTTAACGCTCTATCCACATATATTTGAACGGATGAGCGTTGCGGACATTCGGGTACCAGCCGAAAACATATTCAGCCAACAAGCCGACGTTCACATACCGGTAGATCGGTAAAACAGGGCATTCCTCCTCCACCAAAATCCGTTCCATTTCCTGGAACATGGCCAGTCGCCGCGCCTGAGACTGCTCCGTGCGCGTTTTGTTGAGCAGGGCGTCATAGCGCGGATGTGACCATCCGGTCCGGTTATTGCCGGAAGACCCTTCAAAAATATCAAAAAATGTGCTCGGATCTCCATAATCACCAATCCAGGATGACCGGCAAATCTGGTAATTCAGTTCTTTCATATCCTCGAGAAACACTTTCCACTCCGTGTTCGCGGTCACCACCGACACGCCCAGAACACGTTTCCATTGGTGAGCGACCGCCTCGGCGATTTGTTTGTGCCCCTCATCCGTATTATAACTCAGCTCAATCACCGGAAATGGCTTTTTCCCTGTGCCAAAGCCGGCTTCGGATAACAATTCACGGGCCTTCAACGGGTCGTAAGCAAGCCCGTCAACCGGTGTGTAACCGCCTATTTCCGGACAAAAAGAGGCGACGGGAAGTTGCCCGCTTTTCAGCAATTGACCGGTAATCGCTTTCCGATCCGTCGCCCGGCAAAAGGCGCGCCGCACCAAGGGGTTGTCGAACGGAGCTTTTGTCACATTAAACCGGTAGAAATACGTCCCCGCGAATGGAACGATATAATAATCCGGATGCCGTTTAATTTCTTCCACCCGGGGATGGGGAATGGAGGGAAGCCAGTCAACCTGTCCCTCTAGATAAAGTTTGTAAGCGGTATTTAAATCATCCACAAACAGCGCGTCAATCCGCTCTAACTTGACAAACTCAGCGTCATGATAGCGGCGGTTTTTCGTCAACACAATCCGGTCACGGGGCGCCCATGCCGACAATTGAAAAGCGCCATTGCCGACAAGATTTCCGGGTTGAGTCCATTGGTCTTCATGCCGGTCAATGAGATCCAGCCGGACAGGGAAAAACACGGGCATGGCCAGCAACTCCAAAAAGTAACTACAGGGATTTTCAAGTGTCACTTGCAGCGTCGTCGGAGTCAAGGCCCGGACTCCCACGCTGGAAAACTCCGGATTTTCCCTCTTGTAATAGGCCCGCGCGCCGACGATATGAAAATACAACTCCGCGTAAGACGCGGCGGTGTCGGGAGACAGCGCCCGTTTAAATGACTGGACAAAATCAGCGGCGGTCAACGCTTGGCCGTCCGACCAGCGGGCGTTTTTAAAGAGAGTGAACGTGTACGTCCGCCCGTCGTCACTGACGGTCCATTCCGCCGCCGTTCCCGGTCGTGTCTCCAAGGTTTCCGGATCCGCCGTGACCAGCCCTTCGAATAATGCTTCAACCAGCCGGAAGGAATCCATCGCCGTGACTTGATGGGGATCGAGGGTTTCCGGATCAGCCCCGCTGTTAAAGATCAGCTTTTGCGGCGTTTTCCGCCACTGGTCATTGTCCGGAACAAACGCCTGTTTCCAAACGGGAAGTTCCGCCCTTGCCGTGATCATGGCTAAAAAGAACAACGGATAAAAGGTGCCTTTGATCCTCATGAACAGCCCGTTTCAAATAGCTTGATCCAACGATCCAATTGCCGCCCCACCTGTTCCGGTCCGGTGGCGCCGGTTATTTCACGGCCAGCCACGCTTTTTTCCGGATTGAACAGCGTCAGGCAGTCTGGCTCCGCCAGAGGAATGGTCTCACGCATCTGCTCCAGTGTCGCTTCGTTAAGCGCCCGGCCATGCCGCTCACAATCGCCGACAAAGGCGCCGACTTGGTGATGCGCCTCCCGGAACGGCACCCCCCGGCGCACCAGCCATTCCGCTAAATCGGTGGCCATCAACGCGGGATCAGAAGCCGCTTTCAGCATAGCGTCGGCATTGACCCTCGCCGTGCCCGTCATGGGCGCCAGAATGGAGAGGACAAGCTTCACCGTGTCAACCGCGTCGAACAAGCCCTCTTTGTCTTCCTGCAAATCCCGATTATAGGTCAATGGCAACCCTTTCATTGTGGTCAGGATGCCCATCAACGCCCCAATGACCCGCCCCGTCTTTCCACGGGTTAATTCCGCGGCGTCCGGGTTCTTTTTCTGGGGCATCAAGCTGGACCCCGTGCAAAACGCGTCGTCAAACACGACAAAATTAAATTCCTGGGACATCCATAACACGCAATCCTCAGCCAGTCGTGAACAGTGGACCGCGGTGATGGCCAAAGCCGCCAGGACTTCCGCGACAAAGTCCCGATCACCGACCGCGTCCATGCTGTTTTGCGTGACACCGTCAAACCCCAGTTTTTCCGCCACCCATTCCCGATTTAACGGCAGCGTGCTGCCAGCCAGCGCGCCGGATCCAAGCGGCGACACGTTGAACCGCTTGACCGCGTCCGCCAAGCGCCCTTTATCCCGCTCAAACATTTCCACATACGCAAGCAGGTGATGAGCGAACAACACCGGCTGAGCGTGCTGTAGATGCGTGAAACCCGGCATGATCGCCGAACGGTTCGCGTCACCCAAAAAAACCAGAGCTTTCTGTAACTCGGACACATGCTCTTGAAGGATTCCGCATTCCTTCCGCAACCACAGGCGTTCATCCGTATTCACCTGGTCGTTGCGGCTCCGCCCCGTGTGCAGCCGGGCGCCGACCGGTCCAAGCCGTTCAATTAACGCCGACTCGATATTCATATGGACATCTTCCAAAGCCGGCTTGAAGGTGAACTCTCCAGAACGAATCTCCTGTCCTATCTCCTCCAATCCGGTGACAATTTTCCGCGCGTCATCCGCACTGATAATGCCGGCCGCCGCCAGCATGTCCGCATGGGCGACACTGCCGGCGATGTCCTGCTCGTACAATCGCCAGTCATAACTCACCGATTCTGAAAACCGGGCCATGGCCGCGTCCGTGTCCTTACTAAACCTGCCACTCCAAAGCGCCATTTTTCACCGTTCCTGATTTTCTAGCGTGAACGAGTCCGTTATACTAAAATCCATTGATGTCACATACCTGGAGATGACAAAAGCCGTTCTTTGCCATCACACCTATTTCCCAACCGCTCCCGCCAACATGCTTTCCAAGGCCACCCGATGACTACCCCCGCCGCCCACACAATGCTGAAAAACATCCCGGCAGTGAATCACCGCGTCGACCAGATCGCCCCCGCCGTACCGTTCGGCCTGCTCACTGATCATCTGGCACCGGTACGGATGAATGGTCACCACTTCCAGGCCGGCGTCAAGCAGGTCTTTTTTCTTCTCAGGGGAAAGATTTTTCAGCGCGCCGCTCACCTGACGGGCGGACACGTTTAATGTCATCATCAGGATTTTCGCTTGCAATAACTGACGGAAAAACCCGGACACCTGGTAGACCATTTTCAAAATCGCTCCGTCCGGATTTTTTTCTAACGCCAGCACCGTTTCGATTTCCGCGAAAAGTTTATTCAAATCCCGGGCGCCGATCGCGTCAGTCACTCCCCAATAAACGGTTTCGCCATCACCCTGGCACAAGAGTTGAGCCAGTTCGCCGCTCACCGTGCCGTCCTGTCCCAAGTAGCACCACACTTTTTCCAATTGGCTGTCAATCGCGGCGGTATCGGTTCCCAGAATGGAGATTAAGTGATCCACCGCTTCCGGTTTCAGGCGCAACCCTTTGGCCCGCGCGCCCGCCTGCAACAGCCGTTCCATTTCGCGCCGCCAGTCCTGACTTTTAATATCAGGTTTATCCAGAACCTCCACCGTGCCGATTTTGACGCACAGTTTGTACAGGCTTTTCCGTTTGTCCACGTCCGGACCGCTCATGACAACCGCCAACCCGTCGGGGATGCCCTTAGCCAGCACATCGATCAACCGATCAAAAAGACCAGCCATCGCGCCGGGCGATCCTTTCTTTTTCTCATCTTTAAAGGCGGAAAAATGTTTCAGCCAAACGGTTTTACTCCCGCCCAGAAATGGAGGTGTCAGGATCGCTTGAATAAACTCCGCCAAGGCGTTTTGCGCGGTGAACTCATCCCGTTCAGTGATGGTGTCCAAGGCGAAAGCGTCCGGATTTTCGCCAGCGATGTCACGGATCAAAGCCCGACTCCGCTCGGCGACGCGCGCGGTATCGGTTCCGGTTATGAGAAATAACGTTCCAGCCATCAAGAAACCATCCGGTGAAAGCGGCCAATTACAAAGTGGAATCACACATGTAACTTAACTCCGCAAAGGCGTTTGAGTAGTCGCCAAACCGTTTTTTCAAACGCCATCGCCAATGGAAAAGGCAGGCTCACCGGTCATAAAAAAGCGGGCCCCGCCCGTCCCTCAGTCTTCCAGCAACATCGCCAGACCCTCCTGCGTGTGGATGGTGATGCGCTTGCCGTCCACCGTGATCCAGCCGCGCTTTTGAAAATCATTCAAAGTCCGACTCAAGGTTTCAGGCACGGTTCCAAGTTGTCCGGCCAGCGTTTTTTTCGATTCAGTCAATTCCACACATCCCTGTGACACCCGCGCCAGTAAAAAGCGGGCCAGCCGGCAACTCACGTCTTTCAGGGACAAGTCGTCCACCAGAGTCACAAACGTCCGCAGACGCTGGGAAATATTGGCCAACATGCTCATGAGTATTTCCGGCCGCGCCCGCGCCTCCCTCAGAAACGCTTCCCGGGAAAAAATAATCACGTCCGTTTTCACCATCGCGGCGGCGTTGGCCGGATACGCTCCCCCTGAAAACATCGGCACTTCCGCGCACATGTCGCCGGGGTGTATGATGTGCACAATTTGCTCACGCCCGTCGGGTGACAAACAGTAAATTTTCAGCTTGCCCTTGGCGACGATGAACAGGGACTCCGCCGGTTCATCCTTGACAAAAAGCAGCTCGCCGCGCGCGTACTCCGCGTACTTCGCCACGCCGGCTAACTGGACATGGTCCGCCGGCGGCAACCCGGCGAACAAGTCGCATTTTTTCAAGTACTTGGCTTTTTCAATCGGATGAAGGCGTAATAATTTCACAGAGGTAAGTTCGGGACAAGGGCACATTAACCATCCTGTAAGATGGCTGTGGCTTTTTTTAGAAACTGGAGGAAGATAGTCCCGCCCCGGTGGGATGTCAATTGACAGCGCGGATTCTGTGGAAAATAGCGGGTTTTCCGAGCGGCTTTACAAGGCGGGGCTGTCCCAGAAATAGGTGACACCACGCCAATTGCCCTGAAAGGGCTTAACAAAAATAGCCTCTGGGGCATCGCCCCATAAGCGCTAACTTAATGTCCAATATCCAACACGGAATATCCAATATTCAAGTATGTAAGTATTTTTCATTGAAACGGTTGTGCGCATTTACTTGTATGTTGGGTGTTGAATGTTGAGTGTTGAATATTCAAGCCAACTTGAGCACGATTCGTGCATCAAGTTAGCGCTTATGGGGCTTTACCCCAGACTATAATTGCGGTGCCCTTTTGGGGCTTGAGGAAAGAAAACCCGCTATTCTGGGACAGCCCCTGGGAAAAGGAGGTAAAACGGACGACGGACAGTAACGGACGGGAACGGACAGCATGCCGGGGGAGCCACACCTCAACGGACGGCCTGCCGTCCGTTACCGTCCGTTTCTCCTCCCACTCTTCAATATTGCCTTGGCATGGGTGGCGTAGTGCCCGCGCAGATCGTTGGCATAACCTGTCAGAATTTTCTCGCCGAGGCCGTGGTAATCACCACATCGATAGAGCGCGCGGGCGATGACAAGCTCACGCAGCGACCTGTTGCGCGTGGAAGTGTCACCGAAACCGCGCGGGGTCTGCTCTATCGCTGTGCCAATCTCATTAAACGCATGTCCCGCGACACCTTGCTGAGCCAGAAAATCCGCCAGCGGCTTTGCCGCGCTCAGGTCTCCGAGGGTTTCCAGCGCCATAGCAATGGCCCGGCAATGCGAGAACTCGCTCTCAGTGGAGAGCTTGCCGAGCATACCCAGCAACGTAGCCAGGCCGCGCTTGTCACGGGTCCGGCCCAGGGCAATCACCAGATTGTCGATATCGCTTGTCGTTCTGCCGTATTGCCCCATCCCCTTGAAATTCCAGCCTTTATCCCAGTCGGCATCCTTGAGCGCTTCGACAAGTGTCGCCGTTCCGGTATTGTCCCCCAGCATTCCAAGCGCCTGCGCGTAGCGGAGTTTACTCTCCCCGTCCGCGGCGCCGCGCCAGCCCGCCCGCAACAGAGGAAGGGCACGCGGGACATCGGTCAGAATCAGTGAGATCCCTTGAAGGTCCTTGTCCAACCCGTCGACAGCCTGCTTCATCGCTTCGTCGCTGACCGGGTAGGAATCTTCCGCAGTCAGCATTTCCTCCGGAATGATGCCTTTCTCAACCAAGTGTTCTTGGAGTTTTTTGACAGCGATTTTGCGCACAGTGGTGTCGCCCCTTGCCGCCATGGCCGCGGCATATCCGGCGGCATAGCCCTGGTTCTGGACATCCGCCTGCATACGCAGGACCGGCATGGCATCGCCGTGCGCGCTGATCCCGAGTCCGGTCACCAGGATTCCGTCATACTCTCTTGGCATCAGCGCCCTGTAGGGAACATTGCCAACCAGCCCCCCACCATGTGGCGGGGTGACCATGAAGATCGTGTGACTGGAAAAGCCGTGATTGTCAAAATTGCTCTTGGCCACGGTGATCGTGTCCGGGTAGCTGCGCTTGTTGATGATGTCCATCGGGGTGATCACGACATCGCCAATGATCCGGCGTCGCGCCCGCGTCGTGATCATCTGCCCCAGGTCAAAGGGATTCGTGTAACCCGGTTTGTTCTTGGAGACCTTGTGCTTGGCGGTCACAAGCATCCGCCACATGTCCAGCACATCGCTGTCATCATTGAAGGCCCAGTCACCATTCAGATACCCCACCCCGGGAGAAAATGTCGGCAAGCCCGCGCCCTGGACCGATATATGCTCGCCGCCGATTTCCTGGCAAGGCAGTCCGGCACAGGCGGGAATCACCGCATTCCCCGTAGCGTCGATGACCGTGTTGGCCAACACCACACCGCGTCCGTGCGGGGTGGCCACAACCACGCCGACAAAGCGGTTGTCCCTAACCACAGCGCCGCATCCCATTGACTGGAACCAGATGTCGCCCCCGGCGTTAACAATTTCGCGACGATACCACGCCATCTTATTTTCGATATTCCAGCCTCCCGCTCCCACGCCCTTATCGATCTCGCTGGTGAATCCCACGCGGTTGCCATGGTAATATTGGCTTATTCGCCCCATGGTTCCGACACCGCCCAGGCCGTCAAGGTATTCGACCACCAGCGCCCTGACACCAGCCCGGGCGGCCGCAATCCCGGCTGGCGCCCCTCCGGTTCCGCCACCAATCACAACAACATCGTATTCACCCAATACGGGAATCCCGCGAACCGGGCTCTTCACATGCGCCTGATCGGTCAATGGCGGTTTGGACCGCAGGCCGTTGAGCAGCTCGCCGAGTTCGCCCATATTTGCGCCGCCCGACTCCCCGCCTACCACCAGATCTTCGATCGCCCCGACCTCCCGCGTTTTTGCATCATTGGCCGCCGCCGCGCCAATGCGAATGCCGAGCTCGATCCCGTGCACCGGCCGCATAAGCGCCGTCGCGGCTTCCCGCGATACATCCGCGCAGCCGCCAAGCACATAGATGCCAGCCACCCCATCGGGCCTCAATGCGTCAAGGTCTATCTCCGCCGCGCCCGGCCATTTGCCTTTCTGTCGGCTTCGGCCTTTCACCGGGTCAGGCGGGACCTGGAACGGGATTTCGGCAGCGTCGACCTGGCCGTCCTGCCAGGTTTGATTACGAACAAACTGATCAGCCGCCGCGAACGATGCCCAGGATCCGTCGGCCATGTCCACCTCGACCAAATATTCATAGACTTCACATGCCTGCGAGGCGCCGCGTCGGCGCCTGCTGTCGGAGGCAATTGTGAAGATAACAGGAAGCAGCTTCGCATTCTTGTTCGGCGTGCCGCTCAAAACAATCCTGCTGAATGTCTGTTTACCGGATGGATAAGGGGCGAAATCGGCCCCCGCGAGACGCGCGCCGATGCCGCGATCCGTGGCGTCAATGATCACCTTTGCACGTACGGCCTGCCGACCTGATCGGTTGGCCATCACGATACCGGCAAGGTTTCCTTCGCTGTCACGCAGGACATCCGTGATGTAGCAGCCGTAAAGAAAGTCCACCCCGGCTGTCAGCAATGCGTCGTCCAGAATCCGCTTGACCCGCATCGGCGTTGGCGTTCCATCATTGAATATCGCCTTAGCAAGCTTTGTCGTTGGTTCCTCGTCTTCCTCCAGCCAAAGGCGAAGCGTGGCGCACATATCTTCGCCCAGGTAGGGGCGCGGTGCCACCAGGAAAACGCTGGCACCGACTTCTTTCCCCGCGACAGCGGCGGCCACCGCACGCGTGCTTCCCCCCACGACAACCACGTCCACATCGTAGACCAGAGGAATTTCCCGGGCGCTCTCGACAATAGTGTCCGCGGCAAAGCCTGGGCCGGCAACCATCAGCAGCAGCAGCAGGGGGTTTATTAACAAGCTACGTTTTATCATATCAATTCCGCCTAATTCGCAATTCTTTCAGGTTCCGCTGAAACGCTCCGTAGACACCTGGTCTATCCGGGACGTTTCGGCAGCCCGCTTTCGTATGGCATTCGCCTCTTCTGTTCGCCCGAGTTTTCAAGAGTGATCGCCTTGAGCATCCAGCGTTCGGGTAATACCTGGATTACCGGAAATTATAACAAGGGTAAGCGTCACACCTGTCCTATTTTTTAATTGATTACAACTTGAGTAATATTGCTCGCCTTTCGGTTTTATCACGGATTGTCCGGGATTTTTTCCCGCGGATAAGACGAGTCTACATGCCCTTGCTTCCGGGCCGGGGGCGGCGGCAGTCCAAGGCGCGGGACGCCCCCGCGGAGCAGACGAAATCCGTCATGCCCGTCAAAAAGTTTACTTATTTGATCATTTTTTATATTTTCCTTGACTCATGTCAAGTTTTTCGTCTGTCACCGAGGTTAAAGTATGCTCAGTTTCACACACAACTATGTTTATGAGGTGACAGTCATGTTAAGAAAAATCATAAAAATTGACGAAGATAAATGTAACGGGTGCGGCCAGTGCATTTCCGGCTGCGCGGAGGGCGCGCTGGCGCTTATCAATGGCAAAGCCAAACTGGTTAAAGACAACTATTGTGACGGGTTCGGGGATTGCATCGGCACCTGTCCGACGGGGGCTTTGACATTTGAGGAGCGCGAAGCGGACACCTTTGATCCGGAAGCCGTTAAACACCATGTTCACGCGATCCGGGGCGCCGAGGGTGTCAAGGAATTTGAGGAGGCCCATCAACGCCACGCCGGACAAGCCGCGCGGCCCGCGGGCGGCTGTCCCGGTTCCATGTCCCGGTCGTTTGACCGTGTCGCCAAAGCGACCCCTTCCGGTGGCTGCCCAGGTTCAATGGCCCGGTCTCCGCACACGGCTGAGACGCTGGAAAAACCGCAAGCGTCTCATGCGGACATGCCGCGGGTGATTCAGCCGGAAATTCAGCAGTGGCCCGTCCAATTACACTTAGTGCCCCCGGCCGCTCCATACTTTCACAACAAGGAACTGGTTCTGATGAGCACCTGCGGCCCGCTGGCCGCGCCGGATGTCAATTGGCGCTTTGTCCGTGGGCGGGGAGTGGCGGTGGCCTGTCCCAAGTTGGACCGGACTGAGGGCTATGTCGAAAAAATCGCGGACATTATCAAACAGAGTCATGTCCCCAAGGTGATTGTCGTGCGAATGACCGTCCCCTGCTGCGGAGGACTTTCACAGATAGCCGTACGGGGCGCCAAACTGAGCGGCCGCCCGGATATCATCGTTGAGGAAGTCACCGTCGGCCTCGAAGGCGCCATTGAGTCCATCACGCGTATTCTCTAACCGGGCGGGGGATGACAAACCGCCCGCCACGAAAACAAAAAAAGGAAAGAACACCATGAGTAAAATGTTTTGTTACCAATGTCAGGAAGCCGCTGGATGTGAAGGATGTTCCGTCGTCGGCATGTGCGGGAAAAAAGCGGACACCGCGAATCTTCAGGACGCCCAGATTTACGCGCTTAAAGGCCTCGCCCGGGCGGTTGAACACGTGACGGACACCCGTCTCCGTGACCAAGCGGGAGACTTAATCCTTGACGGTCTTTTTGAGACCATCACCAACGCCAACTTCGACAACACCCGGTTCGTCAGCCGAATCCGGCAAATCATCGCCTTCCGTGATTCGCTGGGTGTCACCGCCGACCTGCCAGCCTGCGCGGCATGGGCCCCGAAGACGGAAGAGGAGATGCTCGCGGACTCCGCGTTGACCAGCCTTCTGGCGACTGAACATGAAGACATTCGTTCGCTTCGGGAAACGATTGTCTACGGCGTCAAAGGCATGGCCGCTTACGCTCACCACGCCAGAATTTTGGGTAAACAGGATCCAGTCATCACTGATTTCATGATCAAAGCCCTCGCCGCCGCCACCAAAGATCTCTCCGCCGACGACTTGGTCGGACTGGTCTTGGAAACAGGTGAGAAAGCGGTCACCACGATGGCCCTTCTGGATGCCGCCAACACGGAAACGTTCGGTCATCCGGAAATAACGGAAGTGAACATCGGTGTCGGGACGAAACCAGGCATTCTTGTGTCAGGCCATGATCTTTTGGATATCAAGGAGCTTCTCGAACAAACCCGGGGAACCGGCGTGGACGTTTACACCCATTGTGAAATGCTGCCGGCCCACTATTATCCGGCACTCAAAAAACACGACAACCTGGTCGGTAATTACGGTGGTTCCTGGTGGGGCCAGAATAAAGAATTCGCCGCCTTCAACGGACCGATCCTGATGACGACCAACTGCATCACGCCGGTGCGGCCGGCCTATGCGGAGCGCATATACACCTCCGGCGCGGCGGGGTATGACGGCGTGACGCACATTCCGGACCGGAAGCCAGGCCAAAGCAAAGACTTTTCCGCCATTATCGCCCAAGCCAAAACATGCGCCCCGCCCACCGAATTGGAAACCGGAAGCATTGTCGGCGGCTTCGCCCATAACCAAGTTTTAGCCCTGGCGGACAAAGTGGTCGAGGCGGTGAAAAGCGGCGCGGTCAAACGCTTTGTCGTCATGGCCGGCTGCGACGGGCGGCAAAGTGACCGGGAATACTTCACCGATGTCGCGAAACAACTGCCGGCGGACACCATCATTCTGACTGCCGGTTGCGCCAAATACCGGTACAACAAACTGGATTTAGGCGATATCGGCGGCATTCCCCGGGTTCTGGACGCCGGGCAATGCAACGATTGTTATTCTCTCGCCGTCATTGCTCTGAAGTTGCAGGAGGTGTTCGGCTTGGACAGCTTGAATGACCTGCCCTTGTCCTTCGATGTGGCTTGGTACGAGCAAAAAGCGGTGACCGTTCTTCTGGCGCTTCTGCACTTGGGTGTGAAAGGCATCCGGCTGGGACCCACCCTGCCCGCGTTTCTCTCCCCCAACGTGGCTCAAACGCTGATTGACGCCTTTGAACTCAAAGGCGTGACCACGCCGGCGGCGGACGTTTCCGCGATGATGGCCGGGCAGTAATCCCCAGCGGCGGGATTCAAACAAAAGAGCGGGGACACCGATCGGTTCCCCCGCTCTTTTCGTGTTTTGGAACAGTCACATGTCAACGTCCCTGAAGAGGCGTGACAGCCCATCAATTCCACGGATTGCGCCACGGCTTATCCTGGATCATCCGCATGATCCCCTGTGGTGTCGCCGCCGAGGGTTTTTCAACCCCCGCACATGGGGTTGCCGACCGCCGCGTTATATCGCCTCCGTAACAATTCTGTGTTTCAAGATGGTCTTTCTTGACATTGACCCTTATCGCGATTTCTTCACCACTACATCCTTGAACATGGGGGCGTTGTCGCTCACCCGGAGCGGTTTGCCGCTGGCGGTGGTGATAGTCTTCAGGACGATCTCCCGGGTGGGGGTATAGGGATAGGGTTGGTTCTGACCGGCCTTGAATTTCGGGTTGAAGTTGGCAAAGATCGCCAGCCCTTTGTAATCCGCCGGCGCTTTGCCGTCGTCGACATGGAGCCCGTCGAGGATGATCCGCTCCGGCATGGCGCAGGGGTAGCCGAAATCGTGGTCGCCGGTGTTGTTGCCGCTGAAGAGGACCGCGTCTTTCGGGTTGGGCGGCGCGAAGACGCTGTCACGAATGATGACCTCCCCCCTCCAGGTGCTGCCGTAGTCGGAGCGAAAGCCGATGAAGTGCCGGGTCTTGACGGTGGTGTTCTCCACCAGCAGCGTTCCCCCGCCGATGGCGAGGATTCCCATGTGGCCGATGGTCGAGTCGCGGATCGTCGCGTTGTACACCCCTTGATGAGCGTCGAAACGGGACAGGGCGCACCCATCGAGGACGAGGTTTTTGCAGAAATTGGTGCCCATGATTCCCCAGTAGCGCCGGTCGTTGATGTCGTTGGTCTGCCTGACATTGTCGAGCGTGATGTTCAGGGCGCGGTTGAGACTGATGTCGTAGCTGCCCATCGACACGGGGAGATTCGCCCTGCCGATCGTGGTATAGGTCTTGCGCCCGGTGACAAGGGTGTTCCTGACCGTCACGTCGGCGCAGTTGCCGATATTGATGAAGCCGCCGTAGGGGGCTCCATGCTCCCCTTCGCCGGTGACGCGGTGCTCGAGTCCATCGACCACCACGTTGGACCGGCGGATTGAAATTCCCCGCGCGTAGTACGTGTACTTGGACTCGGCGGCGTTGGCGATGGTGGTGAAGCGCCCGCCCTTGATGGTCAGCGTCTCTTCATCCACCGGATAGGCGATGACCTCGGTCAGCGCGGCGAAATCCCACTGGATCGGGGTTTCGGCCGCGACAGTCCCATCCGCGTCGACGAGAAAGATGTCGGTCTGGGCCGAGCCCTTGTTCGGGTTCCGCCCTTTGCGGATGAAGTGCTTGACCCCGGAATTGGTGACCCGCACCACGCAGCGGCCGGGCAGCCGCGCGTCGATCTGTGGCTGATTCCGACGCAAGGACGCGATCCCCTCCAGGTTGATCGGAGCGTGGGCCGACGGCACCGAGAAGATAGCGGCCTTGATATTCTCCACCGCGGTATCGTCGATGATGAATTTGGCCAGGCCAAAATCCGTGTCGGTCTTGATGACGGCCGTCCGGTCCCCTCCACCGATGTAGTAGGTCGCCTGATCATCGGCGCGGACGGGGAGGCCGTGCTGATTGGCATATTCGTGCGCTTTGGCGATCGCCTCGCTGTCATCGGTTTTGCCGTCGCCCTTGGCGCCAAAATCTTCGTAACTCACCACAGTCGGCATGGCCTTGTCTCCTTTTTGCGCGTCAGCGGCGACGCACCCTGATTCGATGAAACAGCACAGTGCCGCCATGGATACATTACCGATCAATCTTCCTGTCATCATTACTCTTGCTCCTGGAAAACTAGGTGATAGCGTTTGCCTTTGACGGTGGCAAAGGTGATCCGGTCGGTCGCCTCTTTACGTGCGGGCACTGGGTTGCCGGTCTGATCGGTAATCCCGGCGTTCTCGATGCCCGGACAGGCGAGGCGGCACTCGCCGCCGTCGCGGGATGTCACCGTGACGCGGGTCGCGCGCCCGTCTATCCACTCCGCATCGACCACGAAATTGCCGCGCGCCACCAGCCCCTCGAAGCGTCCGTTTTGCCATGCTTTGGGCAGGGCCGGAAGCAGTTCAATGTACTCTTCATGGCTTTGCAGCAGCATCTCCACCACCCCGGCCATCGCCCCGAGATTGGCGTCGATCTGGAACGGCGGATGCAGTGTCCACAGATTGGGGGTGGTCTTTTCCGCAAGCAGCCGGGCATAGAGGTCATGCGCCTTGTCTCCCTGCTTCAGTCGGGCGCGGCAGTTCATCCGGTGGGCGATGGCCCAGCCGGTGGTCCTGTCGCCCCGCAGATCAAGTGTTTTCATGGCGGCCCGCATCCACTCCGGACGGGAGGAATTGATCAGCGTCCCCGGATAGAGCGGGCAGAGATGGGAGATGTGACGGTGCTTCGGGTCGCCGATGTCACTGTAGGCGTTCTCCTCCCGGTACTCCTTGATCTGGCCGGAGCTGCCGATGAGAATCGGATCGAGCTTGCCCATTTGCTCTTCAATCGTCTTGAGAAACGGATCCTGTTTGCCGAGTAATCTCGCCAGAATCAGGGTGTCGTTGAAGTTTTCCCAGACAAAGCCCTGATCGAAAGCGCAGCCTGCCGTGACATAGTGGCCGCTCTCCGTCATCTTCCCGGGCATGCCTTTGAGCTGCGCTTCTTTGGCTTTATTCTCCGGCGAGGCCGACGGTTCGACCAGCAGAAGGTCGCCATGCGGCACCAGGGTGCTGGAATAGAACCGGCTCAGGGAGAGCATGGCCGGATAGGCGACCGCTTCGAGAAAGGCCCGGTCGCCGGTAAACAGGGTGTAGTCCATCAGCAGCTTGGAAGTGAATCCACCCGTGCCGGGACCGGAATGCCCGCCGGGGCCGCCGATATGATAGGCGCTGGCGCCAGTCCCCACAATCCAGCCGTTATCTTCGTTTCTATCTGCCAGATCGGGATCGCGTTTCCGCACCATACTGCGTGCATACTCGCGCGCCTTGGGGAGATAGGCGTTGAAATAGGCAAGGTACGCCTCGAAGGTTTCCGCCAGATTGGCGCTCATCGCGCCCCAATAGTTCATCTGCACATTGATATTGTGCCAGTAGCCGCCGGACCAGGGGGTGACCTCGTACTGGCTCCAGGTTCCCTGCAGGTTGGCCGGGAGCGATTTCTCGCGCGAGCTGGCAATCAGGAGATAACGCCCGTACTGGAACATCAGCTCCTCCAGCCAGGTATCACGTTTCCCCTGGTTGTATTCCGCAAGCAGTTTTGAAGTCGGCAGCGCGGATGGGCGGGCGTTCAGGTTGACTGCGACCCGGTTGAAGAGATGCTGATAATCCGCCAGATGGTCGGCCTTGAGGGCGGCATAGCCCTTTTCGACCGCGCGCCGGACGATGTCCGAAACCTCCTCGTGGGGATAGAGGTCCGGATCCAGCTTTTCCGTCGGCTCATTGAGAAAGATGTGCGGTCCTAGCCGGTAGTTGGTGCCCGTCGCCAGGATGATGGTCACGCTGTCGGCTTCGCTGACCGTGATGCTCTCTTGGTCATGGGAGAGCGTGCCCCCCTCGTGCAACACCTTCACCTGCGCCTCGTAGTTGCAGGAGAAAAACGCCGTTGTTCCCGACAGTGTGATCAGGTCGCCCCCCACCACCGTCGTGGCCGTCCGGCGATCGCCCGGCTGTTTGGCATTGACATAAGGAATCCGCGGCCGAACCTTGAAGGAGAGTGCCCCAGCCTTGTCCGCCGCAAGCCGGATGACCACCACCCGATCCGGGTAGCTGACAAAGTATTCACGGTCGTAACGGACCCCGCCGGATTCATAGCTCACTGTTGCCATGGCGGTATTCAGGTTGAGGGCTCGCCGGTAGTCATTGACATCTTCGTGCCCGAAATCCAGATACAATTCGGCAAAATTGCTCAGGCCGCCTCGCTTGGCATACGGTCCCTCCACATGCAGGGTCTTGTCGGTGATCTGAACCCTTTCGGTGTCGGTCCGGCCGAACAGACAGGCACCGATGTAGCCGTTGCCAAGGGGATAGGCGTGATATTCCCAATCCTTGTCATAGGGATATCCGCGCGCCTTGATCTGCTGGTAATCCGCTCCCCGATTGGGCGCCGGTTCATTTTCCCATAGCTCGTAAACCTTGGGTATGTCCATCACCGCCTCATCGCCCTGTGCCACAGTTAGTCCCGTAACGGCCATCGTACAACTCCACAATAACAGTAAAGTGAATATCTTCCGGTCTTGCCTTGGTTCACAACTTATCTCGCAAAAGCGTATTTTCATGGGTTTTCCTTTTAGAGTGAACACCAAAACCACATAGAAACGTGAGTGTATGAGACACCTGAGTCGGATGTCATTGTTTCACCCACAGCAAGGGGTGACGCAGGGGAAGATTCCGTTTGATTTCAAGCGCCGGGGGATCGGCCGCCAGCGCCTGCCATGTTTCCAGGTAATCCGGCTTGTCGAAGGCCAGCCCGGCCAACAGCAGGCTTATCTGGCGCGCCGGCCAGTCGTCCCAGTACATAATGTCACGCGCCCAGGGCCATTTTTCCTTGTCAACGATATAGGGATAGATGAATTCCAGGCCCCGGCGCATCCCGCGGCCATCGGGCAGTTCGAAACGCCAGAGATCGTCTTCAGGCGTTGACGCGATCTGGGCGACGGCGGCCATCGCGTCAATGGTGAACAGCGAGTACCCGTATGGTTTTGTGCGCGCCAGTTCCTTTGACAAACTTCCGTCACCGGCCATCATGACACCGATATAGACTGATTTGAACTGGTCGCGAATCCAGGCGAGACGATCATGCTCATCAAGGTAGTCGGCAAAGGCGGCGGCCTGCAACGACCAGCAAACGCCGTGATTGTTCGGGTGGTGCTTTTCCGTAATCCCGTATTCATGGGTGTTGATCCAGGTCAAGTACTGACGAAACCATGCCTTCACCCCGACTTGGTCGTCCGGGCTGAACGCTGGAGACGCGGATAACAATTTGGCACCCCGGGCGACCTCCGCGAGATGGATCGTGTCAATGATCCCGATACTGCGGCCGGAACAGCGCCCCACAACCATCTGGCCGTACAGGAGATGGGGATTCATCTTCGTGCTCTCGTCGATAAACCAAGCCGTCAAATGGGCGACGGCCTGAGAGGCATACATGTCATTGCCGGTGAGCAGGTAGGCCGAGGCGAGGGTTCCGATAATATCTGCAAATCGGATCATGGATTTACGGTGTTCGATAAAGTTTTCGGGATTCGTTTCACCGTCGCATGAGATATAAGGCCCGCCGGGATTTTGGGGATCCGGCCACCAGTAGTCGCCCTGCGAAAAAAAGTCATGCGGCCCCCCGGCGCTCTTGTCACACGAGTCTGAAGTGACGGTGCGTGGCGCTTCGTTCAGATAGCGCTCGGCTTTGGCCAGGATCCGAGGTCTGTCCACTTTGCAAAGATCAAAGGCTGTCATCGTCACCCTCGCCCTCCAGTCCGGCCAGCGGCCCGACATCATTCTCGCTCAGCGGGACTTCCTCCGGGGGGAGGTGGGGATCCCCCGGGACGAGGCCTGCCATCTCAGGGATGCCAATGGCGCCCTTGACGACATTCCCAGTCCACGTCCACCCTTCGGGCACATCGCCCCGCACATACTGGACCGCGACGTTCCCGGGATTGACGATGAGGTTGTTTTCGATCAGGCAATCTTTAGGCACGGTACCATTGGGGTGCTTGGAATGGTTCTGGCCGATCGACAATCCCACCCCGCAGTCGACAATGGTGTTGCGAAGGATTTTGGCACGCTCGACGCGGACGTACAACTGGTCCGGCGTGCCGTCCATCATCGCCACCGCCCAGTTGCCAAGACCGCGAAAATAATTGTCGGCGACAATCTGATCCCTGCCCTGCAACCGCACGCCGCCGCTCCCCTTTTCATCCCCGCCCATAAAGACATTGCCTTCGGCGATGTTGCGATGGCCGTGCCGCAAGACCACGCTGCCTCTGCAGGCGACAAAGGTGTTTCCGCGGATGCGATTGCCGTTGGCTTTGTTGGAGATGATTTCAGCTTCCCCGTTGCAGCGCTCAAAGAGATTGCGCTCGATGACGGTCTCGCAATCCCCGGCGTTCGGCAGGCTGTCCGGATCAAAGGGATTGCCTTTGGTGATGACCTGGACCGTCTCGTAGCCATTGCTTCCTTTGCCCTTGGGGATGTTCCGGAAATGGTTGTGGTGAAAATGGTGCTGTTCCTTCCGGTTCAGGACATCCGCCTTCAGCACCACGCCGCCCCGGCCGCTGGCGCGATTGATCTCCTTGTTCTCGAACCGGCAATGATCCACCTCAATCTGACGGCTGCCCGCCAGGATGTGAACCCAGTGCCTGCCGACCGCGTTGTCGATGTGACAGCGGCTCAGGCGGTGCCCGTCCCCCTGGATCCGAACCGATCCTTCGTCTGTGAAGCTGAACCCGATGACCGCGAGATGATTGCCGGTGATCGTGAGCGTATTCTTCAGTTTCACACCGCCGACACGCTGCGCCCGCACCACGACAGGACTCTCCGCCGTGCCCTTGCCGGCCAGCGTGACCGCCTGGTCATAGGTGCCGTCGGCCAAAACGATGACCGCCCCCGGCCGGGCTTTGGCGACCGCCGACTCCAGCGCGTCCGGCGAGTCGACGGTGATCGGCATCGGCGCCTCCCTACCCCCGGCGCTGCCGATGACGGCGATCCATAGCGCCATTAAAGCCACTATCTTGAACATTGGTTGGGGCATTATTCCGCTCCTTTCGCATATTCCGCCGGCAGGACAAATATCCAGCCCTCGGCAATCAAAAAATCGAGGATTTTCGCGTACTCCGCGAAATGCTCATCGCCGAAGCTGTTCGGATGGAATTGGATGGCGGTGAATGATAGATTTTTCTTTTGCACATATACCGCTTTGAACTTCTCGAAATTTGGTTTGCCGGTGCCATCGGCCTCGCCGCGCAGCATCATCGGGGCCAGCAGCTTGCCTTTGACCGGTTTGCCGCCGTACCCGAAGAACAGACGCGTGTCCGGGTCCTCGGCCAGCACCTTCGCGGTGTCCGCGTCGATGGCATTGTAGGGCGCGCCGAAGGCCACCGGCGCGGCACCGAGCACCTTCTTCATCAGGGCTTGCGACTGGTCGAAATGCCGCTTCTGGTGTTCGTAGCCCGATCCGGAAAATTCGCGGAGTTCTTTCCCATCCTCCGCCGTCCAGCGCTTGTGGTCCCAGCCATGATTCCAAAACTCCACCAAGCCTGATGATTGCCATTTCTTCAACCATGCGACATAGTCCGGCTTCTCACTCTGAAGAGATTCGCAGATGATGCCGGCCGACACCTTGACCCCCTTTTTTTGGGAGAGCGCGAAGAAGCGCTCCCACTTCGCTGTTTTTCCCCGAATGTCGTCCGCCTTGATGATCGCCATCTTCATAGACATTTCTCCCGCCTGTGCGGCTCTGCCAACGATCAGCATGGCCATTGCAATCAAAATGACACGGCGTTTCAGAATGTTCATTTCACAGCCATCCCATGGGATCGATTAAGGTGAAAGATTAGGGCGAAAGATTAAAGTGTCGTAACACATTAACAATTCTTTTGAGATCATCTGCGTCCCTCCGCGTTCATCTGCGGTTAAAAAAAGCTTTCCATCCCTGGCCCTTGTCGAGCTTTTTTGAAAGCTCCTTGACCGTGTCGGCCAGTGCCGGGTCTGAAGCCTGGTTGCGGGTGGCCAGCGGACCGCTTTCGTGGTCATATAATTCGCGGTCCTTGATCTCGCCGGTTTTTTTATCGATCCATTCCGTGTACCGCCAGTTGCCGGAGCGGATGGAATAGCCCATCAGGCCGCGTCTTGGATATTGACTGAAGGCCGCGCGTTTCCAGGAGCGATCCGGGGTTTCGAGCAGCGGCACCATGCTGCTGCCTTCGCACTGTCCAGGCACAGTCAACCCGCATAGCTCGGACAGCGTCGGGTAGATGTCGACGAATTCGACCAACGCCTTTGAACGCTGACCCGTCTTGTGCCCGGGCGCAGCGAGAAGCAATGGCACATGGGTGTCGATCTCCAGGTTGGTGTGTTTGCACCACTCCCCATAGTCGTTCAGTTTCCAGCCGTGATCCCCCCAGAGGACGATCACGGTATTCTCCTCCAAGCCCGTCTCCTTCAGCGCATCGAGGAGCCGCCCCACCTGCGCGTCAACATAACTGATGCAGGCCAGATAACCATGCCGGAGTTCCTTTCGCTGCGCCTCGGAAACCGGTCCTGTCGCGGGGATACCATCGTACTTGCGCAATTCGCCGAAATTGGCCAGCGCATACGCGGGAATACCCTCGGGCGGCCGGGTCACCAGCGCATCGGGAATGGCGTCGCGGTCGTACAGATCCCAGTACTTCTTCGGGGCGCAGAACGGAAGGTGCGGCTTCACATAGCCGACCGCGAGGAAGAAGGGCGTGCCGCCCTTCTTGAACCGCTGCATCGCGCTGACCGCGTCATCGGTGATCGCCCCGTCGCGATAGCGGTTGTCGGGAACATCGGCGGACTCGGCGAACGGTTTTTCCCCCTTCCTGGCGTTGATGTAGCCAACACCTTTCACGTTTGGCACCGTTGTCCACGACTCCGTGTCATCCGTCTGTCCGTGTCCTTGATGGAAGATCTTGCCCAGGCGGTAGGTGTGGTAGCCATTGGCCTTGAAATATTGCGGCAGCGTCACGATATCCGGCTGGAATTCGCGGAACTTGGTGAACAGGTCTGTGACTTTTGTCGTATCCGGCCGCTGCCCGGTCAGCAGGCTGACCCGCGACGGATGGCAGACCGCCTGCTGGCAGTAGGCGCGCTCAAAAACAATGCCCTTTGCGGCAAGTCGATCAATGTTGGGCGATTTCACCATCGCACTACCATAGCAGCCGAGTTCCGGCCTTAGATCATCCACCGCGATGAATAGAACATTAGGACGCTTCGCATCCTGTGCCAATGAAGGCAGGGTCGCAAGCAGCCCTGCCGCGGCCAGGCCTGCGGTAAAGATCATTCCATGATTTGAATCGGTCATAGACACCTCCTCATAATGACGTTTGGTCATGGGTCAGCCGGGGCGCCGAATGCCCCTGCTTGCGAATCTTCCGGAGCGTCGTCTGCATTGACTCGACCCGTTCCGGGTGTTTAGCCGCAAGGTTGTGCCGCTGCCCGGGATCGTCTTTGAGATGGTAGAGTTCGACCGGCAGGCCATCGTCGTCGGCATACCCGTGTTTCCTGTGCCACGCCGCCGGCGCCGGCTTGGAGGTGTAGCCGCTCTTGCCGTCGATCAGCAGCCAGTCCCCATCGCGCAGGGCGTATTTATCCTTGTTGGTGTTGTGGACGATGGCGGTGCGCGGCCCGGCTTCGACCTCCCCGCGCAGATAGGCGAGAAAATCATGCGAGTCCTCGGCCGCATTATCGGGCAGTTTGTAACCGACCAGCGCGGCGAAGGTGGCCATGAGGTCGACCTGCGAGATCAGCGCGTCCGACACCGCCCCCGGCTTGGTCACCCCTGGCCAGCGGATGAGGAACGGGACATGATGCCCGCCCTCGTAGGTGTCCCGTTTCCGCCCGCGAAACGGGGCGGACGACCAGTGGTCGTATGCCGCGTCGCGGGCGTAGGCATAGTTCTCCGCGCCATTGTCGGCGGAGAAGACGACGATGGTGTTGTCGGCCAGCCCGCTCTCCTCAAGCGCGGCAAGCAGTTGCCCGATCGAATGATCCGTCTCGCAGACAAAGTCGCCATACGGACCCGCCTGCGATTTGCCGTCGAATTCATCATTGGGGATGATGGGCGCGTGCGGCGATGGATAGGCGAAGTAGAGGAAGAACGGCTTCTCGGCCTCCTTGCGGGAACGAATGAAATCCACTCCCTGCCCGGTCAGCGTGGGCAGGATCGCGTAGGGATCCCAGCCGCCGACCATAGGGCCTTTGCGGCATTCCCAACCGCCTTCCTTGATCGGCTTCCACGTCTTGCTGTCCATCATGACCTCCGGCGCCTTGACAAGCTTGTTGTCTTCGATCCAGGCGTAGGGGGGAAAATTGATGACATCGTCGCCGAAGTAGCGGTCGAATCCGCGATCCAGCGGGCCGCCGGGAACGGGTTTTGTCCAGTCAAAGTCGCCGGGCTGGATGGAAGCCTTCGGAGCACCAGGCTTGCGGATGGCATCCCAGTCCCAGCCGAGGTGCCACTTGCCGATGGCGGCGGTCTCATACCCCTTCTCCCGGAGCATCCCCGGCAGAGTGAGCTGCCCTTCTTTGAAGACCGGTTTCCCGAAGGCGCCGACAATCCCGTGGAAGTCGCGCCAGTGATGGCGGCCGGTGAGCAGGGCATAGCGCGAGGGCGTGCAGATCCCCGACGAACTGTGGGCGTCGGTGAAGCGCGTTCCCCGCGCCGCTAGCCGGTCGAGATGCGGGGTTGGAATCTTCGAGGCCGGGTTGTTGACTCCCGGGTCGCCATAGCCCATGTCATCGGCATACAGGATGACGATGTTGGGGTGTCGCGCGGAGGCCCCCTGTTCCGTTCGCGCTTCCGCGGACACCCCCGCCACACCGCTCAAGGCGGTCGCCGAGACGAGTGACGCGATACCCAACTTATTTTTCTTCATCATGTTCTACCTTCAATGGCTTATCGGCCTGTAATCGCCTGTTGATCGGTCTTGCCCGCATCCCCGCCGACAGGGAGTTCGACAATAATCGTCTCACCACCAATTTTCAACTCCAGCCCGACCTTTTTCCCGGTCGGTTCGGCCACACATACACTGCGTCCATCAGGAGATTGGCTCACGCTGGCGATGCACGGCGTGTCGGTCAAGATCGTCTGGCCATTGGGCAACGCCAGCTCGCCCGGCACATAAAACACGGCCTGTACCCCCTCCGCGGAGGCGACCGCCTGAAGCTCGGGCGTATTGCGCAGAATGAGGAATCCCGGATTGGCGGCGCGCCGCGCCATGTCCGCCGCCGATGCCTCCGGGAATACCGCATAGGCATAGCTCCCGTTTTTGGGCGCCCGGCCGTGATCAACCCAGATACTGAAGACGTCGCCGGCGACGGGCGCCTCAGGGCGGCGACCGATCACTTTCTTCCAGCTCCCTTCCTGGTTCGCGATGCGCAGCGTGGTTTTGGCGCCGTCCAGAATCAGATAGCCAATATCCGCATGATGAACCCAGTCGCCGGACTGTAGAGCAGCCGCGCCCGGTTTTGCCTCACCGGATGCGGTGACCACCGCGCCCCGCAGCAGCGACTGCTGAACCGAAGTCAAAACCGAGCCTGATTCGTCAGCGTGAATACCGGCACCCAGACAGACAATCGCGTCATCGAGGAAGAACCACGACTTGCGGGCCGAGAGCCCGTCACGCTTGTAGTCGAACGCGGCAAGACCGTTTGATCCGTCACTGACACCCCCCACAAAATCCGTCGGCAACCGGCAACGCACCCTCCCCGGCGTCAGATCCTTGATCGATTGGTCCGTGGTGGTTCCCGGCAGCCGGTGCCAGTCCCAGATTGCCTGGATTCCATCGTACTCCAGGGCGGTCCGATAGACGAACAGAACCCCATCACCGAGGTGCAGGCCGTTCATGTTTTCGCTGTTGATCATCTCGCCACCAATGACCCGTTCGGAGCTCATCTTGACCGAGGCGTACCACTGCGGACGGCGATGCGCCATCATGTCCGAGCTCCAGAACTGCTTATTGCCGACCATGATGTTGACTGTTTCATTCCGGTTGTTCTCGATGATCCTTCGGTAGTGGTCGGCGTTGGCTGAATCAATCCGAAGCATCCGTTCGAGTTGAGCAAGGGTTTCCCGTCCCTTCCGGGGCTGGCAGTTTTCGCCGATCTGCCGGCCGCAGGCGCTAAAATCGAAATGCCCTTTCCACATGATCCATGACGGCCCCCGCAGCAGGTAATCGCGCAGAATCGCAAGCCTCCCGCTATCCAGCGCGTAATCGGTGCCGCGAAAGACGAGCGCCCACCGCGTAATACTGTCGCCAAAATTTTTGCCGTAGTTGCCAAACTGCTGCTGCGGCCCATGCTGATGAAAGCTCCAGTCGGGCTGGATGCCCTCCTTGGTGGTCACGCGGACCTCCGAGAAGATGGTGTCGCGCGCTTTTTTCATCTGTTTTTCATCACCGGTGAGCAGACTGCGCAGAAACACATTTCCAGCCAGCCACACCTTGTTCTGCCCGGTCATGCCGATTTTGGAGCGTTTCAAGGAACTGTTCATCGCCCGCTGGACCATCGCGGCGGGAACTTCGCCATCCATGAGGATCAGGATGTTCAGAATGGATTGCGGAACGCCAATGTCGTTTGACCACCAGTTCGGATTTGTAAAGTCATGTTCCAGCCAATAACCCAAAGCTTTGAGGATGGCGGCCTTCACGTCGGCATTTCCGCGATAGGCGCTGTCGGAATCGCGGTAGATCCGCGCCATGTCTTCAATACGGGAAAGGTGCCTGGCCGTTCTCCATGCCCCCCGGGTCTGATCGGTGTAGTCGATATCCGCCCAGGCGCCGTCGCCTTGAAGCGTCCGCATGTGTTTCGCGACGGCATCGACATCCGTCCGCGCCTCGAGAAGATAATCCGCATATCGCGTCTTGAGAACACCGATGTCGTTGCCTGCGGCCCCCGCGGGCAACGAGGCGGTAAAGATAAGAATAGCCGCCAGGACAGAATTCCAGCGCGGGCTCATCAGGAAAGTTTTGCTTGTTTTTTTCATTGTTCCCTTTGTCACTATTCAGCAATTGCAACTACTCAGGCACCTTTTCAGGGGCAACGCCCCGGCAGGTAATAGCCCAGGGCTTGCCCCAACCCAGGGCAAGCCCTGGGCTATTACCTGTCGCCCCTTTGGGGCTTTGTCCTCGATAACCGCAAACAGACGGCAGACCGGCGATGGTTCTCCAACTAGGCCGTCTTCATATGGTGAAAACTTAATCCCGCATGCGGGATGTCAAGTTTTCAGACGGCCGTTGCTGGTTGCTGGTCGCTGGTTCATGCGAGTCGCCCGCAGAGCGGGCTCCCGAAAAGAGCCCCCAAAGGGGGCGATGCAAAAACCAGAAACCAGTAGCCAGAAACCAGCAACGCGAAGCTCCGCCGCCAGAACGTGCCGCTTCGCTCGTCGGTTTGAGGCGGAGCTTCGCTAGACCATTTCGCGAATTTTATTCGGTCGTTTCGACTGAATGAAATATGCGGAATCTCCGTGCTCTCTTTTCCTGGCTCGCCGTAGCCACGCAGGGCGAAGGCGGCTCCGTGGTGAATATACTTTCGTTGTCAGTGAAGCGATAGCGGAACGGTTGTCGGTGTCGGAATCGGAGACAAAAAGCCCCGCCCGCGGATCACGCGGACGGGGCTGGCAGGACTATATAGAGGATTAATCCTCGTCGTGCTCGTGTTCCGCCGCGGCTTCAATTTCCTTGGCGATATTGGCGGGCACCGGCTCGTAGCGGGCGAATTCACTTTCGAATGTTCCCCGGCCATGCGTGATTGAACGGAGCGTTGTCGGATAATTATACACTTCCGCCAACGGAATTTCCGCTTTCACCACTTGCAAACCTTCTTCACGGTCCATCCCGAGAATCCGTCCCCGGCGGGAGTTCAAGTCACCGCTGATATCTCCCATGTATTCCTCAGGGAAAAACACCCGGACACTCATAATCGGCTCAAGCAACTGGGGTTTGGCGCTCTTCATAGCGTCGCGGAAAGCGGCCCGGGAGGCGATTTTGAAAGCCATTTCCGAAGAGTCAACGGGGTGATACTTGCCATCAAAGACTGTGGCCTTCAGGTTAATGACTTTACAGCCGGCCAGAGGCCCTTTCGCCATGGCTTCTCTAACCCCCTTCTCAACGGCGGGAATGTAGTTTTTCGGGATATTTCCCCCGACCACTTCGTTGCCGAATTCAAAATCAGCGTCTGGCGTGCAATCCACCCGCAGATGGACTTCAGCGAACTGACCATGACCGCCGGTCTGCTTCTTGTGGCGGTAAGTGGCTGTGCCGCTGCCTTGAATGGTTTCCCGATAGGGAACTTTGGGTGTCTTCAGTTCGCATTCAACCTTAAACATCTCTTTAAGCCGGGCGATAATATTATTCTGGTGCTGGTCACCCATACAGGAGAGCACGGTTTCAGCCGTTTCCGGATCCCGTTCCAATCGCACGGTCGGATCTTCTTCGGAAATACGAATCAAACCCGTGGCGATTTTCTCATCCTCACCGGACTTGACGGGGAAGACCGCCGCATGCATGGTCGGGGTCGGATACTTTGTCGGCAAAAATTCATCACTGTCGCCCTTGCCGCAAAGCGTGTCCCCCAAGTGGGTGCTTTTCAGCTTAGCGATGGCGATAATTTCCCCGGGACCGGCTTCGGAAACCGTCTGCTGGTCTTTCCCGTTCACCAACATCATCGAGCCCATCCGCTCTTTATTGCCATTGGTTGAGTTGGTTATTTCATGGTCCGAGCTGAACACGCCCGCATAGACGCGGCAGAAAGTCAGCTGGCCGACGAACGGATCGTTCACGGACTTAAAAACAAATCCTTTGCCATCACCCTGGGGCTTGTCGCAGATAAATTCGCCCTTTTTCAAGGGCACCGCGCGACCGGCCACCGGCGAAGGGAAACAACTGGCGACCGCGTCCATGAATTCCTCAACCCCCACACCCGTGGCGGCGCTGCCGGCGAACACCGGCACCACATCCCCGGAAAGCAGTGAGGCGGACAAGCCGCTGGCAATTTCCTGGGGACTTAGTTCACCTTCCTCAAGATATTTTTCCATGAGCTTTTCGTCCGACTCGGCGATGGTGTCCATCAAGGCCAGGCGATGTTCCTCAGTCGACGGATCATCACCAAGCACGGGAATCACACCGGAAAAATTGGTTTTTTCGCCGACCGGGACGGTAAACGGAATACAGACAGTGGCACCGTAATTTTGTTGAATTTTGGCCAGCACCCCCGCGTAATCCGCTTGGTCGCGATCACACCCGTTGATGAAAAACGCCCGGGGTATGCCTCTGTCTCTCGCCGCCCGCCAGACTTTGATGGTTCCCATGTCAATCCCGCTGGCGGCGTCAATGACAATCACCACCATGTCCGCCACGGCGATGGAGGACAGTGTCTCACCGAAAAAGTCCACGTAGCCAGGTGTGTCAATAAAGAAAAAGTGACTGTCCTTCCATGGGCAATTCAGCGGCGCGGCGTACATGCTCGCCTTCCGCTCCCGTTCCTCGTCACGGTAATCAGACACACTCGTTCCATCATCAACGCTCCCCTGCCGGGAAACGACTCCGCCTTTAAAAAGGAGCAAGTCGGCCAGACTGGTTTTACCACATCCAGCGTCACCTGCTAAAACAAAGTTGCGGATTTTATCAGCTGCTTTTCCCTTCACTAGGTATCTCCGGTGTTTTTTTAGGGGGTGAATTCAATAACGCTTACCACCGTTGGGAAACTTCCCACAGGTGCCTGCAAAAAAACAACTTAGAACTCAATCAAGTCAATGATTCAGGCTCAACGTGAGCCCTTAACTTACCGTTAGGGATATGAAAAGCAAGCACTTTTTAGGATAAGATTATTCACATCGGACCATCTCCCGCTCACGACCACCCAAAAAGCCCCCGTTTTGACGGCCCGCGCCTGTTTGACATTTTTTCCCGGGTTATGGTGGTATAACCACACAATCAGCAATAAATTAACCTGATTGATTTTCGTTTCATTTTCATTCATGGCTGTCACCGGCGTTTTTTCCAGGAGATGTGACATTGCATAGAAAAACCCAGACATTTGAACACTGGAGCAGTGAAAAATCCCGGGAATTATACGGCATCCGCAATTGGGGCGGCGGCTATTTTGACATATCAAAGAACGGTGATGTGGTGATCCGCCCCGACGGTCGAGACGGGAAGGCGACTGTGGGCATGATGGAGATTATCTCCGGAATCGAAGAACGGGGCTTGTCCATGCCGGTTCTTCTCCGTCTGGAGGGGATATTGGACTCCCGTATCCGGCAGTTGCATGAAAGTTTTTCCAAGGCGATAAAAACATCAGGGTATCAGTCTGTTTACCGGGGTGTCTATCCGATCAAGGTGAACCAGCAGGAACAGGTGGTCAGCGAAGTGGCCCGTTTCGGGAAACAATACCACCACGGTTTGGAAGCGGGCAGCAAACCTGAACTCATCGCGGCCATCTCGTTAATTGATGACCCGGAGGCTTTTGTCATCTGCAACGGATACAAAGATGAGGAATTTGTGGATTTAGCCTTGCACGCCACCCGCATGGGCATTCAATGCGTCTTAGTCGTCGAAACCATGAGTGAACTGGATTTAATTATCGAGCGCGGCAAAACCCAAAAGGTCTCACCAATTCTCGGCGTGCGGATCAAGCTGTCCAGTCAGGCGGGGGGACGATGGACGGAATCCGGCGGCGATCGCAGTGTTTTCGGACTGAACACCGCGCAAGTCATTGACATGGTGGACACGCTGAGAGAGGCGAACATGCTGGATTGCCTGCGGCTTCTCCATTGCCATGTGGGCTCCCAGATTCCCAATATCCGCGATATCCGCGGCGCCGTGTCAGAAGCGGCCCGTATTTACGCGGGACTGGTCCAAGAAGGCGCGGCCATGGGTATTATTGACTTAGGCGGCGGTTTGGCCGTTGACTACGACGGCTCACACACTAATTTTTCCGCCAGCAGCAATTACACGATCGATGAATACACGGCGGATGTCGTCGAGCAAATCATGGCCCCCCTGGACGAGAACGACATCCCCCACCCCGTCTTGGTCACCGAATCCGGGCGGGCGACGGTCGCCTATTACTCGGTGCTGTTATTCAACATCCTGGATGTGAGCAAAATGGAGACCCATTGTCCACCCGAAAAACTGGATGATGATCACCATGAGATAACCAAAAGCTTGTTTGAACTCCCAGGCAGCATGACCTTGAAAAACGCCCAGGAAAGCTATCATGACGCGATCTATTACCGTGACGAAATCCGGCATTTGTTCCGGCATGGGGCGATCAGCCTGCGGGAGCGGGCGCTGGCCGAGCAAATGTTCTGGCACATTATGACCCAAGTGCTGAAATTCATGGGCAAGATGAAATACGTTCCTGATGAGTTGGAAGGTCTGGAAAGCCGTCTCGCGGATGTGTATTACGGGAATCTCAGTGTGTTTCAATCATTGCCGGACGCCTGGGCGATTGACCAGTTGTTCCCGGTCATGCCGGTCCACCGTCTGCAGGAAGCCCCCTCCCAAAACGCGATCATTTCGGACATCACCTGTGATTGTGACGGCAAGTTGGACCGGTTTGTCGAGTTACAGGATGTCAGTCACACCCTGCCTCTTCATCCCTTATTGCCGGACCAGGAATATTATTTAGGTGTTTTTCTGGTTGGCGCCTATCAAGAGACCTTGGGTGACTTGCATAATCTTTTCGGCGACACGAATGTGGTCAGCATCCGCACGGATGACAATGGAGAGATTGAATATGTCAGGGAAATTGAGGGCGACACGGTTGGCGATGTCCTTTCTTACGTTGAATATGACGTGAAAGCGATGGTGTCCCGAATCCGCGACTGCGCGGAACGGGCGGTGAGAGACGGGAAAATGGATGTCCGCGACCGGCGGCGGGTCATGAGCGCTTTCGAAGAAGGATTGCGCGGATACACGTATTTTGAACGCTGAAGAATCACGTTAAACCAAGGCGGAAAACATGGCGAAAGTTCTTATTATTGGCGCCGGCGGGGTCGGCGGAGTCGTGACGCACAAATGCGCTCAGGTGGTGGACGTTTTCGACGAGATCATCCTGGCCAGCCGCACGAAAAGTAAATGTGACGCGATCGCCGCGCAACTGGACCGCGCCATCACCACCGCGGGTGTGGACGCGGACAATGTGCCCGAGTTGAGCGCGCTGATCCGGAAACACCAGCCGGATCTGGTCATGAACATCGCCCTGCCCTACCAGGATCTGCATATCATGGACGCCTGCCTGGAAACGGGTGTGGATTACCTGGACACCGCGAATTACGAGCCCCCCGACACAGCTAAATTTGAATACCGCTGGCAATGGGAGTATCACGACCGGTTTAAACAAGCCGGTGTCATGGCTCTTCTGGGCAGCGGTTTTGATCCCGGTGTCACCAGCGTTTTTTGCGCGTACATCCAAAAACATTATCTGGACGAGGTTCACACGATTGACATCATTGATTGTAACGCCGGCGACCACGGGCAACCCTTCGCCACCAACTTCAACCCGGAAATCAACATCCGGGAAGTGACCGCCAAAGGCCGTTACTGGCGCGAAGGAGAATGGGTGGAAACAGAACCGCTCTCCGTCAAGCGCTCATTCGATCTGCCCGAAAATCTGGGAACCATGACGATCTATCTGATGTATCATGAAGAGTTGGAATCGCTGGGACGCTTTATTCCCGGCTTGAAGCAGGCCCGATTCTGGATGAGTTTTTCCGACAATTACCTCAAGCACCTGGACGTTTTGGGCAATGTCGGCATGACCCGGATTGATGAAGTTGACTTTAACGGACAGAAAATCGTTCCCTTGCAATTTTTAAAGGCCCTGTTGCCCGACCCATCGTCTCTGGGCCCCTTGACGAAGGGAAAAACCTGTATCGGCTGCCATATTTCAGGGGTCAAGGACGGGAAAGAGAAAACCTACTATATTTACAATATCTGTGATCACGAGGCCTGTTACGCGGAGGTGAAATCCCAGGCGATCTCCTACACCACCGGCGTGCCGGCCATGATCGGGGCCAAAATGATGGTCACTGGAAAATGGCGGGGCGAAGGAGTCTTCAATATCGAGCAAATGGATCCGGATCCCTTTATGGATGATCTAAACGCCTACGGTCTGCCATGGACCATTGTGGAACTGTAAATGAGCGCCCCTTTCTTTCTGGTTGACGAAGCGCGGTTGGAAACAAATCTGCGCACCCTTTTTTCCGTCAAGAAACGAACGGACTGCAAGATTCTTCTAGCGCTTAAAGGGTTCGCCATGTGGAGTTTGGCGCCTTTGATCCGGAAGTACCTGGACGGGGTTTGCGCCAGCTCACCATGGGAGGCGCGGCTGGGGCGTGAGGAATTTGGCGGCGAGGTGCACGCGTACGCCGCGGCGTACAGCCAGGAAGACATCCTCAGCCTGCGGGAGACCTGTACGGAAATCGACTTTAACTCCTTGTCACAATGGGAGCGTTTCAGGTCCTTGGTGAAAGGACGGCTGCTTTGCGGTCTGCGCGTGAATCCCGAATGCTCCACACAGGAGCGCCCCATGTATGATCCCTGCGCGCCGTGCTCGCGTTTGGGGATTACCGCGGACACCCTGTTCAACGGCGCGGCTCCAGGCGGACGGCCCGCCGCGCTGGATGGGATCACCGGCTTGCACTTTCACACGCTTTGCGAGCAGGACTCCCCGGCCCTCGCCGTGACCTTGGACGCTGTTGAGAACCGCTTCGGGTCATTACTTTCCGACATGGACTGGGTGAATTTTGGCGGCGGCCATCATATTACCCGCGCGGACTATGACATTGACTTGCTATGCCGGTTAATCAATGATTTTAAGAAAAAACATGGCGTGCGGGTTTATCTTGAACCCGGGGAGGCTGTCGCCCTGAACGCGGGCGTGCTCGTCGCGGAAGTCTTGGACATCATCCATAACGGCATGGATATCGCCATCCTGAATGTGTCCTGCACCGCCCACATGCCGGATGTCCTGGAGATGCCCTACCGGCCAAATATTTGCGTGAAGGACGGTGACACGTTCTTTCCAGCCGAGGGAAAACGGGCCGGACAGGCCTTTGAAAAAGCCCACACCTACCGCCTGGGGGGGGTGAGCTGCCTGGCCGGTGACATCATCGGGGACTACTCGTTCGATACGCCGTTAAAAACGGGTGACACACTCATTTTTGAAGATATGGCTCATTATTCCATGGTGAAAACCACGATGTTCAACGGGGTCAAACATCCCGACATCAAAATCCGCGCCAGTGAAACAGGGGAAATCCGCACCGTCCGCGCGTTTACCTATGAGGACTACCGGGATAGATTATCGTGAAACATGTGACACACTCATTTCTTGAATCAGAAATTCCCGACCGCGCGCCGGAGCATTGCCTGTTCCATGTGATTCCCGCCCCCGTGGAGGAAACGGTCTCCTACGGCGGCGGCACAAGCCGGGGGCCGCAGGCGATTCTGGACGCGTCGGTTCAACTGGAAGCCTTTGACGGGATCAGTTGTCCCTGCGAACATGGCATTCACACAACGCCTCCCGTCCGGACGTTTGACGCCATTGAACAGGCGGTCAGCCAGGTTTTAGCTCACCAGCGCATTCCCGTCATTCTCGGCGGCGAGCACGCCGTGACCAATGGTGTTCTGCGGGCGTTGAAAAAACTGGACCGGCCTGTGGGCATTGTGCAATTTGACGCACATGCGGACTTACGTGACACCTATGAAGGCAATCCCCATAGCCACGCCTGCGTGATGCGACGGGCGTTGGATTCAGGTTTCGACATCTTTCAGATTGGTGTCCGGGCCTTGTCATTGGACGAACACCAGCTTCGGCGGCGGCTGAACATCGGGCACCTCGACGCGGAGGTGATCGCCCGGCGAGGCATTCCGGATGACCTGCTGCCGGCGGATTTTCCAAGCCATATTTTTATCACGTTCGATGTGGACGCTCTATGTCCGTCCTTAATGCCCGCCACCGGCACTCCGGAACCCGGTGGTCTGACCTGGTGGCAGACGATGACCTGCCTTCAACATCTGGCTGACATCCGGACCATTATCGGCTTTGATGTCGTGGAACTGGCCCCCATCGCCAATCTGCACGCCAGTGATTTCACCGCCGCGCGGCTCACGTATAATGTGATGGGCATGATCGCGCGGAGCGGCTGAAGGCGGAAGCCTTTCTCACATCCATTCATTCAGGAGACTGTTCACATGACGGAAAAAATCTCATGGGGCTTGCTGGCGACGGGAGCGATCGCTCAGGCTTTCGCACGGGGTGTCAACCAGTCACAAACCGGCCGCGTGTCCGCGGCGGCGTCCCGCTCACAGAAGAAAGCCGAAGCTTTCGCCGAAAAATTTGACATTCCGAAAGCGTATGGATCATACGAGGCCCTTCTGGCAGACCCCGACATTCAGGCCGTTTATATTTCCACCCCTCATCCCATGCATCCGGAATGGACCATTCGCGCCTTGGAGGCCGGCAAACATGTTCTCGTCGAAAAACCGATCAGCCTGAACCAGTACCAGGCCCAGGCGATGATAGACGCGGCGGCCGCGAACGGCGTGTTTCTAATGGAAGCGTACATGTACCGCTGCCACCCGCAAACGGCGAAGCTTGTTGACCTGCTGAACGAAAAAATAATTGGCGATGTCCGTGTCATCACCGCCACCTTCTCTTTCCACGCTGGTTATAATCCGGAATCCCGGCTTTGGAACAACGCCCTGGGCGGGGGAGGCATTCTCGATGTCGGAGGGTATACGACCTCCATCACGCGCCTGATTGCCGGCGTGGCGACCGGCAAACCGTTCGCCGACCCCGTCTCCGTGAGCGGCGCCGGACATTTGCATCCTGAGACGGGTGTGGACGCCTGGGCGGCCGCCACCCTGAAATTCCCCGGAGACATCGTCGCGAATATCGCCACCGGCATCAGTGTCGGGCAGGAAAACGTGGTTCGGATTTACGGAAGTGAAGGCAGTATTTTCCTGCCCAATCCCTATGTCGCCGCCCGGGACGGTGCCGCTCCTTCCACCATCATTGTCAACCGGAAGGGCGAAGCCATACGGGAAATCGCCATTGAATCCATTGTGACCAGCTTCGCGCACGAGGCCGATGTCTGCGGGCGCGCCATTCTGGCCGGCGACTGTCAGGCGTCTTACCCGGCCATGTCCTGGGCGGATACGCTGGGAAACATACGAACTCAGGATGCCTGGCGGGAGGCCATCGGTTTAACGTACAACAGTGAAAAACCGAAAAATCGCAAGGCGGGAACAGTTGCGAACCGCCCTTTGGCCGTGCGTTCAGACGCTCCCATGGCCTACGGAAAAGTTCCCTGTCTGGATAAATCTGTCGCCCGTTTGATCATGGGTGTTGACAACCAGATGACCCTGCCTCATTCAGCCGCCATTTTCGATGATTATTTTGAACGCGGGGGCAACGCCTTCGACACCGCTTGGGTTTACGGCAAAGTGAAGTCTTCCCTGCTTGGTCAGTGGGTTAAAGTCAACGGGATTCGGGATCAGATCGTTCTTATTGCCAAAGGAGCGCACACCCCTCTTTGCCAACCGGATGTCATCAGCCAACAGCTTGAAGAGCAGCTTGACTGGCTGGGCGCGGATTATGCCGACATTTATCTGATGCACCGCGACAACCCGGAAATCCCCGTCGGAGAATTCATCGACGCGCTGAATGAACAGGTAAAAGCGGGAAAAATTAAAACGTTCGGGGGGAGTAACTGGTCTCTGGATCGGGTTCGCGAAGCCAATGCTTACGCGGTCGCGAAAAGCCTGCGGGGATTCTCCCTGGTATCCAACAACCTGTCATTAGCGGAAATGGTCAACCCGGTTTGGGGCGGGTGCGTCCATGTCCATGACGCGGATGACCGTAAATGGTTCGAAGACACCCAGACCGCTCTCCTTCCCTGGTCCAGTCAGGCGCGGGGCTTTTTCCTTCCGGAACGGGCCCGACCGGATAAACAGGAAGACGCCTCTCTGGTCCACAGCTGGTATTCACAAGCGAATTTCCAACGCCAGGCACGGGCTGTTGAGTTGGCGGAAAAATACGGCGTTGATCCCATCAACATCGCCCTCGCCTGGGTTCTCCGCCAGCCCTTCCCCGTCTTTCCCCTGATCGGCCCGCGGCGGATTTCCGAAACACGCTCCTGTATGCGGAGCCTCGAAATCTCCTTAACTTCTCAGGAAATGGACTATCTGAATTTGGAAGATTAAACATCAAACGGCATTTGTCCGTCCGTCTGACGCCGCGGGGCATGCGTCTTCAAATTCAATGAGGACGGATTGATGATCAACCACATTCATATCATTAAGGGCAGGCGCCTGCGTAGAGGTTGGCCCGGTGACCGGCGCCAACAATAACACACGTCAGTTTCTTTCTCATGGTCAGTTGGCCTCTGGTAAAACTCTTCAAGATTTGGGGCCATAATAAATATCACTGATTTTGAGCTC
>JAVVEH010000007.1:0-127215 GCA_032251435.1 Lentisphaeria bacterium | reverse complement strand
CTGCCGTTCTTTTTGCCGCGGAGGACTGCGGAATCCAATGGGCCGCCTGTCACGCTGTCACGCCGTCACGCTGTCACGCCGTCACGGCTTCTTGAACCAGTCGGATTCATCAAGTATAGTGTTCATCATAAAACGACCACGTGATCAGCAAAAACAGGAAGGCGCGTCATGGCAGTATTAGACCCGACCCGTATGGAAGACTGGCAAATCGCGGAAGCCGCGGAAAACGGGATGAAATCTTTCGCCGAACTATGTGATGAGTTAGGCATTGCGGAGGATGAACGCATTCCTTTCGGCAAGTCCCTTGGCAGAGTTGATTTTGAAAAGACGCTCAAGCGTGTGGGAACCCGTCCCCGAGGGAAATACATCAATGTGACGGCGATCACACCCACGCCCTTGGGAGAAGGAAAAACCACGACAACGATCGGCTTGATTGAAGCTTTGGGGAAGCAAGGGGAAAAGGTGACGGGTGCCATTCGGCAGCCCAGTGGCGGCCCCACCTTCAACATTAAAGGATCCGCCGCCGGCGGTGGCTTGGCCCAGTGTATTCCCCTGGCGCCATTTTGCCTTGGATTAACCGGAGACATCGACAAGATCAGCAATGCTCACAACTTGGCCATGGTCGCTCTCAATGCCCGCATGCAGCATGAGAAAAATTACAGTGACGAGACACTGGCTAAGCGGGGCCTCAAACGGCTGGATATTGATCCGGATCAAGTCCAGATCAAATGGGCGATTGATTTCTGTGCCCAGGGCTTACGCAATATTCTTATGGGCCGAGGCGGTAAAATGGATGGGTTCGAAATGGAATCCGGATTTCAAATCACTGTTTCCAGTGAGATTATGGCGATTTTAGCCGTGGCCGGAAATTTAAAAGACCTGCGGGAGCGCATGGGTAACATTGTCGTGGCCCGGACGCGGGCGGGGGAGCCGGTGACCACGGAGGATTTGGAAGTGGCCGGCGCTATGACCGCGTGGATGGTGGACGCGTTGAATCCCACACTTATGCAAACTCTGGAAGGCCAACCGGTTTTTGTCCATGCCGGCCCGTTCGCCAACATCGCGATCGGCCAAAGCTCAATTATCGCTGATCGGCTTGGAACCCGGCTGGCCGATTACCATGTGACCGAAAGCGGTTTCGGGGCGGATATCGGGTTTGAAAAGTTTTGGAATCTGAAGTGCCGTTTTTCTGAAATGGCGCCGGACGCGGTCGTTCTTGTCGCCACAATCCGAGCGTTGAAGATGCACGGCGGGGGGCCAGCGGTCAAGCCCGGACTGGACTTGGACCGGGCGTACACGGAGGAACATGTGCCGTTGGTTGAGGCCGGTTGTGACAACCTGATCGCCCACATTGAGACAGTCTTGAAAAGTGGCGTTCGTCCCGTGGTCTGCTTGAACAGCTTTCACACGGATACAGCTGCTGAAATCGCCGTGGCGCGTACGGCCGCGGAATCCGCTGGGGCGCTATTCGCGGTCTCCAAACATTGGCTTCTCGGCGGTGCGGGGGCGTTGGAATTGGCTGACGCCGTGAAACAGGCCTGTGAGGAAAAACACGCATTCACCTATTTGTATGACATGGATATGCCTGTCCGGGAACGGATAGACACGATCGCCCGGGAAGTGTACGGAGCGGCTGGAGTGGTGTATGAACCCCTGGCGCTTGAGAAACTGAAACAACTGGAAGCGGATCCGGCGGCGGCGAAACTGGGCACGTGCATGGTGAAGACACATCTAAGCCTGTCTCACGATCCCGACTTGAAAGGTCGCCCGCGGGGGTGGACGCTGCCGGTCCGGGATGTCCTTGTGTATCATGGCGCCGGGTTTGTCGTGCCAGTGGCTGGCGACATTAAATTGATGCCGGGAACCGGCTCCAATCCCGCCTTCCGCCGCATTGATGTTGATACGGAAAGCGGCCGGGTCACCGGGCTTTTTTGATGCGGGGCTTACCCCGATCGACAGGATGGGACGCGGCTGAGTTCCATATCGTCCAGGCGTTCCAGAGTTGCAATGATTTCCTTTCGCAGGAGTGAAAGAACTCGGCTTTTCTGCTGATACACCGTTCCAGGACGGGCTATGCCGATTTGCCGTTGCACGTCTTCAACAGGCTGACCTTCCAAAGCATAAAAGTAAAAGGCTTCCCAGGTATTTTCATCAAGTCGCGATTTTATCTTTTTCAGAGACTGCTTCAGGAGGGTCTGAATCCAGGGGAGGTCCCATGCTTTGCAAGCGCACGTTTCGCACATCCGGTGCTCCTCTACCTCTAACTCCGAGTGGGGGTGCTGCTTGCGTAGCAGATCAATCGTTTTATTCTGGACAATACGACGGACAAATGCGTGGAAACTTCCCGGTTTGCCGGAATGTTTAAACGTGGGGAGGCCTTTGACCAGTGCGACCAGTGTCTCCTGACAAATGTCGTCCAGACTGCTTTCGGGACAACCTCTGTTACGCGCCCACATACGGATTAGCCCGTCATGATAACTGAGAAACTCTTCCCATACAAATGAGTCCCCTCGGCGAAGCCCGGCTAGCATGGCCGGATCAGTGGGGGCGAAAGCCGGGTTGTCAGAGTGGGTTTTCAAAAAAAGAAAATATTTAAATATGTCAAGTGCCAGTTGCCTGAACACAGGATATGTGTTATACTGACTGCGCACTTAAAATCAGGAGGCTTATGATGCCTAACGTCACATTGTCCATGGATGCGGAATTGCTATCCCGGAGCCGGGAATACGCCCGGCGCCATCATACCACCTTGAACGCCATGGTTCGTCAACTGGTTAAAAAGACGGTTGTGGAAGAAGACGTCGGCTGGGTTGATGAGTGTTTCCGGAAGATGGATCAGGGAGGCGGTCATTCAAGCGGGAAAAAGTGGTCTAGAGAAGAGCTTTACGATGTGTGACTCATTTCTGCCATGGAGAGATCCGCCTGTGATGATCGGTCGAATCAGCCTTTTCCTGTCACCCGGGTGTCGCCACGATGTCTAAAGCTTTTCTTGACACCAATATTCTGGCGTACGCGGCGGATTCGGCAACGCCTGACAAGCAGGGACTCGCCCGGCAATTAATCCGGCGGCTGTCTGAAGAGGGCGCTCTCTGTTTGTCAACTCAGGTGCATCAGGAATTTTACGTCACCGCCACCCGTAAACTTGGCATTGACCCTTTGCGGGCTAAAGATATCCTGCAGACACTGCGGCACATGGAAACCGCGGTTGTTGAACCGGATGATGTCATCAGAGCTGTGGACGGCAGTGTCGCTTGGCAGCTGTCTTTCTGGGACGCGTTGATACTTGTGGCCGCGCGCAAGCTGAATTGCGCGGTTTTGTATACCGAGGATTTAAGCAATGATCAGATTTTTGACGGTGTCCGGGTCGTGAATCCGTTTGAATAAAGCGGGTGTCCCGCACCATACACCGGGATGAGGCGATCAATTGGCATGGCGGATGGTCGCGGGACGCGACCGGTCCAGAATTGCCCGCGCGAACGGCGCTGGAGCGCATCCGTCCCGGATGCATCCGTGTCAATTGGCCGGATGGCGTCGGCTGGTTGGGGCGCTTTGATTGGCTAGTTTACCCCACCAGGATGAGGCGATCAATTGGCATGACGGATGGTCGCGGGACGCGACCGGTCCAGAATTGCCCGCGCGACCGGGCCGGATTATTCGGCGACTTCAGCGGCCAGCCGTTGTTCCACGCTCATGGCGATCATCTGATTGAGGAAATCCTGGATGTTCCCTTCCATGATGTCGGGCAAGTCGTGACGGGAAATTTTAAAGCGGTGGTCGGTCACGCGGCTTTGGGGATAATTATAGGTGCGAATCCGCTCGCTTCGGTCGCCCGTTCCCACCTGGGATTTTCTTTCGGCGGCGTTTTTAGCGGTTTCCTCAGCTTGTTTTATCTCCAACAACCTGGAGCGCAGAATACGCATGGCGGTCGCCCGGTTTTTATGCTGGGATTTTTCCTGCTGCGAGGCGACGCTGAAGCCACTGGGAATATGAGTGATGCGGACGGCGCTGTCGGTTGTGTTCACAGACTGGCCACCCGGTCCGGAAGATCGAAAGACATCAAAGCGTAAGTCTTCATTTTTAATCTCCAAATCCACCTCTTCCGCTTCCGGAAGCACCGCGACGGTGACTGTTGAGGTGTGGATGCGGCCTCCGGACTCCGTGGCCGGGACGCGTTGCACCCGGTGCACGCCGCTTTCAAACTTCAGAAACCGGTAAACATTGTCCCCTTGGACAGAAAATGAGACGTTTTTGATGCCGCCGACATCACTCTCACTGAGTTCAAGAACCTCTGTCTTCCAACCCCGGTTTTCAGAATAGCGGGAATACATACGGAACAGGTCCGCGGCGAATAATCCCGCCTCATCGCCGCCGGCGGCGGGACGGATTTCAACAATAATATTGCGATCTTCAAACTGGGCGGGCGGCAGAACCAAGGTCTTGATCTCAAGATCCGCCTTTTCAATGATGGCCGTCAATTCGTCAATGTCAGCTTGAATGACGCCAATAAACTCCTCGTCGTCTTCGGTTTCAATCATGTCAAGATTGGCGGCTAAATCCGCCTCGGCCTTGATCCGGGTGGTCCAAAGATCTGTCAGTGTCTTCAGACGCTGATATTCCCGGTTCAGACCCTCGTATTCTTTACGATCCGCTGTCGGTGATGAAAAGTCAAACTTGGCCAAAGCGCCTTCGACTTCAACCAGGCGTTTTTCAGCTTTTTCAATGTGCGGCGCGAGGGACATGGGACAGTAAGTTCCGAGTTCAAAGTGTTACGTTCAGGGTTGACGCCTTCGGGCGGGCGAATAAGAGGTGGCTAAACTGACACCGACGAACAGAGAAAGCCTTCGAATGGCGACACTGGAATCTGTGCCGTGATAAAAAAAGCCCGCCCGGCGGGAAAAGCTGGACGGGCTCAAAGCAGGCGGCGGCGAACCGTTAGTCGCCTTTCAGGTTATACCGACGGCGGAAGCGATCCACGCGGCCTTCGGTGTCAACCAGTTTTTGCTTGCCGGTGAAGAACGGGTGACAAGCGGAGCAAATGTCAATATTCGTTTTCTCGGCGTTGGTCATGACGTCATAATCGGCGCCGCAGGCGCAATGCACCTTGCCGGCGACATATGTCGGATGGATGTCTTTCTTCATTGTACACACCTTTTCCTGTTTTTTCGGTATGGCTGTGAAGCGGGCGCCGGATGGTCGCCATCCGGCGCGTGAATAATACAGTCAAACCAGTTGGATCACTGATTTACGCGTCGTTTTCCTGGCTTTCGCCCTGGTCACCATCGAGTTCCGCCATGGCGGCTTTGCGGCTAAGACGAATCTTGCCGCGGTCGTCAATGTCAAGAATCTTGACAGTGACCAAGTCACCAACCTGACAGATCTCCTCGCAATTTTTCACCCGGTAGTCAGCCATTTCAGAGATATGAAGGAGCCCGTCCCGACCCGGGACAATCTCAATAAACGCTCCGAAATCTTTAATGGTTTTGACTTCACCCCGGTAGATTTTTCCGACTTCCGGCTCTTCGACCGGTTCCGCGGGCTCCGCGGGAGCGCCACTGCCATCGCCGACTTCACCGTTGTCTTCAAGGACGGCTTTCCGGCTCAAACGGACGCGGCCCCGGTCGTCGACATCGACGACTTTCACCATCAGCTTGTCGCCGACCGTGCAGATGTCTTCGACCTTATTGACCCGGTTCACATCCATTTCGGAGATGTGAAGCAAGCCATCTTGACCCGGCATGATTTCAACAAACGCGCCGAAATCACGGACAGTTTTGACTTCACCTTCATAGATCCTGCCAATTTCGACTTCCGCGGTGACGGCTTCAACCTGCCGTTTAGCCGCTTCCATGGCTTCTGAATTCGTGGCGAAGATATTGACAGTGCCGTCATCGTTAATATCAATCTCAGCACCGGTGGAGCCGGTGATTTCACGAATGACCTTTCCGCCGGGGCCGATGAGGGCGCCGATTTTTTCCCGATTGATATGCATTGAGAAGATTTGCGGCGCGTACGGGCTGAGTTCAGTCCGTGGTTCGCTGATGCAGGCTTCCATGGTGTCCAGAATTTTCATACGGGCTTCTTTATTCTGGAGCATGGCTTCATACATGCCCTCGATATCCAAGCCAGCGATCTTCAAGTCCAGCTGAAAACCAGTGATACCGTTACGGGTGCTGGACAGTTTGAAGTCCATGTCGCCGTAGTGATCTTCAGAACCGAGAATGTCGGTCAGGAAAATCCGTTTTTCAGCATCGCTGACCATACCGACAGAAATGCCGGCGACGGGATGCTTAATGGGCACCCCCGCATCCATCAACGCCAGAACCGCGCCGCAGACACTGGCCATGGACGAGGATCCGTTGGACCCCAGAATGTCGGAAACGCAGCGGATGGTGTAAGGGAAGTCTTCGGGAATGACTTCGGCGACGGACCGCTCGGCCAAAGCGCCATGTCCGATTTCCCGGCGGCCGGGTCCCATGATGCGGCCGGTTTCACCCACACTGAAGTTAGGGAAATTATAATGCAGGAAGAATGGCTTCTTGCCCCGGCCTTTGCCAGTGATCATATCATATTCCTGCGCGTCCGACTGGGGCCCCAGCGTCGTGGTGACCAGCGCCTGGGTTTCTCCGCGGGAGAAGAGGGCGCTGCCGTGGGGACGGGGAAGCGCGCCGACTTCGCATTCGATGGGACGGAGATCTTTGGGACCCCGGCCGTCGGACCGTTTGCCGTCTTCCAGAATGAGCCGGCGGACGGTGGCCTCCTCGGTCGCTTCAAACGCCTTTTTGAACAGCGGTTCCGGGCATTCCACGGTGACGAATCTCGGTGAAAGAGCCGCCACCATTTCAGCGTAAATCGCATTCAGCGCCTGGCATCGCGGGGCTTTGGCGGGAATTTGCACGGCATCGTCAAGTTTTCCCTTACAGTAGTCATTGACCGCGTCCTGCAAGTCAGGCGTGGGCAGAGATAATTTCGGGGTGTACTTTTCTTTGCCGACGGCTTCCGCCATCGCGTTTTGGGCGTCACACATGGCGATGACAAGGGTGTCAGCGAAAAGCATCGCGTCGCGCAGATCTTCTTCACTGACCTCTTTGCCGGCGCCCTCGATCATAATGGCTTTCCCGGGGATCCCGGCGTAAACCAGATCCAAATCGCTTTCGGCCATTTCCGGCAGAGTCGGGTTGGCGATGAACTCACCGTTGACGCGGCCCACGCGCAGAGCGCCGATCGGCCCGTTAAAGGGAATATCTGAAATCATCAAGGCGACACTAGCGCCAAAGATACTGAGCACATCGGCTTCATTCTCGCCATCGGCGCTGAGCAGCCCGGCCATGATTTGCACGTCATCAATGAATCCTTTCGGAAACAAGGGACGCAGGGGCCGATCCGTCATACGGGCGGTGAGGATTTCCTTTTCACTGGGGCGCCCCTCACGCTTGATGAAACCGCCCGGAAAGGTTCCGGCGGCGCTGTGTTTTTCACGATAGTCCACTTGGAGCGGGAAAAAATCCAGCCCGGGCCGCGGGTCCGCGCTGCAAGCGGTGACCAGCACCATGGTGTCGCCCTGGCGGACGGTGACGGCGCCCCCGGCCAGTTTGGCTAGTTTCCCGGTTTCGATGATGATCTCGCGGCCGCCGCCGATATCGATTGTCTGTTGGTGAATACTCATAGTTTTACTGACTCCCTGCTTCTCCAATATATGGAGTGTGACGGGCATGCCGCCCGTGATCAAGATGAGAAGACAGGTCAGGGGAAGTCCTGGTAAGGACAAATGCGGAATTGCGGTAAAAACACCTAAAAACTTGTCGCCGACTTACTCCGCGGCGTTTGAGACCGCACATGTTTTTAGGTCCTTTTACCGACCGAATTCCACACCTGTGAACGGGACAGGTGCCTCTGACCGCCCTCATCAACGAAACATGTCCGCCGGAGAGGTCCGGCGGACAAAAACGAATCCGCGCTCGTCGTGAGCGCGGGTCATGATTATCGACGCAGTTCGAGACGTTTAATCAAGTCAAGATACTTCGCGTGATCTTTACTGTTGACATAATTCAGCAGCTTGCGCCGCCGGTTAACCATCGCGATCAAGCCACGGCGTGAACTGTGGTCTTTTTTATTGCTCTTCAAGTGGTCCGTGATTTCTTTGATCCGGGCGCTCAGAACAGCGATTTGAACGTCCGCGCTGCCGACATCACCCTCGGATTGGGCGAATTCTTTGATGATCGCTTGTTTGGTCTCTTTTTCCATGCTGCCTCTACCTTATGTCTCTGAAACTCTTTCAGAATCACTGCATTCGATATGTTTTAGTCGCGATTAAAATGATATTTATAAAACGCAAAGACCTGAAATATACCTTATCAAAGGATCAAATCAAACTGCTTTTTCTAGTTTTAAGGCGCCGCGTCACTTATTTGGGCGCAATCATGGTCCGTCCGTGAAGGGCTCTCCTGAGACAAGAGCAGAAAGCTGCTCTTTTCCGGTGGGGATCAGTCTTCGCCCAGAGCCTGCCCTCTGACCGCCGAAGGCAGAGCCTAAGCAACGCTAGGTAACCCACAAAGGGCGAAGGATGGGTGGCTACGCCCGACAGGCAACCGGCCTCCAAACGGTCATTCGGCCGGAATAATTCCGGTGCTCCGCAGAACGGAGCCCGCTGGAGGTCGCTCGCAGTGCCACGGCGTAGCGACTCCTCGAGGTGTGGAATCCACGATCCGGACAGACCTGAAACAAGGTTCACTCTGTTCGGACAGGGAAAGAATGATCCCGGATGGTGTCATCTTCCTTTTCCAATAATTTTACCCGCTGGAACTGAACTCGGGCCCGGTCCAGATTCTGGTCAGGCCGGGATGTTTTAAAATAGGTGTCCCCCTGAAGATAGTCCGTTAGAAAGCGGATGCCTATTTCCAGGCAGATGAGTCTTCCAGCCACGGGCAAATAGGCCATTTCGGCCGGGGTGAGAAAGCTTCCCGCGCCCTCTAAGAACCCTTGGATAAGCGCTGTCAAAACATCCTGTCTGAGACGGATCGAATGGATGTCACCCCCGTCCTCTTCTCCTTCAAAACAGCAGGTGCGGATCATGTCCCCAAAGTCATAATGAATCAACCCTGGCATGACCGTGTCCAGGTCGATGACAGCATTGCCTTTCCCGCTCCCGCAATCAAACCGGATATTATTTATTTTGGTGTCATTGTGCGTGATTCGGATTGGGAGATTGCCGGCCGTTATTTCGTTCACCAGAACCTCGGCCAGTCCTTCCCGTTCCAAAACAAAATCCAGTTCATTCAGTACGCTCTTAAGCCGTCCGCGCGCGTCTTCGTCGGTGGCTTGTTTAAGTTGTTCCAGACGTCTCGGGGTATGATGAAAGTCGGGAATGGTTTCATGCAAAGAGGGGGATGGAAAGTCCATCAGCAGGCTTTGGAAAACGGCGAACGACCGCGCCCCGTCCCGCGCTCGTTCAGGCGTGTCAACCTGTTCCAGTGTTTCAGTGCCTTCCAAGTATTCATAGACCCGCCAGTAATCGCCCCGCGGATCGACGACATGGGAGTCGCCATTTTTGGCGGGCACGAGTGTCAGCACCTGCTGGCGTAACCGGGGAGGGAGATCATGGATTTTTAAGCGCAGGTGATCTGTCACTCGCTGGATATTGTTCATTAAGAGCGGCACATCTTGAAAAATGAGATGATTCACCCGTTGGAAGACAAACTGAAGACTCCCCGCCCTCGCAAGGTACGTATCGTTGATGTGTCCGTTGCCATACGGTGCCCCGGTGGTGACAGCGCCGGGCAGATCAAAATAGGCGCCGATGGATTTAAGGGAATCGAGATTTATTTCTTCATGTGACACGGTGAGTATTTCCATAAACGGCTCGAGCGACTGTTCATTGACGCGGATGACGCAACTATAACGGGCTGATGGGCGGAAGCCAGTGACTGGAGCGGGGTTTCTTCCAAGGGGGGCTGTTCCAGAATCAGAAATATTATGTATTTTTGGCCCTGGAAAGGCATTGGCGTAAACTTAAGGATAAAAAGTTGTCCGCGCGTGCATTACAACTGACACCAAACCAGGCGACTGCAGCTCCTGCAGTCGGGTTTGACGCGACGGGTTTCCCGTCGGATTGTCGGCTGAATTTTGTCTTTTATTCACCGCATGCCCTTTCCGGATAAATCCGGTACACCAACATTGGAGGGCGGTCCTTTTCAATACGCCGGGATATTCTTTGTCGGTGTACCGACTTCAGTCGGAATCTTCCTCCTTGCGGTCGTTCCGCACCGCCTTTCCGGATAAATCCGGTACACCAACATTGGAGGGCGGCCCTTTTCAATACGCCGGGATATTCTTTGTCGGTGTCCCGACTTCAGGGTGTCGATTAAATCGAGAAAGTCGAGAAAAATCCGAGAAAACATCGATATCATTGTTGTGCTCCCGCACGAACTCAAACTGATTATCGGGCGGAGACCGGTTTGAGTTCGCACGTCAGTGTGCTTTCCATTTCACGCCTTCACATTTCCGTCATCCGCCGGGTAGCGCTCTTTGTGGCATACGTTATCTTATTCCCGCCATTTTCCCGCCTGGAACCATTTCAAAAACCATATTTGCGGGCAGGTTCTAAATAAACATTTTCTAGAGAATTGCGAAATGCGCAATTTCACGCTTTGTCTCGCACCTCGTCCGTTTCTTATACTCAGTCAGAGTTGGATTTGGGTTCTGGACAAGGTTCTGGACAAGGTTTTATCTATTTCGCCCGCACCTTAACCATTCACAGCAAGGAGTCGTGACCGATGTCAGCGGATTATAACACGATGGCCGGGTATCTCATTGTCCCTCACGAGCAGGTGCCGGAAACGTATAATGGCGGATTTTCCATGTATGTCACCGCTTGGCCTTTGCTGGAACGGTATCCTGGAAACTATTTTCAGACTGGGCTTTTCGGCACCTGGATGTTTTCCCAAAACAAACGGCAACCCGGCGAGAAAGCGTATTCAGATATTGAAGGCGGGTTAGGCTGGTGGCGTGACAGCCGTTTCGCCACAGCGACGCCCAAGTTCATTATGGGGGGTGTCGCTCTTAATTTTTGCGCATGGGCCAACGGGCCCGGCGCTGGAAAAGGCCGTGACTGGGATGCCCCTCAAGGGAAATACGGTGTCGCGCAACTGAGCCCGAACGTGCTATGGCCCCCCGACGGGTTGAACCTGAAACAAGGCGCCTGCGGTGAGTTGTTCGGCTATGGATATCTGCCACTACCGCTCATTCCCCCAAAATCCACGACAGAGGGAGCGGATGTGCCGACCGGCGGCAATTGCTGGACATTATTTTTGGATACCAAGAATGTGAAAGGCCCCATCGCCTTCTTTACGCCTATTTTCTTCTCTAAACCCACGATCCAGGCGCCTCACTTGGCCGGAACATTCCTGGATTCGCAGCCGTCCAATCCAAATCGGCAGATCCAAATGGAGACCCAATATGTTCCAGCCCGGATCGCCGTCGCCGCTGACGGCGAAACCTATGCCCGAATCGCTCCGACACACTTCCCTGTGAATGCTGACGGTGAATCGGTTATGCTGAATGCCGCGGTGTGCTACAATGCGAAAGCCCTCTGGGACGGTGTCAAGGACTGGTTCGAGGAGGGTGATCCGATTTTGGATCCTATCGGTCATACTGAAGCCCGCGCGTATACATTTCTCGGCCGGGGCAATTCCACCTGGAGTATTTTCGAGAACGGTGTGCCTAGAGACGCTAGAAATCACATGGTCTGGGATTTCGCCACTCCCTTCACAACGGATGGTAGCGACTTCGGTTACCGGTGGGATGATCAATGGGTCGCCCGCATCGAGACCGAAAACGGGCCGATGGCGGTCATTCCGGAATACTATCATCTCGTCAAAAACTCGGATGGCAAGGAGGTTTGGGAACCCGTCAAAGCGGATGATGTCCCGGAACAAGCCGGATTGAAAGAGGTTGTCTTTAAGCCCCATTGGCACGATGATGATGACACCGTGGCACCTGAAGAGAAGCATATGGGGCCTTATGTCACACCTGAAGAGAAAGGTAGTTGCTGGAAGACCCCCGGTCCGGTGGCGGGTCCATTTCAGGCGTTCCCGGGTGACGGCAGTGTGGTGACCTACTACTGGTACCGGTTTGCCGATCAACCCGCCATGCTGAACGCCGGCCTGACGGACGCGGAGCGTGAAAAGGTCCAGACTCATGTGGAAAAACTGCATCGGCATTGGACCCGGGATAAGGATTACCTGGCCGCGCCCGCGAAGGGTGAGCTCGCGGAGATTGATCCCGCGCTTATTGTGACGCCTCCCGCCGGGCTTGAATGGGGGTATGTCCCTATCGCGACCCGTCAGGAAAAACGGTAGACGAGATCCATGTGAGCATGATCAATAATCAGTAATCAGTAAGTCAATAATCAGTGCTCAAGTTTCAAGAGAAGGCTACTCTTGGCCCTCAACGGCCAACGAACTTGAGCACTGAGCGCTGATTAATGACTTACTGATTATTGAACCAGTTTCAAGAGAGCTGACGCGGCGGCAGGAGAAAAACGATGCCATGGCAGGATTAGAAATGCTTCTCGGAAAACGCTCACCCCGAATGAGATTTTAGAAAAGAATGGGGTTTGGCAAGTTCCTTCAAAGCGCTCGTGTCTCCACAAATCAAAGCCTTCTTTTTGGCATGGGACCATCTTTTTAACTGGCGCTCCCTGTGGATGGCTTTTGATTCGGTGTCGCAGGTTTCATTGAACACAAGCAATACTGGCCGGCGATCGCGCGTATACCTTGCGGCAGAACCGGCATCATGTGCCTTCAGGCGGCAGTCAAGATCATGTGTGTAACCCACATAATATGAATTGTCAGCACATTTTAGAATGTAAACAGTCCACTGTCCCATTCAATACTTCCACCATTCTCCTCTTTTGGCCTGCCATGAGCAAGCCGAAGGCGAGTCGAATATATTTTTGTCACGCCCCTCGACAAGCTCGGGGCACCATTCTCCTCTTTTGGCCTGCCATGAGCAAGCCGAAGGCGAGTCGAATGGTGGAGGTGCCGGGAGTCGAACCCGGGTCCTGAAAAGATGATACGGCGGTGTCTACATGCTTAGTGTTCCCTTGAATCTCGTCCAATCAGCCGGTGGGACACAAACCTACTGAAAAGACATACACGAACTGTTGGTTCTCGCCGATCCGCCCGCGTGCACGGCGTCACAGCCAGCCTGATGGGTTGGCGCCTCACTGCCGCTTATCAGACATCGGCGGCGGAGACGTGACCGTCAATTAAGCGGCCAGTGCGTACTCTTCGTTCGCAGTTATGTTTTTGACCGATGATTTAGGAGGCCAACGATCATCCTCCGCATGCGACCGACGCTGCACCTGACCAGTCGAAACCATTTCACCCCCGTCACAGGGCCTTGTCATCTTCGGTTCCCGTCTGCCCGCGGGACGCGGACGGCTCGGGAGCCGGGTGAGCGCTTGGTCTGTTAAACAGCTGACATCTTCACGTCACTTGACGATGAAGCCAGCGGCCAACGGTTCAAGTAGACACCCAATATAATGTAACAGTTCCCATGTGCAACCATACTGGAATCACGCTCAGCGCCGCGGAATTAAATTCCGCCGCGGTTCCCGAGCCCTCCCTGGCCGCATATGCCGGTATCACGGGGAATGCGGAATGCCCTCAGGCGCGGGTGTCTCCCAATGCGAGTCACGTTTCATGTGCTCAGGCCGCCACGGGACCGGCCTTAGTTGTCCACTGTCATGCCCGAGTTAAAAAAACGGTTCGCAAATTCGTCTTTAAAAAGTAAGTTAACCACATTGCCTTTATCCCGCGCAGGCGTTTGAAGCGCGCCTGTTTTGAATGGCTGTTCCACGAGTTTCGATGGTCAGGTAAGGCGGTTTTCGCGGGATCCTCGGCGGAGTTAGGATTCGCCAGCTAATGAAGGAGTCGACTGATGCGCGCAAGAGAGTTCACATGCCCCTACTGCCAAGCTGAACTGGAGGTGGAGTTTGGTGTTGAACGGGTGATCTGTCCGGATTGTGAAAATGAGTTTGCTGTGCCGCCGGCGCCGCAGGTGGCGTTTCACCATCGTCCCGAGCGCCCGGTCAGATCCGCCATCGTGACACCGGTTTTTATCATTATTTCCTTTATTTTGGGTGCGGGAATCGCCGCGGTCGTTTGGGTCGTTTATCAGGATCATAGCGCCATCGCTCCTGTGAAAGAGCCCGTGAAGCCCGTGACCGTGGAACAGCCTGGTGACACCGCCGGCGCGGCGGAACTGGCGCGCATGGAGCGGGACTGGAACGCGCTGCGGAACCGGTGCCAACTCGTGCTGGCGGAGAGGGGGAATGTGGATCCTGTTCTGGCGGCTGTTGAGCGATTCAGTCAAGACGCTCCCTTGGCCTATCAAAATCAACTGGCCGCGGTTAAGGACGCGCTGCGACGGGCGCGGGCGGAAGTCATCGCGGCCCGGCTGAAAACGGCGCGGGAGGAAGCCAAACGCCTGGCGGCGGCGGGCGATCTGACCGACGCCGCCCGCTTTTGCCGGTCCTACACCGGCGAATATGCCGACGACGTGAATAAAACGCTCTTTGATTTGGCGCGACGCTACGAGGCCTCGGCCCGTGAGAGGCAAAAGGGGTGCGACATTGTTGTGGGCATTGCCGCTCGGAATATCATCAATGAGCAACCGGCCCGGGCGTTGGCGGAACTCGCCGACTTTGAGTATCCGGAGATGCTGGTGGAGGCCATGCGGGCGCTTCGGGGCCTTGATACGGCGAAAGCGGAAATTATGGCCGGTTTCAAACAGCAAATCGGTGTCATCGGGCCGGTTAAATTGGATGGCAAGGAGGTCACTGTCCGGATTGGTGATGTGGGTGATGACACCGTCGAGTTGCAGAGAAAAGTGGGGACGGCCATTGCCAAAAAGAGCGTTAGCTTGGATGAGTTTGATCTGTCGGAACTGGCCGGGCGTCTCGTGGAAGCGGACATCGGTGCCAAGGCTTTGTATCTGGGCTGTGTCGCGCTTAAAAAAAATGACCGCGCGGCGGCCCGGGCGTGGTTCGAAAAAGTTCCGCAGTTAGGGCCCGTGTTAATCAGCGAAGTGGATCATCTGCCTGACCTTCCGCCCGATCCGGTCTTCACTGTGGATCCGATCGTGGCTGTCCCTTCCGGGGGTTCGCCATCGGTGGTTGATCCGCCCGCCGCTGTCACCATTGATCCCCGCTCCGTGGTCTTAAAGGGTCTCGTCCGCCGCCAGACACGAAAAGACGGCGATTATTACAGCAGTAAAACACAAAGTTTAGTCGCCCGGGTTTCAGTGAAAAACAATTCGACTGATCCCCTGCCCGGGCTGAAGACGGAATTGTTCATTATCGGGCAGTCCATGCGCAAGAAGGATATCGTGAAAGTGTTGAAGCGTATTGACGCCCCGTTGGATGTGGGAAAATGGACATCCGCGGAAACGGCCGACACGGAGATAAGTGTGCAGTTTCATGATTCGTATTACAGTGAATACGGGTACACGTATTATGGATGGGTGGCGGCCCTGCGGGATGCCCGGGGCAATCTGATTACAACCAGTTTTTACCGCTCAAGACTTGGAGGAATCGTTCCTCAAATTATTGAAATGAATGAAAACGACTGCTGTGATTTAAGCGGCGAGAAAATTCCTCCGGAACTGGTGCCGTATTAATCACTGAGAATCTTTTCAGGTCACGCCCGTCTTTTGGCGCGTTTCGCCCCAAAAATGATTGAAATTAAACACAACGGTAGGATTTAATGTCATGTCCGAAAAAGTGAATGTCGGGATTGTCGGTTGCGGAAATATTAGTGGTATTTATTTCAAACGGTGTTCCGCGTTTAACATTTTAAATATCGCGGCCTGCGCGGACTTGAATCTGGACCGGGCCAAAGCCAAAGCTGAGGAATATGGGATTCCCAAAGCGTGCGCGACCGCGGAGCTTATGGCCGATCCTGATATTGATATCGTCTTAAATCTGACGATCCCCCACGCCCATTATCCCGTCGCCAAAGCCGCCTTGGAAGCGGGAAAATCTGTCTATAATGAGAAGCCCTTGGCGATCACCCGGGCGGACGGACAGGCGTTGCTTGACATGGCCGCCGAGCGTGGCCTGTACGTCGGCAACGCTCCGGACACGTTTCTGGGTGGCGGACACCAAACCTGCCGCAAGCTCATTGATGACGGCTGGATCGGCGAACCAGTCGCGGCGACCGCGTTTATGATGTGTCACGGTCACGAGTCCTGGCACCCGGATCCCGAGTTCTATTATCAAGTTGGCGGCGGCCCCATGTTCGATATGGGCCCCTATTACCTCACCGCGCTGGTCAATATGATCGGTCCGGTCAAGCGGGTGACTGGTTCCGCTCAGAAATCATTTGACCAGCGTCTGATTACCAGCGCCCCCAAAAAAGGAAAAACCGTGGATGTCGAGGTGCCCACCCACATCGCCGGGGTCATGGATTTCGCCAACGGGGCGGTGGGAACAATCATCACCAGTTTTGATGTCTGGCGGGCGAATTTGCCGCGCATTGAAGTCTATGGCACCGAAGGCAGCCTGAGTGTGCCGGATCCCAACGGCTTCGGGGGACCGGTCAAACTCATGCGTCCCGGGCAGGATTGGCAGGAGATTCTCTTGACCCATGGCTATGCGGAAAATTCCCGCGGTCTGGGTGTCGCCGACATGGCCTCGGCCATCCTCAGCAAACGCGCCAACCGCGCGGGCGGCCAACTGGCCCTTCACGTCCTGGATATCATGCACGCTTTCCATGACGCCTCTCGTGAAGGTCGGCACATTGATCTGACCACCACGTGCGAACGGCCCGCCGCTCTGCCCATGAACCTGAGGGAAGGGGAGATTGATTAGTCTCTCTGAACATGCGGCGGTCTCATGGTAAGGTCCAGGCGGATGGCGCGACCGCTATCCGCCTCGACCGTGTTTATTTATTAAAAACACATCATCGCCCAATGTGAAACAGTTGCATTTTATTCTCTATTGGATATATTTATATCTTAATTTTTTCAAAATGCTGGTGTCGTGAATCGACAGGCATGCGAACCCACAAAAAAGGAGTCCAGACATGGCGATCAAAGTTGGTATTAATGGTTTTGGCCGTATTGGCCGGATGGTTTTCCGCGCGGCGTCCACACGTGACGACATTGAGATTGTCGGCATTAACGATTTGCTCGATGTTGATTACTTGGCCTACATGCTCAAATACGACAGTGTCCACGGTCGTTTCGCCGGGACGGTTGAGGTGGTTGATGGCGCTCTAGTTGTCAACGGCAAAAGCATCCGCATCACCGCTGAACGCGATCCCGCCGATCTGGCCTGGGGCGCTATCGGCGCGGAGGTTGTTGTTGAATCCACCGGGTTCTTCCTGACCGATGAGACCGCCCGCAAACACATCACCGCCGGCGCCAAAAAAGTCGTTCTGTCCGCTCCTTCCAAGGATGCGACTCCCATGTTCGTCTGCGGTGTCAACACCGACTCCTACGCCGGCCAGGATATCGTTTCCAACGCGTCCTGCACCACCAATTGCCTGGCGCCTGTCGCCAAGGTTCTGAATGACACCTTCGGCATCGAAAAAGGTCTGATGACCACGGTTCACGCCGCCACCGCCACGCAGAAGACCGTTGACGGCCCGTCCATGAAAGACTGGCGCGGCGGCCGCGGCATCCTGGAAAACATCATTCCTTCCAGCACGGGCGCCGCCAAGGCTGTGGGTAAAGTTATTCCAGAGCTTAACGGCAAACTGACCGGCATGGCTTTCCGCGTGCCGACCTCCGATGTGTCTGTTGTCGACTTGACTGTCGTTCTGAAAAAAGAAGCCAGCTATGAAGACATCTGCGCGGCGATGAAAAAGGCCAGCGAAGGCGAGTTGGCCGGTGTGCTCGGCTACACCGATGAAGCGGTTGTCGCGACGGATTTCCGTGACGAAACCTGCACCAGCGTTTTCGACGCCAAAGCCGGTATTCAGCTGGACGGCACCTTCGTCAAGGTTGTCTCCTGGTACGACAACGAGTGGGGTTACTCCTGCAAAGTTCTGGACTTGATTAAAGTGATCACCGGCTAAGCCACTGGTGTGGTTTTGCTGACGGCGCACTGACCGTTCACGCCCGGCGCGGATTCCGCGCCGGGCGTTTTTTGTTTGGCGGCCGCAAGGCGTTTGAGATGGGTGAGCCGCGGCTTTTTTCCGTGCGTGATCCGGGGCGGAGTCAAATTGCGAAAACAGGCCATTCTCCCGGTTCGGGGAGGCGAATGTTTAGCCCCGCCGTGAGCGGGTCCCGGCCTTGGGTGATCATGGCATGACAATGGCTCATACCGGAAAACAGTGGGGCGATTTTTAAAAATGTCCCGTGTTGCAACGTCCACACTGATGGAGCATATTAGTCGAACCCCTGTATGGCGACAGGCCGGTAAACAGAATTTGCAAAGGACACGCCCATGAAAGCCGCATCAATGAAGCTCATTTCCGCTCTGATCCTAATGGCCGTTATGTCCCGCACGGGCATCGCTCCGGCGGGGGAGATCGGGTTTGCCGAGAACTTCGCTCTGGCCCGGGACCGGGCCGAGGTCTTGAAGCAGTTGATTCCGGGAACCGACGAGTATTTCTACTATCACTGTCTGGACAGCCAGCTCCGGGGGGACACCGCCGCCGTCCGCTCGCTTCTGGATCAGTGGCGAAAGCAGCATCACGACACCGGGCTGATGCGGGAGATTCAAAACCGGCAGGCGCTGCTGGAATACGGTGACAATCCCCAGGCCGCGCTGAATCTCATCCGCGAACGGCTTAATCTGCGCTTCCATCATGCGAAGATCGAGCCGGACAAGGTGCCCGATTATCCGACCGTGCTGGATCCGAAACGCGTCTCCTGGGAAACCCTGCGCGACAGCCGCATGAGCCGTCACGACGGCCTGCGTTATATCGAGCCGCTGGGCTACGAACGGATCATCCGCGGTTCGCTCAATCCTGACAACCGCCGCCGCCTGCTCGGGTTGCTGCGGCGGCCCGACTATCCGAAGCTGCCGGAACTGGTGGTCGAGGATCTCAGGTACCGCCACAGCGGCGGCTTCGGCTGTCATCCCGTTCATGGCATGATGACCCTGGCGCAGCTCGACACCTGTCTGGCGCTGATGCCCGAACTGCTGAACAACAGCCGGTTCATCGACACCTATTTGGCCAAAATCCGCCCGTCGGAGGATGCCGACCCGGAATCCCGCGCCGCCCGCGGTGAGCATCTGGAACGCCTGTGGGCCTTCGTCGGCCGCCTGGCCCCCGCCCACAACTCGCTCAAGGCCTGTGTGCTCTACCGGCAGCTCGAATTCGACCGCGAGGACGGTGAATACAACCGCGAACGCTTCATGGACTACCTCAAGCTGCCGCGGAATATCTTCTATGTCAACCGCAAATATCTTGGCCGCGAGGAATTCCAGCGCGTCCAGGTGAATCTGGGGGCCAGTTACCAAACCCAGACCCTGCTGCCGCCGGTCGGCACCGACGAGGAGCTGGCGCGCGACTATCTGGCGCGGTTTCTGCTCGACGCCCCGAACTACGACGCCTTCGTCGAATACATCGACGAGCAGTATCTGAAGGAGCTGTTCGCCGAGACCAAGATCGTCAACGGGGTTGGCGACATGCAGGCCTGGTACAATCTGCTGCCGGCCGACAAATACCGGCGGCTGAAGGACCGCATCGACCTGGCCTTCCTGCCGGCGAACGACCGCTTCGTGGGCCGCGGCGAAGAAATTAATCTCCAGGTCGCCATCAAGAACATCAAGAAATTGATTGTCAATGTCTACGAGCTGAACACGGTCAATGTCTACCGCGACCAGATGGCGGAGATCACCACGGCGGTCGACCTCGATGGCCTGGTGCCGAATGTCGAGCGCACGGTCGAGTACCCGGACGAGCCACTGCGCCGACATGTCGAAACGCTGGCCTTCCCGGAAATCAAAGGGGATGGGGTCTTTGTCGTCGAGTTGATCGGCAACGGACGCAGCAGCCGGGCGCTGATCCGCCGCGGCGCCATGAATTTCCACCAGCGCCTCGGCGCGGCCGGCCATGTGTTCCGGATCTACGACGAAGCCGGAACCTTCCTGTCGAAAGCCTCCATATGGATGGCCGGCAAGGAATATCCTGCCGACGAGGCGGGCGAGATCGTCGTCCCCTACAGCAACAGCCCGGCCCGTCAAAACATCGTCATCCAGCACGCGGACTTCGCGGTGCTCCGCGAATTTGAGCATCAAGCCGAAACCTACGCCTTGCAGGTCGGCTTCAACGTCCCCCGTGAATCGCTGATCGCCGGCGAAACCGCCCGCGTCATCCTGCGTCCGGTGCTGACCCTCAACGGCATCGAAATCGACCGCGGACTCCTGCTGAATCCGAAGGTGTCAATCCGTTCGACTGACCGCGACGGCATCGGCGCGTCCACCGAAGTGGGCGATCTCAAGCTGAGCGACCGGGAGGAATGGATCCACGAAATCAAGGTGCCGGAGAAACTGGCGAAATTGGATCTGACCTTTACGGCCAAGGTGGAGAATCTAAGCCAGGGAAATAAAATCGACCTGTCCGCATCGTACAGCACATCGCTCAACGGCATTGAGGCCTCGGACAAGGTGTCGGACCTGTTTCTGCGCCGCGCCGCCGAAGGGTACCGCGTGGATTTTCTGGGACGCAACGGCGAACCGCTCGCCGACCGCGCCGTCCATGTCAGCGTGAAACATCGGATGATCACGGACGAGGAAACCATCGTGCTCAAGACCGACGCGGCCGGCCGTGTCAGCCTGGGCTATCTGCCGGAAATCACCCAAGTGACGGCCTCGACCGACGACGGACTGATCCAGTCTTGGCCGTTGCATGGCGACACCCATTCCCAGCCTTCCGTCATCCAAGTCAATGTCGGCAGCCCGGTGATGATTCCGTTCATGGCCGCGCCTGAGGCGGATGTCTTTGCCCCCTTCTCGCTGCTGGAAACCCGCGGCGGGCAGAATGTGAAAGACTGGTCAGCCCATGTCGCCTTGGAAGGCGGTTACCTCATTGCCCGTGATCTTTCCGCCGGCGACTACACGTTGCTTCTCAAAGACAGCGGCGACCGCGTCGCCATCCGCGTCGCCGAAGTCCTGGAGCGGGAAACCGACGACGGGGTCCTGGTCGGCAAGGCCCGCCTGCTGGAATTGACCAATCCGGTCCCGGCTCAGATCGGCGCGGTGTCGGCGGACAAGGACGCGCTGTCGTTGACGCTGATCGGCGCCGGTCCGGCCGCCCGCGTGCACATTGTCTGCTCGCGGTTCGCGCCGCGGAGCCCGCTGCATGTCGCCAATCCGGTCGTCAATCCGCCCGTCTGGGGGCAGAATCTGCCGCCGGTCGTCTCCCACTATCTCTCCGGCCGCACTATCGGCGACGAATATCGCTACGTGCTCGAACGCAAGTACGCCGAGACATTCCCCGGCAACATGCTCAAGCGGCCGAGCCTGCTGCTGGCGCCCTGGGCGCTGCGGGACACGCGGACCGGCATCGACCGCGCCAAAGGCGGGGAGGGGTGGTTGGGAAACGAAGATCTACACTCGACAATAATGGCCGGAAAATATGGCGGGCGGGCGGCGCGGCGGGACGACGCGGGCGGTCCCGGGTCGGTCGCTTTCACCAGCTACAACTTCCTGCCGTCGCCGCCGGTGGTTCTGGCCAATTTGCGAGCCGGCAAGGATGGCCGTCTTGCCGTTCCCCTGGCCGACCTGGGGGCGGGCGCCTTCGTCGAAATCGTCCTGGTCGATGGCCGCGACATGGCCTACCGCACGTTGCTCCTCCCCGAAATGGCCGAAACCTACCAGGATCTGCGCCTGCCGCGGGCCCTGCCCGCGGACCAGCATCTGGCCGAACGCAAGAAGACGACTACGCTGCTGAAAGGCACTGTCTTCACTATCGCTGACATGACCACCAGCAAGATGGAGCTGTACGACTCGCTGGGCAAGGTGTTCAATCTCTACGCCACCCTGTCCAACGACACCACCCTCGCGGAATTCGCGTTCATCCTTCAGTGGCCGGTGCTGAGTGCCGACGCGAAGCTGGAGAAGTACTCCGAGTACGCCTGCCATGAACTGAATGTCTTCCTTTTGCGCAAGGATCCGGACTTCTTCAAACAGGTGATCGCGCCCTTTATCGCCGACAAGAAGGACAAGACGTTCATGGATCTCTATCTGCTCGACCGGGATCTGTCCGGCTTCCTGGAGCCTTGGGCGTACCACCGCCTAAACGCCGTCGAGAAGATTCTGCTGGCTGAGCGGATCGTCGCGCGGCGCGACGCCACCGCCCGCCTGATCAAGGAAGTCTACGACCGCATCCCGCCGGACATCGAACGCTTCAACCGTCTCTTCGACACCGCCGTTCTCGGCAACGCCCTTGAAGGCAGCGCCCTCGGCGACATGTTCGCGGCGGCCGCGGACGAGGTGGTGATAGAGGAACCGGAAGATTTTGGGGGGGCAGGGCGTCCCAAAAGAGCCATGACGGAGAGGGCCATGCCGGCGCCAGCACCGGCGATGGAGACCATGGCGCTGTCGGAGACACCGCCCAGGGAAGTCGCGCTCGAAAAGAGCCTCATGGACGGGCGTCGGCAGGCGGAGCGCAAGCGCGACATCGCCGCCCGCCAGCGGGTTGTCCAGCTCTTCCGCAAACTGGAGCAGACCAAGGAGTGGGTGGAGAACAATTATTACCATATTCCCATCGAGCGGCAACTGGCCGACCTGGTGACGGTCAACGCCTTCTGGCGCGACTACGCGGCCCGCGAACCCGGCAAGCCGTTCCTGTCCGGCAATCTGGCCGAGGCCGGCGAGAGTTTCGCCGAGATGATGCTGGCCTTGGCGGTGCTCGATCTGCCGTTCAAGGCGGACGAGCATGATATGAAGGCCGAAGAGCGCGGCCTGAAAATCACCCCGGCGGGCGGCGCCATCGCCTTCCACCGCGAAATCATGCCGGCCGTCATTGACGACAACGCCCTGCCGTTCCTGGTCAGCCAGAATTTTTTCGATCCGGCCAACCGCTACCGCTATGAGAACAACGAGAAGATCGACCGCTTTATCCGCGAGGAGTTCGTCAAGGGCAAGGTGTACGGCTGCCAGCTCGTGTTGACCAATCCGACCAGCAGCCGCCGCAAGGTCAATATCCTCCAGCAGGTGCCGCTGGGCGCCATTCCCGTCAACGGCTCGGACTTCACCAGGGGGCACAACCGCCAGCTCGAACCCTACTCGACGCAAGCCATGGAATACTACTTCTATTTTCCCGCCGCCGGACAGTTCCGCCACTATCCCGTGCATGTGGCGCAGAACGAAACCCTGGTCGGTTCCGCCGAGCCGTTCGTCTTCAATGTGGTCGATAAACCGACGATCATCGACACTGAATCGTGGGAGTACATTTCGCAGAACGGCAGCCTCGAAGAAGTTGTCGCCTTCCTCAACACCCACAACTTGGGCCGGCTCGATCTCGGCCTGGTCGCCTTCCGCATGAAGGACAAGGGCGCGTTCGACACCATCCTCGACCTGCTGGCGAAACGCCTGACCTACCATGACACGCTGTGGTCCTACGCGGTCTATCACAATCAGCCCGAAACCATCCGGCAGTACCTGCCGCACACCCCGTTCGCCGACCAGTGCGGGAGGATCTTCGCTTCGCCGCTGCTGACCGTTGAGCCAGTGCCCCGTCACCACTACCAGCACAAGGAATACTGGCCGTTGGTCAACGCCCGCGCCTGCCAGCTCGGCGAACGCCGCAAGATTCTCAACGAGCAGTTCCACGGCCAGTACGAGGCGTTCATGAAGACGCTCACCTACCGCGCCGCGCTGACCAGCGCCGACCGTATGGCGGTGATCGTCTACCTGCTCCTCCAGGACCGGGTCGGCGAGGCTCTGGAACAGTTCGCCAAGGTGAAGCCCGACGAGCTGGAAACCCGCATGCCCTACGACTACCTGGCCGCCTACCTGAGCTTCTACCGCGCGGCTCCGCGCGAAGGCGCGGCCATCGCCAAGCGCTATGCCGACTATCCGGTGAAGCGCTGGCGCGATATGTTCGCCGCCGTGACCGCCCAGGCCGACGAGATCGCCGGCGCCGACAGCCGCGTGGTGGACAGCGAAGACCGCGACCAGGTTCAGACGAAGATTGCGGACTCCGCGCCATCGCTGGAGCTGAGCCGTGATGGCGACCGCTTCCTGCTTGATCACCGGAATCTCGACACCGTCCGTGTCAACTACTATCCGATGGATGTGGAACTGCTGTTCAGCCGCAATCCGTTCGTCCAGGACATCTCCGGCGGCTTTTCGATCATCCGCCCGCGGCGGACCGTCGAGATGAAACTCAAGGCCGGTAAAGACCAGACTGATTTTGACGTGCCCGAAGAGTTCGCCGACCGCAATGTGATGATCGAGGTCGTCGGCGGTGGTGTCGTCCGCCGTCAGGCTTACTATCCCAACTCGCTACTGGTGCGCATGATCCCGACCCACGGACAGCTCGCGGTCGCCCGCCAGGGCGCCGGCAAGCCGCTGCCCGGTGTCTATGTCAAGGTCTACGCCCGCATGAAGAACGGTCAGATCCAATTCTTCAAGGACGGCTACACCGATCTGCGCGGGCGCTTCGACTATGCTTCCCTGAGCACCAACGAGATCGACGATGTCGAACGCTTTTCGATCCTCATTCTCAGTGACGAGTTCGGCGCCGTCGTCCGCGAAGCCGCGCCGCCGAAGATGTGAACCACGGATGAATACTTGATCAGCGCGGGGCGGCCTTTGTCTTCTGGATTCCGCAGTCTCCGCGGCACTGGATTCCGCGGCTTGCCTCGGCGTAGCGACCCCTCGGGGTTCGGAATCCCCGATCCGAACAGGAAGAGACAAGGTCATTGAGCATGCAACCATGTTTGATTGAGCAATACGGATGCATCCGGGACGGATGCGCTCCATGGACCGATTTCGTCCCGAAATCAGCCATATCGACCAGTCAAAAAGCGCTGAAGTCACTTCTTGTCTCAGGAAAGCGGCCATCCGGCGGGGCGGAAAGAGGCCTCAAGCCGGGTCATCGTGTGTTCCCGTTTTTTCAAGAACGAGGAAAACAAAGTTGATATGAACGTCTAATGCCGGCAAATCATAGAGCGCCTGGCGGGCTTGAGCCGTGGTGTTCCAGAACAGCGGTGTCATCCGCGCCAAGTCGGACAACTCAGTTTGCGCGAGCCGGCGGGAATATTCCACCACCCGCCGGCTTTTTTCCTGGAAGAAGTCGCCGCACTGGCTTACCCCTTCATCCGCCTTGGTGCCGAAATCATCCAATCTGGGCATGAGTTTTTCCCGGACCTCCAGCAAGTGGCGGGGGCCCGGAACACCTAGAATCAGGCTTCCTCCGGGCTTCAGAATCCGGGCGAATTCCCGCGGATTCCGCGGGGCGAGGACGCTTAAAACCGCATCCATGCTTTGGTCGGCTAAGGGGATGTCCCGCATGATATTCGCCACCAGCCACTGGCACTGTTTGTAGCGTTTGGCGGCGGTTTTAACGGCGGGCTTGGACACATCCAGGCCATAATAATCACCTGGCCGCCATTGACTTAACCGCCCGAGAAGCGTCCCCTCACCACATCCCGCGTCGCATAGTCGTCCGGCCCTGGCTGGAATCAAGGTGTCCACGGTTTGCAGCACTGGTTCAAACACCCCGCTGTCAAAGAACCGGCGGCGGGCCTGAATCATCTCCCCGTCGTCTCCCGCCTGCCTGGATTTCCGCTGATGGCTAAGCAGAAGGTTCACATAGCCCTCCTTGGCCGAATCAAAGGAATGGCCATCGGCGCACTGGTACGGGCCACCACCCCGCTCAAGGGGCTGATGGCAGACGGGACAGCGAAGAGGGGAAACGGTCATCAGCGGCGCAGGTAGGGAAGCTCGGGAGGCAGGGGGATGTTGTTGCCGAAGCTGTCTTCGCAGTACTGGTTCTCGGCGAGAATTTGGATGTCGCGCAAGGGTCTCTCATCACCGGAAAAGGTCGCGATAATATCGATTTCAACATCAATTTTTCCCGTGAACAACAGGCGTTTCAGCGCCTCCTGAACACTGACACCCACGGGGGTGTCTGGAGAAAATGTCACTCCCTCAATCCGTAGCGGCCGGTCATAAACGACAATGGAATTATTTTCCGCCAGCTGATGAATGGCCCGGCTGACCTTACGCTGTAAATCCCAATCGCTCAAGGCGGGTTTTTCCAGTGACTGTTTGGCGACAATTTCAGCGACTTCACGCCGTTTCAGGGCGTTCACCCATTCGTTGGCCCGCATCATTTCCAAAGCGGACGCGGCGTTATATTCGGCATTGCCCAGCGACATGGTCACATCCGTGCCGTAATGGGTCACAATTTTCATCACCAAGGCGGACGGCCGCACATGGAATCCCCGGTACTTGGGAATCGGCACCTGAACCTCCACGCGCTTGGTGTATTTCCGCAAAATGCCGTGGCAAATTTTTCTTGACGCGTCCACATGCGAATGGGTGGACACCAGTGTGGATCTCAGCAACGAGAGGACCACGGGGAAGTCCGCCACGGGGTCAATCGCCTGTTCCTCTTCCCACAGTGACAGATGCCGTTCATAAAAATGCCCAAGCAGTGTGGCCGCTTCCAGCAAGCGTAAAATCACACTGATATGGGCCCGCAGCTCTTTAAGCTCGTCATCCACATTTTCTTCATTGGTGGATGAAATATAGGTGTCATACAAGCTCTGCAAGTTATGGAAATTAAATTCCATCTGGCGCAGGCTTTCCTCATTGATTTGAGTGGGAAAAAGGGATGTGAACGAGAGCTCATCCGAACGCTTTACCTGGGCCAGAATGCCGCTGTCAACGGCCAAATTTAAAAATTGGGTCGCCAGGGCGCCAGCCCGGGTTTGGGCGCCGGTGCTGCCGCTTGACCGGTGATCATGGGGTAACACACCATGTGGCATCTCCTCGTTAAACACCTCAAAATTCCGGGCGATTTCCGGCAAAGGGGTCAGGCCGATACGGGTTGTTTGGATGTGGAACGCCGTCATGGACCGGTGGATGAACTCACACAGCGTTTCCAACCCCTGGTCAATGGTCACCGCCAGTTGCGTGTCCGCCTGCAATGATTCGAAGCGGGAAAAACAGTTGCGAACCTGGTGGAAACGGTAGGCGATATCGGCGAAATTCTTCACGCAAGCGGTCAGTTCCCGGATTAAGTACCACTTGGCATTCCCCCCGGCCCCGAAGATGTCAAGGTATTCCTCAACCTTCTCAGCTTCCATGCTTAACGACGCCAGCAAGGGCCAGTTATAATCCCGGATGTCTAACGCGCCATCCGCCACCCGCTTGGAAAACAGCATCAAGCGGCTGACGGGACGCACGATAAACCGGCGGAATCGTTCTTCGTCAAAAGGAATAAAGTCCTCTGTCCGGGGAGCGAGCAGAGTTGTGGAGGGGGCTTCCATCACAATGAAAACATCCTGACTGTCCGGGCTGTAAAACATATCATCCCCTTAGTGTAGCTTCACCTCGGATGAATTCAATGCCTTTCTCCCCGTCTTTGATGTGAAAGACGGGCGTTTCCCGCGTCCAGACGGGGCACCGAAAAGGGGCGCCTGTCGGCCGGCCGCTTCAAACTGCCGCCGGGGCGCTATGCCTCCGGTCGCCCCTCGGGGAAATACCGGTCAATAATTCCTTGAACCACCTGACGGGCGCGCTCGGCTTGAGCTTCGTCATAGCCGTCCCACCGGGCGGCATGGTTGCGTTCGGTCGTGAATCCTTTGTCAGTGGGCTGTTTTTCCCACCAGCTAAAGGCGAATTCACGGAAGGCGGCGTTGTCTTTGGGAATCAGAGATTTGTATGTCACAAGCCGATCATAAATTTTGGCCGATGGCGCCAGCCCCGCCGCTTTTATGGCCGCGTCGGAGGCGGTGTCATCCTGGGTGAGGATCCCCCAGAAGTGGATCAGCGGCCGCAGATCCGCTCCGGCCATCTTCGACAACCGCAAGGTGTAGGTGTCGGTGTCGGTGACATTTCTCGGCCAGGGAGCGCCATCTTCAGCATCCTGGTTGATCGACCGCCAGAAGTTATCCAGCACCCGCCAGTCGAACAGGCGGACAATATCGACATATTTGGCATGCCCTTTGAGCTGGTACGCGCGCTCGTAGTTGGCCATACCCTCCTGATTGACGAAATGATCACTCATCATCCAAGTGACCGCCGTGGTGTCCAGCGTCATAAAGGTGTTTTTTTGGCCCCTTGACGACCGGAAAGACTCTTCCAGATCGACACCAAAGGCCCGGTTGAACACCGCCACATGCGGGAGATTGACCGCGGATTCCTGGTCGCCGGTGTATTTGGTGAACAGAAAGCCGTGCCCCATTTCATGAAATTCATAACTGTGGGCGTTTCTGGGCCCGGAAACCAGATGGCGGGAATGGGTGCCTCCATAGTCCTGGGTCGGGTCATAACCGGTGTTGCAAGACGGATAACCCGGATGGAAAGCCCGCCCGCGGAGCTGGGTGTCCACCTGGGTGTACAGGGTTTCTTTGCCGTGCAGGCGCGGGCGCCCCATCAAGTCATTCATCACATCGATGGCCGCGTCCCAGTCTGTCATCAAGGAGACCGGATCTTCCAGCTTGTAAATCCAACTGGTCGGCACCTGCATCATAAACTTGTCGCTCTGAAAGTCAGCCCAGGGCGCTTGCCGCCCGCGCTCTGTCTTCACCCATTCCTCATTAGAGGTTTTATGAAAGCTTTTCCAGGAAAAGTAGGGAGACCGGGCCGCGTTCCGGATTGACACATCGACGATCCCGGCATCGGCCAGCCGCGGGACTTCGATGTAAATACCCCCGCCCAGCGGACTGGCCACCTGGGTGGTGGTGGCGGTGATGTCATAGACTGTTGAGACCCGGAACAGCCGCGTCACCCGCGGTTTCCGCTTGAGATCCCAGGAGTGGGCGCCGATGCGAACCTGATAGCCCTTGTTGACGAGGGAGTCCGGCACGGTGACGGCCGCGATGGTTCCCGGTGCCAGATACGCCCCGGTCGGCTTGCGGGCGGGAAGATCTTCACCAAGAATTGGCGGCCCCCACGTGTCCGGATAGCTACCATTGATTTTCACGGTGTAAACCGCGTCAGGATCTTCCGGCGGGGCCGCTTTTCCGGGAAAATAATCAGCGCTGGCGAAACGAAACCCATCCAGTAAGTCGCCATGACGGCCTAGATTGTCGGCGTTGTATGCCTCATCCACGATATCCTGCATCACCCAAAAGGCGGCCCAGTGGATCGCGTCTACCGGTTTCCGGGTTTTGCTGTTCAGGTCTTTGTAAGCGATCCACAGCGGCCCTTTAACGTCCTCATACGTCTGGACGAAATCAAAACAGGCGGAGATCGCGTCCCTGTTCCGGCTCAGCCAGGTCTTGCCGCGTCTGAGGGTCTTACTCAGCGCGTTGATCTGGTCGCTGTCGAGCTCGGTTTTCCCGGTGACACAGTCTTTGAGTGAGGTGACAGCCGCGAAGAATTCGTGAGGCGGTTTGTCATCGGTGGCCGGTTCAGAACCGGCGGCAAGCCCTTGCCGGACCAACCCCGGCAGGAGGAAAACCGTCAAAAGCCCCTGGACAAAAAAGGCTTTTATGAGCCGTTCACAGGCTCTGAATTGATGATTGACACGCATGTTTTATGACTCCATACTTGCGAAATTGATCCCCGCGTTTGCCTGTACGATAACCCTTTTCCGCGCCAATGCAACGTTGGATAAGCAACCGCGATGACTCTTCATTGCCGGGGTCCCGGCCGGGGCGGTGGTTTTATTCGCCGCGCCGGATATAGTACGCGCTGTGTGTTTCGAGTCTGAACGATTTGATTAAATGACAGGTGAAAAAATGTTCGAAGTCGCTGTTCTTCCCGGTGACGGAATCGGTCCCGAGGTCATGGTTGAGGCGGTCAAAATCTTGACCGCGGCGGGTGAGAAATTCGGGTTTGAGCTGGATTGCGGGTGGCACGATGTGGGCGGCGCCGGGATTGATAACCACGGTCGCGCTCTGCCGGAATCCACGTTGCGGGCTTGTGAAGCGGCTGACGCCGTCCTCTTTGGTTCCGTCGGCGGCCCGAAATGGGAGACTCTCCCGCCGGAACAGCAACCGGAACGGGCCGCGTTACTGCCTCTGCGCAAACACTTTGACTTATTTTGCAATTACCGGCCCGCCCGCTTGTTCCCGTCGCTGAAAGCCGCCAGCCCCCTGGCGGCCGCCACGGTTGAAAATGGCTTTGACATTCTTTGCGTGCGCGAATTGACATCCGGCATCTATTTCGGTCAGCCCAAAGGCCGCGCGGGCGCCGGCGACACGGAATACGCGTTCGACACCCTCCGCTATGACCGCTCCGAAATCCGCCGAATCGCCCACATGGCTTTTCAAGCCGCCCGCAAGCGGAATAACAAGGTGACCAGCATTGATAAAGCCAATGTGCTCACCACCATGGTGTTCTGGCGCGAAGTGGTGTGTGACGTGGCGAAAGACTATCCGGATGTCACCCTTGAACACCTCTACATCGACAACGCCGCCATGCAGGTGGTGCGGGATCCGCGCCAGTTCGATGTGATGTTGTGCGGAAATATGTTCGGGGATATTATCTCGGACGAATGCGCCATGTTGACTGGATCGCTGGGCATGCTGCCTTCCGCCAGTATCAATCAGGATAAATTTGGCCTGTATGAACCGGCCGGGGGCTCCGCCCCGGATATCGCCGGCAAAGGCATCGCCAATCCGACCGCTCAAATTCTGTCAGCGGCCATGCTGCTGCGCTACTCGTTTGACCAGGAAGAAGCCGCCGCGGCTATCGAAGCGGCGGTGGAAAAAACGCTGGAAGACGGAATTTTCACCGCGGACATCGCGCCGGCGGGAGTCTCTCCCGTTTCCACAGTGGAGATGGGAAAGGCCATTCTGGCCCGTCTTTAGGATCCATACCATGGCAAAATCAGGAAAATCCACGCGTCGCCGAACACCGCGCCTGGGCACCTACTCCGGGCACTTCAGGGGATTTGGCTTCTTTGTGCCTGATCTGGGAGGAGATGATCTGTTTATTCCTCCCGGGCGTGAAGGAGACGCCATTGACGGGGACACCGTCGAGGTGATTCCCGCGGGTGGCGGCACCGCCCGTGTGTCCCGGGTTGTCAAGCGCGGGCGGGCGCGTCTGGCCGGCACCTGCATCGGCAAAGGAAAGTTTTCACCGGACGCGCATCATATCGGCAAAATTCTGTCTGTTTACGGAACGGCTGAAAAAGGGGATAAAATCCTGGTTGTTCCGGACCAGGACGGGTTTCGCATTGACCGTATACTGGGACGCTCCGGGGCCAGAGAGGTCGAAGACGCCGCGGTGTTGGCCGAGCTTGATATCGCGCCCGACTTTCCCGCGGCTGTTCTGGCCGCGGCGGCCGCGCTTCCCGGACCGAGTGACCATGATGTCCGGGGACGGCTTGATTTGCGGCAGGCGCTGACGGTTGTCACCATTGACCCGTCAACATCGCGGGACTTTGATGACGCGATCTCAATTCAAGAGGACGGGAACGCGTGGATTCTGGGCGTGCATATCGCGGATGTGTCACACTACGTCAAGCCAGGGTCAACCATCGACCAGGAAGCCCGAAAACGCGGAACCAGTGTTTACCTGCCCGGACAGGTGATCCCCATGCTTCCTGAACGTCTCTCAAATGATCTCTGCTCCCTCAGAGAAGGCAGAGACCGCCTCGCGTTGAGTGTGCTGTTGCGCTACGACCTGAACGGCCAACTGCTGGAAACCACATTCGCCGAAAGCGTCATCCGGCCCAATCGTCGTTTTTCATATGAACGCGCCTCCCGGGTCATGGATGGAAGCCGCCGCGAAAAAGGCGTTGTCGGAGAGGTGCTCCAAAAAATGTTGTCACTCGCCGAAATTCTCAAAAACCGGCGCTGCTCACTGGACTTGCCCCGGGACGATACCGAACTGGTATTTGACGCGACCGGGCACGTCGTGGACCTGCGCTCGATTGTTAAAGATGTGGCTCATGGCGTGATTGAAGAGTTCATGCTGGCGGCCAATCGCGAAGTCGCTCGACTGATGCTGGGTCTGAACGTCCCGACGCTGTTCCGCCATCATCCGGCGCCCGAGGATCTTACGCCAGTCTGGGAAACCCTGTCGCTTCTCGGTATGGAAGATGCCAGGAAGGTTGACCTGTCGGGGGCTGTCAAAAAAGCGACACGGGAAGGCTATGGACCAACCATCGCCTCAGCCGTGTTCAGGTGCATGTCCCGGGCCCGGTACACAACCCGCTATTCCGACCACTTCAGCTTGGCCTTTGATGCCTACTGTCATTTCACGTCGCCCATCCGGCGGTATACCGACCTGGTTGTTCATCGCGCGCTCCGCGAAGCCATTCAGGCCAATCATGGCCCCATTGTTGTGACTGAGCGCGGGGGGAAGCGCATCCCCGGTCCTGTGTTTTCCGAACATTTGGAGGCATTGGGGGAAGGGTTGAACGCGCTTTCAGCCGCCGCTGAACGAGCTGAGTCCCGCATCCGCCGCCAGCGGGTGCTTGAATTCCTTATCCGGCAAGGCGCGATACCAACGGTGGCCCAGATCACCGGTGTTGTGGAAAAGGGACTTATTATGTCACTGACAGAATACGGGGTGAGCGGTTTCCTCGCCTTTGATATGTTGCCGAAGGATGATTACACGTTCGCGCCCGGCGTGCTTAAGGGAACAAAAAAAACGTATGCGCTGGGGCAGGAATTGGATGTGTGTATCCACCGCATCGATCCCGCCGCCAGCCAGCTCGATCTCGCGTTAGCGCCCCGCTATTGAACGCATGAGCTACACCTTAAGATTTTATGAGGAACGCACGTGGAACTTCAGATCTTGTCATTTTTTACAGGAAGGGCCAGTCTTCGTTCAGACTACGCCGGGCAAGCGCGAAGGTCGCGAAGGAAAGGCGGGGAATTTTGTGAAAGGTAAGTCGTGGATCGTAAATCGTGAATGGTGGGTTGTGAATCGTGGGGCGTGGGTGGTGGCAAAGGGCTCGGGGCCTGGAGCTCGGAGGTGGGATCCTGTTGGTGTGCTGATTCCCGCCTGCAGCGCGGGAATTTTTTCCGGCTGAAGCCGGCACACCAACAAAGGCGGCCGGCGCGCGTGTCCAGACCGGTTGAAAAAAAATGGCACGGACGCGGGCGTCCGTGCCATTACATGTTAAGATCGCCGACTTACTTCTTGAGCAGTTCGACCATGGCCTTGCCCATTTCGTCGCCCACCTGCATATAGAACTCACCATTGCCGCCGTAATGGCTGTTGGCGCTGCCGCCGCCGTAGAATTTGCGCGTGTCCACCGTGGCGACGTTGCCTTTGAACTCGGGATATTTCCCGGTCTTCCCGTCAACGGCCAGTTGCGCGGCCACGATCTTATCCGTCGGGCTGTCGCCCAGTTCGCCGTCTTTGATGCCCAGGGTCGCGATCACGAAAGGCGCGTTCGGCGCGTTGAAGTCCTTGCGCAACGACTTGATCAATTCGACCAGGTGAACTTCATAGCGGGCGGCATGGTCGGGGTTCTGGTCTTTGGCGCCCTGCCACCAGAAGAACCCGGCGACTTCGTATCCTTTGGCGCCCGGATAGTAGGTGCCGATCTCGGCCAGAACCTTTTTCGCATTGCCGGTGTCGTCATCGTAATTCTTGCCGGCGTACCACGGATCAACTTCCTTGCCTTTGCTTTTGCCTCTCGTGCCGATGACTTTTGAAACGCCTTCTTCGTATTTCAGGATCTTGTCGCCGTCCTTATACTCGCGGTAACCGGGGAACTCCTTGCCATTCACTTCATACCGTCCGACGGATGGCGGCAACAGATCCCAGCCCAGTCCGCGGTTGCCAATCGCCGCTTTCAGCATCATCACCGGCTCGGTGTAATAATCGGCCAGATGCCAGCCGGTGCCCAGCTCAACGCCCACCTTGTTTTTGGCGCCAAGCCATTCTTGCGCGCGCACACCTTTCCCTTGCATGGTCCAGATGTAGCGAGCGTCCTGGCGCTGTTTGAAGTTGTTTTCAGCATCAACCAGATAGGTGTATTTACCCGCTTTGATGCCGCTGTATACGGTGTTGGGCTGCGATCCATCAGGAGCTCCGATCTTTCCGTTCTGCAGCATGTTGGACTGCCCCATCATGATAAACACTTTGACGGGTTTGGTCATGTCGGCTTCTTTGTCGCCGGCGCCGGCATAGGCGGCGGGCATTATGGCCGCGGTCGCCAGGCACAGGGTGCCAATCAGGTTCTTTTTCATCACGTCATGTCCTCCGTTGAGATTGTTGATAGGGATAGAAAATTGCTGTTTAGAGCAACAGGCAGAAGATAGTCCCGTTTCGCGATGATGTCAAGTGAAACTGGGAAAAACTCAGACGCGGCGGAATTCAATTCCGCAGTGCGAAAAGAGCTTGTTTTCGACTTGTATTTTCCTTTAAAGAGGGATATACTAGCGTATGGCGGATATGACAGATCATGCCCTGTGCAAAAACGCCCGGGGTCAACCAGTCGGCTGAAAAAGCCAAGGAGTCATAGCATGAAAGCATTTAACACACACACTCCCCCGCTCGTCGTCCTTTGCTCGTTTCTGATCGCCGGATTTGTCGGCAGCGCGCTGGGCAACGGAGCCGTCGACGGCACCGAAACCACCATCATGGCTTCTCCGCAAACGATCGTTCTCGCCAAGGTGGACAGTGTCACGATCCATACAAATATTCCCGCCGTCGATGTCGCTCCTCAGTCTGTGGAGCTTAACGGGGTCGCTCCCACGGGTTTAGGGGTGGACAGCCGAGGTCATCTTGTCGCCACGTTCGCCCTCGCTGATCTGGCGTTGGAACCTGGAACCGTGACGCTGACGCTCACGGGTTTGGCGGGCATGGCCGAGCCTTTCGCCGCGAGCGACACTGTCACTGTCAAGTAATCCGCCGAAAACACGGAACTCGACTGGTCAATCCTCCTTACCGCTATCTCAATTCGATAGTGGACCGCGTGTCGCGCCGCGCCATGGCGAGACCCGGCGGATAAAACTCGCCACAGGCCACTCGCCGCTGAACACAATTTCCGTAAAGTGTGTCGGCAGTGTGAGTGCGTGGGATGTGAAATGCGCCCCGGGGTTGTCGGCGTTGATGCCAGGCATGGTTAAGATGGCCTCATTGTTCTGCGCCACCGAGCCGTAGCCGGAATAGACACTCCACCTGGTGAAAATGTCAAGTCGGTTTTCTGTTGTCTCGCCGAAGGCGCTTGAAAAATCTTTTTTTTTAGTTAGATTAGGGGACTTGAATTTAGAACACGGATGACACTTTAGGCGATTAGACAACGGAACCCGTGGGATTTATGGTTATTTATTCTTCACCCCTGCGACTTACAAGCCTGCACCCGGCGCTGCTTCTACGAAGCGCGGTTGCGGTTTCGCTGCTGGGCTGAAAGTTTTCCTTTCCGCTGTCTCCAAGTGACATACCTGCAACCGATTTATCCGCGGCGGTTGCAGGTTTTTTTTTGTCATGTCAAGCCATATATCACACGACAAGCCGGCCAATGCGAACCGCCGGCATGAACAGAGGAACGAGATCATGATTCGGAATTATTCAAAACCTGAAACGACGCGCCTGGCGGAATGTCGTTGGCCCGACCGCCCGATCAGCGCCTCCCCCGCCTGGTGCGCTGTGGATTTGCGCGATGGCAATCAGGCTCTGCCCAATCCCATGACGCCGGAGCAGAAAACGCGTTATTTCGACCTCCTGGTGGCCATTGGCTTCAAGGAAATTGAAATCGGCTTTCCGTCCGCCTCCGCGGATGACTTCAATTTTTGCCGGTCGTTGATTGAGGGCGGCAAAATTCCCGATGATGTCACCATCTCAGTGTTGACCCAGTGCCGCGAGCATCTGATCCGGCGGACATTCGAGGCGTTGCGGGGCGTGAAAAAAGCGGTCTGCCACACGTATATCGCCACCAGTGACCTGCACATGCATTATGTCTTTGGCAAAACCGCTGACCAGACCCAGGCGATCGCGGTGGACAGTGTCCGCTTAATTCGGGACCTGGCCGCCCAGATGAACGGCAGCGCCATCGGGCTGGAATTTTCGCCCGAGGAGTTCACCGACACCGATCTGGATTTTGCCGTCGGCATCTGCGATGCGGTGGTGGAAGCCTGGAACCCCGGCCAAGGCGAGAAGGTGATTTTGAATCTGCCCGCCACGGTCGAACGTCGGCCCCCGAACGAATACGCCGACATGATTGAACTGTTCATGGATCGCCAGAAACATGGGGACCGGTCCACTATCAGCTTGCACGCCCATAACGACATGGGTTGCGCCGTCGCCTCCACCCAGATGGCCATCCAGGCCGGCGCCCAGCGGGTGGAAGGCACCCTGTTCGGGCATGGCGAACGCAGTGGCAATGTGGATTTGGTGACTTTGGCCTTGAATCTGCAATACATGGGGATCGACACGGGTTTGGATTTCAGCGACATTGAGGCCATCCGTGACGAGATCATCGACTTGACCTCCATGCCGGTGAGTCCCCGGCATCCGTACGCCGGGGAATTGGTGTTCACGGCTTTCTCCGGCTCCCACCAGGACGCTATTCACAAAGGATTGAATCGTCCCGATGAACTGAAAAAGTATTTCGGCGGGTGGAAAATTCCCTATCTGCATATTGATCCAGCCGACATCGGCCGGACCTATGAGAAATTCATCCGTATCAACAGCCAGTCAGGAAAAGGTGGAGTCGCCCACGTGCTACAGCTGGAAGCCGGTGTCCAGGTGCCCCGGGGACTGCTTATTGACTTCGCCGTTCATGTGCAGAAACTGGCCGACACCACATCCCGGGAATTGAACGCCAAAGAGGTCTGGCAATTGTTCAAGGACACCTACCACCAACCCGCCGGTGTCTACAGCATCAAGGGATACTGGCCACGCCCATGCGCCGCCGCGCCCTCCCGGATCGAAGGGGAAGTCCAGTTGACCGTCAACGGTGTCGAGCATACTGTCTCAGCCACCGCCGACGGGCCCATCGCCGCTTTTGTGCACGCCATTAAACAGGTCGGAGACGTGCCGGATTTCGCCTTGGAGGAATATGAGGAAGACGCGATTGGCAACAGCGCCGACGCCGAAGCCATCGCATTTATCCGCATTTCCGGAAAAGACGGAAAAACGGCCTACGGGGTCGGCTTCAACAAGAATATCGACCAGGCCGCCGTCGAGGCGGTTATTTCCGCGCTGAACCGGATGAAATCATGAGATTCATCCGTGAATGGCCTTGACAGGTCAGCGGTTTCTGATATAATAGGACTGTGAAGCAGGAGTTTCGACTCTGAACATTATTCGCAATAGGGCCGCGAGGCTTATAGTAATTATCCGTTACGGAGATGCTAAACTCCTACTTCACACCCTTTAAAAGAAAACGATCGTCACGCCGGTGACGGTCGTTTTTTGTTTGCCCGAAATCAGGGATCGCCCGCGCGCCGTCCAAGCCATGCGGAAAGCAACCAGACTGCCGCGTCCGGACAATTAAAGGGGAACGTCATACACGCTAATTCGCCGCGTATGGGGCAGCGAGCGGGTGCCCAGCGTCCGGTCTTCCGCCGACAGCCGACAACGCGTCATTCCGCTTTTATCCGACCATGTGATGGCCAAGCGCCGTTTCCCGGCGGAGACATCCCGGAGAATGACCCGGGTTTCTTTTCTGGACAAGCGCTCCACCTCAACACCTGGCGGCAATCCGGATCCGCGTGTGAGGTTGCCTGACGGGTGAAAAACAGACACCGCCGTCCTGGCCCGGTGACCGCCCTTAAACCGTTCGGTGACGACGAGACGTTCAACCCGCAGACGGTTTAGGACCATATCCACGGATTGTTCGGCCTCATGACCGTAACGCGGACACAGGGCCGCTCGCACAGTATCGTGTCCGCGCATGGTCAACATGTCCAAGGCGGCCATATCCACCTGGTAATCGCCGGCCAAAATAAGCACAGGCGGCCGCGGGCGGTCTTCGACAAAGCACGCCGTCATGCCGCCGCCGCCACCATGTATGATGACGCAGTGATCCCGCTGGATCATACGGTTGCCATAGCCCATCCACATCAAGCATAAAACCACCCCGCCGACGGCGATTTTCCGCCATGTCACTGGCGACCCCGGGACGAGCGCCAGCAGAAGCGCCCCGTAATACAGCGACACCAGCCAAAGCCGGGGTTGGGGAATCGCCAGGCACCCGTCACCCCGGGCGACCGCGGCCACCAGAGACTGAACCAGCTCCAGACACGTCTCGAGCGACCACGTCAATGGCCCCGCGATGCCGGACAGCCCGACACAGATAAGCGCCAGCTTGCCAAAAGCCAGCGCCAAAGAAGCGAAGGCCAGAAACGCCACGGCCACATTCAACCACAACGCCGCGGGAATGAACAAACAGTTATTCCACGCCAGCAGGCCGGCGCTGCCGAGCCAAGCTGTCAGACCGCAGCCGAAGACGACAAGGCAAAGCCGGATGAGTTTTCCAACCCGGTAGTCAACCTTGGACAATGGCCGCCGCCAGCGCCTCTTTTCTTGACTGACCGACACGATTTCACCCACCAGCCGCCACCCGACGATCAGGGCGATCACCACGGTGAACGAAAATTGAAATCCTGTATTGAACACCGCCAGTGGATTGATCAGCAGCAGCGCCACGGCCGCCAGACCCACCCCGTTCAGGGGCGCGGGCGGCCGGAAACAGGAAAACGACAGGCTGAAGGCGCTGATCATCACCCAGGCTCTCACTGCCGAAATCGGACTGCCCGTCACAAAAACATACACGCCCAAGACCATGGGCAGCAACCGGAAACGAAGCATCAGCGGGACACCCATGAGACGGGCGGCCAGCAGAAAAACCGTCGTGGCGATACCGACATGGAGTCCGCTGATGGAGAAAACGTGGATGGTGCCGCTGCGGATAAACTGTCGCCGGGTTTCCTCGTCCAGCGTTCCTCGGTAGCCTAAGGTCATGGCGGCCGCGGCCCGCGCCGGGCGGTTATCGGTAAATCCACGCGTCAAGTGAGCCGCCAAGGTCCGGCGCCCGGCGTAAACCCGGCGTTTGAGCGCGGCCAACCGGTTCACGCCCGGTTGACGCGCCAGCGTCTCAACCCGGAACACATGCTGAATCCCCTGTGCCAAAAGAAAGCGCCGGTAATCAAAAGCCCCGGATGGCGTCGGCGGCTCCGGCTGGGTAAACACACCTTCCACCCGTAACGTGTCACCATACTCCACAGCCGTCGCGGCGGGCATCACTAAAAGTATTTTCCCCCGACAAGGGGTGATGCCTGTCTCCCCCGTCAGGGTCATATCCCGCATCCGGGCAAGGATACGGGGACGGCGCGTGTCAAAGCCAAAAGGTCCGGGGTCCGCGAAAGGATCAGTCACCCGCACCGTGAGGGTGGCGGCCGAGTGGGCGACGACATGGCGCTGATAGCTTTGCCAGGGAGCCCAGAGGTGCAGGAATGCCAGAAGAACGCCTGTGATCACTCCCCCGAGCAACCGGAACCGGGATTCCCGGTCCCAGGCAAGGGCCAGGGCGAGCGTGGTCAACGTGGACAGACACCCCCAGAACACGCCCCGCTGAGTCAAGGAAAAGGACGCGGTTCCCACGATGCCCGTCACCATTCCCAACGCGACCGGCAGCATCGGGAAAAGGGTGGTTCGCCCCGTCATCAGATGGATCCGCGGCCACGTTGAGATGTCCTGCGGCATGCCCTTTCTCCGGATAAAGGCTAATCCTCTTCAGCCTGGTACACGCAATGCAGCAAGGTCACCGCTTTTCTCGTGTTCGCCACCATTTTCCCGCGCATGGTGATGGCCGTGTCACTTTCCCGGGCGTGCCGAATCTCATGGCCGACCCGGTCATAATCCTCCCGCGGCATTTCACAAATAATCGTGTCGCCGAAATGGATTTGGGCACGCGCGTGATCCGCGTCAATCGCCGTCGGCACGCCGGTGAACACCACTTCGCGGGCACCGACCCGTTTACTCAACGCGATGGCGCCCATTTTTGCAATTAGCGTGTTCAGCGTTTCCGCCGTGTATGTCACGATCTTGCCCGCGTCCAGGTCCGCCCCGTCATCCACGCCGCCAGGGGTGTCACCGTTTTCCCGCGCGGCGGCTGTCTCGGCGGCCAGTATCTGTGCGGTTTTCATCCGGCCTTCGGTCGGTGACAAGGCTTCGGTCTTAAGCACCCGTTCATTGACATAGGTGTTCGTCTGAGCGCCTTTTATTCCCGGCGTTTTCTCACTCAACGCCACGTCTCCGTCCGCATTGACACCCAAAAGCATCCCGAACTTTTCGGCGCCATCCCGCAATGTCACCTTTGTGTCGGCGACCCACAGCTCGACAAAGGCGGTGCCCACCCCCCCGCGTTTAACCGTCACCACCGCGTTTTTGGCCGCGCCATTCAGGTGTTCCACCCGGGCTTGATGATCGCCTTCCTTCAGGCCGGTGATACGAAGCGGCGCGGATGTCCCCGCGGCCCGGTCCGGGGGGGGAGGGGTCTTGCCTTTAAACACATTATCGATATACACATTGCACCCGGCGGGAACCGTCACCAATTCCATCGCCCCCATCAAGGGATTGAGTGTGACCGTCACATCCGCGCCCTCCACCGTGGAGACCATGACCGTTTTACGCTGGGGCTCAAACCCGTATTTCACGATGCGCAGTTCCTGATTGCCGGGCGGCAGATCCATCGTGACAAACGGTGTGGTTCCCAGCACCTGCGTGCCGTGCAAGACAGTGGCGCCGACGGGGTCGCTGGTCACCCGCACCGCGCCCGCCGCGACCCGCAGTGTGAAGGGCCGGTCCGGCACCCCTTCCGGGACGAGCAGCTTGCGCGGCAAGGGCTCATAACCCGCCAGACTCAGCGTCAGGTCGTGATCACCGGCGGGCACATCACGCAGCATGACCGGCGCGATTCCTCTCGCCACCCCGTCCAGCGAGACCGCGGCACCGGGCGGAACAGATTCAATAAACACATCGGCCGCTTCACGCCGGACAGCGCCGTCGATCACCACCGCGGGAACTCCGTCAATCACGTCCACCTGAACAATCTCCACCGGTTTCACGACGGGTTCGGTGTCATCCATTCCCGGTATTTCAATCACAATGGCGGGAGATTCATCATCCACCGTCACGTCGACACCGCCGCCCATAGACGACTCATCATCAACGGATTCCACCGCTGACGACTCGTCCCCCGCCGCGCCCCGGCCGCCCTTGATGGTTTCTTTCGCCAACCAGGCCAGCCCCGCCACCAAAACCAGTAACACAATTATTTTCACGCCGTTCATGGTCGATTGGGAGGGGGTTGGGGAAGGGGGTTGACCGGGCACCGCCGCGGACGGCGCGGATTTCGGCGAGGGCGCGGGCAGCACCGCGGTGGGCGAACCGGCGAGGGTGTCAATATCCACCACTTCCGAGTCATCGGTAAAGAGCAGTGTCTGATTGAACAGGCCAATGCGGTCGCCGTTTTTAATACAGAAACGCCCCGCCACTTTGGTGCCGTTCACACGGACACCGTTCGTACTGCCCAAATCCTCGACAAACCACGTGCCATCCTCGAAAAAAAGGCGGGCGTGCCGACGGGAAATGCCATCCTCGTCAATCACCAAATCACACGAGGGGCCACGGCCGACCACAAAGCCTGTCGGCAGAACATCGACCATGTGCCCGGACATGCGTCCCTTCATAAAGCGTAATTTCATCGCGGTCACCTTTCGTTAAAAAGCCGCCATTCCAGTTGCCGGGAACGGTAATCACCTTATCTTAAATAACCCCGTTCAAAAAAAAATCAACACGCCGCGCGCGTTCACTTTATCATGCTTGACCTGCATACGCACAGCACCTTCTCGGACGGCACCCTGTCGCCGGCCGAAATTGTCCGCGAATCGCATCGGCGCGGACTCCGCGCCGTGGCGCTCACCGACCACGACACTGTGGCGGGCGCGCCGACGTTTATGGCCGTCTGCGCGCGGACAGGGCTGGAAGGGGTGCCGGGGGTGGAGCTCTCCGCCTCCTGGCATGGGGGCTCTCTGCATATCGTCGGGTTATTTATCGATCCTGAGAACGCCACGTTGGACACACTGCTTCGCGGAGTCCGCGACAACCGGCGGAACCGCAACCAAGCGATGATCACCCGGCTGCGGGCGAATGGGATGGCAATTTCCATGGAGGACGTTGTTGCTGAAGCAGGTGGCGATGTGGTGGGGCGCCCCCATTTCGCATCGGTCTTGGTGCGGAAAGGCTATTGTCAGACCTATCGGGACGTTTTTGACCACTGGCTGGGGATGGGCAAGCCAGCCTATATCCGGCGGTTTCTGCCCTTGCCGACGGAAGCGATTGACGGCATTCACGCCGCGGGGGGTGTCGCCATCATGGCCCACCCGTTCGGAAATCCTAACGGGACGGCGGTGAGCAAGGTGCGCAAAATGCTGAAAACCATGGCCGCCATCGGTCTGGACGGGCTGGAGGTGTATTACAGCGACCATTCTCCCGCGGAAACCGCGCAGGCCCGACAACTGGCGGCGGATTTCGGCCTGCTGATATCCGGTGGATCTGACTTTCACGGTGACCGCAACCCCGGTGTGGAACTGGGTGCGGGACGCGGCGATTTGCATGTCCCGGATCAGTTGCTTGAACCGCTTCGGGCGCGGGCGGCACGCGGACGGTAGCGCTCTTCACGGCCCCGGACCCGCCAACGCGACCCCTTGCCCTGACCGCCCCTTGAAGGCGGAATCACGCATTGGCGCTCATGGGAAGATGATCTCCCAGCTTGATGAGAGCGGGACGTTTACGCCCTCGGACAGTTGATCCGTCGCTACAGGACCGTGGAGCCTGCGGATTTTGCCGCGTCGGACCGGCTGGTTTTCAGGCGGAAAGCCCGGGGGGCGCATCCGCGGTATGTCCGGAAAACCCGCGTGAAATAGGATTGGTCAGCGAATCCGCATCGCAGAGCGATTTCGCCAATGCCCGCGTCACTGCGGCTGAGCATCGCGGCCGCCCGGTCGACCCGCATGCGGTTGAGGATGCTGGTAAAGGTGGTTCCGGTTTCCTGCTTGAGAACCGCGCAGAACCGCGATGGTGAAAGGCCGGCCATCTTGGCGGCGGCGGCCAGGGTGACGGGTTCATGGCATCGTTCGCCGATGAGTCTCAGGGTTCTGGCCAGGCGGTCCGCTCCACGGGTTGACCCGGCCACCGGCACCGCGTCCATCAATTGCTCGAGTGTGCGGCGCACCCAGGAGGCCATGGCCTCGGGGGTCTCGACACCGGCGAAATTGGCCAGGGAGGCGAAACTGCCGCCCCAGAGCGCGTCCGGGACCGCCCCGACTTCAATCGCCGAACGGAACATGCTGGCGACCAGTTCGAGGAGAAAGCCTTTCAGCAGGCCGACGTTGCCGGCGCCATAGTGGTAGACGGCCACCAGGACGCGGTTGAGGATGTTGCGCGCTTCGCCGCGGTCACCAGCCCGGATGGCGGCGAACAAGCCGCGTTCCTCCAGGGTATAAAGGCTGCGGATGGCGGCCGCTTTGCGGCTTTGCGCGTCATGCAGGACATAGGCCCGCTGCTGCTCGGCTTCGTAGCTGGCCCGGCGGGCGGCCAGCGCGTCGGCGTTGGTCAGATTGAGCGCCTCACAGCGTTCGCGCAGCCAGGCGCCCGCCGCCCGGATGTCAATCCGCCCCGCCCCGTCATCACCCCCTGTCTCCAAAACACGCATTTCATGGGTCACCGACAGCAGTCCGCCGACCAGCTGGTTGTTGAGCGTCAGCGGGATCGCCCAGACCATCAAGTGGCCATCGCACATGGCCACCCCGACCGTTCCCCAGCGCCAGGCCTCCCGCAGCGCCAGCGCGCGGTCCCGTTCTCCGGACTCACCGTCGGCGCCCGGCCAAACACCACCGGCAAAGACAATTTTGCCGGCCTGGTCAACGGCAAACAGAGGCGACCCGCACCGTTGTCTGTTCTCTCCGGCCAAGACCTCAAAAGACGATGTGTCGAGCAAGCCAATCGTTTTCATAAACAGTAATATAGTTTTAAAAATTGGTATTTAAAGTCTATAAAAAGATTAATTTTCATACAATATTATTATTAGCTTGCTGTCAGCAAGTTCAGAGTGGAGGCGTGCGATCTAGAATGAAAACAAGACCCCAGTAGACTGCGACGGTCACCACCCAGTAGCCGTTGAGAACCTGAAGCATGCCGACCGCGAACAGAACGAATCCGGCAGTTTGTTGCGGAATTTTTATGTTTAAATAAAAAGAACGAGCCAATTTCAGGTTTTGTTTTGAAGGCGGGCTTGACCACTCTCGTTATCTCCCGGCATGCGGGATCGCCGTTCTCGTCAACCGTCCGCCGCTTGCCGGACCACCTGAGTAGTTACGGCAAATTTTTCAAATTCATGGCATAGGGAACATGAGCACGCGGCATTTCCCGTCCTTGAAGATTATGGGCGGCCAACGGTCGACATACGGATGGGGCACGTCTGGGTGCGATAGTATGAAGCATGAGGGGATGTCTGCAATAGTGGGATCTTCAACATAGAGCAGTTTGTCCATGGTTTTAAACTCAACCAGGCTGGGGCGTCTCATTGTACAAGTTCGGGCGTCATCATCCAGAAAGATCCCCGTATAGGCCTGGTCATCATCCCAGGGATCCATCTTGTAGAAGAAAAACATCTCCCGGGCCTTTTGGGGATCGTTCGCGATGACTTGTCGCTTTGCTGGGTCGGTTAGGTCTGCCATGAACGCATCCAGCTTTTTCAGCATCTCCGGCCAGGGATGCTTTTGTGAAAGAATCTCCTTGTAGGCGGCTGTGACACGAGGATGGATCACTAGATGATACCGCCCCTCAATCTCAACGGCCACCCCCAGGCGCTGTTGCAGGATGGGGGGCAACCATTGCCGCTGGCTTTTTTCGTCAAGCTTTAGAACATGCGTGACCGCGTGTTCGAATCCCCGCGTCTTCTGCACGACATCTTCACGCGGTAGAGTCTCCACTTTTAAAAAAACCGGTTTCTTGACAGTCGCGAGAAGGTATTCCCAGTCCATGATAACCAGCCGCTTTTGTTCATCCGTCAGTTCGGGTCCTTCGAAAATCAGGGGATAGGTTTCCCCCGTAATCCTGACCTCGGGCTGGGAAATTTCATGCTTTACTGACTCCTTTCCCGACGGGTTAGTCTGAGCTTTGACCGCGGCGTATGTCTTCAGAATTTTGAGTCCCAACCCCTGCTTTTCTACCGCGCCGGTTGTGCCGTTAATGGTCACACCTAACAGCTGTGCCTGCTTGAGTGTCTGCTTGCGATTGTACCGCGTGACAAAATAATGGGTGTCGTCGGCATAGATCATGATGGTGAATTTTCGCGGCGCGAACATCTGCGAGATCTCGGCGGGAGTGACCGTAAAGCCGTCCGGTGCCGCCACCGATTCGATTGGCGGACCGAATTTCTTGAAGAAGATGCCCTTGGTTTCAGTGGGCCAGATAAGCCCGTCAGCCCGAACAAATTGAGCTGAAAGTATTAAGGCCGCTACGATTGCTGCTTCCTTCATGATCTTTCGTCCTTTGAGGATACTTTCATCGGTTGACTAACTGGATGGGATAAATGTCTGAATTCACACGTATAAATGAGTTAGATATTCATAAGAGCCGACTAAAGTCGGTACACCAACGCGAGATGGCGTACGTATCACATAGAGCGTGACACATAGGTTGGTGTCCCGGGTTTATCCGGAAAAGGGCAGTGGATCGCATGAAGAGTTTTTTGTGCGAAACACACGAGAACGTGTCTTTTATCCTCGTTGTCCCGGTCCGACCGCCACCGCAATGACCCCGCAACCAAACAGAATGGCCCCGGCAATGCCGATGCCGAGGTGATCCTTGAGCCCGGGACCTGTCCCCCCAATAACGCCAGCCATAAAGATGGTTAATGCTCCCGCCGCCATGGTGAGAATCCCCACCAGCCGACCTGATACAACTTTTGTGAATGCCGATGCCAGGACAATCAAAAAGAGAAGTATACCAATTAATTTAACATGATTTGCCCACATGGTTACAGTCTTTCAGTTAGTGTTGGTGTGTTGACCACCTTAGCCATTGTTTTTTTCAACATGTCCCAGTCGTCCTGGGATACTTCACGGGGTTTTTCAACGAAATCAAAGCATTCGGCCAGGCATCTAAGCGTGACATCGGCATTGTAGTTCAGGTTTTTTCTTATGGTTCCCTTAATCGGGTAGTCTTTTAAGATGTTATCGTAAGCCGGACGGTTTACGGTTTTCGCATGCCTCAAACATGCCAAGGTTGGCCCGACCATCAGTTGGGCGACCCGCCTCTTATTTTCGGGGGAGAATTCGGTATCGTTTATCAACCTATATAAACTGAGCACATGGCCTTGCTGGGTCCGTGATTCAGAAATCATGTACGACAGTGTGTGAAGCGTATTCTCAGTGGCAGGCTCACTGCTCGACGAATCGTCTTGTTCTTTTTGGTTGTATAGAAAAACGCCGGATCCGACAACGATCCACGACGCCAGCATCACCGGTATGATTGTTTCAATTTTCATTCATCCTTCCTTCTTTTTACTAGATAGGATCTATTGGTCTTAACCAACAGGGCTCAGGCCCCCGTTCAGCGGGAGTCGAATGATGCTCTTCTAAAAGCATGGTATCAAATTCTCATACACGCTTTTCATTTGATTCTTCTGTCTTTTCCCCAAAATAAAAAGACATGATCTCACATGCATCGCAACGGTACAGGTACATCCTTTTTAAACGCCAACCCACTTCAAGTCCCGGGATATTTCCCTTGGGGAAACAAATACTACTCTTTTCATCAAGCTCTTTCCAGGTAAGACCCCGAGTCAGCGGGATCCAACCTTTTTTCATCTCTGAATGGCATGAAGGACATTTCATAATCTACCTTTGCGTTGAGTCATTCACCTGATGAAGGCGGGGTTGTTGAATTGGGTTTACAGGAGAGCTCCTTTTTGAATGTGATGCCGGGATTGAACTCCTTGCGTCTCCAGTCGGGGTCCGGCTCTGCCATGCGAATATGATCTTTCTTTGGGAAATCAAATATGGTCTGAGTTGTCACCTCCTCCCCTTTGTATGAGAAGGTGAAGTCAATATGGAACGGAGATTTGCTTGTGTCAATCCTATATGTTCCCGAAAAGGTCTGCTTGTCTATTGTGAACTCAACCTGATGATTCTTTTTGAAGGTGAAGCTGCGGCTTTCAGGTGGTGGATTCTCTTTCCCCCAATGCCCGGAGATCCCCTGCCAGGTGCCGATCAATTTCTTTTCCACGTCTGCTGTAACGTTCTCCTCCACGGCCGATGCCCAATAGGGAATCATCATCACGATAAAACAGGCTATAAATGACACGGTATTTTTCATAAATTCCTCCAACAATGATTGACAGAAATATTAGGGACAGAAATATGGGAAGAGTTCGAGTTTGGAAAGAACCTCGCTGTAATGTTTTGACGCATTCACCAGATCGTTATAACTATTTCGGTAAAAATTGTATTGCGCATCTCTTTTTCACGCTGCCTTCTTATTTTTCTGTCCATAATTTTTTTGTCAAATATCTTTCTGTTTACCGGTGGTATCAGCAGTACATGCCAGCGTTCACAGATTTTCGAAAAGACCGCAAAACAAAGATTTTCACGCGGAAAAGGCTTTTTATCTGTTCATTTCTCTTCTTTTTGTTCATAGCTGGTGACAACAAAATAGGTGTAGGTTCCCTGGGGTTTTTTGGCCCCGTAGCTGTCCCATTTCTTGATCATCTGATAGTCGCCGCGCAGTGTGAATACCCCATCAAGCTTTTTCGGGGGCTTAACGCCGGGAGGGAAAACAGCGTGAACCGTGGTGCCCAACGTCTTGCTGCGGAACAGCATTTCGCGGCCTTCAGGATAGTCCCTGCCTTTGCCGCAAACCAGAGGGTGCTGTGTTGCGGCCGTCGACGGATCGACATAAACAAGATCGGTCAGGGGCGATATGGTAAATACCATTGACTCAAAGGGATTAATCTTCTCTTTCATGCCGGGATTCCATGCCAGGAGCTTTTGTTTGAAATCTTCCGAAAGGACATAGGCCACCAGTTCGGGATTGCGGGTGTAGACCACCTTCCGTCCTTCCTGCTGACCGGTGAGCAGCAGGACGACATGCTTCATGCCGACCAGTGAGGAATGTCTATGAAGCGCCAAAATATCGACCCTCGGATAATGCTCACCTGCATAATTGAATTTGCCCCCCAGTTTGTAGGAATAGAAGTGCTGTAATCCCTGTTTTCTTCCCTCGGGATCATCGCTATCGATTACAACGCCTTTGCCAACGAGCTTGTTCAAATGCCGCAGTTCTTCGGCAGGGAACCGGGCGCCGGAAAAGCGTCCGGGAGGTGGGCTCGACATCATGAGCATCGGACTGTAAGAGACAGTGCCGGCTCTTTCCTCGACCGGGAGTCCGGTGGCCCCTGCGCTCCCGTGTTTAAGGAAAATGGTGTTAATCAGATGAGTCGGCCCCTTCGGATCCCGATACATAACTTTGTATGTGCCATCCGGATAACCGGAGAGATCCACCGGGTCAGGGGATGTTTTTACTCCCTTGCCAATCACGCAGGTTTTCAGGGTCAGGAAGATAGTCTTTCCCTTGCGCTTCACCTTTAGGTCGCGCACCCCAATGCCCGAATTGATCAGGGTGGGTTTGACGGTGATGCTTTTCAGTCCGGAGACATCGCAGTCAACCGTGAGGGTGGTGCCTTCCACGGAGACCGCCATGCCCCCCACGGACTGAATAAAGGCCCAACTCTTTGCCTTGCTGGTGAGAAATTGGGGAAGCCCTGCGAAAGCGGTCAGCATCGAGAGGGATGCGAAAAGTGTGAAAACCTGAAAAAATCTTCGTTTTTTATCATTTTTTCTTAACATTCAAACGTTCTCCTCAAAAAGTGGCTTCAAAAACGGGTTCCCATGATTTTTTCCATTTACCAGCCTGTTGCATGGGTACTGCAACGTTTTTACACCAAAGGTGTTCTATGATTTCCAGGCTGATGTGTTTCATCGTTCACCCGCTTTCTCTGTCTTTCCATTTGCGTCTCGATGGTGTCCGGCCGTCTTCACGTATAGATAGAGCGGGGTTTCCGGAGTTTCGACAACCCCCATCCTGCGAATGTAATGGGCGACGAGCCATTTGCCATCGCGCTTCACAGGTGTCTCCGGCAAACGCGCGGTTACAATCGGGATGGACGATGTCGGGCTGTTTGCCATTCCGACCGCCGTTAGCAGGCGGTCCCGGGTGATCGACACCGACACTTCCGTCGCCTGGTCGCTTTCCCACCTCTGGCTCTGGACGGTCCCATCGTCGCCACCATGCCGCCAGCAGATCCAGTCGCCACCCCGCAGTTTCAGATCAAAGGTCAGAACATTGTCAACCTGGCTTTTGAAACGCAGCTCCGACATCTTGACCCGCGCCTCGGCGGGCGGCCGGCATCCTGCGGCCAGGAACGCCACGGCGATGATCATCAAGCCTGCGGCATGTTTCAGCATGCAGAGTGTCTTTCTCATCACATTTTTAAATTCCATATTTTTCGTGTGTTTCGTGTGTTTCGTGGTTGAACAAATCGCCTAGAATCCGATTTCCTGGACGGTGAAATTGTATTTCAGTTGGTTCAGCAGCACCTGGGCATCCGGCATCTTAGGCGATTTAACGAATGCAAAATCGATCTTAATCTGTCCGCCATCCTTCCTGACCTTTTGTCGGAGTGTCTTTACACTGGTGTCGGCATACGCGTTTCCCAGCGAAACATCGCCGACAATCTTCATACGGCGAATCGTTTTGCCGCCCGCGTTGGTGATTACCAGCGTGAATTGGGGTTCCAGAACCCCATTCATCGCCGTGCGGGAGACGGGCTGGACATGAATCCGCAGATTTTTGAAGTATTCATCCGCGTTGGCCTCCCGTTTCTTTGCTCCGCCGCAGCCAGCGATTAAGAGGCAGGCGGTTACCATGGCTATACCGGCGTGTTTCATCGTGATGCTCCTACGGTTTCAAAGTCACGGCGGTTCCATAGGCGAGCAGCTCGGACATGGTCTGGGCGATCATGCTGGTCACAAACCGCACATTCACCACGGCATCCGCTCCTTGCGCTCTGGCCTCTGCAACCATGCGATTGAAGGCTTGGTCGCGAGCTTCCGTCATCAACTCGGTGTATTCCGAAATCTCTCCGCCCACAATGCCCTTCAGGCCGGCCATGATGTCTTTGCCCAGATGTTTCGCTCTGACGACATTGCCCCGGCAGACACCGAGGATTTCGGCAATCTCCCGACCGGGAATCGTATCAGTGGTTGAGATAATCATGAGTGTACAGGCTCCTTGGTTTGGTTGCTCTCTATGCGTACAAGTGTCGGGGTTTTTCCTGACATTTCGTGTGTTTCGCGTGTTTCGTGGTTGAAAGAATTCCGCTCATGGCGAAGTCATGCGCCACTTGGGCGGTAAGTCAAATCAAGGAGCTGACTCCTTTGTCTGCGGCAGCTTCCATTCGAGAATAAGGCCGTCAACGCCGCCGCTGAGAAGTGTCTGGCCATTGGGCGTGAAGGTTAACGCGCTCACCCCGTTCCGGTGACCGCGATAGACAACGAGCTGCTTCCCGGTCTGCATGGCATGCACCTGGACGCGTCCATCGCCGAAGCCGATGGCCAGCAGTTGGTCGTCCGGAGAAATCGCCAGAACCCGGGCATCGGCATCAATCCAAAACTTAACAGATGTTTTCCCTGACGCAGTGTCGATGATCTCTGTATATCCCCCCGCTTCCCTTCGCGAATTGAGAATGACCAATTTACTGCCCAAGGCTGTGAAAGCCAAGTCTTTCACTGACTGATTGTGCTCATAGATCGGGGGGATGACGAGATTTCTTTTGGCCTCAAGCTGCCAGGCAAAAACCTTGTCGCCAGTCCAGCAGGCAAGCCATTTGCCATCTGCGCTGAACTCCATTCCCAGGACTTCATCCCCGGCAAAAAAGGTCTGCGTTATTGTTCCGGTATCGACATCCTGGAGTGTGATCGATCCGTCGGCGTAGCCAACAGCAAGGATATTGCTCTCCGGATTAAACCGTCGGGCTTTCCGCCTGTCTCTAGAAAGCCCCTCCGTTGCAATCGTCGCGCAAAGGTCCCAGGTTGCAGCATCACGGATCTCGATGGGGCTCGGTCTCCCTGGTCCCCAGCGAGTGATCAGGCACTTGTTTCCTGATGGAAGCAGGGCGCTCGTGCCGCCTCGCAGCCGCTCGGGGAAGCGAAGCTCCGATTCCAACGAAATCCTCTGCTCTTCGCGCCGCCAATGGAGTACTTCCGTTTCACTGAACGAGTAAATATCCCGGTTTGAGCTGTCAACCAGAATCTCCGCCACATTCGAGAAATGTCCCATGCAGGTGGGCAAACGCGACTGTGCTTTAAGGTCCCATACAGACAAGTAAGAGCCAAATCGACCATTGGCTTCCACCAGGGTTTTCCCGGCGGGGGACAGCAGTATTTTTTGCGGGTAATAACCGGCGGGTAGTTCGGCAATGACAGATTTGGCCGGAATGTCAAGAACCCGTATGACGGATTCTTTCGGGAAATACATGGCAAGTTGGTTCCCCCTGACTGCCTCCGGCCGGCCGAGACCGGGTACATCTACTATCTTCTTAAATGCAGGCAACGAATAGACCGTTTGTCCGTCGGTTCCCGCGTTTCCATCCTTGACCGCGACACGGTCGAGGTCTTCCGACACAATACAGAATTGTCCCTTGAGTTCCCCGAGCTTTTCGCCAGTTGTGAGATTAAAGCCCACAATTTCCTCCCTGTCACTGACATAAATGGCGTCGTCATTCTCGCACACATGCAATTGTGCGCCAGTGATATCGATCCGGCTGGTTCTGAACAGCCGTTTCCAGTCGCTGCGCCGCCAGACCGCCACCGAATGGTCATTCAGAAGTGCCACCATATACTCGCCTCCTCTGGTGAAAGTGAGCGCACGACTTGAGTAACTCACGGTTCCGATGGCATTCAACCGATCAATGAAAAGTCTCGTAGCCTTATCGACATCCCATACCTCAAAGGTCGGTGTGCTGTTTCTAAACCTGAGAACGGCGAGTGTTCTTCCTTCGGCATCCAGTTCGGCAAGGCCTAAGTGATAATCTTCATTGTAGTTGGGCAATTTGAGAAGTTCTTCTCCCGTATCGATATTTTCGACACTAATCGACTCGCCATAACTCCGGTCCCCCATCTTGACAAAACGATTTCCCTTTGGCAGCACCGGGCCATTGATTCGATAATCCTTATCCTGGGAGAATTCGTTGACCACCTGTCCCGTCTTGGCATCAAACACAGTCGTCACATAGTGTTTCCCGCTATTGACCGCCTGCCGGATAACCTGTCCGTCCCGGGAAAAGTCCAGATATTTGATCTCGCCAAACGGGCCTCGAAACCTTTTTGAGCCAAGTCTGGCCAGTGCGCCAGGGGGAAGCGGATCACCGTATGGATCCTGTCTGGACTCATCGCCCTTGAAGATGGCTTCGGCCTGCAGTTCGGGAGTCTTACCCGCCCACAGTTGTTCGAGTTCCGCTCTCATTTCCTCGAGCTGGCCGATCCGGTCGGCATAGCTGGTCCCTTCCATTCCGCGAAGAAATTCCGACCGTCCGGGGTCGCTGAATTCAGGATTGGTATAGAGATGTTTGATCGCATCGTCAAATTCGAGGCTGCTTTCCCCCGCGGCCAGCAGGACAGATGCCGCAGACAGCTTGTCTTCGGCAGGCAACTGTTCCAGCAGCCGGAACAGCAGGGGCCGGACATGGTTTTGGTAAAGGTCCGGATGTTCTGAAAGATACAGCCCCATGCCCCTTTTGTCCGTCATTTCGTACGCGAGAGTGCGCAAGCTATTGTATGTCCTTCGATAAAATGCCCGCTCGAACGAACCGATCCCAGCCTTTTCGGTATCCGCATAGTGAAGGGGCACTTCCTTGTAATTGTCCCAGTGTTCGGGATAATTGCCCAGATTGCTCATGTCCACAACTTTCTCGCGTCCCTGCCGCCGGAACATCCGCAAGCGCATGTCCCTGGCACCGCGCCGGTATATGGCGTCCATATCCATCAGCTCCGGGGGCAGGTAGAGCGCTTCAAGCAGATTGCTGACTTCTCTGGCCTGCTCCTGCTCATGGCATTTACGCAGTTGCTCCTCCGCCTCTTTTTTCGCCTCGGCAAACTTTATCCATAATGAGGCAACGACCACCGCGCCCGCAATGAAAACCAGACACAGTATACCGGAGAAGACTCCGTCTACTCGCGTCCCTTTTTTGCCGGGCGCCGCAACGCCGCCATCGGTTTTGTCACACTGTTGGCTGTTACTCACGGGTGTGCTTTCTTTTTATTGCTTTCCGGTTCATTGATGATTTCTTTGTCGAGTTGTTCAAGCATGTAGATATGTGACCGAAGCACTTCCCCCACCTCCCTCACAAAGCCCTCCGACGGGTGTTCACAGGTCGCCACGCCAAACCAGACTTCCAGCCCCAGATTATCCAGAACGAGATCCGGGCCTCTGCTCGCGGACACACGGTCAGCGGGTGGCGGTTTCGGGGCGACACCGAACTGAATGCGGCAACCGTGTTCGCCGAAATCCGACGGCAGGATGCCTCTCTTGATCTTGAACGCCGGGCCCTGGAACCGGAATGCGTAATAGAGACTTGTCGGGCCAACCAGCGCCTTCCCGGCCTGATACTCCGCCAGTTCCGGATACTTGCCGGCTAGTTTCCCGATCGCCCGGGACAGACTTTGAATGATCGTTGCTGGTTCGCACGTGCCGACATTCTCTTCCTGAACACTCCTGTCGCCCACCGTATCCGTGTCGATGAGGGATTCCTGCAACGCGGCGGAATCCTTCTCTTTGGGCCGGTATGACAAGGCGATCAGAAGAAGATCTGTCAGTTGCTGCTCGTCTTCGATGTCAGCCCAGAAATTGGCGGGGTAATTCCAAGGGGTTCCTGAATGGAGACCTTGCTTATGCAGCAACGTGATGGCAACGCGCTTGGATTGGCCATCTTGTATCAGGCCAATATAGGCTTTCTGATTCCCCAACGTCTGTTCTCGATACCAAACCAATCCTTCCTTCTTTGGATGCATGTGAGTTCCAGCCATGTGGCCGATGTCATATCCAATTTGCAGGTTCGTCGTCAGGTTGGTGATTGTGCCCCTTCTCGAATCAATTGTCCCGGTGCGCTCTTCAGTAAACCCGGGTGGTATTTCAATTGTACCCACGCCCAAATCTTTACTTGCGCCAAGCAGGCAGGACGAGGACACGCTGATTGCTAGAATGACGAAGGCTTTCTTCATTTTTTTCTTTCCCTACTTGGCTTTCAAGGAGCGGGGATTGTTATCCTTGAGCACGATCCATTTGACGTTCTGCCAATCGGCTGGCAAAGGTATGGCTGATTTAGAGAGTATCCGGTCCACTGGATACCATTTGATGCGGAGTTCCTCGGACCCCACATCGCCGGGCTCAATGTAGCCGGGGCCGTCGCCAAAAAGCCCCGATGTGTTGCCGGTCGTATCTTCGCCCAGGAGCATGCCGTAGGGGTTATAAAGCTCGATGGTGTAGCGCGGACGCATTTTCAGCTCCGATTTGTTCTGATAGCTCGCCGTGACCGTCTTTCCACCCACGGCGAAGCGCTTGATCAGGATTTCATTGACCGTAGCCTCGCCATCCTTGACCTCGAAAACCATCGCGCCCGGCTCATGTTTCAACTCACCAACCGCCTCCGGCATGCCAACCGCATGCCTGGCTTCCTTTTTCGCGACGGGCCATGAAATCGCCGCTGGCTTTCCAAACAGCGCGCCCTTGGCTTGCGAGAGGATGATCTTGCCGTCTTGGCGCTGGATGCTGATCGGTTCTCCCAGCGATTCATGGGCGACGGAAAGCTGTGTGGCAGTCTTCCAGTCCACGCCTTCGGGCACCGTCAGGAACCGGCCGACATCGGTCTTCATTGTGCGGCCTTCGCCGGCAATGGTGACCTGCGTTCCATTGACCGTGTAGACACCCCAGTCATCCCGCGGCAGTTCGACGGCATGCCAGCCGGTCTCTTCCTGTGTCCACCGGATGGTCTTGCCCTGAACGCCGATAGTAAATTGGTTGACGTCTTCCGGCACTGTCATGACGGCGATGAAGAAGGCTATAACATGAATGGGGATCATTGCCATGATTCTGTTCCTCTCTTTTCTTGATTCTTACGGGATCCTACAGCAGAACGCCTGCCGATCCAGAACGCACCGGATAACACCAGGAACATCAGGACAACGCCCACTGGTGACAAGTAGGGAAAGAATCGGATACTGATATGCCTGTCCGGGCTACCCTCCCATGGGCGTTCCTGAGGCGACAGAGAATCTCCCATCTGCTCACAGAGGAGCCACTTGACGTTGTCGACGTTGACGTTCTTCATTCTGAGAACAAAGGTGGGAGGGTTACTGCCATCTATCCGCGTCACCGTTCTCTTCTCCGGAAGCCAGATCGATCCCTCCAGATATTTTTCGACCGCCGCAAGCTCAGTCTCGGTAAATGGTCGATCATCGAGGGTGATCTCGCAGCGAACCCAATACTGGAAAAAGAGCGGCCCGACAACCGAGAGGCTCACGGCCCATACTACCAAGGTAACACCGACCAGTATTTTTTTCGATGTCGTCATCATAGATCCTCTCCTCCTTGTCCTGCCGTCTTGTTCTCCGCGTGTGGTTGCAGAACCACGTTTACAATGGATCTGCCGTCTTGGATATCCTGAGTCTCCGGTACCAACTCAATCCAGCATATTCCGCCAGGTGTAAATGCATGATGAGCGTCTTCAGGGCCGGAGGCTTGGATTGTGGCCCTAATCTGGTCCACACGAAAATGAAGCTTCCCGGCGACATGGTCAAGAGATGCGCCCCTCATCACGAATACTGGATCCAGCCAGTGAGGACGACGTGATTCCTTCATAAATCCCAAAGCCAGGAGTTCTGACTCCGAAACAGGCGCCTCTTGTTCGACTTCTGCCGACCGAGCCGTTTTGAACTGCTGGGTGGGTGTTTTATGCAGAACATTTTCGCTGGGCGGCTTTGCGGATGCCGCATTTTTCATCAGACGATTTTCGATTTCGGCAGGATCGGCATTCCTGTTGGCCGCTGAAGCCAGGTAGGCATCGATCTTGTCGGCCATCGCCACGGCTTCGCGGGGAGGAAACGGGAACCTTGTTTTTTTGCCCCGAAGACCTTCAGACATAACCTCCAGCCGGTGAACAAGGAGTGCATCCGCTTCGGCATCGGCGGCGGAGTCGCGAAGTTGCCTGAGTTCCAGGAGCGCCTCGGCATGGGGCAGCAGAGCTTGGCGCCTGACAATTTCTTTCGCCCAGGCCATGTAACCAACCGCCACAATCGCAATCACACCCACGATGAGAATCGACCAAGACAACCGATCTTTCTTCATGTTTCCCTCTTCGCTTTTCTCTTCGAGCCGACATTGGCTGACAGGCCACACGGTATTAGACCGGATTTTCTGCAATTTCTTTGCTTGCCGGTGCGGTTTTATGAATTCAGTTTTGTGTGGTTGCAATTCAAACCGTCACCCATGTGATTTAGCCCTGAAGTGGAAATTTAAGTTTTTATTGGGAAATGGCTTGTAACGCATCTTCAGGGCTTCTTCGTTTTACTTTATGTTTCCTGGGGCTTTACACCATAATCGTTAACTTGTTGAGCACGTCCCTTTGAAAAGCATACGGCAAATGCATTGAAAAATCAACAGAAAACTATGAACTTTCAATAATAAAACCCGTGTCGGCAGTAAAAAGGCAAGGTTGGCCGTGCCAACCATCGGTTCGGCTGCAAAGTCGTTGCGATTTTTTGAGCCACTCCCTCACCCCAGCGCATTCATCAGCGCCCGGAGTTCATCGGCCACGTCGGTGTCATCGGCCACCGTCCGCGCCACCTCCTCGCGGATGACCGCCCGGTAGCGCTTGCGCAGCCGGTGCGCCGCCACCCGGGCCGCGCCTTCGCTGCACGCCAGTTGCCGTGCCAACGCCGCATAATCGATCTCGCCGCGCCCGGCCGTGAGGCAGGGCTTCAGGATATCGAACTGTCCGCCCGGCCATTCAGCTTCCAGCCGCCGCATGGCCTGGTCGAGGAGTGCGAGCGCCCAGCGGCGGTCGAACAGAGCGTCCGGTGAAAGCGCATGAGCGCCTTCCCGCGCTTCAATGCGTTCGGCCAATGCGGTGTCCAATGGCAGCACTGGCGCACGCCCGCCCCGTTTGACGGCGCATTCGCGGCGCCACTCGTTGATCATGTAGCGCTTCAACGCCGTCACCAGAAATGTCCGGAAGCGGCCCCGTTCGCGGTCGGCCGACCCCAGCCAGCCCTTTTCCAGCAGCTTGGCGAAAAACCCCTGCGTCAGATCTTTGGCGGTTTCCACATCATGTCCGGCGTGGCGGGCCACGGCGTAGACCGGTTGCCAATACAGCCTGCATAACGTCTCCAGCGACACCTCCGCGCCGTCGGCCGCCGAGACGACAAGCGACCAACGGGTATGCGGAAACACACACCCTTGTCTCATAGTCGACTTTATGTCCACATTCCGCTTCATCTCTTTATTTTTTACACGCAATCACTCACAACTGTATTAAGCGTGCGGCTTCCATTGTTACGTGGAAATAGCACGACAAACATATTTCCCCCCCCCGATTCCCCTTTTCCTTCATTCCGTCAAGGCTTTGAGCCGCTCTAGAATAGGCGGATGTGAATAATGCAGGATAACGGTGAGCGGATGGGGAGACAATTCGGACAGGCTGTCTTTGGACAGTTTTTTCAGGGCTTCGGCCAAGTCTTCCGGTTTGCCGGTGTTTTCCGCCGCGAAGCGGTCGGCCTGGTACTCCATTTTCCGCGACAACACATTCATGAGGATCCCGAGAACGAGATTGACCGGAGAAAACAGCAGCGAGAAGAAAATCAAACCTGCGTAAACCGGCAACGTGTCCCCGGGCAATTGGAAAGCTTGGAATAACCCGGGGCTGCGTAGAAAGACTCCCAGTAAAAACAGCATGACCCCGGATTGCGCGATGCCGATGATCAGCTGAATCAGGATGTGTTTTTTCTTATAATGGCCAATTTCATGGGCCAACACCCCGACCAGTTGGTCTTCCGTCTGCTTCTCAATCAAGGTGTCGTATAAAGCGACGCGTTTGTTTCTGCCGAAACCAGTGAAAAAGGCGTTGCCTTTGGAGCTGCGCCGGGAACCGTCAATGACATAGACTCCGCGCAGAGGAAAAGCCACTTTTTGGGCGAAGGCGGTGATTTTGGCTTTCAGGCTGCCGTCTTCCAGCGGCGTGAATGTGTTGAACAACGGCATGATCCAGGTGGGGGCCACATAATGGATGATCAGGCTGACCAGTGTCAGAAAGATCCAGCAGAACACCCAGGCCAAGTCGCCGGACACCTCGAAAAACCAGATAACGCCCGCCAGCAGGGGCCAGCCGATGAGGGCTCCCAGCAAGAGACTTTTGACGAGATCGGCGACAAAGGTTTTGAGCGTGGTTTTATTGAAGCCGAAGCGCTCTTCGATCACAAAGGTGCTGTATAAGCTGAAGGGTAACGACAAAACAACACGCGCCGCCGCCAGCACACTGATAAAGAGGATGCCACGGACGATTGAACTGGCCAAAAAACCGGAATCCGCCAAGCCTGTGACCCAGCGGTTTAGCAGAGCGAATCCTCCCAGTCCCCAGAAAACCAGAAGCGTGACCAGACTGACGATGGATTTCACCCAGCCGAAACGCGTGGTGACCCGGGCGTAGGCGCGTGATTTAGCGTAATCCTCATCTGTGTAAACATCCGCGAAGGGCGCGGGGACCGCGGCGGGAAAATGCCGCAAATTCAGGATGTCGGCGATCAATTCCAGCAACCACTCCCCGACCAGGGCGAATACAATAATACCAGCGAACAGATTCATGCGACATATCCTCAGCATGCGGTGGTGAAGCGACTCAAACCCGGCGGGCGAATATAGCTCTCTATCCGCGTCCGTCAAAAAATGGGGCAAATGGAACGGGTCACCGCCCGGAACACTGCCCTTGCCACTGGCCGCGTCATTTCGTAAACTCGGCTTGCGCTCCGGCAAAGGATCCTTATCTTTTCATTTCTCACCATCTATTGACACAGCGCCGGACACATGATAAAACGCCCCAGCAGCAAAGCCGTACCCGCCGTATTTCTGGATCGTGACGGCACGATCATTGAAGACCGGGGATACCTGTCAGATCCCTCTGATGTCGTCTTTTTCGATGACACCGTCCCGGCACTGCGCCGACTGGCGGAGCACTTTATGCTTTTCATGGTCACCAACCAAGCCGGGGTGGCCGACGGGACTATCACCTTGCGGGATGTCGACCGCGTGAATGCCCATGTGGTCTCCTACCTGGCAAGCCACGGCATTCCCATCGCCGCGACCTATGTCTGTCCCCATGCCCGCTCCTCTTTCATATGGGGGATAGAGTGTTGAACAGATTTCAGCTCTGCTGCGCGATGTTCGCCTGTCTGGCTCTCCTCCGACCGCTCTTTGCCGCGGATGTCAAACTCGCGGTGATTGGCCGATCCGATCGTGCTGAAATCCTTGCAATTAGAGACCTTGTCGAGTCGGAACTCAGCAATCAGCCCGGGCTTGTAATCCTGGACCGCGCGGAACTGGCGAAGCTATTGCCTGAAATCGAGTTGGAAATGCTCGTCTCAGCCAAAGGAGTCAGCGAACGACGGCGCTTGGGAAATCGCCTCCGGGCCGACATGCTGCTTTTCCTGGGGCAGAGGAGCGTCGATGGCCAGGATGCGCTGACGACGTGCATTGCAAGTGTCAATACGGGTCTGCGTCTCAAAACAGCAGCCTGGCCTTTGCAGGACATACACCTGCAATCGGCAGCAGAAGCGCTGTCAGAACTTGTCAGACAGTCGGTCAGCGCACACGCGAACAAGGGAAGCCAGATCGTGGCCGTCTCTCCATTTCTCTCGCGGGATCTGGGACGTCGATATGAGTATCAGACAAAAAGCTACCAAGTAATGGTGGAGCAGTTCGCTGGCGAACTTCCCGGCCGGGCTGTTGTCGAGATGGATGAAGCGAGAGCTTTTGTGCAGGAAGCCGAACTATGCGAGGAGGTGCGCGGCATCTTTGCTCACAGCACCCCCCTTCTGATCTCTGGGAACTATCGAAATGAACTCTCGATGGATGGCAAGCAGATCAAAAGGACGACCCTTGAGCTGGATTTCCGCGAAGGCGAGCGTGTCATCGCCAGGAGCCACATCGCAGGAACACCGCCGGAAATCGCAGACCGGCTGCGCGACGAAGTCTTTTCCAAACTGCGGAAGCTGGGTGGCCCCGGCGCGACTGCCCCGCCAACAGATAAACTGGCGGAAGCAACGTCACTATGGATCAGAGCACATGAACTGCTCACATGGGGACAGTACGCTGACGCGCTGAGCCTGCTCGAGACGGTGATGCTGATTCTGCCTGACGACGCTTCCTGTCCGGAATCCTGGGGAGGCGTAGCCATAAACCCATCACTCGCGCGCGGCACACGCTTGAAGGATTTTGTGCGACACCGAGTGATTGGACTCTACGGAACCCTGGTTAGGGTTTGCGCCACTGAACCGCGAGACGCCATTGTCTATGCGGAATTTGGCGCTGCCGCAGTCGAACAGACGTTCTTTTCAAGCCTCCCCCCCACAGTTTCAGACAGCGCCAATGGTTTCTGGGACACCGTTGATAGTCGCCTATGGGGGTGCTGGCGCTGGGCCGGACAGGATGCGACGCTGCGAACACCAATGCTGGAACTCGACAAGAGAAGACGGGAAGCGTTGCTGAGCCTGTATGAATATGCCGCGGCTGATCCGGACAGGCATAAGCAATGGCAAGCATTTGTTGAGCGCACCTTCGAATACCAATTTCCACGTCATGCCCATGAGTTGACGAAAAAGGCGGAGATTGACGGCTACCTCAATGATCTCCTTCGGGCGATCACCCTCCTGCGGCAATGGCCAGGTAACGAGCGGCGTGTAGTCGACGGCATTTGCCGCTTGGTAGAGGGGATTCAAATCAAACGTGTGGAGGAGATCGACTGGTTTCTAAAGCAGTTACCCCTGGTGATTGGCGAGCCGAAGGGGCCATTCTATGCGGAATTCGCAAGCATGTACTTCATTTACCGCCACCGCCTTACTTACGGCGATACTCCCGAAGCCCCCTTCACGCCCTGGCTGGAGCGCGATTACACCTTTCTTGAGGAGATGCTGCCGAGAATCGCGACAATCATGGCAGCCCTGAAGGAGATCGACGCCGAAGCCGCGGACGCAATCCCATCACGTGACCACACGCTCTATGGCCGGTTCCTGGAACTGCAGCGAAACATCCGCAGTCACCTCGCCCGCGTCGAGAAGGGTGACAACCCGAAAAGAAGTCATTTTGCAACCAGCAACGCCAACGGCGGTGCGGGCAAGGTCCCTGCCTTTAAGCCGTTCGAAAAGATCGTGCTTCACAATCAAAGTGGTGAACGGCTCTATTTCATCGGGCCACGTGATGGAACCTTCTATCCCGGCGACCTCCCCCACATTCCTGCCAATGCGCCCTGGCCGAAAGATTTCGGCCGGCTCTATTCCTGGCAGTCATACGACACGGGATTCGACCTGCTTGCGTTCAACCCCCCTGGCTGGCCACTACTCAAGATGAGCCGTGAGGGTGTCGTGGAACCATTTGTGGGAACCAATGCCGTTCCCCTCAGCGGCGGAATCCGCGACGTTGCATATGATGGGCAGCATTTCTGGATCTCGCTCGGCGCCAAAATCGTGATCACAGATCTCCAGGGCAACGTCATGCATGTATTCAGCCAGGAGAACGGACTGCCGGCAGGCGATTACCGTTGCGGCGACGCCTACGGAACCGGCAGGACCATTTGGGTGGGTTATACATCTGCGGCAGAGGTCGCTCGCAACTGGCTTGTCGACCTCTCTTTCGTCGATAACCGGGGCGCCGTCGACGTCTTTCACGAAGCGCGGCGGCAGCGCGGAAATGCAGCCACAAATACGGAACTGGCATTCTATCCGCAATATGTCATCGCTTTCGAGCAGGCAGGTCGCCAGATCGCTGTGGTGGGGCGTCCCAACTACCCACTGCTCGTTGACTGCGCCAAAAGGACTGTGGAGGTGCTGGCGACGTCTATCAATCCCGAGGGGCGTGGCGCCTACCTGGCGCTGGCGCCATACATGCAGGTGGCAGAAGACGAGAACTACATCTACTGGATGCAACAGAGCAAACTTTGGGGGCTATCGAAACGCGATCTTCGGAAACACCTGATCATGGACGTTGGCAAGCAGCTAGTCGAACAGGGACTGCGTTACCCAGAAGCCTGTGGTCCGCTCTGCATTAACGAAGGCCGACTGCACTTCCGGCTTCCCGGCCCTCGTATCGGTTGGGTCGATCTAGCAGGAATGCAGCTTAGCGTTAACGAGACGGCCCTACGGATGGAGAACATTCTCTTTGGGACCTCGCACTTCTACGGACTCGTCGTCGGCGCCCCTGGTCCAAGAAGTCGAGGCTTCTACCGCATGCGAACAGCGCCGCCCGATTCCCCTCCCCCTGCGACCCAACACTAGCGAGAGGGTATCCGGAAAGGTATTTGCGGAAAACTGGGCAAACTGGGGACAGGTTCAAAATTCGACGGACAGGAGCGGGCGGAGCGAAAGCGGTTCGACGAGTCGGGAACGGCGCTTGTCTCGTTCCGCCAGCTCCGGGAGCGACAATTAACATGTCCCTAAGCTTCTCCCGGGTGGCGGAACGGGAGCGACAATTAACATGTCCCTAAGCTTCTCCCGGGTGGCGGAACGGGTGGATGGCTGGGGCATTCCGGTGCCCGGTCATCCGGACCAGATTATCTACGTGTGGATTGACGCCCTGATCAATTACGTCAGCGGTCAGGGCATCGGGGAAGGCAGCGGCGACCTGGAGTTCTGGGATTCCTCAACTGACAAAATTCATGTCATTGGCAAGAATGTCTGGAAATTCCATGCTGTCTACTGGCCCGCTTTCCTTCTTTCGGCGGGACTTCCTCTGCCAGAGAAACTCCTGGTCCATGGTTTTCTCACGGTAAATGGGGAGAAAATCAGCAAGTCCGGAGCCAATGCTGTCGACCCATTCCCGTTGATCGCAGAATATGGTGCCGATGCGTTGCGGTATTACTTGCTCCGCTCGTTCTCGCCATTTGGGGATGGCGATTTCAATGTCGATGGGCTGGCGGCGACTTACAACTCTGATCTGGCCAACGGGCTGGGCAACTTGGTAAGCCGACTCCTGACTTTAGGTGAAAAGAGTGATTTACATACGCCGATTTACGACCGACACTATCAGCCGCCGCCAGCGTTCGCCAGGGCTTTGGAGACCTTCGAATTCGACTCGGCATTGAAGGCCCTGTGGGAACAAATCAATGGCATAAACCGTGAGATTGACCAGGAGAAGCCTTGGCTGGCTTTGAAGGCCGGAGATCCCGAGGCCATTCACCCCAGTCTGCGGCGTTGGCTGGGGACTCTGGCCGAGATTGCCCACTGGCTGTGTCCATTCCTGCCTGACGCCAGCGCGGAGATTCAGAAGCGTCTTTCTCAACCCGAGATCCGGGCGGGAACACCCATTTTCCCAAGATTGGCCGGCAACGCGTCGAAGAGGGATAGCAGACGCGCCCCTTTGACCGGGTTGATTTGTTCCACATAGGCGATGCGTCCGCGCAGGTGTTCACGGAAGTCGGGGTGCCCTTGGCGATTCTGCGTCTCCAGACCATGGCGCAGGCAGTTTGTCAGAATGGCTTTGAGCCGATCATAACTTTGGCGGTCGATATTGATCCGTTCGTTCACGACGAGTCCGCAGAGGCGCTGCCGGACGCTTTGGTGCATAAGCCGGGTTTTGCGGTGGTGGATTTCAAACCCCTCGTCATAGACAATACGCCAGACAAGCGTCAGGAAGCGTTTGATTCCGCGGGCAAAATTCGCATCCCCGGAGAAGGCGAGATCGTCGGCATAACGAGTGTAACTCGCTCCCGCACTGCGGGCGGCAGCGGCGAGGCGGCAATCCAGTCGAAATGCCGCAATATTGGCTAGGGCTGGTGAAGATGGCGCGCCCTGAGGCAGATGCGGGGAGGAGTATATTTCTCCACCCTCGTGCTGCCGACAGATCTTCAGTGGCACGGTCGAGGTGCACAGGCCCGTAATAAGTCTCGCCACCGGCGCGGCGAAACCAAGAGTGGTCAGCATGGCGTGAATCCTGGATGCGCGGATCGAGGGGAAGAAGTTTCTTATGTCAAGATGCAGGACGACTTTTCTGCCGACATGCGGGGCGGCGTAATCCACGACCGAACGGGAGGCCGTAAAGGCGCACGCCGCCGGATGCAGCGGAACACGGTCCAGGATCCCGTGCAGAATACATCGTTGCGCGGTCTTCAGCAGGTAGAGCGGTTCTTCGACGAGTCGCCATCCACCTGTCGGTTTACGCAGCCAATAACTGCGGTAGTGCTGTCGATTTACCTCTCTGGCATGCCCTTGACGCCCCTCACAGTCGGCCAGCCACTACAGTTGTGAAAAGGTGAGACCCAGAAAGTTGGACAGATCATTGGCGCTATCAATTCTAGGCAGATGCCATTCGCGGAACGTTGGCTGCATGATTGACGGTTGAGAAAACCAACGGACGATACGTGGGCGGGTACCATTTCTGACGGCCTTCTGGAAGCCTTCATCGCAGGAGATTGCCTGGGCAAGTACTTCGCATGCGGGAGGGGCGGGGAACCGTTCAATGAGTCGTCGCGCAAGAGGTCGCAACCAACGCCAGCGATGCTCCAGGGCCTCGGCAAGACGTGTCGCCATGGGCTCCAATTCCCAGGGGCCAGCGAGAAGTGCGTCGGCCATTCCGAGAGTCACCACACGGATTTGCTTTGCCTTCACTATGGACACCCCGAAGATGAGAAAAAAGAGGGAGGACGCACTCGACCCGTCTGGTGAAGCGCGCGCTTATCTGCATTTTGTGCAGCGGAGCGCTCGCCCGGTATTGGTTCCGAATCATGTCGCCCCGGGGTATCCCCGGAGCGATGATCTCCCGCACAAGTCGAAGGATCATCAACTCGAGTGCGCCCACCCAAAATTAAGAACAATAAAATGTCCTGTCAAAGCTGAATAAACAAGTTTACCAAACAGGAAATTCAAGGTGACGCGTCACCTATATAGCCCGTATATTTCACAAAAAAGAAAGGCAAATTTCCTTTAAACTGTTATATTTAAGCTTCTTACAACAAAAAAAACAGGGAAATTTGCCATGGCACAATGTAACCTTCCAAATTTTGTTTTTCCAGCCGTTAAAAGTCGCCGGATTGAAGTGAATTTTGACGGCGGCGATGTAACCAGCGACGGCGGAGCTCTTCTTTTGCGTCAGGCGGATCGTCATCTCAATCTGACATCTCGTGTCTCGTCTGTTTTTCCCGAAGTCAGGCAGAGAGGAAAGATCCGGCATCCGCGGCTTCAAATGACCCGGCAGCGTGTCTACGGTATCGCTCTAGGCTATGAAGACCTGAACGACCATGATGATCTTCGCCTGGACCCGTTATTTCAAACCGCTGTGGGCCGGGACAGCTGTCTCGCCAGCGATTCAACACTCTGCAGGTTTGAACAGCGTTCGGACCGTTCGGCCGCCGTTGCTCTTTCCCAGGTTCTGGTCGAGGTGTTTGTCGAATCGTTCAAAACCGCTCCCAAAGAACTGGTTTTGGATTTTGACGCGACCGACGATCCGGTTCACGGCGGTCAGGAAAAACGTTTTTTCCACGGCTACTACGATCACTACTGCTTTCTGCCTTTATACGTGTTCTGCGGATCACAGCTTCTGGTTTCATATTTACGCCCGAGCAACATCGACGCGGCCAAGCACTCCTGGGCGATCCTGTCGCTTCTGGTGTCGCTTCTGGTAAAAAGATTTCGTCAGGAGTGGCCAGATGTGAACATCATCTTCCGCGGTGACAGCGGCTTCTGTAGACACAGGATGCTGGAATGGTGCAACAGGCACAATGTTGGTTTTATTGTGGGCCTTGCCAAAAACAAACGCCTGATGAAAATGTGTTCGCGGACACGGGATAAATCAGCAAAACAACAAGGTCGTCTGGGCGGTTCGGTAAGAAACTTTATCGACTTGGGCTATGCTGCGGAACCGTGGAAACAGCGCCAGCGGGTCATCGTCAAGGCTGAACACAATGCTCATGGACCGAACACGCGTTTTGTTGTGACAAACCTGCCGGGGAAAGCCCGGCATCTGTATGAAAAAACCTACTGCGCCCGAGGCGATATGGAAAACCGAATCAAAGAACAGAAGCTTCACCTGTTCGCTGACAGGACCAGTTGTGCCAAATGGTGGTCAGATCAGATGCGTCTGCTGTTCAGTTCTCTGGCGTATGTGCTTTTCGACGCCATGCGCCGACTGGCGCTCGCGGGAACCAGACTGGCGACAGCCACCTGCGAGACAATCCGCCTGAAACTACTCAAAATCGGGGCGGTTGTCATCAGAAACACACGCCGGATCCGAATCATGCTCTCCTCGGCATATCCCGGAAAAGACCTGTTTTCTCTTGTGGCGAAACGCCTCGCCCCGGGATAGAGCATGCGAGTGCTGCCCCGGCGCGATGATAAAGAACGGGGGTTGGGGGAGTGTGCCCTGAAACAGAAAAACGCACTGAAATAAGACCAAAAAAGCCTGTTTAAAAACAAAAAACGAAATTATTTGTGTCAATTAGTGTTCATTAGTGGTTCATGAAAAAAGCGGGTTAAGGAAAGCCGATGCCACCTGAAAACTTCAAATGCAAACAATGCGGGAACTGTTGCCTGCATTTGACAGATGCCGCCAATTCGTGCGCTACGGGAGCGGACATACGCCGTTGGGAGGAGGCCGGTCGCGATGATATCCTGGATTGGGTTGACACCCTCCAACTCGGGCAGTATGATTGTGTCCACGACATCTGGGTCAATCCCCGAACCGGGGAGGACGCGGCGCGGTGTCCGTGGCTGCGAAAAGAGCGGGGCAAAAACACCTACGTCTGCCGAATCTACGATATGCGGCCCGACCTGTGCCGGAACTATCCTAAATCCCGTCAACATGCCGAAGACACCGGATGCCCGGGCTTTGACTGAGGGCAGAGATTAACCGTATTTAATGAACCAATACTTTCACCTGAATCCGATAATTCTATTAACATGATTGACAAGCCAAAAATCCTATTCGTGTGTGGGCGCAATCAATGGCGCAGTCCAACCGCCGCCAGAATATATGCAAATGATCAGAGGATTGAGGTCCGGTCCGCTGGTGTGGGTGCCAAAAGTCGACACCAAGTGACGAGACGCGACATCGCGTGGGCCAATCTGATTCTCGTTATGGAACAGACTCATAAAACACGATTGCAAAGCATCTTCAGGGATATTGAACTTCCTCCGATTGCCTCCCTTGATATCCCGGATGAATTTGAATTCATGGACCAGGAGTTGGTTGAACTGATTCATGCGGCAACAGAATATCATCTGAAATGCCGATTTGGAGTTGAAGAAAACGGCATAACACCCTCTGACTCGTAAGAGAACATGAACTCTCCGTGGGAAACCGTAAGGCGGTTATGAAAGAATGAATAACTCCAGTAACAATACAGGGGCTATGAAACTGATCGGCGGTCTGAAGCTGGGGGCATCGGCTCCCGGTGACTACAGCTTTTACGGTGATCTCTTCTCCCGCCTGCCGAAGGAAGTGAAGCATGCGGGCGACCTAACCAGATATGTGGCTTTTGATTATCTTACAGCGGGAAATGACTCCATAACCTTCCTTGGCATTGAAGTCGATAAAATCGATGCTATTCCCGATGGGCTGATGGTCTGGGACTTTGATGGTGATAGACTGACGGTGCTTGAGCCGGGGGAGAGCCCCGGGAATGCAATTCGAACGTTCAACATTCAACGTCCAACGTCCAACGTCGAAGGTGCAGGCAAAGGTCAGATGATAGTGACCTATGAGGCTGATGTGGATTGGGCGTGGCGGAGTGCATCTGACTCATTGGTCGGGGAATTCAATGTCAAGGTTCCCCCGGAATGGACAGGGACCGGCTCCTCCGGGGAGCGGTTGTTCTCGATGACGGCGAACTGCCACATCGCCCCAGGGAAACCGGGGTGTGACGATGCCGTTGAGCTGGTGGACTACGATTCTCAATGGCCGGAACAGTTCAGCGAATTCTCGGATTGGCTTCAGGATTGTCTCGGCAACGATGTGGCTTTGCGGATTGAGCATTTCGGCAGCACCGCGATCCCCGGGATGATGGCGAAACCGATTATCGATGTCCTGGTTCAAGTCCCGTCGTTTCCGGAAGCGAAACAACGGGCGATTCCACTTTTCAACAAAAAAGACTGGGAATACTGGTGGTATGGGGATCATGCGGTGTTTATCAAACGGGATGGTTTTCTGGGCCCCCGCACGCATCATGTCCATATGATGACCAAAGGTCCTGAATTTCAGAAACGGATGGCGTTCCGGGACTGGCTGAGATCCCATCCGGAAGACGCCACGGAATACGCGCGACTAAAACAGCGGTTGGCTGACTGTCACCGCGAAGCCCGCGAAAAATACACCGATGCGAAAACGGTTTTTGTGAAAAGGATTGTCGCGAAGGCAAATGAGGGGAAGAATAAAGAGCCGATATAAGTGGGGGGTGGCCGTCTGCGTCCCGCAGACGGTGCGGCATCGACCTGCCGCAAGTTCATATTCCGCCCGGGGTGTCCGGGCGCTGTCTGGAGTATCCAGACAGCCACATTGGCGCGCCCCCGCCGGCGCATAGGAGCGAAAAATGGAAAACCCTGGATTTTCAGCACCGGATTGGGAAACATTGGTAAAATTGCATGGTCAGAACCTTCCTCATTGGTTCTGCGAGCGGGCAATCTATCATCTTTCATTTCGGTTGGTTGATGCTTTGCCTGCAGTGAAACGTCGGGAATGGCTGGATGAAAGACAGAATATCCTGGATAATATTTCCTGTCAGAACCGTGACCCCACAGATTGGGAAAGAACCAGACTCAGGAATTTGTATTCAGAACGTATTGAAGCCTATCTCGATGCGGGCCATGGAGAATGCTGGCTGGCGAAATCAGCCATAGGGGGGCTCGTGGCGGATGTTTTGGAATTCTTTAATGACCAGCGATACCACCTTCACAGTTATTGTATTATGCCCAACCATGTTCATGTTTTGGCTGATTGCATGGCGGACTGGGATATATCAGATATTGTAAAAAACTGGAAGATTTATTCTGCCAAACACATCAATCGGATTCTTGGCCGGAAAGGAAGAGTTTGGCAAAGCGAACCTTTTGATCATATTGTCCGCACTGAAAAGGAATATCGGTACCAGCTGCGGTATATATGGGAGAACCCCGGAAATATGCGGGGTGGTTATATCCGGCGAATGTTCGCGGGATGAAAGAACGAACGTGGGTACCGGTTGCGACCGGCATTAGGATGTGGCCGTCTGCGTCCCGCAGACGGTGCGGCACCGGCCTGCCGCAAGTTCATCATATTCCGCCCGGGGTGTCCGGGCGCTGTCTGGAGGATCCAGACAGCCACATTGGTTTTCCGCCTGGCAGAGGCGGTTGCTTTGCCGCCGGTTGCGACCGGCGTTGGGATGTGGCCGTCTGCGTCCCGCAGACGGTGCGGCACCGGCCTGCCGCAAGTTCATATTCCGCCCGGGTTGTCCGGGCGCTGTCTGGAGGATCCGTGCTTCGCTCTTCGTAGTTACGCAGGAAAGGTCCAGCCAGCCACATTGGCGCGCCGTCCACAGGCGCATGGAAAAGAAAGGTCTGATTTAAACTATGAAATATACAGAAACGAGACTGGGACGGGTGTTTGTCATCCGTCTGGAAAATGGCGATATTTTGCACGAGTGTGTTGAGACATTCGCCGCGACGCGCGGGGTGCGGGCCGGAGCGCTGCTGGCCGTCGGCGGGGTGGATGGAGGAAGCCGATTGGTTGTCGGCCCGGAAGACGGGGAGGCCCGGCCGGTGGTTCCGATGGAGCAGGTGCTGACGGCGGCGCATGAGGCGGCCGGGGTGGGCACGCTTTTCCCGGATGAGGACGGCACGCCCATCCTGCATATGCATGCGGCCTGCGGACGGGAAAACCAAACGGTCACCGGCTGCGCGCGCCGGGGCGTGCGCGTGTGGCAGGTGCTGGAACTGATATTGATTGAACTGGCTGATACTGGAAGCATACGCAAGATGGATCCCGCGACCGGGTTCAAATTGCTCGAACCTGAAGAAAAAGGACATTTATCATGAGAAAATCACTGTTTCTGTTCCCCGTCTGTTTTGCCCTGTGTGGGTGTTACGTGCAGTCGCTAAACACGTTTTTCACCGACGATCTCAAAATTGAACTCTCCGACATCGAGGGGCAATGGGTTTCCGTGGCGCAGGCCGGGGAGGCTATGGAGGGCGAAAAAATAACGCCATGGGTTTTCGGTGAGGAGACAATCGGCACCTATGACGGAAAAAACAACTTTTCCGAATTGGATGTCACCTATTTTAAAATCGGTGAGACAGTATACATGGATTTCACCGCCGGTGAGCCCGGGGATGACTTTGAAAAGGTCTGTAATAGCTTTTGGGTCGCCGGCATTACCCCGGTGCATTCGTTGTGCAAGGTTATCCTTCAGGGTGACACACTGGTTATGATCCCTATGAGCTATGAGTGGTTTGAAAAGCGGATCAAGGAAAAGACACTAAAGCTCCACTATGTGAAAGCCGGTGAAGAGTCACTGCCCGTTTTTACGGTTTCATCCAAAGAGTGGGTGGCTTTCCTCAAACAGCATGGAGACGACAAGACATTGTTCAACGAGAAATACAGGTATGTTTTTTCACGGAAAATCATGAAGTAGAAGGGGATTTTGGATTAACGAGGGGCCATTTGACCGTATGAATCACTGCGATGAAACATTTGTCTGTGAACAGATCAAGCCGGTGCCGGGGACGGTTGACACAGCCGCGATGAGCATCGGGCAACCGGGCTTTCCGAGTCGTTTTATCTGGCGGAAAAAGGAGTACCAGCTGGAAGCGATACTGGACACATGGAAAGAAACCGGCGACTGCCGCCATGGCAGTGGTGAAAGGTATGTCCGCAAACACTGGTTTCGCATTCGAACGGTTTGTGGTCGGATAATGAACATCTACTTTGAACGCCAGGCCGTCTCCCGCAAAGGAAGCAAGCGACGCTGGTGGCTGAATACCGTTTCGGAGGAATGATCAGGGTGCATATCTATATTGACGCGGACGCCTGTCCGGTTAAAGAGGAAGTCTATCGGGTCGCCCGGCGCTATGGGCTTGAGGTCACCTTGGTGGCGAATGCTTACTTGCGGATTCCGCGGGAGGACTGGGCGCGTCTTAAACTTGTTCCGGCGGGCCCTGACGAGGCGGATGACTGGATCGCGGAGTCCGCGGTCACCGGGGATATTGTCGTGACGGCCGATATTCCCCTGGCGGCCCGCTGCGTCAAAAAAGGGGCGTATGTTTTGAGTCCCAAAGGGAAGATGTTTACCGAAAATGATATTGGCATGACACTGGCCACACGCAATTTGCTCAGTGATCTTCGGGATCTGGGTGAAATCACCGGCGGGCCGCCGCCGTTTCAACCGCGTGACCGATCGCGGTTTCTCCAACAGCTGGATAAGATCATTCAAAAGGCGGGAAGGCCCAAGGCCCCACGGGCATAGGGGTGGCATAGGGGTCAGATGCTATATTTAAAGCCACAATATCCTCAATGGCAAAGGGATTTAAATCTTGCATGGGATTCTAAATAGCCTTGGAAGCAATTATTTCCCTTAAGAAAACGTTTTTACGGTTTTCAGGCCAGTCCAAGTCGGTTTTCTCCACACTATACCGCTTCATTCCGCTTTGTGCCGCTGCTGATTCAATCCATTCGGCGCCGCCGACGGCCAGCGAATCGGTCCAGAACGTCTGGCGATGCATAAACTCGCGGCGGACAAGAATTTCGCGCAGCCCGCCACCATGCCACTCCCGACAGGCACCCCGGTCGAGAAATCCAAGCCGCCCGATCAGAATTGCCGCTGCCGTGTTCCGGCGAACGATCATCGGAGATCTGTCGTTCGGGATGCGCATTCTCCGATATTACGTTTCGCATAGGGGCTAGGGTCGACAACGTGGTGTCGGGGGAACAATGAAAAATCCCTGGCCCAGACGGCAAAAACCGGGGCAGGAAGGATCGAAAAGCAGGGGGCCTGATCACGTGTACTGACACCCGAAAATCGGCCATTCTAGGCACGTGATGGTGACAAACTGGGGACAAGTTCCAAACTGCCATCAGGGTCAGTATTCCTCCATAAAAAATGTATCATTTAAAACCCGGGCGCGTTCGGTCGTCTATAAGGTAGACTATGAGCATGAGGTATTTTACATGTCACGCGCGTATCACAAAGTGATTTTCACACGTTTCCGCAGTCCCGCGGCGGGCTTGTTTGTCTGCGCCCTGGTGATGCTGCACGGTGTCGGCGTATGGGCGGATGGCTGCTTTGTCTGGCAGAAGGGGGCGGATATTGTCGAACCGTCTCAGAAAGCGATCATCGCCCATATCGAGGACAGTCAGACGATGATCCTGCAGGTGAAATACCAGGGCCCGGCCCAGGATTTCGCCTGGATCGTCCCCCTTCCGGGAAAGCCGGATGTGTCAGTCATCAAGCCGGAAGACAATCCGTTTGAAGAGATCAGCCGGTATACCCAGGTGCGCGACAGGTATCGATACGGCCGGAAATTGATGGACGATGAACAGATCGGTGGCGGGGTGACGGTTCTGGAACGGAAAGTTGTGGGACCCTATGATATCGCCGTCCTGGCGGCCGAAGAAGCTGACGCGCTCCTGCAATGGCTCAATAAGCATGGATTCGCCTTCCCGGGGAGCAGGCAAGATGTCTTGGCCCACTATACCAGGAAGAAGTGGTTCTATGTCGCCATGCGGATTGATCCCGACCAGTTGCAGAATGATGACATCGGAAAGCTTAAGACCGGCGAGCTGCAGGCGATCCGCTTCAAGTTCAAAACACAGCAGGCCGTCTACCCTCTGAAAATATCATCGGTGAATGCCGGGGAAACCACCTTGCTTCTGTACCTCCTGGGTGAACAACCGCTGGTGCCGGTGAATGGCCTGGGGAAAAAGGAACTGAAGACAAACACCATACTTTTCGATGTCGATCCTGGAATCAGCGGGCGCGTGACGGACCCGAAATACGGTACCGACCCGGCCGTGCCGGGGGAATACCTGCCCAAAACATGGAAAACCATTGGCCAGAAACCGGCAAAAGAACTCTATCTTTGCAAGTATCGGACGGTGATGGCAGCCGCGGAGATGACGGATGACATTGCTTTTGAACCCTTCAAACCGGTCGCTTACTTCACACGCATATTCGAAAATAAAGCACTCAGCGCGTGCGACCGGTTCTTCGCGTTAAAAATTCTCTGTTCCCACGATGCGGCATACAAAAGCAAGCGGTCAGCCATGAAAAAGGAGGTCGCGGAGGAAGACACACGCCTGGAGCGGCAATCGATCGAAAACCAGCGGAAGATGCTGCGGGAATACATGGCCTCCGAGAATCCCGACATGCGCTGTCTGGTGGCCTGGCACGCCCGTGCCACAGAGGACATGCTTCTCGGCCTGGCCCGGGATCCGGCCGAAAAGGTGAGAAAGGCGCTTTTTAGCAAACCGGAGATCCCAGACAGTGTCCTGGAGATCCTGGCTGGAGACGAGAGTGAATCGATTCGCCTGGCAGTTGCCCGGTGTTCCAAAATTCCGGAAGGCGCTCTGCGCGCGCTGGCGAAGGATAAAAGTCCCTACGTTCGTTTGGCCGTCGCTTCACGGCAGAATCTGCCTGAATTGCTGATTCGCACGCTCGCGGCGGACAGTGAGCCGGATGTGCGCGGGCAAATAGCCATCCGGAATGACATCCCAAAAGAGGTGCTGTTTGTTCTCGCCGATGATCCCGACCCAGCGGTTCGTCTCGTCCTTCTCAAAAATTCCATCACGCCCGAAGAGACCCAACTCCGCCTGATCGCCAGGGACGGGGATGCTGATTTGCGCCGGGGGATCGCCCGGACCAACTCGCACATTCCGCCGGACGCTCTGTTGCTGCTTGCCAGGGATCGTGACCTGGGGGTTCGTCAGGCGCTGGCCCAGAATACGGATCTGACACCGGCGGTGAAAACTATCCTGATGAAAGATGCGGATCAGAAGGTTCGTCGTTTCATGTATAACCGTCAGGATATGACGGACGAGACGCGCCTCCAGTTTGCCTCGGATGAAGATCCCTGGCTGAGAAGCGCGGTTGCCCAGAACCATAAAGCGACGCCTGAGATTCTCGCCCGCCTCTGCAAAGACCCTGTCTCGGAAGTGCGGAATGCGGCTTTGCGGAATCCGAATACGCCGACGAAGGTGGCGATAGAATACGCCCGTAACGAGCTGAAAAACGGGTATGATCTGGCGATGCATGCCAATCGGTCTGATTGGCTGCGCGGATTTGCCAGGGAACCTGATCTCAGGCGTGGACTTGCCCACAACAAGCACCTTCCCGCCGATCTTTTTGTGGATTTGGCCAAAGATCCGGACCCGGCAATTCGGAAAGCCATCGCCAAACGTGAGGATGCCACCCCGGAAGCATTGCGGGAACTGGCCGACGACAAAGACATGGACATTCTCATCGAGGTGGCCCGCCATCCCAATACGCCCGGAGATGTCCTCAAGAAACTGGTGGTCAGCGAAGATGCCGGGATTCGAAAATGGGTTGCCGGTAATCGCCGTGCGCCGGAGGCTATTCTCCGGCAATTGGCGGAGGACACGGATATAAATGTTGTCGATTCGGTGGCCGACAACCCGAACACGCCGGCCGATGTGCTCGGGACATTGGCCGAAAAGGGAGAGAGCTGCCGACTTTCAATCGCCAGGAATCCGGGAGCCCCGGCTGACCTGCTGCGTCGGTTCGCGGACAACGGCGATAGCAACATGCGCCGCCATGTCGCGGCCAATCCAGGCACCCCTGTCGATGTCCTGCGAACCCTTGCCACAGACACCTCGTGGTTTGTGCGCTGGCAGGTGGCCGGGAACCGTAGCGCGCCGGATGACATCCTTCAGATGCTTGCCGGGGACAACGATTCCCGGATCTCCCAAGCCGCCAGTATCACACAGACACTCAAAAAACAGCAATCCCGGACAGACCAGCCGTAACCAGCTTGCCCTGCCGTAGCGAATCTGCGGTGTTCGCAGAATCCGCTCCGAACTTCTCGGTTTAACATATTTCCCCTTCATAACAAGCGCGACGGGATTCATATCCGGGCTCAAGTTGACATCGAAGATCTGTCCATCACAAACTTGCTTCGTCCCGACTGTCTTCCACCGTCTTGATATCCGGCACCAGCCAGAGGGCGTCACGGGTCAGCACATAGAGACCGCCCGGACTCGGTGCGAAATCGAGGACACTGCCCCGCCAAATCTCGGGATAATCCCTATCATGGTCCCAGAGCGAATCCTTTTCTGGTTGCTTTGTGGGGAGTCTAAACAAGGTGATCGGGTAGATAATAGGTTCCTTCCGACCGAACTTAAAACGAACCAGCTTACGCTCGGAAATAGAAACGACACCATCCTCCACTCTGGCAAAATCGTCGGGTGCAAAGAATAGCCAGGGCTCGAGCCACTCCCCCTTTTCGTTGTGGTATTTGGGTTTCGCACAGAGGAAACGGGTTTCCTGCGTTGCCACGTTGAATTCACACAGACCGATCGTGCCGTCTATCAACAAAGAATTGCCAAAAAGTCTCAGCAATCCATCCTGGCCATTCCTTGGCGGGGCGCAACTTTTGAGATGGACATCCAACTCAGGCACATGGATCTGCTTCAACTCGTCGGTCTCGGGATGATAGCTGAACAAACGATCCCGTGGTGTGTCCGGCTGGTGGGTGGAATAATGAATCCGACTGATGAACCAGAGGAGGTTGCGGCGGGAATCTACAGCCAGGCCGAGGAAATTCATATGCGATTTGCCTTCGGCGGGGTCTTCCCGGGATGAGCAGATGATCTTCGATTCACCCGTATGAATATCCACTTCAACCAGTGCCTGCGGGACGCGATGCCGTCTGCCAACCACGCAGAATAGGCGCTCGTTTAGCCGGGCCATAGCCAGAACACCCACACGGGGTAGATCAACGGCAGGAGGAGGCAGTCGCGTCAGCGAACCATCAGTACCCAGGGTTGCTATGCCCGCGTAGTCACCTGCCAGCGTCACATCGCCTTCGAAATTCACCACATGGAGATCCCAGTCAAACGAATGTCCGGGGCCTTGCCACCCATCATGGCGGATATCGTGTGCCCCCGTTATTGAAACAACCCGTCTGCTGCCTGCATTGAAGCGGATGACGCCGAAGAAACCGCCGCGCTGTTTTCCACGTGTATAGATAACCAGCGGCTGATCATCGTCAAGACAGATTCGGGAAAAATCCACCGTCGTGTTGTCCTCAGGCGCCGATACATCTTCCGCACGCAGAAGTAGGACCGGTTTTGCCACATTTGCCAGATAATCCTTTCCGGCCAGTTCGGGATTGGCCTCCTTGAGCATGTCAATCTTGTGTTGCAGTCCCTGCCATCTTCCCTCGAATTTGCGGTCGTCGCACGCTGCGGCCACCCGCTCGTAATAGTCCAGGGCTTCTGCCGCTCCTTTTTTGTGCTCAAGAACGCTGCCCGCTTTAAAAATGGCTTCAGTCCAACCACGACCATTGGCCATGGATATGCCATTTTCCAGGGCATGGTCGATGAGGTCGACAATGAACCCCATTTCAATCTGCTGGCTTGTTGCTGCATCCGCATCATATTCCAGGCCGAGGATTGGGTTGGGATTGGGACGTCCAGCTTCGCTGCTTGCTTCGACGTAGGCAGCAGCCAGTTTGCGACGCTTTCGCTGGCTGGGGGAAACCTTGGTATAGTATTGCAGCCCATATCTTAAAGCTTCCATGCGCACAAATGCATCCGGTGACTGCATTAGTTTTTCCAGGTGTGCCAACCCCTTTGCACCCGCTTTCGGATCCTGCTCGCGAAATTGATAAAAGGCGTGGTAGAATGCCATGACTGAGTGTAGCGGGTGAAGGCACTTGTGCGGCCAGACCCGATGCGTGCGGGCTTCAAGCAGGACAAGGTCATCGGTTTTGCGAATAGCCTCCTCGATGCTTCCCGCTCTACTGATCCCCCCGCTCTGGGACGTGAACTGGGTGATCAGGCCGGCAAGCAGGCGCGGGCGCTCAGCATAACGCACCTTGGCTTCTTCGAAGAATTTCCAGAATTCAGGGTAGAAAATGTCGACGGTCTCACCGTCATCATAATATCGGGGATCTTTGTTCCGCGGTCTCAGGAACTGGGCGGCGGTATGGTATGCGCGGGAGTGAATGACATGACACTGCCATTCCTCGTCTGTCCAATCCTCGCCGGTTCCCGCCAGTGGCGGCAGCGGACACTTTCTCAGCATTGTCCGGGACAGATTCAGAAGACGCCAGTTGTACGGCAGCAATGCGCGCGGATCGCCCGCATTTCGGTTCAGTGGATACAAGATGCCGCCCTTGGCGGTGAGCGATCCGATGACCAGCTCCATGTAGGCGAACGAATCCGGGACGAGAGCCAATGCCGCTTCCGCTGCGGGGAATGCACGGTTCGCTTCGTCTCGATCAAGGTATGCCCGGGCTTCCGCCGCGAGCATTTCGGCTTCCTCGCGGGCATCCATGGGCACCTCGGCCAGCGAAGACCGCAATTGGCCGAGCAGTCGTTTGGCGGCCTGGGCGCAGGCGCTTCCCACCGTGTCCAGGGGTGTCTGGAACGTTTCTTCGGCAAGCGTGACGGCCTGCCTGCGGGCGCGAACCCGCACGGATACCGTCTCCTCCCCGTCCTGTATCCGGTAGCTCCCGTTGATCAGTATGGCCGCTGCCTGGAGCGCCTCCGGGAGGCCGACAGCCAGTTCCCGCTCCTCCGTCAGCGGCCGGGTCGTCTTCCGCTCCAGGAGGACAACTCCGGGATACAGCCCCATGTTCTGTTCGATGCTCTTGGGAATCTCGTCGGACAGCCAGTCCCATTCCGGCGACAGCTCCTCGCTCAGAAACGACGAGACACCCACGAGCAGGAGCTGGCCGCGGTCGATGTTGGTGCGCCGGAGATGGCGTGTCGCCCGCCCGGACAGTTGCTTGGCAACGGACTCGTACTCTTCAGGCTTTTCCGGCAGAGCCAGTGAGCCGTCGAACAGCTTGAGTCCGTAGCGGGTATCAACCAACCGGGTGCGAAGCAGCGGCTTTTTGGAATGATTTTCCAGCTCGAGAATCAGGAGCGCGTCGGCGGCGAGAATCTTGCCGGCTTTCACTGCGGAGTTCGCATCGACCGCGCCGCGCGTCATCAGGCTCAGCTTCTGCTCGGCGAGAACGCGGGTCACCTCCTGTCGTTCCAGCAGGTGCAGATCCTGCCTGCCGCTCAAGTCAACGAACAGCAGATCGGAGAAAACGGTCGGCACGGGGGGTTCTCCTCCCAGGGAGACCATCGCCAGGCGGAGGGGGGAAGACGGAACCGTCTCCGCTTCCCCGTCCCCCGTGCCGACCGCATTTAATGTTGCGGCAACAATCAGACTGGCCAGAAAAACCGACCAGGCCCTAAATGTCGACAATTTGCCCATCACAAACTTTCCTTTGCCTGAAGGCTTTCTTCTGTCTTGCTGTCCGCAATGCCTAAGACGGCTTCCCGTTTGAGGGTTTCCAGCGGTTTTACAATACCGATCTTAAGGCCCAGTGGCCTGCCCGCATGATAACTGTAAAACGCGGCGAACTTGCTTCCGGCAAGGGGAATACATTGGGGCAGGTCTGAGAAGGTGAAGATACGCTTCTCTTTCGGAATGATGAGCATGTTCCGGAGCCAGATAAAACCTTGCTGGCAGGTGGCGGAGTGGAAATCGAACCCCTTGTCTTCGCCTCTGCCGGGATATCCGTCAAAATGGATCAATTGTGACACGTCAAGATTTGGCAGTGTACGCAAGTGCCGGTAAGACGGCTGATAAATCAGCCGGTCTCTGTCGGCGAGAAGTTGGGGTTGCCAGGAGCCACTTTCGTCGAGCGGGCCGAATCCACCACCAAACGGGTTTCTGGACAGCAGAAAATATTTGCCATCCTCGACAAACGGTTGCCAGTCGTCGTTGTCAAGCATGGTGTATTCCTGTGAAATCGCTTGCCACGACCGTGCTTCCCAATCGTAGGCATATAGTCTTGCGGGGGGGTATCCCTGGTCTGAAAACTTGGTTGAAGAGTGCAGAAAAGTCAGCAGTCGTTTCCGCTCGGGATCAATGGCTACCCGATGAATATGATAGGGCATTGTCAAGCCACTGAGTGGCCAGTCAACCGTTGGGTCGAGCGTGGAGATTAACACATGCACTTCCTTGGTAGCCACGTTGTATTCCAGCAGGGTTCCCGGGCGCACCTGGTTGCCCACGTAGTTTCCGTAGGACAAAAACAGGCGGTTGCCGCACCCCGCGATGCAATTATTTCTGCCCTCAAAATAGTTTGAGAAGTTTACAAATTGGGAAGAACTGCCGTCCAGCGGATAAAGGGTTAACCATTCTCTGCCGGAAACCGCATAGTAATCGTCAAGCAGCACACTGCCCGTCATCGGTTGTCCCCAGCCAGAGGGCACCTCGGTCTCCTCGCCGCTGGTCATAGCCAAATCGTTCTCCGTGTCAAGACGGCAGAGCCGGGTCTTTCCGGCGGCCGCAGTCGCAAAAAGGATATAGCGGCCGTCCGACGCGGGACGCGTCACACAGCTTCCGGAGGATGTGTCTTTCAGCGGTGTTACTATTCTGGAAAAAGGGGTTTCCAAGGTTCTGTTCGGTCTCGTTATCGGCGGGAAGCCATATGTCTCCGAGAACTTTTTTATTTCAGCTTTCAAGGCATCTTTCGTGAGACGCTTCGTCTCGCGGTATCTCAGGTCGTCATCTCCGGGATGCCGGATTCTCGGATCCTGATCGATCTGGCCCAGCCATTTAATCAGAGCCCGGTAAAAGGTTTCAGCCTCTTCCCGTCCGAGATCGTCTGCGTACAACCAGACACCGGTGTAAACCCCAAAGCGTCGGATCATTGCCGAACGGATTCTGAATCTGGCATCTGAGGAGAGCAGGGAAGGGCCAAAAGGGCAGTACAATGTATAGGGTTTCACGGCGATATAGTCGTCGCTCTCATAGATTGACAGAATGGCGGGTTCATACCTTCTGACAGCTTCAGCAATGGCCGTATCCTCTTTTTTCGGTCGTTTGGGGTCGATATTCAGCTTCCCAGTCGGCACGCCGGCTTCATTGACCACCAACCCTCGATAGCCACTGAAGGCGAGACGCATGAGCTTGGAGTGGGTCAGTTCTGTGTACAGTCCGTCAAATAGTTGCCGTTCTGCTGCACTACGGGGGGGGGCTTTCATTCTGGTAAGATCATTAACAGCCATCGCCATGATACCCAGCCAGTTGGACCGATTTCTGGCGAGAAGCTCGCGGTAGTGCCAAAGCTCCGGCCCGAGGTCATTGCTCTGGGTTATCAGCTTTCTGACTTCCGGTATGGCGTACTTTTCGAGATAGGACAAGTCCCAGCACAACGAGCAGTCATTGAACAGGCTGGCGGCATATTTTGCTCGGGCCTGCATGGCCAACAGTTTTTCGTCCCCCGACAATCCCGGTTGCGTTCCGGTCTCGGCCTGCCTCCGCACATCTTCCAGCATCAGTCTGCGTGTTTCAAGTAAGGCCTCGACGGATGCTCGCAAGGACTGCATTTCCTGGGTGTCAAGGCGTTTGACGGGGTAACTTTGGAGACTTGAATTCAACACAATCGAAAGTTTCGTGGGAAACACCAAGTGCTTGCGTGCGAGTCTGGCAGCTCTGCCAAACATGTCCACAAAGGCCGCCCGATCATGCGGATCACGCGTATGCACCCTGTCACGTGCGAGTCGGAAAACCCCTCGCGAGAGAATCTCGCATAAGGCGATCTCCTGTGTCCGATCGAGTGTCACAGCGGTTCCCCCCGTGCTCATGGCGCTGTCAGTAAGCAAGTGCCCGGCCGCGAATGCGGCATAGGTCAGGTATTCATCAGCCTCGACGGCTTTTTCTTCGGCGGTTCCCGCAATATTCAGAGAACTGCTGCTTGGCAGATCCTCGCCAGCCAGGAACCGAGCGATAACGCGACGGACATCCGCACCAGGGGTGAGCTGCGTTTCGAGCACCACATATGCGTCCTGTGCCCCAGGACGATGGAAGCCTATGCGGAACTCAACCTGCCCGTCCACACCCGGCCTGGCCGAGGGCCGGCCGAGAATCGTGCCGGCAAACAGCCCTTTTGTGAGATTCCGTTTGTCTGCTTCGGGTTCGTCCAGAAGCATGAGCAGATGGCGTCGTTCCAGCACAACCGTATCGGGGTGTTGACCTACCTGTCGGATAAACGTCTGGCAGGCTTCCTTTGCGGTTTCAGCTTGTGCTTTGTTCAGATTGGCGACCACCAGGGGCAGAAAAGCAAACTTCGTGGTTTTTCCTTCATTAAACAAATCCCGCTTGTGGACGGCATCCTGAATGGCTTTTCCGACGGCTTCGCTGTCCTCTGTCGGCCGATCAACCAGGCGCACGCCCGTCATGGCATCGAAAGCGATGAAATTACTTTCTTTCAATACAGCAAAGACGTCGGTGTTTTCAAGCAGTTTTTGATCGGGGATGAACTCATCCGCCACGAAGCCCGCTTCCCCCAGCTTCAGTTCAGCCCGGATCTTGTTGATCTCTGACCGTTCCAGGAATACAATGCCCCCCTGCCCGGAAAGCTCAGCCAGAACCATGTCGGCCGTCATGGCGGAGGGATCATCCAGCGGCATCAGGGCCACGCGGACAGGGACGGCCAGTGCCCCGACACTTAAAGTCAGGCAGGCAAAGAAAATTGCCCCCGAAAGAAGCGTTTTAAGTCTGCGCATCATAACCCTTCCTTTACCTGAAGGCTGTCTTCCGCCGTCTTGATCTCCGGCACCAGCCAGAGGGCGTCGCGGGTCAACACATACAAGCCCTTGTCCGTGGCGAGAAGATCGAGAACGGCTCCGTTGTAGAAGTCTCCACTCTGCCAGCCATTGTTCCGATTGCGAATCTGGCCCTCTCCCGCTGACAGGATAAAGCTGGTGACCGGATAGATCCGGGGCTCCCTCTTTCCCGACTGGAAGTGGATTAACCGATCCTCGGAGATGCCCGCCAGGCCGTCTGTAACCCGAAAGAAGGACGATCCATAGAAAAAAGTCCCGGGGTGATCCCATTGCTCACCATTGCCCGGGTCTCTGACGCCGGCCACCTGAGACTGCTCGGTTTCAATATTGAACGAACATATACCCGTGACCCCGCTGATGACCAGATTATCTCCGGATACCCGCATCAACTCTCCTGTTGCCGGTGGGGTGGCCCTCAAGCCGATACGCCTGAGCCCTTCCTCGGCGGCCGGGATGATTTCCCGATGGTCCGTCTCAGGGTCGTATCGGTACAAATCACGGGAAGCTGAGGGACGGACAGACTCGGTGCCGATACCGACCGTGATGAACCATAAACAGTTCCTCTCGGGATCCGCTACGATGCCGGGAACCAGCAATTTGGCTTTATCCGACGGGCGGATCTCGCGGGAGGAACAAATCACCCTTTTTTCGCCTGTCTTCCGGTTGATCCCAACGACTGCCTGGAGGGGGGAATACTCTACTCCTGTGATAGAGAACAGCCAATCCCCGAGCTGGGCGATACCCCCAACACCATTAAAAGTCAGGCCGTTATCCATATGCAGCCGGGTGACCGATCCGTCCGCTCCGATGGTTGTCACACCGGTGCCTTCACAGCCCATATGAAGTTCGTCGCCCGTTAGTGTGACACGGGGATACCAGGAGAAAACCCGCCCGGGAGATTTCCACTCGGGGTGACGCAAAGGCGTTATGGGCGCAACCAAAGATACATGTGACGTTTCGGGATCGACACGGATTGCCCCGTAGGCGTCGGAAGTGACTGTTGGCGCGCTGGGAAAGACCATGATGATGACCTGGTCATCCGCTGGCACAAAGCGACAGAAATTGATTTTTCCATCATGCCCGGGCAGTGCTATTCCATCCGCCCGCAGGAGCAGCTTTACCCCGGCCACCTTCCGGTTTTTATCCGCTCCCGCCAGATTGGGATGCCTGGCTTTGAGTTTGTCCATCGCATCGACCATCGTTTGCCAGCGATCATATTTGCGGGGCTTGTAGATGTCCGCCATCCGTTGCAGATAGTTTAGTGCTTCCTCCGGCTTGCCGTGGCGTTCAAGATCTTCCGCCAGCAGTCGGCTCCCGCTCCCCAAGCCGTCAAAGCTATCCCCTGCGTAGCCGTTTTCGAAAGCATGGTCAAGGATTTCTTGGACAAAGCGCAGTTTAATCCTCTCGCTCTCGGCCTCATCTTCATCATACTGCCCATTCAGAACGGGCCCCAAATCCGGCCAGGCCGCCTCCTTGGCCGCCTCGACGTAGGCGGCGGCCAGTTCTTGCCGCTTGTCATGGTTGGGGACGATACTTTTGTAAAAATAAAGCCCGTATTTCAGCGCCTGAGACCTTAGAGACGAATCCTCTGAATTCTGGAGCTCAGTGAGATAGGCAAGTCCCTTCGTCCCTGCCGCCTTGTCTTCCTTCCAGAACGTACACAAGGCACCGTAGAAATCCTGTAAGGCATACAGAGGGATATTTCCCCGAGTCCTGGGCAAGGCGTGAAATGTCTCCAGCTCAAGTTTTACCAATTCATCAGTCCGGCGGATCGCTTCTTCAATGCTGCCTGCCCGTTGAATAGCATGCGCACCATTATTACTCGAAAAATGAAAAATCAAGCCGGCCAGCCGCCGGGGTCGGCCTGCATATCGTGCACGGGCTGCCTCAAAGAGTTCCCACAACTCTTCGTAGAGCACATCGGTTCTGCCGCCATCGTAATACCCCGGATGTTTTCGAACATGGTACAACGGGGTCAACGCTTTGCTGGCGTAGCCTGGCGCAACGACATGCAGCGTGCCCTGACGTTTCTCTTCGACCGTCGTAATGGGATAAGGCGGCACCGGGCAGGTCAACAGTATTTTCCGGGCCAACCAGGCGGCCCGTCGATGGTACGGCAATAGCAGGCGCGGGTCTTCCACATCCCGTCGGCCATTATCCAAAACGCCTCCCGAGCCGATGATAGACGTGATTACCAGTTCCATATAGTCAAACGAATCAGGAACCAGCGCCAAAGCCGCCTCGGCGGCGGGCAGACCCCGGTTCGCTTCGTGTCGATTGATATAGGCGCAGGCCTCCGCCGCCAGAATTTCGGCTTCCTCCAGGGCGTCCATGGGGGCCCCGGTTCCGACTTCCCGAAGCTTCTCCAGCAGCGTTTTGGCAGCCGCCATGCAACCGGCGCCCACCCCATCCAGAGGCGTCGCGAAGGTTTCCTCGCCAACCACCGCATTCCCCCGCCGGGCTTCAACATGAACGGACACCGACTTGCCGCCATTCGACAAGCGGAAACTTCCGTTCAAAATGACGGCGGAAGTCTGAAGAGCCTCCGGCAGACCGGAAGCGATGTCCCGTTCCTCCGATAGGGGAGCGGTTGCTTTGCGCTCGAGTAGCGCGACCCCGGGATACAGGGCCAGGTTCTGCTCGATGACCCGCGGAATCTCGTCGGACAACCAATCCCATTTGTTCGACAAATCGTCGTTGCGAAAAGACGACACACCCACCATCAGGAGCTGATCAGGCGGAACGTTGACCCGGCGAAGATGGCGGATTGCGCGACCGGCCACCTGATCGGTGATCGTTTCATAGCCATCCGGATTCTCAGGGAGGGCCAGCGACCCGTCAAACAGCTTCAGCCCGTAACGGGCATCCACGAGCCGGGTGCGAAGCAGCGGTTTTTCAGAATGATTTTCGTTTTCAAGGATCAAGATGGCATCAGCGGCGAGAATCTTCCCGGCCTGGATTGCGGAGTCCGCATCGACCGCACCGCGGGTCATCAGGCTCAGTTCCTGCTCGGCGAGAACGCGGGTCACCTCCTGCCTTTCCAGCAGGTGCAGATCCGTCTTGTCATTCAACTCGACGAGCAGCAGATCACTGAAGATGGCCGGCACGGGGGCTCCTCCTTCCAGCGAAACAACGGCCAGCCGGAGTCCGCCAGCTGGCTTTCGGTCTGCTTCACCGGCCCCCGTGCCAGCCGCGTGTAGTGTGCCGTTGACCAACAGGCAGGTCAGCGCCATGGTTCCGAAAATAAAACATCTGGGCATCACAATCTTTCCTCTCCCTGACTGCTGTTTCCCGCCGCCTTGATCTCCGGGACCAGCCAGAGCGCATCACGGGTCAGGACATACAAGCCCTCCTTCGTTGCCAGCAGGTCGATGACATAGCTGCTCACGGCATGGGGAGAGGGCTGGCTTCCAGCTTTTTCCCGATCACTCCCCTTTCTTGGCGGCGGGGCAAAAGCTGTGACCGGAAATGTCTTTGCTTCCTTTCTGCCCTTTTGGAAGTGCATCAGCTTCTTTTCCGAAACGCACACAAGTCCGTCGGTTACCCGGAAGAAAGAATGCCCGTCAAAGAATACCCATGGATCCTCCCAGTCACCGCCTTTTCCTTTCGGAGCCACACGAAGCATCTGTGATTGTTCCGTTTCGACATTGAATTCAAAGATGCCGCGCGTTCCACTTATGATGAGAGTGTCGCCGGACATACGCATCAAAGAACCGGCCCTCCCAGACCGACCCCCGCATCCGACAAGCTTGATGCTTTCCTGCGCCGAAGAAACGGCTTCCATTCGCTCGGTGGCGGGATCATATCTGTAAAGTTCAGGCGAATAGTCAGGCCGGATGGTCTTGGTGCCGATTCCGCGACGGATAAACCACAAGAGTTTCCGCTGGGGATCTGTGGCCATGCCCGGAACCACCAGCCGGGCCTTATCCGACGACCGGATTTCCCGTGAAGAGCAGATGACGCTCACCTTGTCTGTTTTCACGTTGACTGAGATCAATGCCTGCAGACCGGTGTAATCTCCCCCCGCTATACAGAACAGCCAGTCTCCCAGTGAGGCCACACCGCCTATTCCATTGAGAGGCAGGCCATTGTCCGCATGTCGCCGGCTGATGGTTCCATCATCGCGCAGGGTGACAATACCCGTCGCTTCGCAGCCAAGATGTACGCCGCCATCAAAAAGCGCGACCCGGGGGATCCAGGAAAGAACTCTGTTGGGTTTTTGCCAGCCGGGATGACAGAGATTCACCGCTTGAATGGTTGAGTCAACTCTCCTGGTAGAGGGATCAAAACGGACAACCCCAAAATAACTGCGCTTTCTGCGCAAAGAGGCGATGATCACCCAGTCATTGTCGACCGAAGCAAATCGGCAGAATTGCGTCTCCTCCTCATCGTTGGTTATAGACACATCATCCGTCCGCAACAGGGGTATTGCTTCAGGCAGAAGATCCTGTGCACTCGCTTTCTGCAGCTGCGGATGCCTTTTCTTGAGCCGGTCTATTTCGTTAACAACGTTCTGCCAGCGGCCATATTTACGTTTCTCAAAGGCCACAGCCAGTCGCTCTAGGTAGTCAAGCGCCTCCGCCGGCTTCCCTTGGCGCTCAAGATATCTAGTCAATTTTAGCGTTCCAGTCAGCCACCCGTTTGCGTTTGCTTTTGCAAGTCCATGTTCCAGTGAGTAGTTAATTAGGTCTTGTATAAAGCCCATTTCTATTCGTTCATTCTCCGCCTCATCCGGGTCATACTGGACGCGCATGACAGGAGATGGATCAGGTCGTCCAGCGGCCTTGCTGGCTTTTACATAGGCGGCGGCCAGCTCTCTGCGTTTACGTTGATCCGGAACAACTTCTTTATAGAACCTAAGTGCATATTTCACAGCCTCTGCTCTGACGAAAGCATCCCTGTGGTTCTGCAATTGCAGGAGATATGCGAGTCCCTTGTTGCCGGCATCTTTGTTTTCTTTCCAAAACTTGTACAAGGCAAGATAATAGTCAGACAGGCTATGCAGATAGCTCTGATCCCGGCCTTGGAACCACCTGGACAAAGCCTGGACTTCGAGTTCAAGAAGCTCATCGGTCCGGCGCATGGCCTCCTCAATGCTGCCGGCTCGCAGAATGCCATGTCCCTGGTCGGAGACCTGTGTAACCAGATGGACAAGCAACCTCGGACGTTCGGCATAGCGTAACTGCGCAGCATGAAAGACATCCCATAGCTCTTCGTAGAGCACATCGACGCTGCCGCCGGCGCAATACCTCGGATCCTTCCGGGCATAATACAGCGGGCTGAGGGCATTGCGGGCCCACTCAAGCGCGTATATGTGCAATCCGTTGTGCCGGTTGTCTTCATCGGTCCAGGCAATGCCAGGGGCGGCCAAGGGTGGAAGTGGACAGGTTAAGATGATTTTCCGGGCCAGGTGACCGGCCCGCCGGTGGAACGGCAGCAATAGGCGTGGATCTTCCACATTCCGCTGTCCATTATCCAGAACGCCCCCTGATCCAAGCATGGAATTAATCGCCAGTTCCATATAATCCAACGACTCAGGCACCAGCGCCAGAGCCGCTTCGGCGGCAGGCATCGCGCGACTGCCCTCGGCACGATTGATGTAGGCACGGGCTTCCGCCGCCAGCACTTTGGCTTCCTCTTCTGCATCCATCGGATGCCCCGTTCCCGCCCCCCGAAGCTTTTCAAGCAGGGCCTGGGTGGCTTTTATGCATCCCCCCGTCATTTCGTCTACAGGTATTTCAAATGTCACCTCTTCAACGACTGCGTTTCCCTTGCGGGCCTTGACATCAACCTCTACGGACTGCCCGTTGTCAGACAAGCGGAAACGACCACTCAAGATGACTGCAGATGCCTGCAGAGCCTTGGGAATTGCCGAAGCGATGTCCCGTTCATCCGAAAGGGGCGCGGTCGCTTTGCGCTCGAGGAGGGCGACCCCGGGATACAAAGACAGGTTCTGCTCGATGACCCGCGGAATCTCGTCCGACAGCCAGTCCCACTTGTTTGAAAGGTCATAGCTGAAGAACGACGAGACGCCAACCAGCAACAGCTGATCCGGAGGCACGTTGATCCGGCGGATATGGCGGGCAGCCCGCGCCGCCACCTGGCCGGCAAGGGCCTCATAGCCGTCCGCAGTCTTCGGCAGCGCCAGTGAGCCGTCAAACAGCTTGAGTCCGTAGCGGGTATCAACCAAGCGGGTGCGAAGCAGCGGTTTTTCAGAATGGTTTTCGTTTTCAAGAATCAGGATGGCATCGGCAGCGAGAATCTTCCCCGCCTGGATTGCGGAGTCCGCATCGACCGCACCGCGGATCATCAAGCCGAGTTTCTGCTCAGCGAGAACGCGGGTCACTTCCTGGCGCTCCAGAAGATGCAGTTCTTTGCTGGCGTTCAATTCGATAAACAGCAGATCCGTTAACGGCGCGGGAACCGGGGTTTCCCCGCCCAGTTCCACCAGAGCCAGGCGGAGGGGGGCCAACGTTGAAGGCCCCGGGGCCGTATGGGTTGCGGTCCCTGGGCGCACGTCTTCCGCCCAGCAACAACCCAAAAGACATAGCCCGATAAGCGCTGGCGGTAAAAGCACGCGCATCATATTCCTCCCCCTTCGCCCTCTTTTTCTGCAACGATGCCAGGGATCAACCAGAGGGCCTCGTGGGTCAGAACATAAAGTCCCTGTTTTGTCGCAGCCAGATCGAGAGCAGGGATCTTCCGCAGCCCGACGTATTTGCTGATTTCAAGCCCCTCTTTTTCGCTACTGCTTTTATCCTCTGGGTCACATAAAGCAAACGCAGTGAAGGGAAACACGCTGGGATCCCTTTCCCCATTCTGAAAGTGGAGCAGTTTTCCTTGGGAGATGTACACTAGCCCGTCGTTCACCGGTGAAAAACCAGGCGGATTCAGGTGCAGCCAAGGTTCACGCCATTGGGCCATCTTCTCAAAGCAAGGCAATGCCGAAAGCAAACGGGTCCGGCCCGTTTCAATATTGTATTCGCACAAACCATACATTCCCCGGATAAGCAATCGGTCTCCAAACAGGCGCAGCGTCCCGTCTGTGCCCCTGTCTGTTTTCTTACAACCGACCAACTGGTTCTCCAGCTCCCGTGTATGAACTGCTTCCAGACTGTCAGATTCCGGATCATACCGGAAAAGCCGATCTCCCGGAGGTCCCGAACCGAGTTTGAAGTTGCGTCCCCGACTGATGAACCAGACAATGTTGCGGCGACGGTCTGCTACCAGGCCAAGGAACCTGTGATGCGAGGCGTCTGCATCCGTATCGTCCCGGGAGGAGCAGACAGTTTTTATCCTGCCCGTTTCCAGGTTGACCGCGACCAGGGCCTCCCCCCTTTCGACCGAGTCTCCCATCACGCCAATTAGCCACTTCTCCAGCCGCGCAAGAAAAACTGTACCATCAATCGGCAAACCATTATCCGCATGCAGTCTGGTCACGGAGCCGTCGTCTCTGATCGTCGCAATTCCGGTGCCGTAGCGGCCAATATGTATGTCGGAGCCGAAAGCTGTGGCGACGGGTGTCAAGCTGGTGCTGCGTTTCGGATTGTCCCGTTGCTTTTGAGGGATTCGGTGAGGTGGAACAATTGACAAGACTTTTCCTGCCAGTGGGTCGAAGCGGATGCCGCCGTAGTCATAGGCAGAACCCGACCGGTTGTAGATGATGACGAGCTCACTGCCTGCCCGCGCAAATCGCCAGAATCGGGTACGCTCTCCACTGAGCAGCCGAATACCGTCGGCCCGCAGCACAGGTATGGGGCTGGGCAGGTGAGCAGACGGGACTTCATCACAGACGAGTTCAGGATGAGCTGCTTTAAGCTGGCTGATAGCATCTGCGACTCCCCCCCCCCCCTGCGGCTTGGGGGAATCGCATTTGGCAAGCACTTGCTCTAAAAGCTCCAGAGCCCGGGCTGCCTGTCCGTTACGCGCAAGATAATCTGCCAGCCAAAGCACTCCTCCGGTCCAGCCCCCGTTGTCCCTTGCCTTCCTCTGTGCAAGTGAGAACTCCAGGAGGTCGGCAATAAATGCCATCTGTATCTGTTCGCTCAAAATTGGATCCTCATCAAACTGCAAACCCTTAACCGGCTTTGGATCGGTGCGGAATGCTTCTTTGCTTGCTTTGACATAGGCCGTGGCCAGTTGCCGCCGATTTTCCTCGCTTGGGGAAGTCTTTGTGTAATATTCAAGGCCGCATTTAAGGGATTCCGCCCGCACATACGGATCGGGTGAATGCTGCAGTTTCTCCAGATAGGCAAGCCCTTTTTCTCCGGCCTGGCTGTCCGATTCACGGAAGTTGAGGAATGCAGAATAGAAATTCCATATCGTATACAGGCGGCAACGACACTTGTGAGGAAAGGCCTGGTGCGCCCGGGATTCGAGCGGGACAAGTTCGTCGGCCAGACGTATGGCCTCCTCGATGCTTGCCGAGCGCCGTATGACCCCGGAGAACTGCGTTAATAGCGAGGACAAAAGACGAGGACGCTCCTCATAACGTTTGCGTGCTTCATCAAAGAACTCACAGAATTCGGCATAGAATATGTCGACGGGAGCATTGTCGAAATACCTCGGATCATTGTGGTAGGGTCTGAGGACATGGGCAACCGTGACGAAAGCCTCAACGTGGTAGACATGACGCTGCCACTCCTCCTCAGTCCAGCGATGGTCAGTGCCAAACAGAGGAGGAAGAGGGCACGTTCTCATGGTCTTGTAAGCTAGATATGTAACACGCCGATGGTAGTGCAGCAAGGGTCTTGGATCATTAGTCTCCAGGATTAATCGTTGACTCACAACACCGCGATCAATCGACCGGATGACAAGTTGCATGTATTCTAGAGACTCCGGGACAAGTGCCAGTGCCGCCTCCGCTGCCGGGATAGCCCGGTTCGCTTCGCCCCGGGCAAGGTAAGTGCGCGCTTCCTCCGCTAGGATTTCGGCTTCCTCCCCGGCATTCATGGGCGCTCCGACCTGCGAGGACCGCAATTGGCCGAGCAGTCGTTTGGCGGCCTGGGCGCAGGCGCTTCCCACCGTGTCCAGGGGTGTCTGGAACGTTTCTTCGGCAAGCGTGACGGCCTGCCTGCGGGCCCGAACCCGCACGGATACGGTGTCCTTCCCGTCCTGCATCCGGTAGCTTCCGTTGATCAGTATGGCCGATGCCTGGAGCGCCTCCGGCAGGCCGGATGTCAGCTCCCGCTCTTCGGTCAGCGGTCGGATTGCTTTCCGTTCCAGGAGCACAACCCCGGGGTAAAGCCCCAGATTCTGCTCGATGGCGGTAGGAATCTCGTCGGACAGCCAGTCCCATTCCGGCGACAGCTCTTCACTGAGAAACGACGAGACGCCAACCAGCAACAGTTGATCCGGAGGCACGTTGATCCGGCGGATATGGCGGGCAACTCGCGCCGCCACCTGGCGGGCAAGGGCTTCATAGCCGTCGGCATTTTTCGACTGGGCCAGCGACCCGTCAAACAGTTTCAGCCCGTAACGGGCATCGACCAACCGGGTGCGAAGCAGCGGCTTTTCAGAATGATTTTCCAGCTCGAGAATTAAAAGCGCGTCGGCGGCGAGAATCTTCCCGGCCTGGACTGCGGAGTCCGCATCGACCGCACCGCGGGTCATCAGGCTCAGTTTCTGTTCTTCAACAATCCTATTCACCTCCTGCCGTTCCAGCAGGTGCAGATCTTCTCTACCACTAAGTTCGACAAACAGCAGGTCGGCAAAGGGGGCGGGGATTGGGATGTCTCCGCCCAGTTCCACCAGTGCCAGGCGCAGCGTTGCCGGAGCGGAAGGCCCCGGTGCGGTAGGGTGTACGGCACCGGAGCGCGGGGCTTCCGCCCAACTGCTTCCCCCCAGGCATAGACCAATCAAAAGCGGCAGCAGAACAGCGCAGAGTGTGTGGTTGATCCTCTTCATCCGGGGTGATTACCGCTCTTTTTCAACCAGTTTTGGCAGCAGGCGGGCGGCGATTTCGCGGGCCGCTTTCTCCAAAGCCGCCTTGCCGGCAATCTGCTCGGTCAGGTCGACGACCACCGCTGTCTGCCGGTCGATGGCGATGACTTTGTCGGTGGCGGTGTCGATGGCTTTCAGTTCGAGACGGGCTTTGACACTGACCAAATTGCCTTTGCGCATGGCGAATTCACTGAAGCCTTCCCCTTCGAGAACAATTGAAGCGTCCTTCCGGCGACCGGTCTTGGGATCAACGACCTCAAAACCGGTTTCGGTGGCCAGCAGCGTGACTTCGGTTTCGGCGGCCGGATCGATGGTGGCCTGTCCGACATGGCGCTCACGGATGGTGATGAACAGGGGCGGACGCTTCGCATCACCCAATTTTTCTTTGAGTTCGGCAACCAGATCCTTCTTTTCGATAGGTTTTGCGACCAGTTCCACAGCCCGCTCGCGGATGGTGGCGGCAACTTTTTCGGACAGTTGCTCGACCAGCGCGTCGATGTCGTCCTTCGGGTCGCCTTTGACGGAGGCGCCCAGGACGCGGGTGGTTTCCGTGCCGATGATTTTGGCCACCACATAGGTCTTGTTGCCGACGGCCATCACCGATCCGGTGACGATGATTTTCGCCCCGGTCAACTGTCCAACCTGGGTCGCCTGGCCAGGGGTCACCATGCCGGAGAGGTTCAATTCCGCTTCGTCCAGCATTTTTTTCATGTCGGCCCGATCAACCAGATAGAGTTCCGGATCGACGGCCAGCAGGGCGAATAACAGATCCCCGACCTGTTCTCCGTAGCCGGCCACTTCGTTTCCCCGTTCCTGGAACGGGAAGATGGCCGTCGGGTAGACGGGGGTGGGTTCCTGGGCGTAAACGGGTGCCAAAATGCCAAGAAAAGCGAGAGTGGCAAGCATCATCTTCACGGGTTTGATCATCTTTTTCATGGTGTTGTGCTCCTTCTGTAGCTGCGTAACGTTAAATTGTCCGACCTGCGAATTCATGCGTGTGTCCATCAATCTTCTCCTTCTCCTTGTTTGACAGAGTCGTGCGAAATAGAAAAAACCTTGTCCCGAACTTACTCCCGAACCTTGTCCCGAACCAAAATCCTTCTGTGATTAAGCATAAGTTACCTTCGTCACAGTGTCCCCTCTCTTTCTTGCAGCTAGTTTTGCTGTTGCGCCAGCTAGACGTACCAACAAACCCTTGATCGTAGGCACGATTCTATCATTGATCTCCCCTTTCAGGGCGCACAGGTCAAGCCGAACTGATAGCTTTGTGACAGCTTGGTTGGCCATATCCAAAAAACGTGCCTGATCCAAGTCCGAAAAACGCCCATTTCCCTCAGCAATATGCAGGATGATCGCAGTGGCAGCTTCGTCAATCCGGCGGAAATGCGGTCTGCTAAGAGATTCTGCGATCCCGCCGACGGTTAATTCCTGTATTACTTGGATGCCAAGCTTGTAGGCAGCCAAACCCTCATGAAGAAAAACGTAACTCTGCATGTGTGCGGAGGCATCCTCGCGCAATTCCATTTCCTGCCATGACTTCTTCAAACCGACTGTCATCTTGTAAATGGTGGCAAGTCGTTGCTTCAGGTTCCTGCACGACAGACTATTCATGATTCCTTTGGCGACAGCAATGTCAAAACAAGCTGCGCATTCAAGCATAGAACCCAAGCTACAATCCACTGATGTTTGCTTCAAGCCTGCCTGCTTTGACCGAGAAGCTTCTGCAAGGCTTAGCAAAATTCCCTCAGACGCACGGCTGTAATGGTCAGAGATGGCATGAATATTCCCCCAACCACAGGCATGCTCGTTTGCTTCTGCAAGAAATTGCAGAAGCAGCGGATAGACAAGTAGCTTCTCGTGATTTAGTTTTGCGGGTTCGTTCATGTTTTTGGAGTAGGTTCTGGAGTAGGTTTGTTTCTTCGTATACCGCTATCTTGTTTCCTATTGCTTCGCCACGTGAATTTGGCTTTGCGCATACGTTTTGAGACGTTATTTGACATTACCCGCTACATATTCCAACAACCGACTCAGCAAGAAGCGCGGCGTCGGGCTTTCCTCCCAGGCTTCGATGACCGGGAAGCCCACCACCAGCAGCCTGCCGTTGCCGGGAAAATCCATCTCCAGCCAGCTCCAGCCGCGTTCTTGAGACAAACCTTGTCCCGAACCTTGTCCCGAACGTTGCCATTCGCTCCGCTTTGGCTCTGCCCCTTCGGGGCGGTGTCCCGAACCCAACTCCATCCGATTAGCATCACCATTCTGATTTTGTTTCTTGCTATTCTGACCGGGGATTTTGAGCCCCGATGGCCCACTGCCGCCTTTTGCGAACTCCGCAAGCGTTTGGTTTCTGACAGCCACGAGCTGGCAGGCCGCCCCGACGCTCTTGCGCCCGCCCCCCCAGGTGGTGGCATCCAGCTTCTTGTCCAGCCGGTGGATCACCCGGGATGTCTCCAGGCTCAGGCTGACGGGCACCGTCTCCGGCTCGAACTCCAAGGGGATGCTTGCCTCTTCCGGCATCAAAACCAGAACGTTTTTTCCGGACGCGGCCGCCTGGCGCAGGGCGTGGCAAAAATTCTTCTGGTCCCGTCCGCCAAATCCCTCCCTGATCACCACCAGGCCGTCGTGCTTCAGGCAGGCATCAAGCGTTGGCAGGCGGGTAAACGGGACATCGGCTTTCTGGAAGACATGGGCTGTCGCTCCGTCGGGATCGTAAAGCCCCAGATGAAGCTTTTCCAGCTCCTTCTGCTTGAGGTGAAATGGATCCCGCGGAAACACCGTGAACTCAAGCGTTTTTTCGACGAGCGGCCGGCCTGGCCGCGTGGCGCGGAGAACCAGGTCCACCCGCAGCGGCATGCGGATGCCGTCCTTGATATCAGGCACATCGACCGTAATGAACGTGGCATTTCCCGCCGGCCCGTACCGCATGACTCTTTCCCCGCGGACAATCACCCCGGCGGCGACCGAAACCGCATAGGTCAAGTGTCCATCGGACGGCTGACCGGTTTCCGCCCGCACATGCAGAACCAGTTTTTCTCCTCCAAAGATGTTCCGCCATTCCTCCTCGATGATCAAGGCTGGTTTTGCTTCCGCCGCCATGACCAGCCCGCCGGCCAGCAGACAGCAGAGACCTGTCAGACAATGCCAGAATGGAAGGTTGGGTGTCACAGCCATCCCCCGGGATGGCTGAACTAACCTTGTCCTGAACTTTGTTCCGAACCAAATTCCAAATGTATTCAGGATTTTGCCAGTTATGGGATCGCAGTCAGTCGGTTTCATATTGCCTGCCCTCTTTGATTGGCCAGCACGGTGGCCACCTGCATGACACGGTATTCCCGGCCGTCGCGGAAAAAGGTGTGGATCCCGGCCGGATGCGCCGAGAGCAGGATTTCCGACACCGACGATTCAATCTCAAGGGTGCCCTTCAGCTTCAGTTGGCTGTCAACCGCCACCGCCTCCCCATTGACCGGAAACGTCCAGATCGTCAAAGAGGCAGCGTCTCCGCCCAGATCGACCTGCACCATTTCCTGGGCCCGGGTCACCACCTGGGCCCGCCAGTCGGACCGCCATCTGCCGCCGGAGGAGGGCCTTGACAACACCAGCGTCCTCACCAGCACCAGCGGTCCTTCCTCCGGCAGCCCCCCGGGCCGATCCTGGTCAATGGTGGCGACCTGGACATCCTCGTCGGTCTCCGCCACCCATTTCAGGCGGTCGGCGAGGCTGGCATTCATCTCCCGGAAGAGCATCGCCGCTTCCGCCAGCACCTCGCCATCGAGGGCGGCCAGGGATTGTGCGGAGTCCGCAAATGCCGGGCGATGTCCATTGGAAGTCCTCTCCTCCTCTTCCCTCAAATGAACCACCAATAGAAGGGTCAGGATGGCTGCCATCCCCAGCGCGGAATACGCCAGCCGTCCAAGGAAGGGGGCAAAAGGTGTGCCGACACCCGAAGGTGCCGGCACGGGGTTCCTTGTCCCCTTTCGGATTGCATGGCGAATCCGTCCGTTTAAATGCTCCATGTGCTTTGTTTCAGGCGTCTGTTCCGCTTGCCAGCGCCTGAGCGTGTCATTCAGTTTTATGTCGGTGTCTTTCATTGTTCCAAAACCTCCTTGAGGCTGGATTTCAGAATCTTCCGGGCCTTGTGGATGCGCCAGTACATGGTGGCCTGCGCGCATCCTTCGATGTCTGCGGCCGCCGCAATCCCGTGCCCCTCGATCGCCGTCAGAACAATCGCCGCCCGCAGGCTGGGAGACAATGCCGCCAGCGCGGCGCCAATCTGGTCGAGCTTTTCCCGGCTCTGCAGCGGATGCGTCCCGCACCCGCCGATTCCATGCCTCTCTATGTGCTCATTTTCCACCGGGACGAACCGGCCGCGCTTTTTCAGAAACGACCGGCTGGTGTTGACCGCGATCCGGTAGAGCCAGGTTGAAAATTTCGCCTTTTGCCTGAACCGGGAAATTCCCCGGTAGGCCCGGACAAACACCTCCTGAACCAGGTCGTCCGCGTCATGGTGATTGAGTACGATGCCGTAAATCATGCTTCGGGTCTTTTCAAGATGCCGGTGAATCAATTCGTCAAAAAGTTCCGGTTGCCCGCCCATCCGCAGGCGTTCAACCAATTCCTCGTCCGACTCAATTCTCAGGTGATTATCGTTCATGTCACACTATATGACTCATCAATGGCCGGAATCTTTGATGGATGAAGGGTTTTTTTGTTTGACAGCCACCGGTCGGCACACAGACGCGGGCAATCGGGGCATTTTATTCAAGCACGCTTGGCTTCGCGAAAATACGGTTTGGCATGGATCCCCGTCGGGGCATGATATTCCTGGTGGAGATCAACCGCGTCCGGGAATTTGGTGTCGCGGAATGTTTTGGTTGTCGCATTTGTTTGTTGCGTGCGGTGGACTTCACCACGGCGAGAGATACGCTGATCCAGCGGGAGGAATTGCCATGCCAACCTGGAAAATCATGCCCGTTGGGGCCATTATTCTCCTTTATCCGTCAAGGCTTTCAGCCGCTCTAGAATAGGCGGATGCGAATATAGCTCTCTATCCGCGTCCGTCAAAAAATGGGGAAAATGGAACGGGTCACCGCCCGGAACACTGCCCTTGCCACTGGCCGCGTCATTTCGGAAACCCGGCTTGCGCTCCGGCAAAGGATCCTTATCTTTTTATTTTTTCGCGCGAGCGAACTAAGATGTTGCCGATCCCGTTGGTCACCGCCCCGCGGCGCGGGTCAGTGTCCGGACACCTAACTCCATTTCGAGCTTGGTTCGAGACTCTGTTTACAGAGGGGTGCCGCATGCTATGTTGATGGCCCGGATTCACGAGAACGGCTGGAGACCACTGAAAAGCTCAGAACGGATGACCTCGCGAAAAAACTGTTCCGCATGCGTCTAAACGGAAGAAAAAAGGATTGATCATGATAAAATCGCTTGCCTTTGTACCAATTCTGGCCCTGATGACACTGGGCATCGGTGCCCAGGCGGCGGTGACGCTTCCCGAGATTTTTCAGGATCACATGATTCTACAGCAGGGCGTGCCGCTGAAGATCTGGGGGACCGCGGGTCAGGGCGGGAAAGTGACCGTGCGGTTCGCGGGACAGGAAAAAAGCGCCACCGCGGATGCTGATGGAAACTGGCAGGTTGAACTGGATCCCCTGGAGGCTTCTTCCGAGCCGCGGACGCTGACGGTTGCCCCCTCAACCATTCCCCCTTCGCGGGATCTACGGCGTGACACGCCATTAATCATTGCTGATGTCCTCGTCGGTGAGGTCTGGCTGGCTTCGGGGCAGTCGAATATGGTGTCCGGGGTGAAGCAGGTTCCGGGTGATCAGCGGCGGATATTCACCGAGCAGAAGGACAACAAACGGGTGCGGGGGTTTGTCAACGGCAAGTGGTATCTACTCTCTGAACAGGCGCTTCACACCTCGGCGGTCGGCTTCTTTTTCGCCCTTAAACTTGAGCAGACTCTGGATGTCCCGGTGGGGTATGTCGTCATCGCCCAGCTGGGATCGAAGATCGAACCCTTTGTGCCGCCCGCGGAAGCCGAAGCCGCCCGCTTGGGGAACAAGGCCTCGGATATCTTCACGAAACGTATCGCTCCAGTCGCTGATTACGCGATCAAAGGAGTAATTTGGTATCAAGGCGAATCCAATCGCGGTGCGGATAACTATTTCGAGTGTCTGAAAGCTCTGCATAACGGCTGGTCGCGCGCGTTCAATATGCCCGGCTTGCCTTTTTACCAAGTTCAGATCGCCCCCTACAGCAAGGCGGAGACGAGGACATCGCTGATCAGCGACTCGGTGTGGGCCGCTCAATATCGGGCTGCCAGGGAAATCCCGGGGATGGGTATCGTTCCCCTGCACGATGCCGGCATCCACGTCAAGCAGATTCACCCGCGGTCAAAGCAGCCGGTCGGCGAACGGCTGGCGGCGCTGGCGCTGAAAAATCAATATGGTGAAAATGTGGTGACAACCGGCCCGGTGTTTTCAAAAGCGGTTCGAGACGGGACCGCGGCGCGGGTCAGTTTCTATTTTGTCGATCAGGGATTGACGACAAAGGATGGCCAACCCCCGAGTTTCTTTGAGCTGTCGGCTGATGGCAAGACGTTTGTGGCGGCTGAAGCCAGGATCGCGGACGATCAGGTTGTTGTCACCGCCGGCAGGGTCGCGACACCCAAATTCGTCCGTATGGGATGGTTCGATACGGCCATTCCGAATCTGCGGGACAAGAACGGCTGGCCGGCGTACGCGTTTCCGTCGCAAGCGGTCGAATAGCGATATTCTGGAGTACGTTCTGGAGACCGCCACGGGGCGGAGCGCGATCCGCCATAGATTGACTGTGTCCGCGCAATTCACTCGGATCAACCCTAGGAACAGCTCCGGCAGATGCCCGACCGGATGGATCTGAGGCGTCTTATCCGCCCGCTGGCCCGCTGTCTGGTTTGCAATGGCGCGCTCGTGCGGGGTGTTTTTGGGAAACTCCGCGGGCCGGGCAAGGGACCCCAGCCGCGGGTTTCACGGATCACGCTGGATTTTCGACAAAGTCTCCGCCCCGGCAGTTTTTCAGATAATGGAGGGCGCGCACCTGTCCGGTCATCTCGAGAACTTCGCGGTAAACCGGGTCGTGCCAGCCCTCGATGTCGATACTTCCTTTGTAGCCGCCCATGCGCAGGATGGAAATCACGTCCGTCCAGTTGGTGTCGCCGAAGCCCGGTGTGCGGTGATAGGCGAAGGCCTTGCCCCCGCGGATGCCGTAGTCTCTGACGACCTCCCAGAGAACCGTGGCGTCTTTTCCGTGGACGTGAAAAACCTTGTGGACCCATTTGCGGAGCTGGGGGAGGGGATCAGCCAAGCTGTAGAGCTGGTGGCAGGGTTCCCATTCCAACCCCATGTTTTCGACCGGCAGGATATCAAACATCATCTCCCAGGCGTGCGGGGAGTGGGCGATATTCCAGTCACCGCGGAGCCAGGTGCCGCCCATGTCGCAATTTTCAAAGGCGACGCGGGCCCCCTTGTCCGCCGCCCGTTTCAGCAGATCGCCGAAAATATACTTAAACCGGGGCATGGATTCGGGCACCGGTTTGTCCACGACCCTCCCGGCGAAGCCGCAGACTAGGTCGGTGCCAAACAGGTGGGCGTTGTCAATGCAGGCTTTCCAGGCGTCGACGCAGACATCATCCATCAAGGGGTTGCCGAAGACAGCCAGCGAACTGATGACCGCGCCGCCGCCGAATTCCTCCAAGACGGTGTTGACCTCCCGGGCGAGTTTTGTCAGCTCGACACCTTCCAGATTTTTCCAGAATGTCAATTGAAAGCTCTCGAAGCCATGGGGAATGATTTGCCGGAGGTAGTCGGCGCCTTTCGCGCCTTGGACGAGTGTGCCAATACGAATGTCCTGATGATCTTTCAACATGACGAACCTCCTGAGTTTGACGATGCCCGCGCGTGCGGAAAACGTTGTCGCGTTTCGGACGGCCCTGTCATCGCCAGGGCCGCGGGGGTTAAAACTCCATGCCCCAATATAGCGCCGGGACAGCGGGGTGAATAGGCGGATTCCGCCAAAAAAACGTAATCGGTCAGCAGCTGGGGGACACTGTGTAGGGCGGTCTTCCAAGGCCGACCGTCTTAAGGCATAGCCGGGCAAGGAACCCCGGCCTACGCCCCAGCTACTAACAGATTACAAAAAAACAACCCCAGTCCGTTGACATGCGGGAGCCACGCTTTTATCGCCAGACACCGGGAATCTCCGCGCCGCAATTCGGGCAGGCGCCGTCAGTCAGATAATCGCCGGTCACGGTGAACCCGCGGCGGGTGATCAAGACGGTTCCGCACGCCGGGCAGAAGGTGTCGGCTTGTTCCGCTCCCGGTGGCAGGTTGCCGCTGTAGACAAATCTCAATCCCGCGGCCTTGCCAATAGCGATAGCCCGGGTGATGGTTTCCATGGGCGTGCGGGGGGCCGCCGCGTGATAGTGATAACTTTCATGGTAGGCGCTGACGTGCCAGGGGGCGTCGGGATTCCATTGGGCGAGATGGCGGGCGAGCGCGGTCAGTTCCTCATCGGAGTCGTTGAATCCCGGCACCACCAAGGTGGTGACCTCCACCCATTTTTCCCGTTCCCGCAGCCGGTCCAATGTCTCCAGGACAGGGGCCAGACGGCCTCCCAGAGACCTGTAATTTTCCTCGGTGAAACATTTAAGATCAACGTTGACCGCGTCCAGCCGCGGCGCTAAAAAATCCACCGCCTCCGGCGAGGCGAATCCGTTTGTGACAAAGGCGGTTTTCAGGCCGTGTTGCCTGGCTAAGGTGAAAATCTCCACGGCCCATTCGGAACTGATCAAGGGTTCGTTATAGGTGCTGGTGATAATCGTTAAGCCGCTTCTCAACGCCGCTGTGACGATTTGCTCCGCCGTGCGGGGGGTGGTTTGTTTCGGCAGGCCGTCATGCCGCGCGCGCTGCGAAATGCGCCAATTCTGACAAAAGCCGCAGGTGAACGAACACCCCTCCATGCCGAAACTCAGCGTGGTCGCGCCGGGGAAAAAGTGGTATAAGGGCTTCTTTTCAACGGGATCGGCCGCCAGCGCGGAAACCTCGCCGCCCGGAACCAACAGGTGACCGGCGACGTTGACGCGGACGGAACAGCGCCCGTGTCCACCCTCCGGAATCACGCATCGATGGGCGCAAGCCAGACAACGCACGGTTTTGTCCCGACCAGGGACTGATTCAACGAGATGGGCGATCATTGCGTTTCCTGTTACCACGATGACTGATCACGACGGTGGAAGAAATCTACAGCCTGAACTCATGTCCGTCAAGAGCGCAAAGATACCCGCGCCCCCCCCCGGAAGAAAAACCGGAAGAAAAAACGCGCGGCTCTTTAAAAATTCCCCGGCGCCATTCGTCCTAACCATTGAAGCGGTCCGCGGCCCGCGCCGTCGCAGAGCGATCGTTGAAAAAAAGGGCGGGCCGGACATGGAAAAGCGATTGAAAAAAGCGGAAACAAGGCTTTATTACCCTTGAATTTACTTTTTGGTCACCATTATAAGTGAGGTGCGTCATGAGCGCTGAAGACATCGCCCGGCAAGAAGACATCCATGAAGAGCATTATTTAGACCACGAGGAAATCCTCGATGAATACCGGCGGCGGCAGATGATTGAGCATCTGACCGGGCCGATGGTGTCGTTATTTCTGCACGCGGTGGTGGTGGTCGCCTGCGCCGTGCTGATGGTCGGCCGGGAAGTGAATCTGGATGAGGGCGTTGAGTTTGACACGAAGGAACTGGAAGTGAAACCGCTCGACCCGGAAACGATGGAAGAGCTGGATGAGATCGAGGAGGAAGTGATCGAGGAAATTGTCCCCACGGTTGAAAAACCGACCATCACGCCTCAGCAAATGGATATGGAGACACCGGATTTCAGTGACGCCAACGCGGTCGCCGAGATGGAATTGGATTTCACCATGGACATCAAGATGACCACGTCCCCGATCACCTTGCCCGGCTTGTACAGTTCCCGGACAAAAGAGGGCCGGGAAAAAGCCTTGCGAACCTATGGCGGCCCCGGCGCCGCGGCGTCGGAACGGGCGGTTTTGAAGGCGTTGCGCTGGTTGCAGGAGCACCAGGAGGAAGACGGCAGTTGGTCGCCGCGGAGTAATCCGGAGGCGATGAGCGGCATGGCGTTGCTGGCGTTTCTGGCGCATGGTGAGACCCCTTCCTCGGAAGAGTTCGGGGCGACCGTTCAAAGAGGCATTCAATGGCTGGCTAACCGGATGCTGAATAAAAAGGGGCTTGAGTCGAAAGGGTATTCCCATGGTATCGCGACCTACGCTTTATGCGAAGCTTACGCGTTGACCAAGATCCCGTTTGTCAAGCCGGCCATGGAAAAAGGGTTGGAGAGAATGATCAGCGGCCAGCAACCCAAGGGCGGCTTTGATTATAATTACGCCAAAGGGAAGCGCTGGGATTTGTCCGTCGCCGCCTGGCAACTGCAGGCGATGAAAGCGGGTTACGCGGCGGGCGCCACGACCCCGGGACTGGAGGACGCGATGGAAAAAGGGATCAATTACCTCAAGAATGTGGCTTACGCCAACGGTAAATTCGGTTACACAAAAGCGGGGGTCGGATCCCCCGCCATGCAGGGCGCCGGGACACTTTGTCTTCAGTTGCTGGGGGCGGGAAAGTCCACGGAAGCGAAATCATGCGTGGACGGTTTTTTGGCCGCCTATGAGCCGGATTGGGAAACGGGCGGGAAGCACGCCTCTTACAATTGGTACTACTGCACGCAGGCTATCTTTCACGGCGGAAGCCGGGACTTCAAACGCTGGAACGCCAGCTTCGCCCCGATGTTAATCAAGCATCAACAGAATGACGGCCACTGGGTGAATCCCGGGGTTGAACCGGGAAATTTGGGAAACTACGCCCCCTTTAAAGCCACCGCTTTGAACGCCTTGAGCCTCCAGGTGTACTACCGCTACCTGCCCACGTACAAAGTAAGCGCGACACAATCGGCGGCGAAAACGGAAGATGTTTTCGGTTTCGAAGGGGAAGAATTCTAATTGGATTCAGGCGAGTTTCCGGGCCTGGAAGCTGTCCCCGTCGGCGGCGAGGCGGTCACGGGTGACTTCCGCGACGGTCTTGTCCAGGCCGGGGATGACCCAGTCAGGCGCCAAATCATTGAGCGGCACCAAGGCGAACAAGCGCTCATGAAACCGGGGGTGGGGAATGGTCAGGCGGTCATGCGCGGAGACCGCGCCGTCGGCCATCAGGATGTCCAAGTCAATCATCCGGGCTTCCTCGCTTGAATGAATCCGCGGCCGGCCGAGTTTTTCCTCGATCGCTTTGCAGGTTTCAAGGAGAGAATCCACATCGCCAGGCCAGTCGCCGACTAACGCGGCGTTGACAAAGTCCGGCGTGCCGGGCACGCAGTCAACCGGCGTTGTCTTGTATAGCGGGGAAAGCGTGATCTCCGCCATGCCGCCGGCGGCCAAGGCGTCCCGGGCGGCCTGAATGTTCTCTTCCGGATGTCCTAAATTCGCTCCCAAACCGATGGCGACACGCATGGCGCTGTCCTCTTGAAACGCCCCGCCGCCTTGAAAATCTCCGGGGACGGTGACACAGGTACTTTTTTTTCACAAACGTGCTATATTATACCGTTTGTATTTTCTCTTTCCATCCACGGTGGTCTCCGCGGTTTTTTTTCGTGCCACTGGATGTTCTTAACGCTGGGTCGCCGCCTGTTTTTTCGTTGTGATCCGGTGTGTGTCGATAGCCCTTTTTCGTAAAAACACAGTCATTTTGAAAGCCGACAATCAGCAGGCCGGCGGACCGGCCAAGGTATATTTTTTAGGCTCTGGTGAATTGGGGATTCCCGCCTTGCGGGCGATCCATGAATCCCCGGATGTCACGTTGGTTGGTGTCGGCACTCAGCCCGACCGTCCGAGCGGGCGGCACCGTCATCTCCACAGCACCCCTCTGGGGGCGGCGGCGGTGGCTTTGGGCTTGTGTCCCGACAAGCCCGTGTCCGTCAACGCGGCTGACTTTATCGCCCGCCTGTCAGACATGTCACCCGACGTTTTGCTGGTCGTGTCCTATGGGCAGATCCTCCGTTCTCCTGTGCTTGCCCTCCCCGCCTGTGGCTGCGTGAATGTTCACGCCTCCCTCCTGCCCCGCCACCGCGGAGCGTCCCCGATTCAAGCGGCCATTCTGGCTGGCGATACTGAAACCGGGGTGACCTTTATGCGCATGGATGAAGGGCTGGACACCGGCGGCGTTTACACCCGTGTCACCCGTCCCTTGGACGGCACGGAAACCACTCTGACGCTGGAAAAAGACTTGGCTGAGCTGGCGGGCGAGCATATTGTCGGGGTGATCCAAAGTGTGGTCACCGGTAATATGAAGCCGGTGCCGCAGGATGATTCGCTGGCGACACTGGCGAAAAAAATTAAGAAATCCCAGGGCGAAATCATGTGGACGCGGACAGCCGGGAAGCTTGAGTGTCAAGTCCGGGCGTTCACCCCATGGCCGCATGCCTGGTTTTATATCCCTGCCAAAAAAGGGCGTAAGCGGATACACATAATAGCGGCTTCAGTCGAAGCCGGAAACCATGGCGCTCACACACCCGGTGAAGTGGTCCAGGCCGATCAACATGGCTGGATCATCGCTTGTGGTGGTGATCGCCTGCGCATTTTACGCGTGGTTCCGGAAGGACGTCCGGAAATGAGTGCTGAGGAATTTCTCCGCGGAACCCGCATCGCTGTCGGCGATATCCTGCCGATGCCTGACAGCGCGTGACTTTCAGGATGTTTTAGGAGTCTATGAGCCAAATACTGATTAACCATGAGAGCTTGGAAACCCGTGTCGCCATCGCGACGGACGGGGTGATTCAAGAGTATTTTATTGAGCGGAACGACGAGGATAACCTGGTCGGTTCGGTCATTAAAGGCGTGATTTGCAACTTGGAGCCGGCTTTGCAGGCGGCGTTTGTGGATATCGGCGCGGATAAAAACGCCTTTCTTCATTACTGGGACATGCTGCCCGCCTCCATGGACGCCCTGGAGGGCGGCAGCGCCCTCGGGGATGATGTCGATGTCCCCGATGAGGAGGAAATCACCGCCATCACCACGCCTGAACCGGTCGGATTTATCGCCCGTCTGAAAGCCTTTTTCGGGGGCGGCGAAGATATCGCGGAGGTGGTCGACAATCCCCCGAAAGACACGCATCAGCGGAACCGCCGTCGTAAAAAGGGAAAAGCGCCCAAGAGTCAGAGTGACGTGGAGAAGCGGACAACACCCTTGACGATTGAGGAGATTCCGGATCTCTTTCCGGAAAAATCCGAGGTGCATGTCCAGGTGACCAAGGGGCCGATCGGCTCCAAGGGCGCCCGGGTGACCGCCAACTTGAGTGTGCCGGGGCGGTTCCTGGTGTTGTTGCCCAACTCCCGGCATATCGGCATCTCCAAGAAAATCAGTGACCGCAAAGAGCGTGACCGGTTACGGAAAATTGTCCGCGGACTCCGCGTGCCCAAGGGCATGGGACTGATTGTCCGGACGGTCGCTGAAGGACAAAGCGAGGACATGTTTCAACGGGACTACCGGATGGTTCTTTCAGCCTGGAAAGAGGCGCAAACCATCAGCCGGGAAAAGAAGGGGCCGGTCTGCGTCTACGAGGAGCCGCGGCTGGTCCGGCGGACCCTGCGGGACTACCTCAATGAGGAAGTGACTGAGATTATCGCGGATACCGAGGAAAGTTGTGAAGAAGCCCGGAAAATGATTGTCGCCATGGGCATGGAAAAAGCCGTCCGGATCCGCTTCTATAAAGGGCCTGTGCCGATTTTCCATAAATTCGGCTTGAGCCGCCAAATCGAGAATATTTTTCACCGGAAAGTGCCTCTGCCCAGCGGTGGTTATATCTGCATTGATGAAACGGAGGCCCTGATCGCCATTGATGTCAACACCGGCCGCAGCCGCGGGGGCAAAGACCACCCTGAAACAATCTTGAACACCAACTTGGAGGCGGTGGATGAAATCGCCCGGCAGCTCCGTATCCGGAACTTGGGCGGCCTGCTTGTTTTAGACCTGATTGACATGCGCAGCAAGGAGGATCGGCAGACGGTTCAAAAAGCGCTGCGGGACGCGTTCAGAAAAGACCGCGCCCGGACTCGGATCAGCCCGATTTCCACCCTTGGCCTGGTGGAGATGACCCGCCAGCGCGAACATGAAAGTTTGCGGGACACGGTGTATTCCTCCTGTCCCTATTGCAAGGGCCGGGGACTGGTCAAATCATCAAAGAGTGTCAGTGTGGAATTGCAGCGCCGGCTGCAGTCGATTCTCCGCCAGGGGAATAAAAAACGGGATTTGCGCGTGAATGTGCATCCCCAGGTTCTGGACCGCCTGCGCAAAGAAGACAGCGAATTGCTCAAGAGCCTGGAACACGATTTCGGCGGCCAGTTGTCCTTCCGCGGTGATGAGGATTTGCACCACGAGGAATTCGTCATTATCGACCAGGCCAACGGCCGGGAAATGCGGTAGCCTCCGACCGGCCCGCGCGGCCGGGGCCGGGCCCGGTGTCACACTATGATTGATTTCATCCATGTCAGCAAACATTTCGGCACGCAAGACATCTTGACCGATGTCTCGTTCCGTATAAATCCCGGCGAGCGGGTGGGGATTGTCGGCCCGAACGGGGCGGGCAAAAGCACGATCTTCAGTCTGATCACCGGCGAAATCAGTTGTGACGGCGGCAGCGTCTCGCTGCCCCGGCATCTGCGCCTGGGGCACCTTCACCAGCAGTTGCGCCCATACGCGGTGGGTGACACCGTGCTGGAATACGCGGAGAACGCGGTGCCGGAACTGCACGACATAGAACGGGAACTGACCGCTCTGGAGCAAACCATGGCCGATCAGGGCGGGATGGATGAGAAGCTGGCCCATCGCCACGGGGAATTACAAACGGCTTTTGAACATCTGGGCGGGTATACATTGCGCGCCCGCGCCGAGAAAACCCTGTCCGGTCTGGGGTTCGCGGAGTCCGCGTTTCACCAGCCCTTCGCCAGTTTCAGCGGCGGCTGGCAAATGCGGGCGGAGCTGGCCCGGGTGCTGGTGGCGGCGCCGGATGTGTTGTTGTTGGACGAGCCGACCAACTATCTCGACGTGCCCGCCATTGAATGGCTTCAGGGCTTTCTCAAACAGTTTCCCGGCACGCTGCTGCTTATCAGTCACGACCGCTATCTGCTTAATATTCTGTCTCAGGTCACCTTGGAGGTGGCGGGCTGTCAAGCCACCCGTTACGCCGGCAATTACGCGTATTATGAACGGGAGCGGGAGCAACGGCACGAGCAATTAGTGTCCGCCAAGCAGAATCAAGACCGGAAAAAAGAACAACTGGAACGCTTTGTCGAACGGTTCAAATCCAAGAGCACGAAAGCGTCTCAGGCCCAGAGCCGGATGAAGGCGCTGGAAAAAATGGAGGAGATCACCGTTCCCGTCCAGTCCGTCAAAGTTCCGGCGATCCGTCTAGCCAAACCGGCCCGGTGCGGCGCCGAGGTGGTCCGGCTGGAACAGGCGGGCTTGTCGTATGACGGTGATGTCTTTGTTTTCCGGAATCTCGATCTGCGGATTGAACGGGGCATGAAAGCCGCGGTCATCGGTTTGAACGGCATGGGGAAAACCACCTTGCTGCGGGTGCTGGCCGGCATCCGGAACCCGACGGAGGGCCGCCGTGTCCTCGGATACAATGTTGAGCCCGGCTATTTGTCGCAGGATTTCGCCGACACCATGCCGCCGGACCGGACCGTGTTCGAGACCGCCCGCCAATCCTCATCGACCGCGTCGGAAGCCGAGATCCGATCATTGCTGGGCAGCTTCCGGTTCAGTGGTGACGCGGTAGACAAAAAGGTTGAGGTGCTCAGCGGGGGCGAAAAAGTCCGCCTGGCCCTCGCCCGGTTACTGCTCGCCTGCCCGAATTTTTTGCTTTTGGATGAGCCGACCACTCACTTGGATATTCCGTCACGGGAAGCGTTGGAGCAAGCCTTGCGCAAGTATGAAGGCACGCTTTGCCTGGTCAGCCATGACATTGAATTTATCCGTCATGTGGCGACGACCGTTTTTGATCTTCAGCCGACGGGGTTGACCCGGTATTACGGGGATTATGATTACTTCCGGGCGAAACGCGCGCAGTCCGCGGGCGCGCCCGCCGCCGAGGATCCGGCGGCGACGCTGGCGGTTATCGCCGAACAGACGACAGATCGGAAAACCCAGCGCCGGGAAGCGGCGGAGAAGCGCCGGGAACTGTCGAAGCGGTTAAAGCCCCTGAAGGAAACATCGGCCCGGGCTGAAGCCCTGATTGAGAAGCTGGAAGCCGAACAGGCGGAGTTAATGGAAAAAATGGTGATTCCGGATGTGACGGCCGACACTATCGCCGCCTGCGGTCGGCGGCTGAAAGAACTGCCCGGGTTGATTGAGAAGGCCACGCGTGATTGGGAACAGGCGGAAATGGAGCTGGAGAAACTGAGCGGTCATGACTAAATCACCCACATCCAAGCGATTGTTTCCTAAGCGTGTGTTTCGTCATCTGGTGACCGAATACCTGGCCTTGATGCTATGTTGTCTGGTGGGATTTTTGGTCCTGTTTTTAGTCGCGGATATTTTTAACGAGCTGGAAGATTTTCTCGACGCCGGCACATCGGCGGCCAAGGTGGCCGCCTATTTCCTGATGCGGCAACCCGCCAATCTGGTTTATATCCTGCCCGCCTCAATTCTCTTGTCCTTGAGTTTTGTGGTGAACAACCTGATCCGTCATCAAGAACTCACCGCGATCCGCGCGGCCGGGATTTCCATTCCCCACGCCATGACCCCGGTATGGATAATCGCCGTGCTGCTGGCCGGCGCGATGTTCGTTCTGAATGAATACGTCGGCCCGCGGTTCACCCACCAGGCGGATGTGTTGAGAAGCGCCGAGACCGAAGATGATGACGACGCGCTGGTCGTCACCGGCGAAACACACGCTCTAGCCTATCGGAACCGGTCCGCCAAGCGGGATTGGTTTTTTGAGCTGTTTGATCCCGTCGGCCGCCAGCGGGGGGTCTCGGTTAAGCAGCATAATCCGGTCAAAGAAGGACTTTTATGGGAAATCAGGGCCGCGGAGGCGGACTACGGCGACGGCCGATGGGTTTTCTTCAACGGCCGGAAATGGACCTATGGCGAGGAGGATCTGCTGCCGGTTAAAGAAGAGCGTTTTGAGGTGTTACCGGTTTCCGCGGGCCTGTTGGATGAGCGGCCCGGAGATGTGGTGGCGGATCTGCGGCCGTTACGGGACATGGCCGCCGGGGATATCGCCCGTTTCCTGAAGCGGAATCCGGATCTTCCTAAGAGCACGCGGGCGCGGTTCAAGGCCACGTTCTGGTATCGTTTGACCTTCCCGGCGGCCTGCCTGGTCGCCTCTCTCTATGGCGTGTCGATGATGGTCCGAGCTCAACGCGCCGGTGCCTTCAACGGCTTCGCCAAAGCTCTGGGCCTGCTCTTCGCCTATGTGTTAGTGACGCAAATCTTCCTGATTATCGGCAAGCAGGGGTTTTTGCCCGGGTTTCTGGCTTCCGCTCTGCCCAACGCCGCGTTTCTTGGCCACGGTCTGTGGATGACCTATAAACGGCGGTGACGGGTCACGGCCCCGCCGGAATGCCGAGAATCTCCCGCAAAAAATGTCCCGTATAGGAACGCGGATGCTGGGCGACCTGTTCCGGGGTGCCCGCGGCGACGATGGTCCCTCCTTCGTCGCCCCCCTCCGGGCCCAGGTCAATCAGGTGGTCGGCCACTTTGATCACATCCAGATTATGCTCGATGATGAGCACGGTGTTCCCTTGATCCCGAAGGTCCTTGAGCACCGACAGCAGGTTGTCAATGTCCGCCAGGTGCAGTCCCGTTGTGGGCTCATCAAGAATGTAGAGCGTGTGCCCCTTGGGGTGGCGGGCCAGTTCGGTGGCCAGCTTGACCCGTTGGGCTTCCCCGCCGGAAAGTGTGGTGGCGGGTTGTCCGAGGTGGACATATCCCAGCCCGACCCGGCTCAAGGTTTCCAACTTGCGCTTGAGCCCGGGAATATTTTTAAACACCCCCAGCCCTTGGTCGACAGTCAAATCGAGAATATCGGCGATAGTCCGTCCTTTAAACTGAATCGCCAACGTCTCCCGGTTGTAGCGTTTGCCCTTGCATGTCTCGCAGGGCACGTAAACGTCAGGCAAAAATGTCATTTCAATTTTCTTGATGCCGTCTCCCTTGCAGTCCTCGCAGCGTCCGCCTTTAACATTGAAAGAGAACCGCCCCGGCTTATACCCTCGGGCTCTGGATTCGGGAAGTTTGGCGAATAGATCGCGGATTAAGCCAAAAGCGTTGGTGTAGGTCGCCGGATTGGACCGCGGCGTGCGCCCGATGGGGCTCTGGTCGATGACGATTAACTTGTCGACGTGCTCCAGACCCTCAATGCGTTTATGGTCACCCGGCGTGTCGCACATGATGCCGAAATGACGGTACAGGCCGTCGCGCAGAATGTGGTTGATCAGCGTGCTTTTCCCGGATCCCGAAACCCCGCTGACACAGCAGAGGGTTCCGAGAGGAATCGTGGCGGTAATGTTTTTTAAGTTGTGGGCGCGCGCGCCGACGATTTTGAGCGTGTCGCCATTCCCCTTTAACCGTTTCGCCGGAATCTCGATGCGTCGGCGTCCGGCGAGGAAATCCCCGGTCAGGGACTTGGGGCAACGGGCCAGTTCCGCGGGCGGCGCGGCGCAGACCAGCTCGCCGCCATGGCGGCCGGCTCCGGGGCCCAGGTCGATGACATAATCGGCTTCCTCAATGGTTTCCAGATCATGTTCGACAACGATCACCGTGTTGCCGGCGTCCCGCAATTTACGCAGGGTGTTTAACAACCGCCGGTTGTCACGCTGATGCAGGCCGATGCTGGGCTCGTCCAGCACATAAATCACGCCAACCAGGCCGCTCCCCAGTTGGGTCGCCAGGCGGATCCGTTGCGCCTCCCCGCCCGACAACGTCCCGCTCCGGCGGTCCAAGGTGAGATATTGTAACCCGACATCTTTCAAAAAACGCAGGCGTGAAATAATTTCGCGGGTTATTTCGGCGCCGATTTTCCGCTCTTCCGTGGATTGCTTCAGATCACTCATAAAGGCGAGGGCGTCATCCACGCTCTGGCAGCAGAATTCGTGAATGTTGATGCCGCCCACCGTGACACCGAGGCTCTCAGGACTGAGACGGCCGCCGTGACAATCCGGGCATTGTTCAAGGATCATGCTGTCTTTAAAGCGCTCCCGCACCGCGTCACTTTCCGTCTCCCGGTAGCGCCGGTCAAGCAGAGGAATAATTCCTTCGAAGGGCCGCCGCATTTTGTACATTTTTCCCCGCCGCCAGTAGTCAAAACACACCTCGGTGTCACCCGTGCCGTACAGGATAATCTTCCGGATGTCCGCCGGCAACGATTCCCAGGGCGCCGTCAACGGGAAATCGTAGGTCTCAGCCAGGCATCGGAGCAGGTGATTGTAATACATGATCAGCCGCCGGGGACCGCGGCGGAGCAGCGGAACCGCTCCCCGGCGGATGGACAGGCTCGGATCCGGAATGACCAGTTCCGGCACAAAAACCAATTGGTTTCCCAAGCCGTTGCACGTTTTGCAAGCGCCGTACGGGCTGTTAAATGAAAAATTGCGGGGCAATAACTCGCTGAAGCTTATTTTGCAGGTGTCACATGCCAGATGCTCGCTGACGGTTCGCTCTTGCCAGGCGCCATGGTCGTCTTCGCATAACAAGCGCATGGTTCCCTCACCGATCCGCAAGGCCAGCTCAACGGAATCCGTCAACCGGCTGTCCGCCGCCCCGCTGGTGACCAGACGGTCCACCACCGCGTCGATGGAATGGCGGAGGGTTTTCTTCAATTCCGGTTCTTGATCCAGTGAGATAATCTCCCCGTCCACCCGGGCGCGGACAAAGCCGTCCCGCCGCATGCGGTCAAAGATGTCTTTGTGCTCGCCTTTCTTTCCCTCGACGTAAGGCGCTAAAATCATCAGCTTCCGTTGGGCGGGAAGCGCGCCGGCCAGATCGGCGATCGACTGGGCGCTTTGCCCTTGAACCGGTTTGCCGCACAGGGGGCAGTGAGGATGCCCGGTGTGAGCGTAAAGAAGCCGTAAATAATCATAAATTTCCGTTGTCGTGGCGACAATTGACCGGGGATTTGACCCGGCGGAGCGTTGCTCGATGGCGATGGCTGGGGACAGCCCCTCAATCCGCTCCACGTCCGGTTTTTGCAGGCGCTCGAGAAACTGCCGGGCATATGCGGAAAGGCTTTCCACATACCGCCGCTGTCCCTCCGCGTACAGTGTGTCAAAGGCCAGAGAGGATTTTCCGGAACCGCTTAAGCCCGTGATTACCACCAGTTGATCCCGGGGAATATCCACATCAATATTTTTTAAATTGTGCTCGCAGGCACCGAAGATTTGAATTTTTTCCGGCATGAAGATCGCTTTCGTTTGAATCGGTGTGACGTGTTCCCATGTCAGACCGGTTTGCCGGTGAATTGTTCGCATTGGCGGGAAGTGAAGATATATTCTTTTTCACGTAAATCAATTGTGCTTTAGGAGCGACAATCATGATGAAAACAAGTTTTCTGAAAAAAATGACGCGTGGATGGGTTCTGATTCTGACGGCGCTGACATGCTCTCATGCCTTGGCGGGAATAAATCTGCCAAGAGACACCTTTGAGACAAGTGAATTGGACAAGGCGAAAGCCGAGGCCCGGGCGAAAAACCGCCCCATCGCGTTTTTGTATACCGATAAAAATTCGACATGTCCCCTGTGTGACGGTGTCGGCAGAACCATGATTGACGAATTGGGCCGCGGCACCGTGCTGGTCTACGTGCCCAAAATGGGGGATGTCCCTGAAAATGTCGCCGCCACCCTGGCTTCCCGCGGCAAATTCATTCCCAAGGTCGCCATCTTTGATCCGGACGTGGAAAAATCCATTGGCTTAGTGACCTATGAGGATGTGAAAGAAAAGGGGAGCGGGGCGTTTAAAGATCTTAAAAAAGCCATGCGGGAGGCTAAAAAAGTCGTCGCCGCCGGGCAGACGTTGTGGGAGACAGGCCAACGGGAAGAGCGCTTCAAGCGCCTGGGCAAAGCCTTGGAAGCCTACGAGCAATCGTTGGCGACCGGCAATCAGCAGGCGGCGAAAGAGATTGAACGCCTGGAGACGCTACGGGCGGATCAGTTGCTGAAAGCCAGGGAAAAGAAGGCCGCCGGCGAGTATTACGAGGCGGCTCTGATGTTGGAAAAGGTTAAAGAGGCGTTTGGTGAGACGCGTGACGGCGGGGCGGCCGCGGAACTCGCGGCCATGAAAAACAATCCGGAAATTCGGGCGGAAGTGTCCGCTGAACTGCTTTTCCGGAAGGCTAAAATGAATAAAGACAAAAAGTTACTCCAACCGATCCTGGAGAAGTATCCCGACACCAAAGCCGCGGCGAAAGCCCGGGATATTTTGAAGGGGTAATCAGACTAGCATGAGGGCCACGGCGCAAGCGCAGGCCAGCAGCCCGCCGACCACCCCATGCCAGTCAGGCCGGTCACCATCGATGAGCCAGGCGAAGGGAATGACCGCCACAGGGGTCACAGCCATCACCGCTTGAACCAGCGCTCCGGGTTGAGTGACCAAAACCCATTGATAGACCGACAGCCCGATAATCGGTCCCAGGAAAGCTGAGGCGGTAATCCAGAACCAGACCTGCCTGGGCTTGGCGCGGTGGCCGCCGGGCGCCAGCATGTCCGCCGCCCGTTCCATCGGCGGTTCGCCGGGACTCATGCGGAAGAGGGCCGCCGCGGCGACGGTGCACAGAAGCCCGCCGATCATCCGCTGCCAAGCCGCCGTCATGCCCCCCATGGGAACCTGATTGGCCTCGGCGCAACGGTAGGCGACCCGGCTGATCGTGGTGCCAAGCCCCTGTCCAACCGCGGCCAGCACGCCAAAAATGACCCCGGTGACGACTTCCCGCCGGTTGCGGGCGGGAATCCTGGCCCCTGGAGCGATGGCCAGTCCCACACCGGCGAGAATACCCGCGGACAGCGCGATCTGCTCCCATGTCAATTCTGTCCCCAGCCACAGCCACTCACTCACGCCGGCGACCGGAACCGCCAGGCACAGCAGCACCAGAACAATAATTCTCGGGCCCACCCGACGGTAGCCCAGCATCATGCATAAATCGCCCAGACCCAATCCCACCGCCCCGGATAGAATCAACCATCCCCAAACCCCCGCGTGCCGGGGAAAACCACGTGTGCACAGCACGCCGACACCCAGAGCGGCCGCCGCCAGAGCCAGCCGCCAACTGTTGGCCCGCGCGGCGCCGACTAAATGGGCGCTGCGGGACGTGCAGATGCTCCCCAAAGCCCACAAAATGACGGGAATAAACGCGAAAATCACGGGCGATCACGACCCAATCAGTCCGAAGAAAAAGGATTCTTCCCGGAAATTTTTAACATGCTGGTTTATCCCATTGAGGCAGTCGCTGAACATAAAGCTGTTAGACAGAAAAATGGGGGCGGGGGCTAAAAAGGACAGTGTCTAATTGAGCGATTTCTTTCATATCGCCCGGAATATAACACCGTTGGTTAAACCTGCGAATAATGACGTTGCCAACAATAACGAGCTTTACGCCTATGCGTTGGGCCGCGGGGGACTGTCGGCGGTCAATGGGAGAGGATGATTATTTGAGTAAGCGCCGGGCTTCCTGGTGAACATCCCCGAAGCGTTCGGGCCAGGTTTTGGCCAGGAGTTTTTCGACGGTTTCTTGGGCGGCGTTGGCTTGTTTGAGATGGATCTGCGCTTTGGCCAGGCCGAGCAGTCCGGTCGGCTCAAGTTCCCGCAGTTCAACGACCCGCCGCCAATGCGGGACGGTCTCCTCCCAGCGATCCTGATTCTGGCGCAGTTCGGCGAGGGCCTGATGCCCCTCCGCCTCGAGTGGCTGGGATTCGACCAGCATGGTGCAGGCGCGTTCGGCCTGGTCCGGCTGTTCAAGGGTCGTGTACACCTGATACAATTGCTTGATCACCGACGCATCCCGCGGGGCCGCCCGATGCCAAGCCAGCAAGGCATCCGGAAGCGCCTCTTTTTGGCTCAACTGCTGCAGAAGTTTGACATAGTAGGCGTGCGTATCCACATCGTTCGGCTGGGTTGCCAGCGCCTTCAGGTACTGCGCGATGGCTTTCTCCGGTTCCGCCCGATTGTCGTAGGCCAGCCCCGCCGCTTTGCGCAGGACCGGATTCTCCAGGCCGGTCTTGTCCGCTTCGGCATCCACGGTCGCCATGTAGGCATCCAAATCTTTGGCCTTGTTCAGCACCTCGGTGAGCCGGGAGACGGATCTTCGGCGCTGTTTAATATCGCGGCTCCAGCAGACGATGGCGCCGCTGGCCGCGTCGACGGCTTTTGGCGTGTTACCCAGTTGGCTATAGGCATCAGCCAGCTCGTAGTAGTAGTTGGAAAGTTGATGATCCCCCTGGACCCGGTCATTACGGGCTTTCCGGCGCAACGCGATGGCGTCTTCGAGATAGACCACGGCATGTTTCCCCAGTCCGCAGTGCCGGCAGGCGCTGCCCAGTTGGTAGGCGACGGTCTCGTTCCAGAACTGCGGTTGGCGGAAATGGGTATCGGCTGCCGCCCGGCAGCGTTCAACATCGGCGGGACGCCCGGCACCGTGATAGGCGATCATCAGGCGGGTCCGGTATCCGAGGGCGTCGGGCCGCCAGGCGACCAGGTGTTCGAGAACCGGAACGGCCTCCGGCCAGCGGCTCCGCCGCTCAAGACACTGGGCGAAGTAGGACTGGGCATTTTCGTCCAGGATTTCCTTCTTGTACGCTTCGGCTAGGATATCGATCGCCCGGTCGTAGCGGTCCAGTCCCTCATACAGATAATGAGCGACCTGAAACGCGATTTTGCCGGAATCGGGATGTTTGGCGAGAACCTCTTCCGCCACCTTGGCAAAGACATCGGCCTTTTCGCCCCAAAAATAGGAGGTGTTGTTATGATACATGGAGTTGTTCGTCTGCTGGCCGGTTTCAACCTGGCGGCGCAATTCGCGGCACACGAGATCCAGCAGCGGCTTCTCCAGTTCCCCGAGATCCTTGACGTTCCGCCGCCATTCTCCCAGCCGGTAGGCATGCTGTCCCCAAAAACTCTGGTAACCATAAGACATGGCCGGGGGCTCTTTCTCAGCGACCGCCAGCAGGAAGGCGATGCCCGCCTTTGGCGAAGCCAGATCTTTCACCGTTTCGGCCAATTGTCCCACCATATTGTGATACTGGTAGATGTATTGCTGGGCTGGCACCGCCATTTCCGGGAAATACTCCATGGCGAAGCGGACAATATCCTCGGCAACCGAGCCGATCTTCACGTCGCGGGCACCGCGGAAAATATCACATTGAATCCGGACTAGATTCTGGGTATGGTTATGATCCTTTTCGCTGAGTAGTTCAGCGACCAGCTGACCGCAGGCGGCTGTATATTGCTCTTTGCCGCTTCCCAGACTGGTTGTTCCCTTGTGCCGGATCGAGCCGTTGTAGGTTCGGTACAGCCGCTGCCGGAGCCAGCGCCATTGGTGGCGGTTGGCGGAGCGCCCCAGTTCGGCCAGCAGCAGACCTTCCGCCTTCTTGAACTGATATTGACTCTCGCAGTAGCCGACCAACTGGTCCATGGGGCCGTTCATCTGGGCGGTAAAGGTGCCGCCATTGGCCTGCCGGTAGGCAGTCAACTCAGCTTCGAGAAGGGCAATCGCTTCCTCCCATTGCGAATACTGACTGAGGGTCTGCGCCCGATGCGAACAGATCCGCAGGCTTTCCAGAGTCCCCGGTTCGGATGACTCGTGGAGGATCTTCAGCTGCCGGCGTTGCTCCGCGGCCAAAGTTTCCTGGCTGATCCTCCCCAGGTTCGCCAGATACTGGGCCATCTGTAGCTGTTCCCCCGGCCCCCAGTCGCCTTTGTCGAAGGCGGCCTGGAGCGCGGCCAGAGCCTTGGGCGTGTGCTGGCCGGGCTGGTTGAGCACCTCGGACGCCCGGCGCATGATCTCGGCTTCAAGCAGCAGCAATGCCCGCGCGTCAACCGCGCTCACGGCTGTCTCACGGATGTTGACGATGGCCGCGTAAAACTCGTCGACCACGGCTTCGTCGCGGATCTCGTTGAGCACCTGGCGCAGGTTGTTGAGCATGGGATAGACTTGCTGGGCGCTCATGCCGACAATCCCTTCCGGCACGCAGCGTAGCAGGTGGAAATCCCGGGTGTTCCGGTAGATGTCGTTGAGCTGCCAGATATAGTTCGCCGGTGACTGGCTCTTTCGGAAGAGGACGATGAAATGGTCGACGATGGCCTCGATGTCGATTTCCGGCGGAATGCCGTCGGCAGGGTTCCAGTCGCTCCGCCGAGTCCGGTTGCGCTCCCGGGAAATCCAGTTGCTGAGCTCATGTTCCGGCATCTGTTCCAGGGCCTTGCGGCGGGCGGCAATATGTTTAGCCCGGTTATCCACGACCTGATACCAGCCGGAGAGAGCCCGGTAATCGGCAGGACTCAGCAACTTTGCGGATTCCGCCCGCTCCATTTCCAAAATGGCCGCGTTCAGCCGGTCGGTGGCCGTCAGCAGATAGGCCAGCGGAATGCGCCAGGAATCCCCGGCTTCAAGCTTCACCCATTCCTGAAGATGTTTTTCAAGGGGACCGGCCTGATTCAGGATGACCAGGAGATCGTAGAGCACCTGCCGCCAGTCTGCCTGGCCAACGGCGAATCCCCGCTCCCCGGCTTCCGGTTCCCTAGGGGCTTGATCCAATGCTGACGCGACGTAGTCAAGCAGAAACTGTCCCAGGGATTCACGGGTTTCGTCGTCAATGCCCCGGCCGCCGACGGCCCAGAACTGGGCCAAGGCCATGTGGCGGCGGAACAGGTGCAGCTCGTTCCCGTCAGCAAAGCGGCCGGGCGCCTGCGGACCGAGGGCTTCACGCGCCTCAGCCACCACATCGGGGGCGGAGATATCTTCCGTGCCGGCATTTGGCATCACTTTTCCATTGAGGATGCGGGTCTGCAGGGTGAGCGTCTCGATGCCGGTCCAGGGGCGTAGAATCTCCGGTAGTGTGTCGCGGTGCGTCCGCAGGCTTTGCAGCGCGGCCAGGCGGGCATCGGCCTCCAGTTGCTTTTCAAGCTGCCAACGGCTCTTGCGGTCCATCGCCTGAAGCTTGCCCGCCAGTTCCTCTTCCTTGAGTCCCGCTTCGACCCGGCTGTCCACCATCCAGTCGGTCAACAGCATCAGAGCATGGATGCCGGTCGTCGCAGGCGCAATGGGATCCTCACCCTGGCAGAGGTCATCCAGCAGCGCGAACGCCTCGTCTTCATAGGTTTTCCGCCAGGGCCCGGTGGTCAGTAAATTGAAGTGCCCCATCCGGAAAGAGCTTTTCAGAATTTCCGGCGCGGAGCCCAGCCGTTTCCGGGAAAAATCGATGGCCTCATCCAGTCCCAGACAGGTTTGTGAGAGGTGTAGAATGGTGTTTCCCAGCGTATTGTTTTTCTCGATTCCGTCTCCTGTTCCGGTCTGAATTTTCTGCCACCGCCGCGTCAAATTATCAACAATGACCCGCCAGTCTTTCTTTTCCACGGCCGGGGGAGATTGACGGATCCACTGGGCGCGTTGTGTTATCTGAGAAACAGTTAAAGCATCCAGCTCTGTTTTGAGTTCCTCCGCGAACATTCCCCGCAGGTTGGCCGCCGCCTCAGTTTGTTTGAAGCGGTGATGGGTCATAATCTGATTAACAATCCCCGTGGATGTCTGACTTCCCGCCCACGTTTTGACGATCCGGACCAGCTCGGGTATCCATTCGGGTGGCAGATAATTCAATGACCCGTCGCCAAGCGCCATCCCCACTGCGGCGGTCAGTTGCGCTCTTTGGTCTGGCCGGGAGACATCCCCCGACGGCGTGGGAGACAGATCCAGCCATTGGTTCATTTTCTCTTTAAAAATTCCTTCGGGGTCCAAGCTCAGAAGAACATCCAGGTAGCGCCGATAATCGTATGTACCTATGCGCCCCGGGATAGCTTCAGACATGGCGAACATGCGTTCAAAAACGTCTTTTTGGGCTTTTCGATCACTTTGATTGTTGCGCAGCAGTTCTAACCAGTGATGACACAGAAAGTATCGGGAAAGAACGGGCAGTTGGCTGTTCGTTCCGGTTTTTTCATCCAGCATGGCGTAGGCCTGATCGGATTCGCCGGCGCTGACCAGCAGGGACGTCAGGGTTTTTATGCCTGACACGTTTTCCGGGAAATCTGTGGTGAAGCTCGCGGCTTCGGATAATGCGGTGTCCAACCGGCCGGCGCCCTGAAGGTAGCCGATGCGGTTGCACCGCCATTCTGAGGCCGCGTCGCATACTTCATATACCGGTTTGAGGGTGGCCAGCAAGGGTAACCGCTCATTGACGTCCATGGCGGTGTTGGCAAAGGAGACCAGTCGCCGCGCGGGTTTCAGCAGGGCGTTGTCTGTAGCGTTGTTCGCAGCCGCCGCCAGCGTTTCCGCGAGCTGGTTGATCAGGCGATGGGCTTCCTGGTTATTTCGGGAGCTGATGAACAGTGAAATCGCCATCCACGGGTAGGCCGGGGCGGCGGCGATCTGTTTGAAGAGATTTTTTTCATGTTCGCGGATATCCTCCCATTTCTGCAGGGCGACGGCATGGCAGATCACCGAAACATGGTCCGCGACGGTTCCTTCCCCCTTGGCGATATTGCGGCGGGCTTCCGTCGGCAATGGCAGGGGCTGAGGTAGTTCGACCGCCTGTTCCCGCTGTTTTGCGAGTGTCGCAAAGGCTTTGCCGATCATCTGCCGGCTCACCGTTTTCACACGGATGGCGCGCGTGCGTGTCACGACACCTTCGGAATCAGTCTCCACAGTTTTTGTCGGCCACCAGACGCTTGCGACGTTTGTGAAGGCGCCAAAGGTTTGTTTGGATGTCAACCCCTTGGCGTTATACCGGCGTGTTTCCAGCAGTACCTGCCGCCGGGGATCGATGATAAGAACGGTGTGGGAATAGTCATTTCCTTCCTGTTTGAAGGACAGCTCAATAGTTTCGTCTGTTTTTTTCGTTGTCACATGCGTTTTGGCATTGTGAACAAAGGCTGGGAAAACCTTGCCTCCGTCTTCCAACTCAGGGAAGCCGGCAAATGTATCGTCCGGTTGCGGATCCCGCGTCCGGGCGGTCCAGTAGGTGTGATCCATGACACCTAGCTCAGTTTCAGTCATCCAGTAGGTGGTGGTGATGTCATCACTGTCTGTGGCTCTACGCAGCCAGCGTCCGGGGCTCCAGTAGAGCTGTCGTGAGCCGGTCGTTACTGCTTGATCTTTACTGGCTTGAAAATACGTGTCAGAAATCTCCATGTGCAGGGATTGATCACCCAAATTCAGACAATTTATCCGAAGTAGACCCGTCAGCAGATCTGTGACCTCTTTCGACCAATTCTCGGGGAGTTTCGCAGCCTCTGCTGACGGCGAATTGGGAATGGCCGGGAAAATCTGTGACAGCCAGTATTCATTGACCATATCCGGAGAAAACGTTGACCGGGTACTGTAACCTTGGGCTTCGGCGATGAAACCTCCCGCCATATCAAGGCTTTTCAATGCTCTGCCACTGTAGTAGCTGGGACCAAGCGACAATTTCCTCTTTTTAGGACTTTCCGAGCGACTGTCGGACACGGCAGAAACTAACCGTGATTCGGCGTATTGGGCATCCATGGCTGGGGTTGCCAGTAGTTCCATGGAGATTTCTTTCAAGTCCATTTCTTCCGCCGGATAGAGTGCATCGGTATCCTCAAAATCCATGCCCAGCTCATTTCCATTGATATCCATTGACTTGTCGAAGTTGCCACCACTAAAGTCATCCATGTAGGAGAACCTCTCATCCCCTTCCAGGCGCTTAAGTCGGTCTCCAACCCCGTCGCCCCAACCCGGTGCCGACCATGGCGTGATATTATCCCGAGTTAATCCGCCATTGATACTGAAAGCCCTATAAAATGTTTCGGGAGTAGCTTGTGGCGGGGCGGGATATTCCCGACCCAAATCTGTCAGGCCGAGAATCAGTTTCCGGCGAATATTCATGCGCCACTGGGCCGCCGCCAGCATCTGCTGACGGGTCAGCTCGTAGTTCGCCTTGTCCTTGCCCTCGGCAAAGAAGGCCTCGCCATCGCGCATCTTGAAATGCCGCTTGACCCCGAAGCGCTCGCGGTCGGCGTCGCTTTCCAGGACCAGGAATGACGTGTACGGGGTCATTATTTTAAATTCCTGGCTGAAGCCGACGATCTGTTCCTTAATTTCAGGACTGGCGCCCTGTTCCAATAATACGTCCAGATGCCGTCGGGCCCAGAGACGGGGGATGAAGCTGTTGCTGGCGGCATCAGCCGCCTGCTGTCCGTTGTCCGTTGTCCGTTGCTTGCCCGTCGTAGCCCTGGCGAAGTCGGGTCCGATGGCAGGAAGTGTGAAGGGCGCGGTGTATTCGACCGGTTGGTCGCCAAGCTTTCCGCGGACGACGACGGTGCCTTTGCCAGAAGCGCTGGTCGGCAGGTAGCGCCCGGTGATGACCTGCTGCATGCCAGCCGCTAAATTTGGCAGTTCCGCCGGATAGACACAAGCAGTGCGGATGCCGTTGAATTCGACGGATAAGTCGCGCAATCCCGGATGGGTCAGCTCATGGAGGAGTTCCGCGGCGGCGGTCACCGGCGCTCTTTGCCCCTGCATTTCGCGGAAGGAACCGCCACCGGCCGAAGCCAGGGTTTTCATGATCACCGCTTCATAGGCGCTGCCGGTCGCCACGGTGTGAATGGTTATTCGTTGTCCGTTGTTCGTTGTCTGTTGCCCGTTGTTTCTTTTTTCGGAATTAGCGTTTCCTTGGGTCTTTCGGGTATTTGGGTGCTTCGTCATTCCCTGGGTCTTTGGGTCGTTGGGTGTTTGGGTATTTGAGGCGCAAAGCGCCTTTAACCGCCGCGCCGTTTCGACGGGATCGATATCACTGGTGGCTTGAATGCCGTCGCCGACGTAGATGACATGTGCGTCGGCAGGGGCGGCTTCGAGAACCGCGGCAAAGGCCTTGTCCAAGTTGGTCCAGCCCAGACTGTCTCGCGCGGCCAGCTTATCAAGCGCGGTGTCCGCGGAATCCGAGGAGACCAGTCCGTCGGTCAGCGCGATACACTCCACATCGCAGGCCAGCAGCGTGAAGCGGTCCTCCGGCGCCAGAGACGCGATCATCGCGCGCAGGAACAAGGCTTGGTTTTCGCGCTGCCCCGCGTCCATCGAACCCGAGGTGTCCGCCAGAAATACTAAATTCAAAGGTTCCAGGTTCCGGGTTCCGGGTTCCGGGTTTTTCGTGCTTGGTGCTTGGTGCTTCGTTGAATGTTGAGCGTTGGACGTTCGATTTATGTCTTTGGGATTTCTTTGGGTCTTTGGGTCTTTGGGTATTTCGTCATTCTCTTGGGTATTCGGGTGTTTGGGTATTTGGGTTTTCCCGCTCCGCGCATTTAAAAGCATCAAGAAATACCCGTCATTGCCCCGTTGATGAGCGCTGATCGTGATGGGGGAAGCGTCGGGCTTCGGTGTGACTTCAATTTCAAAATCCCGGTTAGGAGTGTAGTTTTGGGCGGAAAATTCCAAACTGGCGGCATGTTTCGTCATCCGTTCACGGGTGTGATGGCTGGCGCACTCGACCGATTTAAGCGGGGCGGTAGAGCTGACCGTAGTCGTCAACTGCAATTCCCGCAGGGGATTCTGGCGCAGCATGTCGCTCTGCAGTGGATAGGTGTAGCGGTAGACGCCATCGCGCATCGGCAGCACCTGGGTATAGGTGATGGTCACCCGTTTTTCCGAATGGGCGAAGATGGGGAACACTCGGGCTTTAAACATATTGCCGCCGGACCATTCCAGGAGGCCTGGATCGCGCTTTTCGCGTAAAATGGTCTCGTAGATCTCCCTGGCCCGTTGCTTTTCCACCACGTCCGCCCGGACCAGTTCGTCGCCGATCCACATCCCAAACTCAGAGATCGACGCGTCGGCCGGCAATGGAAAGTGAAACACGCCTTCCAGGCGGGAACGGGTGTGATTGACAAAGGACTCCTCGATGACCGTCCGGGCGATCTGATCGCGGATGTCGACAGTCACTTTGTGATAGCCCACCGTCAGCGGCACATCCCGTCCGTCCACGTTGACTAGGAGGGACCCCATGGATTCGTTGACGACCACGCCTTTGAAGCCTCGCAGCCAACTGGGTTCGTTCTTCAGAACCGTCAGCGTCTGGTCGCTGACCCGGACAATGGCCGGGGCGCTAAAGGATTGGGGCGTTTTCCCACCGGCGACCGTGATTGGCTTGTCCTCGCCTGGAGAAACCTCACACTCGCCGCTGATCAGCGAAAGACGTGTGGATTTAGCCCACTCGGCCACTGTCCCCGGGCCAAGGATGACCTCTCCGCCGCCCGGCAAGGCGATCCGCGCGGCGTTCGGCCCGCGGTTGTCGCAGCGGACCCAGTCACCGGGAGCGATCAGGTCCCGACTCCCCAACGGCCGCCAGCGGATCTCATTGACCCCACGCACGGAGACCAAACCCTGGATGTCGACCGCCCGCCCCACGACCCGGGAATCCTGAATAGGCTTCTCACTTAGATTTTTCCCCGCTTTTTCACGTGATGTTTCCTGAATGCCGCATCCGCATAAAAGAACCGCGGCCCATCCCAGGGTAATCATGGTTTTAATCATCACACGTTTCCTTTCAAACAAGAGATCTCACGCGCGGCCGGTTAATTTTGGAGTCACCATAGTATAAGACGTCTTTCAAGATTTGTTTTTCAATCCGTCCGGGGCATTTGCGGAACAGTAAGGTGTTTCCATTTGAGTTGACACATGCCCAAAGTCGGTTATCTTGATAAGCCCTTTATAAAATAGCTCTCTCATTCCGGAGGTTCCCCGATGAAACGATGTCTGTCCGCGATGTCCCTGTGCGTTTTCCTAGCCGCTCCCTGTGTTTTTGCCGGAGTCAGACTGCCGGCCGTCATCGCCTCGCATATGATTCTGCAACGGGATGTTCCGGCGCCTGTCTGGGGGTGGGCTGACGCCGGTGAAGAGGTGACGGTCACCTTCGCCGGTCAGACAAAGACAACCCGAGTTGATGAAACCGGTCGGTGGACCGTCACGCTCGAGCCACTGGCGGCGTCCTCCGAATCCCGTTCCATGGTCATCAAAGGGACCAACGAGATCGTCCTGGAGGATGTGTTGGTGGGCGAGGTCTGGCTGGCGTCCGGTCAGTCCAATATGGAGTGGGCTCTGGGGAAAATCCTCAAAGAGGAACAGGCGCTGGTTGACACGGAAAAAGACAATCGGTTGGTCCGGTCTTTCCATGTGACCCGGCACATCACCTCCGTCATCCCCCTCAGTGACACTGTCGGGCAGTGGAAAACCTGCGCGGAGATGGTCGAACGTAAGGAAAGCTCGGCGGTGGGGTTCTTTTTCGCCCTCAAACTACAGGGGGAACTCGGCGTGCCAGTGGCCTTTCTCGACAGCAACTGGGGTGGGCGCCCGATCGAGAATTTTATCTCCAATGAAGGCTATGAGGCTATTGGGCTGAAAAGTCCGGGCGCCGAAGCGCCCGCGGGCGCTGAGTTTGTCAAACAACTGCGGGAGGATCTGGCGCGGTACGAAACGGTTGTCGCCGATGCCGAAAAGGGCATTTTCCGGCCTGTCTACAGCGTCTTTGAAGGGTTCGGCAACGCGCAGAACGGCATCTACAACGCGATGATCGCGCCGCTGGCGCCCTTCGCCATCCGCGGCGCCATCTGGTATCAGGGCGAGTCCAACCGGACGGGCGGCGATTACTTTGAGAAGCTGCGCGCCCTGTCTGCGGGCTGGAGCAAGGCGTTCAATGTCAAGGATATCCCTCTCTATCTGGTGCAGATCGCTCCTTTTGACTACACCCGCGGGAAGGAGAAAAACTGCACCGTGCTCGCTGACAATATCTGGACGGCTCAGTATCGGGGGGCTGAGGAAATTCCCGGGATGGGGGTGATTCCCATTCATGATACCGACATCCCGCTGCGCAACATTCATCCCCCATCCAAAAAACCCGTCGGAGATCGCTTGGCGGCTATGGCTCTTAAACGGCTGTTCGGCAAGGACGTTCCCGACACGGGCCCCCGCTTTGAGAGCGCCGCCCTGAAGGACGGGAAGGTGATCGTCCGGTTCAAGGATGTCGATCAGGGACTCAGTACCAAAGACGGTAAAGCGCCGACTTGGTTTGAGCTTTCCGAGGACGGTGAAACCTTTGTCTCCGCGCGCGCCGCGCTGGAAGAGGATACCATTATCCTGACTCCGGAAACACCGATAACGCCTAAATTCGTGCGCATGGGCTGGAGTGAGGTGGCGATCCCGAACCTGCAAGATAAAAATGGCTGGCCGGCTTTCGCGTTTCCGGCTCAACCCCTTCAATAAGGGCTCATCGCATTGGGTTAAAAAAAATCAGACGGACCGGTCGGATCCGTCTGATCGTGATGCGAGTGGCGGCCACCATCGATAGCTCCCGGCCGCTGCCGGTCGCAGTCGATGGGCGTCGATGAAACCAAATAACCGCTCCCTCTACCCGTTCACTTCCGCCGACGGCGCAAGGTCAGACCCGCCAGGCCGAGACCGGCCAGGATCAGCGTCGAGGGCTCGGGGACTTCCATTGCCAGGAATTCGGCGGCGACCGTTGTCGCTCCGATGTCGAAGGTCGGTGTCAGGCTGACTCCACCCGACTGGGCAAGAACCGTCTGGTAGCCCGTTCCATTGCCAGTCTGGGCACTGCCATTGTACGGGTTGACCACTGTGAGTCCGGCAGTCAGCGGAGACTGTGCCGTGGGGGCCGTCGTCCCAGCTACGGTCGCGTGCGCGAGCACCCAGGAATCCACATCACTGGTCGTGGTCAAGGATGTGCCGGCACCAAGAGAGCCCGCGCCGGCGCCATGGCCATCGGTCGTCCCGCTGAGCACCCAGGCAGTTGCGGAAGCCCCGCGGACATTGAGCGTCGCCGCAGTGATTGTGAGGTTGCCTGTTGCCGAAAGGCCGGCAAGGTCGTCCAAATAATAAATGCCGCTCTGATACTGGTTGTCGGCATTAGCGCCGATTCTTGCAGCCTCAGTCATGGCTTGACTATCGAACGTCACGCTACTCCAAACGCGTTCTCCCGCAACTGTCCCGGCACCTGTGGACTGTGCCCCAATTGACACGACTAATTTATCACCAGCCGTAAGATCCAAGCCACTAAAGCTGAAGGAAATTGAGGTGCTCTGATACGTGTTGTTAAAGCCAGTGGCCGTATCAAGGATGCTGATGGTGGCAAAAGGCGCGCCAACCGCGTTCGTAGTGACAAGCAGGAAACTGGCGAGGCAGACAATGGCTAGAGTTCCAAGGCTGCGGAAATGATGACGAGTTTTCATGATAGTCTCCATGGGGTTGGTCGCGGTTGTGCCGCTGGTTGATGGTTTACGTGTTTTAGATTGATTGCGCATGATTCAATTCCTTGGTTTTAGTCTTTACTATCTTAAAAAAGCTGTCACCCCCTTTGGGGCTGAAATGCTTACATGTCTTTCTTTTGAAACATGACCAAAACGGACACAATATTGACATTTTCGGTGCTTTGTCTCTTTGATATTTTGTGTTTTATTTGAAAGATACTCTTGTGAATACATTAGAATAAGATCGGTTGAATACAAGAAAGTCAGGTTCCCGATGCCATAGCAAAAGCAGACAACTATTTGACATTTTCGGCATTTTGCTTATAGTGATTTCATGCTTGTCTACTTTAACAGCGGATTCTGCGACTACCGGAACAACCTGTTTCCTGTCAGCAAACGCCCCATCTGGGAGTTTCAGTGCAATCTGACGGGAGGGCTCGTCCCCGTCCTGGCGGAACAGGTGTCGGGTGCGAAAAAGACGAAAGGCGAACATCCGACACCCACTAGTATAATGTAAAATTTAAACTTGCGCAATCTTTAACACTAACCTATATTA
>JAVVEH010000006.1:115743-128074 GCA_032251435.1 Lentisphaeria bacterium | reverse complement strand
GTGCTCGGGGAGCTATTTTTGCTTAAAGTGTGCGTTTTATCCGATTTTCAGGATCAGATCGATTAACCGATGCGTCTAAGGCCGCCCCAAAATTTCTACTGTTGTAGATGCAAGGCTGCTGGCGAATTCGCATTCTCGTGTCTAAGGCCGCCCCAAAATTTCTACTGTTGTAGATCTGGTGTGCTGGCGGAACGCGGTGTGCAGTCTAAGGCCGCCCCAAAATTTCTACTGTTGTAGATCCACGCTTTACCCACAAACTGGTGACGGTCTAAGGCCGCCCCAAAATTTCTACTGTTGTAGATTCATGTAACTTTATTCCTGTTTTCATCGTCTAAGGCCGCCCCAAAATTTCTACTGTTGTAGATCAAAATAAGCGTACTGGTTGATAAAGCTGGTCTAAGGCCGCCCCAAAATTTCTACTGTTGTAGATTCACGACTGTCATGGATGCTCATACTTAGTCTAAGGCCGCCCCAAAATTTCTACTGTTGTAGATGCATATTTAACCAGCGGCAAGCCTTCTAGTCTAAGGCCGCCCCAAAATTTCTACTGTTGTAGATCTATTTCCGGCGCTGATATGGCGACAGTCTAAGGCCGCCCCAAAATTTCTACTGTTGTAGATACGATCAACGGCGCCAGGCAGAAACGGTCTAAGGCCGCCCCAAAATTTCTACTGTTGTAGATAATATCACGGAGTCGTTGCATCGCTTTGTCTAAGGCCGCCCCAAAATTTCTACTGTTGTAGATAAGCCGCCGGAAAGATTCGCCCAGCTTGTCTAAGGCCGCCCCAAAATTTCTACTGTTGTAGATTGGATCGCCGCCAGAGCGTCGGCCTTGTCTAAGGCCGCCCCAAAATTTCTACTGTTGTAGATAATCTTGAGTGGATGACCCATTCCCCTGTCTAAGGCCGCCCCAAAATTTCTACTGTTGTAGATCATAGTTTTCCGTTTTTACTGGCTCCGTCTAAGGCCGCCCCAAAATTTCTACTGTTGTAGATAGTATCCGGGCTACGGCCTCCATGGCCGTCTAAGGCCGCCCCAAAATTTCTACTGTTGTAGATCGACCGGCTGGAGTTCTCTTCCTACCGTCTAAGGCCGCCCCAAAATTTCTACTGTTGTAGATTAAACGGCGGGGATACGGACATCCAAGTCTAAGGCCGCCCCAAAATTTCTACTGTTGTAGATGTGTTTTGGAAGACAGGATAACCGAGGTCTAAGGCCGCCCCAAAATTTCTACTGTTGTAGATCAAGGAAACTCTAGTCGCGGCGGATGACGTCTAAGGCCGCCCCAAAATTTCTACTGTTGTAGATACTATTTGTGAAAAAGTGATAACCTGCAAGTCTAAGGCCGCCCCAAAATTTCTACTGTTGTAGATCCGGTGTCCGTTCGGCGGTAAACAATGTCTAAGGCCGCCCCAAAATTTCTACTGTTGTAGATAACATATCAGCGACAGCGACAGACACTGGTCTAAGGCCGCCCCAAAATTTCTACTGTTGTAGATAACATATCAGCGACAGCGACAGACACTGGTCTAAGGCCGCCCCAAAATTTCTACTGTTGTAGATCACTAATCCGGCTGCCAGGTTATTGGTCTAAGGCCGCCCCAAAATTTCTACTGTTGTAGATGAACTGAAAAAAGTCATGGCGGAAAGGTCTAAGGCCGCCCCAAAATTTCTACTGTTGTAGATCAGAATGTCTTCAAGTAGGATTCCCCGTCTAAGGCCGCCCCAAAATTTCTACTGTTGTAGATCAACCATTGCCCTGGCTTTGCCTTGCCCGTCTAAGGCCGCCCCAAAATTTCTACTGTTGTAGATGTTTTGACTTCGACAAACCACCATTGGTCTAAGGCCGCCCCAAAATTTCTACTGTTGTAGATGTTAATATTTGCTTAAAGTGATGACCGTCTAAGGCCGCCCCAAAATTTCTACTGTTGTAGATTGGCTTTGGCAGTCACACATAGCGTCATAGTCTAAGGCCGCCCCAAAATTTCTACTGTTGTAGATGTGTAGGTGTTCCCGGCGGGGCAGGGTCTAAGGCCGCCCCAAAATTTCTACTGTTGTAGATAGAGCTTGACGACTGCAAAGCGAAATGTCTAAGGCCGCCCCAAAATTTCTACTGTTGTAGATCAAGCAGGTTGTCCAGATCCTTCCGGCGGTCTAAGGCGACCCGCCGACTTCAAGAAGACAGGGGCAGCTTCCTCTCAAGGCTGGATTGCCCACTTTTTCCCCTTTGCGACCTTGGCGAGAAGCACTTCCCACTGATTTTCTCACTCTTAGCGGGGCTGACCGCCGTGGATCGGCCCCGCGTATTGGATTGGCTCACAGCCACCCGGTCGCTTGCGCCAGTAATTTGACGTAGTCAACAAAGTTTGGCCAGGAGACATCGGCTGGAATCGCATGGTCACAGGAGGGGATGAACCCCCCGGAATCAATGACGGGCCGAAGCCGGTTTATTTCATCTTCAATGGTCGTCCCCCCTTTGGCCATCGCCCGTTTGTCCACGCCGCCCCGGAAGGCCATTTTTCGACCGAACTGTTCCCGAAAGGCGACGATGTCATTGCCGGCCGCCACTTCAATGGGATCACACACATTGATGCCCGCTTCCATCCAAATGGGAATGAGTTCACCAATGAAGCCATCTGAGTCCATCGCGTAAATCGGCACGCCGGCCGAGCGGATGATTTCTCCCCAGGCGTGATAGGTCGGCAATAAGTATTCCCGGGTCATGGCCGGGGAAATCATGGCGAAGCTTTTATAGGCCATATCCTCGGACAGGTGCACGCAGTCGGGTGTGAAAACCGCCAGAGTCCGTTCCAGCAGACGGGCCACATGGGTGGTCCAAAACGCGATCATGTCTTTCACCAAAGCCGGGTTGTCGTAAAACATCACGCACAAGCCCTCAAAACCGCACCATTCCCGCAGTTGCCAAAAGGGGCCTGAAAAATGGATTTCCACAAACCAATCCCGGGTGGCCAAGGTTTGTTTAAGCGTGTCCGGATCCGCGGGAAGGCGGCTGGGATCATCGGTGTCATAGCGCGTTTTCATGGCATCCCAGTCGGCTTCTGATTCCACGGGGCACTTGATCCAGCGCCGGGTGACAAAATCCCTGGCGTTGCGCAGGTATTCGGTGTCGAATTCCAAGCCGATTTCGCAGACATTACCTTTCCAGTCCTGGACCACTTGGGACTGTTCTTTGACCTCAATGACTTTTTCCTCAAAATACGGAATCATGCGTTCATTGACTGGAAAACCGGGGCCGCTTGTCGGCCAGGGCAGGCGCCCCCCGGACAAGCGATAGGCGTGTTCCGCGTAATTTCGAATCTCCGGGGACAGGCCTTGGCTGTACCAGGCTTGCCGGGTGGATTCCCGTCCTCCTCCGGGGGTCAGGGGAACGCGGTCAGGGGCGCCGAAAAGGAGTGTCTCAAGTGTGCGTTGGCGAGGTGTCATGTTTTTTCAAGGGGTAAATTTATGTTGAATAAAGAACAACTATGTATAAATTACCTGCAAATTATGCTGTTTTATATGCAAAAAATAATTAAACTATGTCAAAAAAAATAAAAAATATCCGTATTGTCCGGGAAAACCGTTTTCGGACCCCGACCCCCTTGGAGCACGCGGTCGGGATCTGGGTCGACCGGGTGGGGCGGGGAACGGAGCGGGTTTCGGCGCCGGATAAACGTCGGCTTCTCGGGCAATATGGGTTAGTGCGGATCATCGAAGGGACAGGAACCCTTTTCGTGGATGATTCGAAAGAAATCCCGATTCAGACTGGGGATGTCATGTGTCTTTTTCCTGATTTGCCGGTATTTTACACACCGTCCCGGGACAATTGGACCACAGAGTGGGTCGTCTGGAATTGCGGCGAAAATACCGCGGACTTCGTGGATTGTCTGCCGGCTTCCCGCATAAACCCAGTCCTTAAAGGAGCGGGTGCTGATGTGGGGAGAAGCATTGCCCGACTTCGGGATATCATGTCAAAAGAAAACCGTACCGGGGCTCTACGGCGGGCCAGTTTGCTGCTCGACATGTTGGCGAAACTGGCTGAGGTGGAGCCGCGGGGAGCCTGTGATAAAGGCGGCCGGGACGACATAGATAAAACGGTGGATTTTATCAATCGCTTTTTCGGGCAACCACTGCCTGTGGAAACACTGGCGAGTCGGGCGGGAATGAGCCCCGGCGCGTTTCGTCAGGCGTTTAAACAGCAGACTGGGCGGACCCCGAAAAAACACATTTCCGCTATCCGGTTGGCCCGGGCCAAGGAAATGCTTGAAAACGGTCTGTCGATCAAAGAGACAGCGATTGTCTGCGGCTACAGTGATGTTTTTCATTTTATGCACGCGTTTAAAGCCAATACCGGCATGACCGCCCGGGAATTCGCCGTGGACTCGGGACTCAATTCATCCGCGTGAAAAACCGCGTATCGCAAAGGAAAGTCAGATGCAAAATACGGACGACGGGAAACGACAGCCCAATATTGTGATCATGTATGCCGATGACCTGGGGTACGGTGATGTCGGGTGCTATGGCGGCGCCGGCATACCCACCCCGAATATCGACCGTCTGGCGGCCGGGGGATTGATCTTTACCGATGGATACGCGACGGCCGCGACGTGCACGCCCTCGCGCTACAGCCTGATGACGGGGACATACCCCTGGCGCAATAAGCGGGCGGCGATTTTGCCGGGAGACGCGCCGTTGATTATCAGCCGAAACGAGACAACGCTGCCGGGGTTGCTGAAGGAAGCCGGCTATGCGACCGGGGTTGTGGGTAAATGGCACTTGGGAATTGGCACCGGCGACACGGATTGGAACGGCGAATTGAAGGGCACGCCGAACGACATAGGATTTGACTATTCCTACATCATGGCGGCGACCAACGACCGGGTGCCTTGTGTGTATTTGGAAAACCGCCGGGTGGACGGCTTGGACCCGGGCGACCCGATTGAGGTCCGCTATGACGCCCAAAGCAACCCCTTTCCCGGCGTGCCCACCGGCAGAGATAATCCTGAACTGCTCAAGATGCGTTACAGCCATGGTCACGATTGCACCATCATCAATGGGGTCAGCCGTATCGGCTACATGCGGGGGGGGACATCAGCCCTCTGGACCGATGAGGATATGGCGGATGTTTTCGCCGGGAAGGCGACTGGTTTTGTCAAAGACCATCAGGACGACCCCTTCTTTCTCTACTACGCCTTCCATGAGCCGCATGTGCCGCGCCTGCCCAACGCCCGTTTCGCCGGGACGACCGGTCTCGGCCCCCGCGGGGACGCCATCGCTGAAATGGATTGGTGCGTCGGACAGATGCTGGACACCCTGGACCGACTCGGACTGGCGGAGAATACCATCGTTATTTTTAGTAGCGACAATGGCCCTGTTCTGGATGACGGCTACGAAGACATGGCCGCCGAACTGATCGGCAATCATCATCCCGCCGGACCACTCCGCGGGGGGAAATACAGCCGGTTGGACGGCGGCACGCGGGTGCCGTTCATTTTGCGCTGGCCGGGAACCGTGGGCGCTGGCGAGTCCTCCGCTTTGGTCTGTCAGTCCGATTTCTGCGCGTCCTTCGCGGCTTTGACCGGTGTGGAACTGTCAGCTGACGGATGCGTCGACAGTGAAAATGTTCTGGATGCTTTGCTGGGCCGCTCACCCCAAGGACGCCATGAACTTGTCACCGAAGGAACCCAGAATAAAACCCTGCTTAGGATTGACAACTGGGTGGTTCTTCCCGCTTTGGACGGGCCCCGCTATCACGGGGGGACCGGCAATGATTTCGGCAACTGCCATTGGGATCAGCTCTACGATCTGCGGCAGGATATCAGCCAGCGGCGTAACCTGGCCCGGAAAATGCCGGAAAAGGTGGTGGAATTGAAACAGCGCCTTGATGAGATTGTGAACGCGCCTTAAGTGGCGGAGGGATGTTCTCGATCAAGCCGGAGTCTCGTATCATAGCGGGGGCTTCGGCTCCCCCGGCGCTGGCGGGTCAACTGACCGGCACCGGAAGACGGGAATGTCATTTGTTCCACACCAGCCCGGCGCCGACCTCGCCGGCTCGCGCCCCGGTTATAAGCAGATGAATCCCTTAAAGGTATGATTTCGACGGGTGGGAACCCCGGCGGGTGTCCCGTCTTGAACACGCCCCGCCGGGTAGTTATTTCGCATATCGCGCTTATAGTACGGTCTACTGATTTTTCCACCCTGAATGTTGAAGGATTTTGATGTGATTACTTTGATTGCCGGCGTGATTGGCGCGGTTGTGTTGGGTTCTTTAATGTCGTTAATGGACTGGTGCGGGCCAGTCTGGACATCGGTTTTCGCTGTGATCGGCTTCATCGCCGCCACACTGCCTGTGAATCTGTGGGTCAAGAAACAACTTGAGGGAATCTTTAAAGATGTGCAGGCCGACATGCAGGCGACGCAGGATGTGGTCCGGCGTAAAGCCCAGGCGGCTCAAAATAAACAGATGAGTTCCACAAAGGTTCTTCAGAAACAGCTCGAAAAACAGCAGGCGGCCGCCATTGTCCAGGCGATCGAAAAACTTGAGGTGACCCGGCCGCTGCAAAAGTGGAACTTTCTCGTCGAAAAACAGGTGAACACGCTGCGGGGACAATTGTATTTTCAAATCAAGGATTTTGACAGCGCCGACCGCTGTTTCGCCAAATCCCTGGCCATGGATCCGGTGACGGTCGCCATGCGTATGGTCCGCCTCTACAAGCGGGGAGACACCGCCGCGCTGGACAAACTCTATACGAAATCGTGTAAGCGGTTCAAAGGCGAAAAGGGCACATTGCTGCACGCTTTGCGCACGTGGATCCTGGTGAAGGAAAACCAGGTGGATGAGGCGATTGACATTTTGGACAAGGCCCGTAAAGATACGGAAAGCCCGATTCTGGAAAAGAACTGGGGACATCTGGTCAATGGCCGATTGAAAAGCTTTTCCAACGCCGGCCTGGGAGACATGTGGTATGCGTTGCATCTGGAAACGCCTAAGCCTGTCCGCCTGAAGCAACGGCGTGGCCGGGCTTTTTAACGGGGCGAAGCGGACCCCATAGGCCGGGTAAGAACCTTGCCCCATGGACGCTCCGGGCAAGCGCTCCCGGCCGGGCCGGTGAAGCGCGTTTTCTCACGGTTTTCACCTATGAACGCTTCAGATGTAATGAATCTCATATTCGGGCTGCTGGGCGGGTTGGCCTTATTTGTTTTCGGCATGCGGACGATGAGTCAGGGATTCGCGGCCGCGGCCGGCCCGGATATGCGGCGGATCATCGCCACATCCACCCGCGGCCGAATCACCGGTGTCGTCTTGGGAAGCTTGTCGGGGTTCCTCGTGCAGAGCAGCGCCTCCGTCGTGCTCTTTGTCGGCTTTATTAACGCCGGCCTGATGAGCTTGGGGCAGTCGATCGCCCCGATGCTGGGCGCTAATGTCGGCACCACCCTGTCGCTGCAATTGATCTCCTTTAACTTGTCAGATTATTGTTTGTTGGCCGTTTTTGCCGGGTTTGTGTTGAATGTGGCGGTTAAGAAGCCATTTGTCAGAAACGGGGGCCTGGCGCTGCTGGGATTCGGGATTCTTTTTCTGGGCATGACGATCATGAGCGACAGTGTCCGTCCGCATCGTGACCTGTTCGCGCCGTGGCTGTCGCACGTGGACGGGTCAACCCTGTCCGGGCTTGTCGCGGGGACAATGGCCGCGGCTCTGATTACGGGGGTTGTCCAGAGTAGCGGCGCCGTTATCGGCATGGGATTCGCGCTGGTTTCCGCTGGCGCCATTACCAGCTTTGAGGGAATTTTTCCCATCATCATCGGCGCCAACATCGGAACGTGCGTGACCGGGTTGCTGGCCAGCGTCGGGACCACGATATCCGCCCGGCGCATCGCGGTCGCCCATCTTCTCTTCAATGTGATCAGCACCGGCTTGGCGATGGCCGCCGCTCCGTTGTTTTATCGCTTTATTCCCCTTACGTCCGGAGATATCATTCATCAAGCCGCCAATGCGAACACGATTAAGATGGCCATCAGCGCTCTTTGTTTTTTGCCCTTCGCATCGTTGTATGCCAAACTGGTTGCTTTTCTGACCCCCTCAAACATGCCGGAACCAACCCCCAGTTTTTTGGATCCGGCCTTGTCGGACCGACCGGAACAGGCTATTTTCGCCTGTTTTCGGGAGCTGCGGCGAACCGCTCAACTCTGCGCGGAGAGTTTGCGCCTGGCGGCCCCCGAATTCCTCAAGCATGATCCTAAACTCGCCCGGACAATCAAAACGAATGAGGAAAGTATTAACGCGGTCAAGGACGCCATGGGGGATTATGTCGTGGGGCTGACCCGTCACTATCTGTCACGGCGGCAAGTCGTGCTTATTGAGCATATTGAACGATGCATGTCTGACCTTGAAAGGATCGGGGATCACATCGCCAATCTCGTCGACAGAAGCGAACGGCAACGAACCCTCCCGGCCGCCCGGTTCGGCGCCGCGGAAACGGAGGACTGGCTGGCCGTTCATGGCGCTGTCCTGGCGCTGTTGACGCGGGTTGCCGAATCCCTGAACCCGGAAACCGCCAACTTCCGGGACGTGGCGGAAGACATCCTTGACCGGCGGAAAACCGTCACCACGATTGTCCAACGGGTTCAGCAGGCGCATTTTGAACGGATGGAAAACGCGGCCGTCACGCCTGTCGCCGGGATGCTCTTTAACGCCTATCTGGCCAGTTTCGCCAGAATGACCAAGCATATCAAGAATATCGCTCTGACTGAACAGCATCCCAAATTCTGGCTGAAACCTGAAAAATTGGCGCGGGTTATGTCGGATGACGCGCCCGGGTACGCGCTGCCCGGTGAAATCGATCCCGAAACCTATCTGAAAAAGCTCCGGACGAATCCGTCTGAGTGACACCGTGTAACCGGTTAGCAACCGGGGGACATTGTGTAGGGCGGTCTTCCAAGGCCGACTGTCTTAAGGCATAGCCGGGCAAGGAACCCCGGCCTACGCCCCAGCTACGAACCGACACCGTCTTGGACACCTCCTTTTAATTTTGTCTTCGTACAGTATATTCCCCTGCTTCACGGGAAGTCGCCGACGGGGCGGATCCGCCGGTCTTCTCCCCATCAAGCCATCGCGAAAGCATAACACGGGTGTTCCCAATGGGTTTTCCAATCACACCAAACCTGACAGGCCGGAGCCTGCTGACGTTGAATGACCTTTCTGACCGGGAGATGCGGGAGCTTATCGAGCTGTCGGCCCGGCTAAAAAAACGGAAGGCGGAATCCCGCAAGTCAGCGGAACGTCTCCTGCAGGGCATGAATATCGCCATGGTGTTTGAGAAATCCTCGACCCGGACGCGCTGCGCCACCACGGTGGCGTGTTCTGATGAGGGCGCCCATGTGGAGTACCTGGGGAAAAATGATATTCATTTCGGCAAAAAAGAATCCGTCGCTGACAGCGCCCGGGTTCTGGGGCGGATGTTTGACGGTATTCTCTTCCGGGGCTTCCGCCATGATTTCGCTGAGCAGCTCGCCAAGCATGCGGGCGTGCCGGTATGGAACGGCCTGACGGACGACGCGCACCCCACTCAAATCCTGGCGGATTTGTTGACGGTGCAAGAGGCTTTCGGGAAACTGGAAGGTGTGACGGTCGCCTTTGTCGGCGATGGCCGCAATAATGTCTGCAATTCGTTGATGCTGGGCTGCGCCAAGATGGGCTTGAATTTTATCAACTGCTGCCCGCTTGAATTGGCCCCGAACGCGAAACTGGTGGAACAAGCCAGAACAATCGCGTCGGCAAAAGGGGTCTCGATCACCATTGACCACGATCCGAAAACCGCGGTGCGGGGAGCGAATGTCGTCTACACCGATGTCTGGGTCTCCATGGGCGAGGAAGCCATGTTCCAGGAACGGATCGAGCTATTGAAACCCTATCAGGTGAACATGGCGATGATGGCCGCCACGGGCAACCTCGAATCCGGGCAAGTCATTTTTCTGCATTGTCTGCCCGCCTTTCATAACCATGACACGGAAGTCAGCGCCGACATCGGCGCGTTGGAAGTCACTGATGATGTCTTCGAAGCCGGGTTTTCGAAGGTCTTTGACGAAGCGGAAAACCGCATGCACACCATAAAAGCGATGATTGTGGCCAGTCTGGCCGGAGAATGAGGTGAATGATGCCCTATCGGAATCGGTTTACCAATTACACGTGGGATCAGTTTTCTTCCTTGAACATCGCCGCCCGGGCGGATCTGTTCAATGACGGGGACCGCGCCTACCACACCCTGATCTCGCAGCAATTTGATCGGCCCATGCTGGATCGGCTGTGCCGTCTGGCCACCCGCGTCCGCCTGATCGCTAAAAGTAAACCCGGGGTGGAATTCCTCCAGGGACTGTTGTCCCACAAACGGGTCATGATCTATTTTTCCCAGCCCAGCAGCCGGACGTTTTTGTCTTTCTACGCGGCCTGCCAGATTCTGGGATGCCGCCCGGCGGAGGTGCGCGATTCGTCCACATCCAGTGAAATGAAAGGCGAATCCCCGGAAGACACGATCCGGACGTTCAGCTCGTATTTCGATATGCTGATCATGCGGACAGAACGGGCCGGGCTGGCGGAAAAAATGGCGTGGATCCTCGGCAACACCGGTCGCCCGGTGCCCATTATCAACGCGGGCTCGGGAAAGGATCAACATCCCACGCAAGCCTTGCTGGATGTGTACACGCTGCAACGGAGTTTTGAGCGTAGCGGCGGCATTGATGGCAAAACAGTCGTCTTCTGTGGCGATCTTTTACGGGGCCGGACGGTGCGCTCGCTGGCGATGTCACTGACGCAATATCGGGATGTCCGGATGCTGTTTGTGACGCATCCCCGACTCCAGATCGGGGACGATCTGCGCCAGGCGTTGACCGCCGCGGGCGTGGATTATGAGCTGTCGGAGGATTTTGAGGTGGCGATCCCGCTGGCTGACGCGATTTATATGACCCGCATCCAGGATGAATGGGATGAAAACCCCGGAGACAGTAAAGCGATTGACACGACACGCTACCAGTTCAAGCACGAGCATCTGGCGTTGCTCAAGCGCGACGCGGTGCTGATGCATCCGCTGCCGCGCCGGGAGGAGATCGCCATTGAAGTGGATGCCGATCCACGGGCTGTTTACTGGCGCCAAGTGCGCAACGGCATGTGGATCCGGGCGGCGCTGATGGCCGAGACCTTCGGGATTGACGGAGTTATTGACAAGTATTTCAGGGTGAATCACGCATGACCGCTGTTCCCGACATCGTTTGGTTGAATTTGCCGTTATTTATTGTCGGCTTGATCATCATCATCAAGGGCAGCGACCTGTTTTTGGATTCCGCCGTTTGGGTGGCCCGGGCCTTCGGGGTTCCGCAAATTATCATCGGGGCGACAATTGTCAGTTTGTGCACCACTTTGCCCGAGTTGGTTTCTTCCTGCGCGGCGTCACTCAAAGGGTCCGGTGATATGGCGCTGGGAAACGCGGTCGGCTCCATTTTCTGCAACACCGGCTTGATTCTCGGGGTGGTGCTGCTGTTGATCGGTGCCCGCATCCGCCGTGAAGTGTTCCTGATCAAGGGCATTTTCATGCTGGGCGGATTATTGTTCGGCCTCTTTCTTGTCCTGCCCGCCCATCACGAGACAGGGTTGCGTATCGATCGTTTCGAAGGGCTTATTTTACTGGTTTTCCTCGTCATCTTTCTGGTGGTCAACTACTACGAATCCCTGCACATGACGGGTGACGCGAAACTGAACAAAGCGGAAGAAGACCCTGCCCGGGGAGATTTCAGTGGCTGGGGCAAGCATATGGCGTGTTTCATGATTGGCGCGGTCACTGTCGCCATCGGAGCGTACATGCTGGTAGAGTTCGGCCAGCGCATGGCCCTTAACTTCGGTGTCAGCGAAGCCGTGGTCTCCGTGCTGTTTGTGGCCTTAGGCACATCGTTGCCTGAGCTGTTCACCGCCATCGCCGCGATTCGTAAAAAAGCTCAGGACATCTCCGTCGGCAATATTTTCGGAGCCAACGTGTTGAATATGGCCTTGGTTGTCGGCGCCTCCGCCACCATCCGCCCTTTAACTCCCTCCGACAAGCTTCTGGCCCGGATGGATATTCCGGCCGCCTTGATCGTGTGCTCTATCGTCTTTTTCGCCGGGCTGATTAAAGGAAAACTCGGCAAAAAAACCGGGTTGACTCTGCTTGGCTGCTACGCCGTCTATACGGTCGTCCGCCTGGTGATGGGACGTGCGGGGTGAGGGGTGAAAGCGGGGGGAGGGGAATGGCTAATAGCCAACACGGAATAGCCAATAACCAGTGAAAGGGCTGAGGGGTGAAAGCGG
>JAVVEH010000006.1:86955-115643 GCA_032251435.1 Lentisphaeria bacterium | reverse complement strand
GGGAATAGCCAATAGCCAACACGGAATAGCCAATAACCAGTGAAAGGGCTGAGGGATGAAAGCGGGGGGATGGTAATAGCCAATAGCCAACACGGAATAGCCAATAACCAGTGAAAGGGCTGAGGGGTGAGGGATGAGGGAGGAACTTCGAGGCGCCCAAAAAAAAGCGCGGGATATGTTCCGCGCTTCTTAAAAATTCTTAAACACGTATGCGGTCAGTTGGCGGTCGCGTATTTTGCGGCGGTCTTGACCGGGCGCTTGAGCGCGTCACGCAATTCGGTGACGTTCATGGTCATGACGGTGTCTTCAGGCACCCCAAGGGCGACCAGACGGCGCTGGTGGACTTTCATGCGGGCCTGGCGTTCACCGGCGGTCTTCCGGCGGCGGCGCATGTCTTTGTTACGAAAATATGATTCTGCCATTTCCTGCTCCGAAATAATGTAATCGATGTGTGACAACTCGTCATAGCGAGGTTTGAGATATGCAAAGACCCTTAATTTACCATTGAAACCGGCCTTTGCAATGAGTGTCATTCAGTTTTTTTCAAGGGTGTCCCGTGGGGGGATACGTAAAGTCATGCCGGGAATCACCTGGTCGCCGCCGCGTAATTCATCACGATTGTAATCTCTCAGGGCCCGCCAATAGGTGGAACTGCCGTAATGCTCACGGGCGATGCCACTCAGGGTGTCGCCCCTTTTCACTTGGTAAGACGTGGCGACGGCCGCCGCGGGCTTGTCCGCCTCCGGACGGGGGGCGGTTTGGATGGCGCGCGAGGTTTTCAGTTCTGTCTCCACCGCTTGCAAGCGGGCGACCGCCGTTTTCAACTGCGACGCCAGAAAATCCCTCTGGCGAGTCAGCTCGCCGACGCGCGCCTTTAGCTCCTCAACACCGGCATCGCCGTCCTCAGGCGTTGACTCCGCGGTGTCCGCGGGGGTGTTTTCCAGATGCCGGGCGACCAAGCCCTCCAGAACCGTTTCGGCGGCGTGCCGGGCGAACTGGGCGTGCGCGTCTTCCGCGCCGTCCGCGGCCCCTTGCCGGTAGTGATACAGGGCGGTGACTGGATCATTTAGGTGATCTTCGTAGAGCATGCCCAGATGAACGTGAGCGGGGCGGTTGTCTGGATCCTGCCGCAGACACCGTTCAAAAACCGCCGCGGCCCGCTCATATTGTTCCGCTTTTTCCAGCTTGATTCCTTTGATATACAGAGGATGACGGGTGCCTTCCGGCGCGGACCCGGAGCAGCCGGTGAGAATTATGGCGAATGCCGCGATAACTGGAAATGTGTGGCGTGAGAGTGTCATGACTTCCCGTTTCATCAGGCTTGGCAGGTGAAGCGGTTGTGTTTTTTACATTAAGTTAAGGTTCAGTTCCTGAATCACGACTCGCTTGCTTCCGAATGCAGTCGGTTGCTGTCGGAAGCTTCCGAATGACCGCAGTCAGAGAAACAGGTGCAGGTCTACTCGACGTTGGCGATTTGCTCGCGGATTTTCTCGAGAGTCGTTTTAAATTGTATGCCCTCTTTGGCGGTGTCGGTTTCAGACGTTTTGGATCCGAGGGTGTTGATTTCCCGGTGAATTTCCTGACAGACAAATTGCAGTTGCCGTCCCACGGGTTCGTCTCCGGTTCCCAATAATTGCCGGAAGGTTTTCAAGTGGGAGTCGAGGCGCGACAATTCTTCGGCGATGTCTGACCGCTGGGCGGCGAAAGCGACTTCTTTGGCCAGCCGCTCGTCGTCCAATGTCACCTCCACTTCGAGAAGCCGGACGCGGTCCAGCAAGCGGTCCCGATAGCGGCGGAGCACGTCATCCTGACGGTCGCGCATGGAGGCGAGAAGCGTTTCCAGGTGAGCGCAGTGCCCGTTGAGATCCGCCCGCAAGTCCCCGCCTTCCGCCCGCCGTCCCTCATCAAACGCCAGCAAGGCTTCTTGACCCGCCGCCAGCAGAAGATGCCGGGCGGTGTCGGCGTCCAGACAGGTGTCCCGGACGCTGATAAATCCCGGCACATTCAACAAGTCGGCCACGGAGAGAGTGGTGTCAATCCCTGTTCGCGCGGCCACCGCCCGCAGTTTGGCGACCACGGCTTCCGCCAGCTCGGCATCCACGCGCAAACCGCTTTTTCTGAGCTCAGGCGAAGGCGTGAATGTCGCTGACACCAACACACTGCCCCGGGCGACATGCTCATGGATCAGAACCAGTAATTCCGCTTCCGCGGCGGCGAATTCCGTGGGCAGATTACAGCGGATGTCCCGCTGTTTTCCGTTGACGGATTTTATTTCCAGAGTGAGTGACGAGCCGTCACAGGTGGCCGTCCCGCTGCCGTATCCAGTCATGCTTTTCATAAGTTGGTTCCAGGATTCACGGTTTCACGCTTCACGTTGTCACGCTTCACGTCTCAGTTTCTTAAGCTAAGCGGTCAACCGGACTTTTCCAGGCGGGATGAGGGCGAGTTCATTTATCCGCGATTTGAGGGTTTTAAAAGCTCTTTATAATATTGCATGCGCGGGGATCCGTATTACAATAAGGTTTGTAATTATACAATTCTTGATGTGAGATGAATATGAAAATCCTGGTCACCTGGGTAGGACATGCGGATTTACGGGCGTTGGCGGTAAATGCCGACGACAAGTTGCGCGAGATCATCGCTGATGAAATTGGCAGTCTTGATTCCGCTCCCGAAGGGCTAGGACCGGTACGCACCCTCGTGGAAGAGGTTTCTTTTGATCGGATCCTTATTCTGAGCAACTATACTGAGGCGGTGACGAAAGCCTTCCTGGACTGGCTTCCTGGCGAAGCCGAGGAGCATCAAACGAATCTCGACAATCCAACGGATTACGGTGACATATTCCGGGTCGTCAATCAGGTGTTGCATGAATTGACCAATACTCTAAAGGGGAAGGATTATGATCTTTCTATTCATTTGAGTCCGGGCACGCCGGCAATGGCGGCAGTCTGGGTGCTACTGGGGAAAACCCGTTATCCGGCGACGTTTTACCAGTCGTTCAAGGGCGACGTTTGGGAAACGGAGATTCCCTTTGAGCTGACCCTGAATATGGTTTCAGAGATATTCAGCGAATCTGATTCCCGGCTTCAGCATTTATCCGCCCTTTCCCCTTCGGAGATTCCCGGCTTTCAAGATATTGTGGGTAGCGCTAAATCCATTCGTTTGGCTGTCGGACGCGCCCAAAAAGCGGCCATTAGGGATGTGCCGGTTCTTTTGCTTGGTGAAAGTGGCACGGGCAAAGAAATGTTCGCGCGGGCAATCCATGCGGCCAGCCACCGAAAAGACCAGCCGTTTGAAGTTGTGAATTGCGCCGCCTTGCCGAAAACATTGCTGGAATCCGAATTGTTCGGCCATGAAAAAGGGGCCTTTACTGGAGCGGAGAAACAATACAAAGGGGCTTTTGAGCGGGCCGACGGGGGCATCCTTTTTCTAGACGAAATAGGAGAATGCGATCCGGAAACACAAGTCAAACTCCTGAGGGTGCTTCAACCCTCCATGGGAAGTGGTCCTTGTAATAGAACTTTCCGCCGTCTTGGAGGAAAGGAAAACATCGCTGTCAACGTGCGCGTTCTAGCCGCGACCAATCAGAATTTGATTGAAGCTATCGCGACGGGACGCTTTCGCGAAGATCTTTTTTACCGGCTTGCCGTAATTTCTATTCGACTGCCCGCTCTCCGGCATAGGAAAAGCGATGTTGCGAAGCTCGCGGAACAACTTTTAAAGCAAATAAATGCGGATTTCGCAAAATATGAACCCGGCTTTGAGGACAAAATAATTTCTTCTTCCGCAAAATCATTTCTGTCTTCCCAGGCCTGGCCGGGAAATGTCCGGCAACTTTATAACTGTTTACTTCAGGCTGCCGCCATGTCGGATCAGGCTGTTTTGGAGCCCGTGGATTTTCAAATGGCTCTGGCCGAGACGCCAACAATAGGCAACCAGACCGCTGACCTAATTGGGTGTCCCCTCGGAGATGGTTTCAATGTGGAAGATCATTTGGCGGAAATACAACGGCAATTTCTGGTACGGGCCATGAAGGAAGCCAATGGCGTAAAGACCAAAGCGGCAAGCCTTCTGGGATTGAAAAATTACCAGACGCTCGATGCGCAGCTAAAGCGTCTCAATGTGGATTGGGAAAAGGCCTAAACAGGGTCGTTTGGGAGACTTGGCACGCCGTCTGCTAAGTACCCCAACCATGAACGGATATGAAATTATGAAATCACAGAATTTTGAGTTTCTGCGGGAACGGAATCCGTAGTTGGCGGATCTCGGCGGCTTTGCCGAGCATTACGCTTATTCCGACCCGGCCGCCGCCCTGGTGAAGCTCCGCAAATTCGGGGAGAACCTGACGGCTGATTTCTTCGCGCACTACCGGATCCTGCGTCCGCCCAAGGCTAACTTTCTGGAACTGCTCCGTTCGCTGGAAGACCAGATCCTTGTCCCACCCGTCATCCTTAATAAACTCCACGCGGTGCGCACGCAGGGAAACAAAGCGGCCCACAGTAACGCCCCCGCCAGGCCGCGGATTGCGATGTGGATTTTACAGGAATCCTTCGACCTGGCAAAGTGGTTCGCGCTGAGTGTGCTGCAAAACGATACGGTGAAATTCCTGGAGTTCGCCAAACCCGAGGGGGAAGAAAGCAAAGGTGAACTCAAACGGGAGAAAAAGCTTGTCCTGCAGAAGCTGGCAGCCCAGGAAGCCCAGATGCAGAAGCTGCTGCGGGAACTTGAAGACGCCCGCAAAAAGGCCGCCGCCGCGGAAAAGAGCAAGGAGGAGCAGAAGACCATTCTGGCCAGTGCGAACCAGGCGGCCAATGCGCTTGCATTTGATGAGAAAACAACCAGGGAATTACTGATCGACCAGCTTCTCGTCCAGGCCGGCTGGGATGTCGCGGCGGGAGAAGAAAGCACCGCGCAGGTTGGCAAAGAAGTGAAGGTCGCCAAGGCCGACGGCAGCAAAAAAGGCCGCGCCGACTACGTCCTGTATGACGACACCAACGGAAAACCCTTGGCGGTCATCGAAGCCAAAAAGACCAGCAACAATGCCGAGAAAGGCCGGGTCCAGGCCAGGTTCTACGCCGACTGCCTGGAGGAACAATACGGCCAGCGCCCCGTCATCTTCTACACCAACGGGTATGATATCTACATCTGGGATGACGACAAAGCCGATGTCCCGCGCCGCATCTACGGCTTCTACAGCAAAGACAGCCTGCAATACTGTCTGTGGAAAACGAAAGAGCGGAAAGACCTGAAAGCGCTGGGCCCGGATCACGATATTGTCGACCGGCCCTATCAGATTGAAGCCGTCAAGCGTGTCTGCGAGAAATTTGACACGCATCGGCGGAAAGCCCTCATCGTCCAGGCGACCGGCACCGGCAAGACGCGCGTCGCCGTCTCTATCGTCGAGCTGCTCGTCCGCGCCCGCTGGGTCAAGCGTGTTCTGTTCCTCTGCGACCGTCGCGAACTCCGCAAACAGGCGAACAATGCGTTCGCCGAGTTTCTCCCGGGCGAGAGCCGGGTCTATGTCACGTCGGCGACAGCACAGGAACGCAACCGCACGATCTACCTGGCCACCTACCCGGCAATGACGAAATGCTTCCAGAATTTCGATGTTGGCTTTTTCGACCTGATTATCGCGGACGAATCTCACCGCAGCATATACAACCGGTACCGGGACCTGTTTCTCTACTTCGACGCGCTGCATATCGGGCTGACAGCCACCCCCCGCAATATCATCACCCATGACACGTTTCGGTTGTTTGACTGTGAAAGCAATGATCCGACGGCGCACTATTCCTACGAAGATGCCGTCAATCACGTCCCGCCCTATCTTGCCCACTTCCAGGTCACCAAACACACCACCAAGTTCCTGCGCGACGGCATCCGCTATGCGGAGATGACCGACGAGCAGAAGCAGGAGCTCGAAGAGCAGCTGGATGCCCCGCAGCTGGTGGATTACTCGGCCGAACAGGTGGACAAGGCGGTGTTCAACAAAGACACCGACCGGCGGATCATCCGCAATCTGATGGATAACGGCGAACGCGAAGCGACGGGCCAGCATGTCGGCAAAACCATCATCTTCGCCCGCGATCACAACCATGCCCTGCAGCTGCGGAAACTGTTTGAGGAAATGTACCCGCAGTACATGAAGCCGAAGAAAGAATTCTGCGCCGTCATCGACAACTATGTGGATATGGCCGAACAGCTTATCGACGACTTCAAAGAGGAAGGGAGCAATGACAATCTGATGATCGCCATCTCCGTGGACATGCTGGATACCGGCATCGACGTGCCGGCCATCGTCAACCTTGTCTTCGCCAAGCCGGTAAAGTCCTACGTGAAATTCTGGCAGATGATCGGGCGTGGCACACGGTTGCGCGAGAACCTGTTCGGTCCGGGAAAACACAAAGAAGCCTTCCGTATTTTCGACCACTGGGGGAACTTCGAGTATTTTGGCGAAAATCCACCGGAAGTCCAGCCTGTAGTCGCGAAATCATTGCTGCAGAGCCTTTTCGAGGCCCGCCTGGATCTTGCCCAGGAGGCACTTGCGAAACAGGATCTGCATTGTTTCAGACTGGCGGTCGGCCAGATTGAACAGGATGTGAGGGCGCTGCCCAAAGATTCAATCCCCGTGCGGGAAAAATGGCGGCAGGTTGAAACTGTCCTGCAGCCCGGCGTTATCAAGGCATTCGATTCCGCCACGGCCGGCACCCTGAGAATGGAGATTGCCCCCCTGATGCAGTGGCGGGATCTCAGCGGCCGGGAAGATCAGTACCGGTTTGACCTGCTTGTGGCCCGCATGCAGACCAGCCTGCTGCGCCAATCCGCCGACTTCGACAACTACCGGGGCGACATGCAGGAACAGGTCAGCCAGCTCCCCGTCAATATCGCCCAGGTCGCCGCCAAGATAAAGATCATTCAGGAAGTCAAGGCCCCGGTCTTCTGGAACAAGCTGTCCGCAACCCCCGTTCCTCAGGAAGACAGCGATGTCGCGATGGTCGGCGAGGAAGGGAATGATTACAGCGCCGCACCCGTCCAGGGCGCGACACCGGCGGAGAAACTGGATTTTATCCGTCGCGAACTCCGCGGCATCATGCACTGCCGCAACCGTCCGAAAACGACACCCGCGCAGCCCCTGCATATCGACGTGACCGACAGCGGCGAAGAAACCGGCGACATGCCGGTAAAACTGGAAGGCCTCGAGCTGGCCGCCTATCGCCATCGTGTCGAACATGCGTTAAAGAAGGTGTTCGACACATCCCCCGTCCTCCAGCGCATCAAAGCCGGGAAGCCGGTTGACGACGATGATATACAGCCCCTGATCAACGCCATCAATGCCACCGACCCGACCCTGCGCATGGACGATATTCTGATCTATTTTCCCAATCCGGCCAACCGGCTGGATCTGGCCATCCGGCAGATCATCGGACTGGATGCCGAAGCCGTGAATGCGCACTTTACCGAATTCCTGAAGAAGTATCCGGGCCTGACCTCGCACCAGATGCGCTTCCTGGCCCTGATTCAGAAGCACATCATCAACCTTGGCGCCCGGGAGCAGCTCGACATCGTGCAGGGGGAGCTGTTCAAATTCTTCCGCGAAGATGTGGTCAAAAACAGCTCCCTGGGCAAATATCTTCAGGATGCCCAGTGCGTCATCTCCAAGCCGACCCTCCTGCAGGTCGCCATCAAAATGATCAACGACCTGCCGCTCATGCAGGGCGATACCAAAGGCGATCTGTATGAGTACATGCTGGGGAAACTGACCACCGCCGGCGTGGCCGGCCAATTCCGCACGCCCCGGCACATCATCCGCGCCATGGTTGAAATGCTCGATGTCAAACCCACCGAGACCGTCTGCGATCCGGCCTGTGGCACCGCCGGATTCCTGATCGAATCCGTGGAGCATCTTCGATGCGTTTACTCTTCACCTGATCTGGTGCATAATGCTATCGATGAAGAAACAGGCGAAATCGTCAGAGACGACCACGGCAACCCGATCAAAGTCTATCCGGGCGACCGCCTCGACGAGTATCTCCCCCACATTCAGAACGGTATGTTCCACGGCTTTGACTTCGACAGCACCATGCTGCGAATCGCCGCCATGAACATGCTCTTGCACGGGATCGACAACCCGGCCATTGACTACAAAGACACCCTCTCCGAGCAGTCCGGTGTCCCCCAGCAGTATGAAGGCCACTTTGATGTCGTCCTGGCTAATCCGCCCTTCAAAGGCAGCATTGACCACGAAAGCGTGTTCAAGGGGCTGACCTCCGTGGCCAAGACCCGCAAGACCGAACTGCTCTTCCTCGTCCTGATGACGCGGATCCTCAAGACCGGTGGACGCTGCGCGATCATCGTCCCGGACGGCGTCCTCTTCGGTTCCAGCGCCGCCCATCGTGCCGTGCGCCGTATGCTGGTCGAAGACAATCAGCTCGAAGCCGTCATCAGTCTGCCTTCCGGGGTTTTCAAGCCTTACGCCGGGGTCAGTACGGCCATTCTGGTCTTCACCAAGGCTGGCCGCACCGACAACGTCTGGTTCTACAAAGTGGAAGCCGACGGCTACAGCCTTGACGACAAACGAACCCCCGTAAAAGACAACGACCTCCCGGATCTCCTCACCCAGTGGAAACGATGGAAAGGGCATCATTCACCAGCAACGGACAACGAACAAAGGACAACGGACAACGTCGATTTCTCCGACAGGACGAAAAAGGCATTTTTCGTTCGGAAGGAAGAAATCGTTGGCAACAAATACGATCTGTCGATCAACCGCTATGCGGAGGTCAAATACGAGGAAGTCGAATACGATCCGCCGGAAGTGATCCTCGACCGCATGGAGAAGTTGGAAAAAGAGATCATCGGTGACATGCACGACCTGCGCAGGATGCTCGCAGGAAAGTCAGCCGGAAAAGGGGAATAGAGATGTGTAGCAAGCAGAAGTGTACCGAACAACCCGCGGCTCTGGACTTGGCGTTGGGGTTTGGTGAAATGGTCGATGCGATCAGGCAAGTGCACGAGTACTGCGCCAGCCAGGCCAAACGGGCCGTGAACACGAACCTGACGTTGCGCAACTGGCTCATCGGCGGCTACATCCACCACTACGAGCTATACGGAAGGGACCGGGCTACCTACGGAGAGGGACTCATTGACACACTTGCAGGAAAACTTATGGAACTCCAGGTGCCCAACTGCGACCGGCGCCAGCTATACCGCTACCTTCGCTTCTTCCGGCTTTACCCGGAGATTGCGGGTACACTGTCCCCACAATTCGATATGCTGCCCGCCGTCCCGACTGATGGGGGAGCTGAAACACGAGACGAGATGGTCGCGCAGAATGTGGGGACGGGGACCCCACAATTGGCTTTGCCTCCCGAGAAACTTATTGGCAAATTGTCTTACAGTCACATTGAGCTGATCACAGCCCTAGATACGCCTCTGAAAAGAGTCTTCTACGAGATCGAGTGTATTCGTGGAAACTGGTCGGTAAGGACACTGAAACGCCAAATCGCCACCCTCTATTTCGAGCGTTCCGGTCTCTCCGAGGACAAAGAGAAGCTGGCGGAGATGATCAAGGATCAAGCATCTTGTGCCGCGCCGGAATTGGAAATCCGTGATCCCTACGTTTTTGAATTCCTCGGGCTTCGGGCAAAGGATGCCGTTACCGAGTCGAACCTCGAAGCCGGCCTCATAGAAAACCTGCGGGAATTTCTTCTTGAGATGGGTCACGGCTTCTGCCTCGAGGCGCAACAGAAAAGCATAGTCATAGGCAACACGCGTGGTTTTGTCGATCTGGTGTTCTACCACCGGCTGCTCAAATGTCACGTTCTGGTTGAGCTGAAAGTGGACGAATTCCATCACGAATACATAGGCCAGCTCAACACCTACGTCACCTGGTACCGGGAGAACATGATGGCCGAGGGCGACAACCCGCCAGTCGGCTTGCTGCTCTGTACGCAAAAGGACCATGCCTTGGTGGAATACGCTCTGGCCGCCATCGACAACCGGCTCTTCGTTTCAAAATATCAACTCGAGTTGCCGTCCCAGGAGGAACTCGTGCGCTTCCTGGATGCCAAACGGCGCGAACTGGGAGGAGGAAACTGATGAGTAAAAGCGACCAACCCGGCCGCAACGATCCCTGCCATTGCGGCTCCGGCAGAAAGTACAAGAAATGCTGTCTTCCCGCTGATGAGGAGAAGCACAAAGCGGATCTTCAGCAAGCCGCTGAAGAAGCGGAAGCGCTTCGTGAAGAAGAGGAACTTTACCGCTCCGCGAGGCTATCCGATCTATATGAGGATCCCGAACCTGAAAAATGGGAGGAAGAAGCGTTCATGGCGCCTCTGCCGGACCGTAGGGAGGACCTGAAACTGAAGCTTCCCGCGGCTGGCGTTTCTCTCGACTCGCCACCGGCGCGTGACTACCCCGAACCGCCCGAGCCGCCTGAACCGGACGAAGAAATGGCCGCCTTTGTCGACAATTGGTGGGAAGAGCAATTCATGCCGGTGTACCAGACGTGGAATCTGGATGCCATACTCGATCTGCTGGAGGATGTTCTGGCAAACAGACCCGACGCCGTCCCTTATCTTCATCTGCATGAGGAGTGCCTGATTGAACTGTCAGGAAAACTCGCGACAGCCGAGAATCCCGAACGCCTGGCCAACTGGCTTCTTGCTCTTCGGGAAACGGCGCCCGTCGCCTACGATCAAGTCTTTGGCTACCTGGATTGCGCACTGGTTGAATATATGATCGCCACCGGTCGGACGCGGTGGCTGTCCGGTCTTCTGGATCGCTTTGCAGCCTATCCCGCCAGCGAACCGGATAGCCTGGCCGACACTGTCAACCTGCTCCTATTGACGAATCATGAAGCCGAAGTGATGGCCCTGGCCAATGCCACCGGCGTTCCATGCGCCTGTTCGCCCAAGGTCATGGGCATGGGGCCGACCTTCCAGTGGGTGGAAACCGCCGCGGCGGCTCATGTCTATCAGCGCGCTTCCTACACAATGGAAGATGCCGCCGACTGGGTGGCGGCACTGGACGCGCTCGATCTGCCTTTCGACCATGGAATGACGGTGGCAGAGGCGCGCTATTTCCTGACCCTCACATTCGCCCCGATGGACTGGAATATCCCGGTGGGCGAAGAGGCGCGCAGCCAATTTCTTGGCAGTCTATGCAATCATTACCGGGTCTGGCTGAACTGCCGGAAAAACCTTTCCTTCCTCTCCGCCCGTTTCTTTGCCCATTGCCTGGTTGATCTCTACTATGACGCTCCGCCCGTGGAAAAATCGTTCCGCGATCCCCTGCGTCCCCATCCGCAGGCCGTTGAAAAACACATCTGCGCAAATCTGAAACGATTCTTCAGTGTCGACAACGTGTCCGCCTACGGTCTGCTTTTCGCTCTTCATTGGTTTGCCGACTTCTTATTCGAAAGCAGGCGGATTTCCGCCGCCGAACGCGACGCACAGCAAAACCAATGGCTAAAACTCTACGAAAAAGCCAAGCCAGTGCTTTGCGCCGACAGTAATTGGGAATTCTTCACCACCTTCCCGGAGTATCCGTATGCGGAAACCAGCCGGGATCTGAACGAACTGGAGGGGATGCTGGGATGACAAACGAAATTGCAATGCCAAACGCGGAGTTCTACGAAACAATACGGACTATCCTGGCTGAGGCCCGACGCAAAACAGTCGCAAGCATCAATACCATCATGGTCGAGGCCTACTGGCGCATCGGTCAGCGCATTGTGGAAGAGGAACAGCAGGGAGAATCTCGTGCGGAATATGGGCAGAAGCTTCTCAAAGAACTATCCAGACGGCTCGCTGATGAATTCGGTAAAGGGTTTTCCGTGGCAAACCTCAAGAATTTCCGGCAATTCTATCTGACTTTTTCCGACCTGGAAAAAGGCTACGCACTGCGTAGCGAATTGGGTTGGACTCACTACCGACTGATCATGCGAGTTGAAAATCCGCAGGCTCGGGACTATTACATCTGCGAGGCAGCCGAGCATGGCTGGAGTACGCGCCAGCTGGAAAGAAATATCCGTAGCGGCTGGCATCAAAGATTACTGGAAACACCTGACAATCAGGATGAAAAGAATAATACCCGCCCCCAGAATCTGCTCAAGGATCCTTATATACTCGAATTTCTTGATTTGCCGGGGGGCGAAGAGGCGCGCAGCCAGTTTCTTGGCAGTCTATGCAATCATTACCGGGTCTGGCTGAACTGCCGGAAAAATCTTTCCTTCCTCTCCGCCCGTTTCTTTGCCCATTGCCTGGTTGATCTCTATTATGATGCTCCGCCCGTGGGGAAATCGTTCCGCGATCCCCTGCGACCCCATCCGCAGGCCGTCGAAAAGCACATCTGCACGAATCTGAAACGATTCTTCAGTGTCGACAACGTGTCCGCCTACGGTCTGCTTTTCGCTCTTCATTGGTTTGCCGACTTCTTATTCGAAAGCAGGCGGATTTCCGCCGCCGAACGCGACGCACAGCAAAACCAATGGCTAAAACTCTACGAAAAAGCCAAGCCAGTGCTTTGCGCCGACAGTAATTGGGAATTCTTCACCACCTTCCCGGAGTATCCGTATGCGGAAACCAGCCGGGATCTGAACGAACTGGAGGGGATGTTGGGATGATCACTCGTAATTCTGTTATGGGGAAGTGGCCAGTCAAGAAGCTTGATGATGTTGCTGAATTTCTAGACAGTCGTCGTCGTCCCATTACTGCTGCTGATAGGGTTCCAGGTCCATATCCATACTACGGTGCCAATGGACAGCAGGACTCGGTTAATGACTATATTTTTGACGAGCCCTTGATCCTGCTTGCCGAAGATGGGGGCTTATTTGACCAACCTGATCGAGGCATTGCGTACGCTATTGAAGGCAAAACATGGGTTAACAACCACGCACATGTTCTTCGTCCCAAAACCGGAGTTGAATTGCGTTTTTTGTTGCGAGTTCTCCAAAACTACGATGTCACCCCTTGGATTACAGGATCAACCAGAGCTAAACTTACAAAGTCTGGAGCTTCAAAAATCCAAATCCCTCTCCCCCCCCTCGAAGAGCAGAAGCGGATTGCGGCGATCCTGGACAAGGCGGACGGCATCCGGCGCAAACGCGCCGAAGCCATCAAACTGGCCGACGAATTCCTCAAATCCGCCTTCCTCGACCTATTCGGCGACCCCGTAACCAACCCGAAGGGGTGGGCGGTTAGACGCCTGTCCGAGTTCTATTCCGATGCGAAGAGTGGCACCAAATGCGGCCCCTTCGGCGGGGCACTAAAAAAACAAGAATACAAGCTGTCCGGAATTCCCGTCTGGAATATGGACAATATATCGGTCGATGGGCGGCTGGTCGGCTCCCCGTCGTTGTGGATATCCGAAGACAAGTTCGAGCAGTTGTCCTCCTATGCCGTCAAGGATGGCGACATCATCATCTCCAGAGCGGGAACTGTCGGGAAGATGTGCGTAGTCCGCTCTGAGTACGGCAATTCGATCATAAGCACGAACCTGATCAGACTCCGCCTGGGACATGGTCTATTTCCCGATTTCTTCGTAGCACTGATGACCCACTGTAAAGGAAGGGTGGGCAGGCTGAAGACAGGGCCTGATGGTGCTTTCACGCACATGAGCACCGGTGTACTCGACACGTTTGCACTGCCTTACCCCCCACCGAACAAGCAAGCTCGATTCGTGGAATTATCCAATGCCGTGGAAGAGATATTGAAGGACATACGGGAGGGGGAGAGGCAATTAGACGCACTATTTGCCTCGCTTCAGCAACGTGTCTTCTACAGAGAACTCTGACCATCACCATTGAAAATTTGTAACTACTCAGGTAGCCAGCCCCCGTCCGGAAGGTCAACCTTGCGTCGGCTGGCTGTATCGTTCAGGTCGGTTCAGATAACCGACCTACGGGAGACGGCGCCAGAGGCGCCTGTAGGTCGGTTGTCTGAACCGACCAGGGGCGTGTCGCATGCACAAAGCGTGTCGGAGTTGTCGCCAATGCGGGGTGCTTGAGCTTGCGGACTCCGCAAGACACTTTCCAGGCAGCATCTGGCTACCTGATTCCAATTTGTTTTCAAGATGATTGAATCGATTAAGGCTAAAGATTAAGGTAAACGATTAAGGTTGTGCGGTTTTTACCTAATCATTCGCCTTAATCTCGATCACTTTGATTGCAAAATGGAATGAGTAGTTACGAAAACTTCAAAGGCATCGGCAAAGAAGTCACTGTGCCGCTGCGCCCAATCACCTTGCTATTCGGCAAAAACAGCGCCGGAAAATCCTCCGTCATGTGTCGGTTTGGCTGAAGATTCCACCGCCAATGTGCCCATTTCCGGAAACTTGGCCGGCTGTCGAAAACCCGGCACGCCCCCGCTATAAACTGTTTTGGGAACAGACGCAGCCGTTCAAGCCACTTAAAAAATTGCCGTCCTGTCCGGGCTATGAAATTGTCATGTCCGCTTTTCCCCAAAACAAGAGATAAAAGCACTTGACTGCCATCAATATAGAGCTATTTTATATTAGTGTTTATTGAATGCGGTGCCTGCTTGATAATAGGCGACAGGAGTTATGAATGGATCATTTCAACTCGCAATATAATGAGTCCGAACTTGTCATTGGACTTATCGGCACTGTGGGCACTGATTTGGCCAAAGTTGAGGAAGCAATAAAAAAACGCCTGGAGCATACTGGCTACGAAGTAATCTCCATACGGGTTTCTTCAGATATAATCCCTTTTATCGTTGATGTTTCTGAAGCAGTTACAGAAGCGGAGCGCATTTCTTTGTTGATGGATGCAGGCGATGAAGCACGGAAAGTTTCGGGGGACAATTCAATATTGGCTACCGCCGCAGCGGCATTGATAGGCCAAAAACGGGGAAAAGATGCGGAAGGGCACCCGCAACAAAGAGGAAAAACAGCTTACATCATCAACTCTTTGAAACACCCTGATGAAGTTCATCGTCTGCGCCAAATTTATCCATTGGGGTTTTATGTAATTTCTGTGCATTGCGATCATCAGTTAAGACTGGAAAGACTCACCGAAGAAATGAAGGTCACTGAGGACAGTGCATTGGCTTTTATGAAAAGAGAGGAGGAAGAAAAAGAGGGAGAAGAATATGGACAAAGTCCAGTTGCAGCCTTTCATCTAGCCGATTTCTTTATTCGTGTTGGCGATAGTGAAAGAGAGTTGAAACGGACAATATGGCGAATTGTTGAAATTCTGTTTGGAGATCCCTACAAAACGCCAACATTCGACGAATATGCCATGTTTTTAGCTTTTGCTTCCGCACTGCGTTCAGCCGATCTCTCAAGACAGGTCGGTGCTGTTTTGGCACGAAACAATGAGATATTGGCATCTGGAGCAAACGACTGCCCAAAATATGGTGGCGGCCTTTATTGGCCGGTATTTGACTTCAGCAAAGGTGATTATGCTGACACTCCCCATGGGCGGGATTACACACGTGGTTTCGATTCGAATAAGGCCGAACAGGCAGAGATAATAAACCGGCTGACTGAAAAGTTGACAGCTCAAGGCATGGACGAAACCATAGTCCGAGAAACACTCGAATCCAGTCAGATCCGGGATTTGACGGAATATGGGCGTGTTGTGCATGCTGAGATGGAAGCATTGCTTTGCTGTTCGCGAAATAGCATTTCAGCACGAGGTTCAACTCTTTACTGTACAACTTTTCCTTGTCACAACTGCGCGAAACACATCATCGCCGCTGGTGTCGAAAGAGTTGTATACATTGAGCCATATCCAAAAAGCAAAGCCGGAAAATTTCATGGTGATTCCATCTCCATGGGCTTTACAGACGATCAAGAACATGTACATTTTGAGCCATTCGTCGGTGTTGGTCCCAGGCGCTTTTTCGATCTATTTTCAATGGGACTTGGCAGTGGATATCCTTTGAAACGAAAAGCGAAAGACGGTTCAATTCTTGACTCAAAGCTTAAAGACAGTTCTTTACGAATTCAAATGCGTCCGGGTTCTTATCTAGATATGGAATCCGCAGCCGCGTCCCATTATGCCGGCTTGTTAGAAAAATTAAAGAAAGGGAGTGGTGAAAATGAAACAGGGGTCTGATATCAATGCTCGCAGGGCGCAACTCATCAAAGAACTACAGCCAGCTGTAAAATTGGTTGCCTCCTGGCCGCAGTGGAAGAAAAATATCTTGGGACCTATCCGTCCTCCATCTCCGCCCCCCAAGATGCATAAGTAGCAGTAATAATGAAATTCTCCCAAGCGGATAGCCATTCAGGTTATCCGCTTTTTTTGTGGCATTGAAGGAAGGAAAAGACAGAATGCCAAACTCTCAAATCTCAACATTTAAACCTCAGCATTCAAATGGAGATTGATTTTCGGACACGAAACGTTTCATTTTTTTCATTGGGTGTTGAGAGTTGAGAGTTAAGCGTTGGCCGTTGAGTGGTTTTTTAGTTTGCCCGCAGAAAACGCATTATCAAGGACCAAAAGAGCCCGAAAGGATATAAGGCTGACTATTACAATGATGCCCAGGAACAGATAAAACAATTTCTGGAAGGAGATGCTTCCGATGAAGATCTGATGGCTGTCAAAGATCGTTTACTGAGGAAGGCCACGGCCCCCAGAAATAATCACCATGGGGCAATCTTGTCATGTTCTGCCGATGCCATTGAAAAGTTCCTTGACGTTGAGGAGGAAATTGATCTGCCTGAGGATGTTGCCGTTGAAAGCGGCGAAACCTTCGAGCAGGATTACTGGGAATGTGGAGGCACAACGGTGAGTATGCGACCGGACATGCTTCTTTACAAAAAAGCCGAAGATGGTACCAGAGATGTTGTCGGTGCCGTAAAATTCTCTTTTTCCAAAACCAATCCTGTCGGAGAGGAAGGCTGTGACTATCTAAGTACAGCTCTCTGGCGGCATCTCGTTGATAATTGTGGGCATAATGCAGACAGGGATTGTTGTTTTGCGATTGACATACCTTCCGGCGTGGTAGCTACACCCGGTAAATCCTATAAGCGGAAAATTGACAATATACGAGCTGCCTGCGAAGAGATCGCGGATCGCTGGGATAAGGTTTAACGAGAAAAACAGAAAACTTTCAATGCTTAACGTTTAACTCTCAACGCTCAAGTGAAGAAGGAAATCCGGCGGCGCTGTAAAGTTGCGGACATCGCGGACCGGGCAAACAATCTCCCATCGCGACGAAAGGAAGACCAGCCATGTATAAAACAGGTGAAAAACCAGGTAAAGGCACATACAAGTGTATCAAGTGTGGCACACTCGTCCGTCTTGACGACACGACCGACACACTGCCACCATGCGCAAAGTGCGATGGGACTGACTTTATTAAAGTCGGTTGATGGGCACTGGGCTAAAAAATGTTCTTCTGTTTTGTTTTTAACGGACAGGGGAGCATTTTTTTATGACGCAGTCACGGTTCTGGGGAGGTGTTCATTTCCCGCGAAGCGATGGCTGCCGCATTGAAATTTTCCGCGGCTTCCGCGGAAAATATCAATGCCAGAAACGTGGGTCCAGGGAGTCTGGATTCCCTGGCGGGGGTTCGGGGGCTGGCCCCTGAAGTATTTACGGACCCCACAAAAATACTTGTTCACTGAACGCTGACGTGTCCGGCGTAGTTAAAAACGAAGCGGGATTACTGCAGGAGTTTTTGGAGGTCGGCGCTGGTCAGGCCTTTGGGGACGCCACTGGCTTCGGAATCGGTCATAATTTGAGCGAAGAGTTCGGCTTTTTCCCGCTGCAGGGCCATCACTTTCTCTTCCACGGAGTCTTTGATGATCAGCCGATACGCGAAGACCGGTTTATCCTGGCCGATGCGGTGTGTCCGGTCAATGGCCTGGTTTTCCACGGCCGGGTTCCACCAGGGATCAAAGAGGAACACGTAATCCGCCTTGGTCAGGGTCAATCCCGTGCCCGCGGCCTTCAAGCTCAGCAAAAAGACTTCCGCTTGCGGTTCCTCATTAAACTCGCGGACAATGTCCGGGCGTTTATCCGTCGGTGTCGCTCCGGTTATTTTCCGATAGGGGAAGCATACCTCGCGGAGCCGGTTTTCAATGAGTGACAGCATGCTGGTGAATTGACTGAAAACCAGAACGGAGTGTCCCTCATCCAATATTTCCCGGATCATCTCCATCAGCGTGTCCAGTTTGGCGGTGCCAATCGCCTCGTCAAAACCGGTGTCGATCAGGCGTGGATCACAACAGATTTGCCGCAGGCGGGTGAGGGCGGCGAACAACGCCATCGCTCCGCCGTCGGCGGTCTGCCGCGCCCGCAGCAGTTCGCGCTTATATAAGGCCCGCTGACCAGGAGGCATCTCCACGGTGATCAGCTCTTCGGTTTTGGGCGGTAGCTCGGGGGCGACGAGTTCTTTGCTCCGCCGCAACACGACGGGAGCGATCCGGCGGGATAGCGCCCGCCGGGCGTCAACGCTTTCATGGGTCAGATTGAACTCGTCCACCCGGCCTAGAAAGCCGGGATTAAGAAAGTCCATGATCGACCACAGGTCGGTGAGCCGGTTTTCGATGGGGGTCCCGGTCAGCGCCAGGGGGCGGGGCGTTTTCAGCTGTTTAACCGCCTGTGTGACGAGCGCGTCCGGATTTTTTATCTGCTGCGCTTCATCCAAAACGATGAAAGTGAATTCCCGGCCAGTGAATTCATCAATATCGTTGCGTAACAGTGAATAGTTCGTGACGAGGATATCCCACGTGTCGGTTTTTTCCGCCAGCAGTTTTTTGCGGCGGGCCGGGGACCCCGAATAGATGGCGGCGCGCAGGCGCGGCGTGAACTTCTCAATTTCCGCGCTCCACACCCCGACCACCGACGCGGGGCAGATGATGAGAGCCCCCGCGGTCCGCGGGAGACGTGAATCGTGAGATGTGAGACGTGAATCGGGAGATGTGACGCGTGAATCGGGAGATGTGAGACGTGAATCGTGAGATGTGACACGTGAATCGTGAGACGTGAGACGTGAATCGTGAGACGTGAGACGTGAATCGTGAGACGTGACGCGTGATTCGGGACGCGTGATGGGTGATACAGGTGTTAAATTTCCGTGCCGGGCATGAAACGCGTCCAGGACGGCCAGGACTTGAACTGTTTTTCCCAAGCCCATGTCATCGGCGAGAATCGCCCCGACCTGATGGGCGGTCCGGTCACTTAGAAAGTTGAACCCCTCTTTTTGATAGCCCCGCAAGATCTTCGCCATGGGCGCGGTCAACGGCGCGGGAGGCGTGAATGGTGTCGCCGCCACCCGTCGCGCCAGATCACGGGTGTCTGGCGCCAGCATCCATTCGGGTTTCTGTTCGGCCTTCTGAAATAATGACCGCGCGTCCGGAGAAAACAACCGGGTTCTGCCGTCGCTGTCAAACCCAAACTGAGCCAGCTCGTCGGCTGTCTGGTCCAGACTGTCTAAATCCAAGCGCAGCCAGCCGCCGTCACGGGTGCGGATGATGTCCGTACGTCGTCGCCGGGCGTCGGCGATTTCCGCCGCGGTTAAGGCATGATTTCCCTTGCTGTCCACATACACGACATTGAGGTCGATAAACGGTCCGGCATCGACCCCGTTAAGCACGGGACAAATAGACTCGCCGTCGCTGAAGAGGTTGTCCAATTCCGGAGAAATCCCGCGGATGACCGTGTCGGGGAGATGTGTCCATAGGGTGACAAATGTCCGCATGTTATGGAGCTTGCCGGGCAGAATATAGTCGCCATTCTCCCGGGGGCGGGCGTCAAGCTGTTGGAGAAAGTTTCGGACCGCGGTGATGGTGTCGGCCTTCCCGGTGGTGATCACGAACCGCTGTCCGGCCAGGCGTATGGCGCCGGTCGTTTCGCCGGTGATTAATGACGCTCGGACCCCGTTCAAAGATCCTGAAAAAAGCAGATCTCCCCCTTCACACCGCGCGTGGAGCTTGAGCGGATAGGTTTCCTCCCGGCGCTCGACCGCCTCGCCCCGGACGAGGTCGAGACGGTTCTGGATCAGGGGCGGCAGATGAGCGGGAATTTTATCCCGGGGCACGACCGGGGAGCGTTTGGAAAACACATCGGTCAATAATTTGGGCGACACCGGAAATTCCGCGGTGAATGGCTGCCCGTCCAGGAGAAGTTGTCCGTTGTTCGCGAGAAACTGTTTCGCCAGCTCGTGGAATCGCAGACGGGTCCCCCCCGCGGTGGTGACGATGAGAGCGATCTCAGTGCCGTCATTGACGTGGGTCAATTCAATGGTCACTTCCGCGTCGCCCCCGCCGGGGCGGATGGCTGTTTGCGAATGCCGTTCAATAAGGCGTTCCGGGTGGTCTTTCCAGCGCTCCCGCCATTGGTTAAACTGTCGCTCTGGAATACGGAGCATATTCAGCCCCCCGCGGGGTGACTGCCTGGAGGAATGCTGACCGTGGAACCAGGTCAGAAACGCCCGGTCCTGATCGTTCCAGCCATCTTTTTCCTGTCGCCCGTAGCGGGCCATGTAAGCGAAGTTATGCAGTTGCTGAAGGGTGAGCAACTTCCGGCGGTTGTCCTGGAAAAGATAAAAGCGGATACCGGTTCGTGATGGCGAAACGTTGAATTCCACTTCCACGTGTAACTGACGATCCGGGGCCGGACCGGTTTTTTCCGTGGCGGCGTAATCGAACAAGTCCCCTTGTGACAGCCGGGGACGATGCGCCCCGCCGGGATCGCGCGGACGGGGCCGTTGGAACGTATCCATATTGGGTCGTTCAGGACCGATCGGTTTAGCATCTTCCCGCCATGCCTCGTGTTGGATGATTTGGTTGAAAACGACAGCCGCCGCGTAGCTGTGCGGACATTTTCCGCCGGGATAGCCGCAACTGCACCCGATCTGCCATTCCCCGTTAATCAGGCGCCAATGAGGATTTTTCCGGCCGACTTCCATGGTGAGCGCCCGGGCGGACCAGCGGATGCGGCTCGGGCGCCCCTGCCCGATCACCCGCGCGGACATGTGCCGTATCCCCTCGGAAAACAGCCTCTTGATCGCCTCGCCAGTCGGCCAATGCTCCAGCCAAACGGGCGGCGTGTCCGGGTATTCGTAAGGTAAAGGCCTGGGTGTCATGTCAAGTCACTATTTTTAACCCCAGAGGCAGTGTGTCGCCAAGTAATTCGCCGGTCTGCGCGGTCGTCCGGATATCGCCTCCCAGGAGACGCTCCAGTAAATCGGGTGATTCCAGATGGCGCAGTTTTTCTTCAACCCGCCGCTTGATTTCTTCTGGAATATCCAGTCCGCGGATTCCGCACGGGGCGGCCGCGGTGGCGAGCGCCAGGCTGAGCAAGCGCCGCCCCTGGGAGCTGGGCGGCGGGTCCGCGTGGAGAAGATACTCAAGGGTGGGAATCAGGTCTTGGGCGGGAATGATCCGGTCTTCAGGCCCATGCAGTGGGCGGCGGGCGGCCAGCCGGGCGATCACCCAGTAAAAATGCGGCTCGGGAAGAGGCTGGGCGATGAGTTTCTTGAGCAGGGAGAGTTTGCGCTTTACCGGCAATCGTTCCAGCGCCGCCAGGCAGCGCCATTGTTCCCGCAGGATGTGTCCCGCCGCGCCGTCGGCGCTCAAAACAGGCGCGCCTCCGGCGCCCGTGACGTGTTTAAACGCGGCGCCCGCGATTTGCTGTTGATGCCCCTCACGCAGGCCTCCCGCGATCCGACGCCAGAGAATCCACCATTCGCTCATGACCTGGGCTTTGTTGGGAAAGGCGGGGCCGTCATGCCAGAGCTTCCACAGCAGATGACAGCGCTCCTCATCGCCGGGCGCGCCAAATCCCGGTCGTAAACAAAAGCCGGTGACATTCAGCCAACGGGCCTCGCGCCGCGGAGTCCGCGTCCGCCAATCAGCTTCCAGGAGCATCACATCCGCCAACCGCCGGAGCAGGCCCGCGCCCCAGTCATCCCGGGGAAGAGTCAGCGTCCGTTCAAGATCCTTGAACAGCGTGTCCAGTTTTTTCTCCTGGGAGAAGGCGTCTCTGAGAACTGTCAGAGCGGCTTCAAGCGTGGCTTGATCAACGATTTTCTCGATGGGTCCCGGGGCCGTCCCTTGATCCGATTCCACGGCTCGGACGTTGAAACGTAACGGATATTTATGGTGGCCGTCCGTGGTCACGCAATGGATATCCAGGGTCCCGACTTCGTTCAACATGGATTCCAGAGTCACCCGGACATCGCCATGGCGGGCGCCCCCGTGGCGGATAATTGTATGAAGCGGCGGCAAGAGTGTCAAATCCCCGGCGCTGTCCACCATGTCGCCGGGCCGGTCGCCCAACCGGGTGGAACTGCTGTGAAGACGAAACCGGACTTCCTGGTTGGTGGTCAGTGAAAAGCTGTGATCCCGTAACCTGACGGGCTCATTTTCCTGTCGTTCCCGGGGCATGACGCACATGAGGCGATGGTCACCATCAATCTCAAGTTCGATAAAATAGGATCGGGCGATGCCGCCTTTGACCCGAACACCGTCGCCGCGCCGGACCCGGCCGTAGTACGCGGCCCCCATGGCGACCGCCCGGGTGAGATCATCTGAGACTAATTCCGGGAGGGGCGGCCCGCCCAGTAACTCGCCCAGCGCCGCGCGCAGGCGTCCCCGGAGAATGGACGGCAACATGCTGCCGCCGTTAAACAAAACGTGGGAAGGATTCGCATAGCCGGCGGCGGACACCCGCTCGGGGGGCAGCGTGTTGGCGGCGCCGCGCAGAAAGGCGGCGAGGTGGCGGGTGACGGCTGGATCGGCGACATACGGCAGGCCCATCTGCCGAATCCCCGACCGTTTGGCCGGCGGCGGTTCGCCGGGGCTTACAGCGGGGAAAAAGCCGTCCAGCAATGTTTGGACGACCTGCTCCCGGGTCAAAGTGGCGGTTTTGGCGCTGGCGATGACACCCCGGCCGGCCCCGCTCACACTGATCCGGAAGGTGTCCGCCTGGCCAGCCGTCAACAGCGCTTCTTTCGCCGCCCGGCATTGATGACACAGGGCGCTCCACTGGCGGGAATCCAACTCGCCCGGCCAACCCGCTTCCACTTGCCGGGCCAGGGCCATGTCCATATTATCTCCACCCAGTAGTAAATGGTTGCCGACGGCGGTGCGGCGGAGGGTGTCGCCATCGTCGACTTCGACCAAGGAAAAATCACTGGTGCCGCCGCCGATGTCCACGATCAGAACGGTCTCGGCCGCCGAGAGATGATCCCGCCAGGAGGTTTCCCGGCGTGCCAGCCAGCCGTAAAACGCCGCCAAGGGCTCTTCCAGCAAGGTGACCCGGCGCAGTCCCGCTTCCCGGGCGGCTTGAACTGTCAGTTCCCGGGCGGCTTCATCGAAAGAGGCTGGAACAGTCACGATGACGGTTTGCTCCGCCATCACACAGGGAGTGCCGTCCTGATCAACGTCCGCGCCGAAAGCGTGATCCCAGGCGCGGCGGATATGCTCAAGAAAATGACGGCTGGCGGTGACTGGCGACACCGCCGCCTCACCCGCGTCCCCATGCCAGGGCAAAATCGGCGCTTCGCGGTCGACACCGCCGTGCGCCAGCCAGGATTTCGCCGATGAGACCAGCCGGCCCGGCACACGCGCCCCTTGCTCCCGGGCGAACACGCCCACGGCGTGACGGTTATCCTCCCGCCACGGCAAGGCCAGCGCCCCTTGCGCCAGTTCATGCTCGCCGGGCAGATAGAGAAACGAGGGAAGCAGCGGCTGCGGGCGAGTCTCAGCGGCATCGACCAACTGGGGAATCGGAAAGGTTTGGACAGCCGGCCCCGCGTCGGTGTCGATAAAACAAACGGCGCTGTTGGTCGTGCCTAAATCAATGCCGATGATGAATCTGCTGGTTGATTCGGGCATAGCTAAAAAAAGGCGGGAAAATAACGATACAGTTAAGTGAAATAATAGCCCATAACGTAGCTTGAAAACCGGAAATTTCAAGCTGAAACGGTGTCGGTGCAGCGCCGCGGAATTAAATTTCCGCCGCAGTTCCTGAGTTTCTGGTTCCTGGTTGCTGGTCAGCAGGATGATGAGGCGAAGCTTCGCTGGAAGCGGATAGCGCAAAAAGGCGCGAAAAGAGAAGAACTCAGTGTCACTAAGCGAAAATAAGCGGTTTATATAAAATCTTCGGGGTAAAAGAAGGCAGTCCCGGCTTGCGGAGCTATCGGCGGGTTGTTTCTTCGGAATTTTGTCGCAAGAGGGCGCGGTATTTGCCCGGCGACATGCCGATGAGCTTTTTGAACTGGTGGCAGAAGGAATGGACGCTGCCGTAGCCGTTGCGGATGGCGATGGCATCGAGGGTGTCGTGACTGCTGGCCAGGTCCTGCGCCGCCCGGTTCAGACGCTGGCGTATGACCAGTTCCCGGGGCGGGCGGCCGTAGTTGATTTCGAACAGCCGGGTTAATTGCCGCACCGACACATTCAGCCGCCTGGCCATCTCTTCCCGGCTCCAGTCCTGTTCCGGATGTCTCCGGATCGTCCGCATCAGCCTGGCCAGCTCCCGCGTCCGGTAGTCGGGCTTTGATCCGGCCACCACCATCTCATGGAGAAGCAGATTACCCAACGCCTGGGCGCTTTTCCGCCCCCGGTCGAGAGCGATCGGGGTGTGGGCGTTCATGGCGTCGAACAAATCCCGTACCAGCAGGTACATCAGCGCGGCGGATTCGTATGCGCGGAAGTAGGCCGCATGCCCCTTGAAGCTTTCCCATAACTCGCAATCCCTGATTTCGAAATAGAGCCACCAGGTCGGGCGGTTCCGCGCCGCGCGGTAGTGGAACGCCCCCAGCGGACAGCAGGCCAGCTCGCCGGCGCCGAGCGTCCGCTCGTGGTCGACAAAGTGGAACGTCATCTCCCCCTGCAACATCAGGGTGATCGAATGATAGGGGGGACCGATGACGGTGGGCATCGCCGCGTAATCCACCCGTTCATTGAGCCCGACCGCCTGAACGCCGATGTCGAACAAGGGATCAGTCACTTCCCGGGCCAGCTTGTTGTCGGGCAGCAGCGCCCGGTTCACGTTTCGGCGGATTTCCCGGGGGCGAAAGGTCAGATCTGTCGTTTCAATGGATGTGGTCATGGTTTGGGATTTCAAGTTTCTGCCCAATATAACAATAAACACAGGAATTCAAGGTAAACTATTTTTTTTTATGGCCCATTACATTAAATATGTGTCCCATTTTGGCAATTGCGCATCTTGCTCCGGGGGTCTATTTTAAGGGCAATTAGAAGATCAAAGACTGTTTATTCGACCCGAAAACCCAGGCAACCGAAAGAACCGACTGCGCGGGCAGTCCAATCCCACATCAGGAGACCATCATGAAAACATTCTCAACGATCATCATCGCGACCGCAATGGCTATTGGCTTTGCGTCACAGGCGGCGCAGATTATTACGGGTTCGGCGACGCTCAACGTCGTTTACGATGTGGAGATTCGCAGCAGTTCCCCAACCGGTGTTCAACCTAGTGATGGCCAGACCATTGTGGGTGTTATTAGTTCGTCAGATATTGTTCGAGGGCTGTTCCATTTTGACACGTCTTCGCTGGGGATTCCCTCAGAAGCAACAGCAATCACAGTTGACAGCATTTCATTGACAACTCCAAATAGTGGTGTAAGCTTGGGAGGTATTGATGACCTTTATGTTTACGAGTATGCCTATGATTTCGTGGAATCCAGTGCCACTTGGAATAATCCTGACGGTGTCGCGGGCGGCGACAGCACCCCGGGGGGCTCCTTCAATGCGTTGGCTCCGCTGACCTATGATGATAGTGGGTATTCCAATTTAACCTACACGTCCGATTTCAACACTGTCATCGAAGACGCAATTCTTGCAGGCGGGACTATCAATCTACTGCTCAAGGATTTAGGCGAGGCTTCCACCGGTACTGGGTACGTTCGATACACGGAAGACGGCTTCACCTTGGCGTTTGATTACCAATACGAGATCCCCGAGCCCTCGACGGCGCTTCTCGCCGGTCTCGGTCTGATGGGTGCGTGCTTCCGCCGTCGTCGCCGGTAGGGCGGAAGTTGATGTGGCCGGGTGGGTCCCTCCGCCCGGCGCCCGGTCACCCCGGGCGAGATGCCCATGCCACGTTTTCACGCTTCACGTTTTCACGCCCCGCAACGACTGACGGTCTGCGGCGCGGTCAGGCTTTCTCCACCCGCCGGTCCGCGCGGCGGTTGTCCCGCGCCATTTTCAGCAGCCAGGCGGGCAGAAACGGCCGCGCCTCGGGGCGGATGTTCAGCTTGAACCGGCGGAGCTGTCCGGCCAGATAGGCCATATCGATGTCCGGGTCCGCGGCGAAAATCGCCTGCAGGTCATCGAGATCCTTGGCCCGGACCGGGATCGCGTCCAGAGCGTACAGTTTGGTGATGACGACATCCTCGAGGGTCAGGGTTGGCACCTTGCCGAAGCCAAAATCAACCGTGTTGGGCTGTGCCCGCGCCACCGCGTCCGCCGCCCAAGGCAGCGCCGGAAGCAAGATGTCGAGTCCGGGGCCGCTTGCGGTTTCCGCCTGGCGTCCGACCACGATGCACGGCTCGGTACGCTGGCTGCGGATGGCGAACAATGGCCCGCCCGCCAAATCGGCCCGCCTGACGGTGCGCGGCTGCAGGCCCAGGGCTGAAACGACGGCGACCGCTTCGGCTTCGGCACTCCCGTCCGCAAGGATGACCAGGTCCACATCCATGGTCAGACGCATCTCCTGCCGGTAGAGGTTGCAGGCGAATCCACCGGCGACGGCGAAGGGTATCCGCCGCCGCCGCACTTCCTTGACGGCCGATTCAAAGAGCGTTTTCAGCGACATGCGGCAAGCCTCCCGATCGCGTCCGGGTTTTTTCCGGCACAGCCCGCGCGAGCATTCGGTTCGCTTCGGCAATAAACGGAAGAATGGCGGCGGCCCGTTCCTGCAACGCCGCTGTCCGCCGCTTCAGCTCAGCGCATCTGGCCGCCTCGAACACGGCTTCCAAAACCGCGATGTCGGGGTGGCTCCGGTTCAATTCGTACAGCGGACCGCCCGCCTGCCGCCGCCGGACAATGCCTTCCTCCACCAGCGCCCGCAAGGCCAGCTCGGCGGAACGGGCGCGGACCCCGGCAAGACCAGCGGCATGGCGCAAACCAACCGGCCCCGGGCAATGGACGAGCACCCGAAGCAGTTCCGTGCGCGCCGCCGAACCCAGAAGTTGTCCCAATTTTTTCATATAATACTGTACAATAATTTAGACATAATGCAAACGTGAATAAACAACCCGCAGCAATGAAGAGTCATTGCTGCCGTTGATTCGTGATTCGTGATAGGTGGTTGTTTCTTGCAGACAGAAGTGGATCCCCACTTTATCCGGTGGATTGTCATGCTATGTTTTTGCTGCGGTTCGAACTGGATACTCGCCTGCGGCGTATCTGTCAGGACGTGTCGAACACGATGAATAAACAACCCGTCCCTTTATTTCGCTTCACGTTTTCACGCTTCCCGCTTCACGTTTTCCCGCTTCACGTTTTCCCGCTTCACGTTTTCACGCTTCACGTTTCACGCCCCGCAACGACTGACGGTCTGCGGGGGGCGCGAGGCATCCCACGTTTTCACGCATCCTCCGGTAGCACCGGTTCCAATCCCAGATCACGCACCATTTGGATGTCCTGTTCCACGTTCTGACCGGTGATCGTCAGCAAATCGCCAATCATGATGCCTGTCACGCCGGCGTGAAAGGCCATGGATTGCAGGGACCGCAAGTGCGCCCGGCCGGCCGCCAGCCGAATTTCCGCCATGGGATTTTTCAAGCGGAACATGATGATGGTGAGCAGGATTTCCAAGGGTGTGGTAGTAGTCGGGGTCAGATACGTTAATTAAAATCGTAAAGTATTATAATTAAATAGTTTGACATTTTTATATTTACTCTTATTCTACCTTAGACTTATTTTTTGAAGGGCCGTTATTTAATTTAAAAGATTGAGCGTGTTATCATGCCGAGACGACGTCGCTGCTGGAGCAACCATGCCACATATCACATCACGCACCGGTGCCATGAGCGGCGGTTCTTTTTCAAGTTTGCCAAATACCGGCGGATGTACCGGTGTTATTTGTTCGAAGCCACGCGGCGGTTCAATATTTCCATTCTGGGATACGTTGTCACATCCAACCACGTTCATGTGCTGATTACCACCGGGGACCGGGGAAGGCCCGAAGTCTCGGAAGCCATGCAGTATGTGCACGGTGAAATGGGCCAGCACTACAATCTGCACCGCGGACGGGAAGGGTCTTTCTGGTCGAATCGGTTTCATGCCACGCGTATTGAAAGCGGGGCGCACCTGCAACGCTGCCTTTTCTATATTGACATGAACATGGTCCGGGCGGGAGTGGTGGACCATCCCGCGCAATGGCGGGACGGTTCGGCTTTCGAGCTGGCGTCTGACCGGCAGCGGTACAGGGTTGTCGACCGGGAGAAACTGACCGGCAGACTTGGATTGCGCGACTGGCATGCTTTCAGGCAATGGTACGATGAAGCGCTCGTAGAGATTCTTGCCCGCCGGGCATTTATGCGCAGACAGGCTTTCTGGAGCGACTCACTGGCGGTGGGAACCCCGGAATGGGTGAAGTCGGAAGCTGAGCACAACGGCATGAAACGATACCGTGTCGAGGAAAGTGGGCTGGACTGGCCTGAAAACTTTAAAACGGTTTTTGTAAGGGCAAAAAATTTTTCTAATTGTATTTAAGACTGTTTACTACATATGTATCA
>JAVVEH010000006.1:0-86855 GCA_032251435.1 Lentisphaeria bacterium | reverse complement strand
TATTACCAAACAACAATTTGTGGTTAAAAGTATAGTATCTGACCCCATAATGAATCATATTACCAAACAACAATTTGTGGTTAAAAGTATAGTATCTGACCCCATAATGAATGATGTGTTTCAGTGTTCTGTTGCTCATAATGTGAGATGGCTGACCTGCTTTTACCGGAAAGTTAATCCGCCCCGCCCACGACTTTTCCGGTGATGGCGTCCACATCGACTTGAACAGGAATGTTATTCCAGTTCACAAAAACTTTGCTGGGTAAACGGCGGAAAACTACCTGCCACACCCATATTGGCTCTTTGTCCCGCCAATTGTCATCCCGCGAATATTTTTCCGGGACTTCCGTGAACCAACCGCTTGGGCGCTTGACCAAAAGTTCATATCTTATTGGCTTATCTTCCACAGAAAATCCTTTTTTCTCCAGAAATTTTTTCCCTTTTTTTATCGCTTTTTCCTCCGAAATCACATCTGGTACCTGCTTGTATTCGGGAATGGGAATATCAAATGAGTTTGCGTAGGAAGAAACTTTCAAATTCTCAATATCTGAAAAGGTCACTCTATAAAGACCCACCAGTAAATAATGCCCATGAAATACCGGTAAAATAGTCACTGCCAACTGTCGATAGTCACGATCAACATCAACTTTCCACTTTTCTGTGTCTGTGATGTCAACGCCTTCAAGCTCTTTTATTAGTTTTGCGGCTTTTTCTAACGCTTCTTGTGGTTTATGCTGATATTTGCTTTCTTCAATCCGAGAGGACTCGTGTAGTTTTTCCGCTTTTTTTTTCGTCGCAAAATCTACATAACCGTGTAGTTTTTTTGACTTGTAAGTATAATTGAAAAAAAACTCATAATCATTATTTTCTAGGTGAAAAGTCAATTCTTTTTGCTTTTCTGAAGAGCTGCCTGGGCTGATTCCTAAGTAAGCATTCCCTTTCATGTTCTGAATCTGTTTCTTAGAAAAAAACTTTATATGTTCTGCTATCTTCTGAATAAAAATCTCTCTCTCTTCATTTGTCAGGTCACTTGCCGCCGCTCTCCAATTTATGTGATCTTCAGGGAATTGGGCAAATACGCTCAGTGTGGATAGAAAGAAAACAATTAAAATATGGTTCATAAGGTGTTTCCAGTAGTTAATAAGTCTGCATTTTATTCGAAGGGTATTGTTTGGTTAACAGCAGTGTTTCTGGCAAGATTCAGGATTTCCATTATCATTTCAGACGATATGTTTTGTCCTCATTTTTGATTGCATCAGGCTCAGTCGTTTCTTGTGAAATAAGCGTAAGGTATCTGATGGCTTTGATATCTCGGTCATTTCTGAACTCACTCATTTTGCTCATTTGAATTTTGGCATCGCTCACTGCATTCTTAATTGTTTTACCAAGCGCCAAATAGTTTATCACTAACTTTTCAGCCGCATAGCTCAACTTTCGGGGGACATCGCAACCCCAACCAACGTAATTTGATGCGTTTAGTTTTTCACCGATTTCCAGAACCGCTTTTTTCTCATAAGCCGGGTTGTCAGCATCAATCAGTTGGTAATTCCCCTCTTTCTCAAAAGGGTCATTTTCATCGACAATAAACTCATACAACTCATTCGTTGACCGGCACGCACTCATGATGACTAAATCATAGTTCAAATCATCCGGAACATCAGCCGCGTTGAAATAAGCCGGTTTGTAGTCGCTCCCATCCATTTTGATCGTCATGAGTCCCCACTTGGCGCTTCCATGTCCCGCATGTAGCCAATGAGAATGCATAGGGAGAATTTTTTGTAATCGGCTAATTTCCGGGGTGACGGCAAGTGTCATGCCGTATCCCATCCGGAGGATATCTGAGCTAACTTTATCTATAGAACTTTTCTGATCGTCAGCGTCATCCTCGTTACTGTGGACGAAAGTAACTAAAAATCCTTTCTTTATTTGGGCTTTTCTTGCGGTATCATTTCTAGCTCGATTAAGTCTTTTCTGATAAAGGCGCCCTGCGCTTTCCACTTTTGTATCTAACCGGATTTCTGCCTTAGTTACTCCAGTCGGAACGGGAAGTCCGTTTCTCATTCCATCATAATCAAGCCTCTGAACTGTTCGCCCAGATGATTTGGTTCCCAAATCGTCATCCGGGTCAAAAATCACGGTTGGTATAATAATATCTGTATATAATTCATTTCCCACCGTATATGAGAAATCCGCTTGTTTTTCATTTTCCTCATCCTCATCCGTTAACCCGGCTTGGAGCGCGGGATTTTCGATGTCCGGGTTAACGCCGGTTATTTTTAATACGAACGCGTTCCGGTCGGAAAGCGGCGGAAGACCGATATCCTCACGGGGGCCCAGAAATTGATAATTGGCGAATGATCCCCCGTCCGTTGAAAACACGTATGTTTCAATCGTTTGGACATCATCATTACCGGTGAAATAACCGTCTTTCATGGTCACTTTGAAATCGTAGAGCCGGTCGTTATCCGGACTGACCTGCGGTGCCCGTTCCACTTTGACGTATCTCGCGGGGTCCCCTGTAGTATCGGACTGGAATTCAAACGCGATGTTCCCCGCTGTCTCGGGAACCGCCGTCTCCATATTCCAGGATTCCCCCCGGGCCTCGACAGGATGCGTCATATAAAAAACAGCGGTCTGGCCGTCGTCCGCCTCTTGTAAAGAAATATTAATCTCCTGTTTTTCCTGACTACCCAGAATTGAGGTGACCGTTTCCACGCTTAAATCTCCGCGTTCTTCACCGGGCAGCGGGCAGTATGTTGACAAGGTGTCATAATCCACCAGAGGGGTGTCAAGCTGAGGATTTCCCTCAGCGTCCAACGCCACGTTCCCGTCATCATCCGTTAAAACGGGAACCACTTCCACTTTTATCGGGGTGACTGTCACGGTGTCACTGGCCAGCGTCAGCGCCTCCCAGTCAGTGCCGGTTGAGCCTTTGGGAATGGCGCGCGCGGTTATTTGAGTTCCATATGGATTAACCGCTTCCAGAAACAGGGTCACCTTTCCGTTGGTGAACGGCAGTTTTCCTAAAGGGATTCTCTCGTCCGCCGGGACAAAATGCCCGCTATTCTCTTCATTCTCCGCGTTCACAGGTTTTCCATCCCGTTCCACCGCGCCATCAACCGTCCATAATCTAAGTTTTTCTGTTTCGGGGTCATACGCGGATAGATCCGCATAATATTCATAGTCTCCATCAGGGGTAAGCAGGCTGTTAAACAAGTTTTCTTTATTCGGGTCAGCCGCCGGGTAGCTGAAAACAAGATCAATATCCGCCGCCGCGTCACCCAGGGTTTTCATATTTAAAATGACTGGAACAAACCCCTCATCCTGGACGCTTTGTAATTCAGGCATATCATCCCTGTAACTGTATCCATCCGCCCAGTCAGGAATCCAATCTTCGTCCGTGTCGTTATCATTGACAAGGATTATTTTCCCCGATTTGCCGATGTCGGCTTCAATGGCGTCTTCAGCAATGTCTTCGACAGGGTCATCTGTGAGTGGCAACTCAAATCCTTTGATATTATACGAGTCAATGTCCAGGTCAATGTCTCCAACACTGACTACTACAGCGTCAGTGACGCTCTTGCCGCCCGTTGTCAGCGTGACAGAAACGCTTTCCCGCGAGAAGGATCTGACACTCTCCAGGAAAAAACGTTTTTGACGTCCGCCTTGACTATCGTCGAATCCCAGCCGCGCGGGCGTGTAAATGCCCGGTTTCACGAAATCTCCGCCAGTCGCCCGGTCGCCCGGATTCCGGGGCGTTTCTCCGTTTTTTGTCCATAGCCTCACGTATCCGTTTCCGTCGATATTCCACGTGTTTGTCTGCGTGTCAAATGTCACCTGCCCCGGGGTCACCGCCTTGTAATCAATCGTTATTTCCGCGGCACTTAGAACCACGTTTTCCGCCAGAGTGATAAGCACAGGTGTGAAATGGCCATTACTATTCCAATCGGCATAGGCGGGGACACCGTTCCCGTCGCTGTCTCCCCCATTGACGGCGATGATTTTTCCGGACCGACCATCCGCGGCTTCAATTCGATCCTCCACATCATCCAATTCCGGGTCGCCGGTCCCGTTATCATTATCCGAGTCAATATCGATATCAATGTCAGGAACACGAACGATGAAATTCGTTTTTCCACCACCACCGCCGGGACCATTGCCGCCCCCCGGAGGAGATAATTGCCCCGTTATGGTCACCCGCTCTTTGTCTGCCCCGAAAGTCAAGGCCCGGTACAAGTGCTCAGAATCGTTGGCCACATACCGCAACCATAATGCGTCATCTGTTTCAGGCGTGATTATGGAATTTTGAATCTTGTACTTCCAAGCGCCATCCTCTTTTTTATCCGGGATAATCTTCAATTTCAATCGCGCGCCTTCAGGAGGAACATCGAAAATCTCGTATTTGTCGGTTGGGACGCTGACGGTTTTGCTAATCTCCCCGGCAGGCGGCGAGCAATCGGCGGATCTCGTCAGGCGGAGCGTTAACCGGTTGCGGGTCTTCTTTGTCTAAGCGCTCAAGTAGAATCTCCGCCGCTTGCAGGCGGTCCTGGCAGATTAGAGTTTTCGCCAACATCAGTTCCGCCTCTTTCCGGAGCGGATGTTCCGGATACTTGTCAACCAGCCGCTGACACCGGGACACGGCGCTGTTGAAGTCCTGATCATTGTCGAGATAAAAGGCCGCGGCGGTGAAGAGGGCTTCGCCAGCCTGTGGACTGTCCGGATACAAGCGGGCCGTCTGATCCAGTCCGGCCAACCCCTCTTTCTCACGGCCCATGGCCAGTTGACACAGCGCCAGCCGCAGGGAGCACAAAGGGCGTTGATTTTTGAAGTCCGGGTGACTTCGTCACATTTTCTTTCACACGATTTGACAGTTTGCATTAACCGTGCGGGAAGTAAGCAGAAAAACCAACGGAGTTGGGAGGAGCAGGGCGCTGTAGCGTTTGTTCGCGTCCTCGTAACCCTTTCCGTCGTACGCCTGCTCAGCCTTTTGCAGCGCCTGTTGATGCGAGAGTTTTTCTTTTACCGCCAGAGCCTCCTGACTGCCCGCCGCGGGGGCGGCTTTGGTGATTCGTTCCCGGCAGGTTTTCAGACTCATGTCCGCGGCGGCCGCGAACCGGCTGTCCGGAAAGTCAGCCTGGAACTTTTCGAGAGCGTTGACCGCGTCCTTCCATTTGCCCTGCTTCACCAACACGCCGCAGAGCAGATAGCGCGCTTCCACGCCAATCGGGGATGACGACCGGGCGGCGGTTTCCAGCGCCCCGGCTCCGTCGGCGACCTTGTTGAGGGTGAAGGCTTGTAAACGTCCCAGCTCCAACCAGGCGGCCGCATCGCCCGGATAGCGTTTGATGAAGGCTTCCAGCGCGGATTCCGCGGCCGCGGGTTGGTCCAGGGTGATCAATAAGCGGCAGCGGGCGGCCAGGGCGAAATCGCCGGCCATGAACGCGGCGTTTCCTTCCCGGGTCATTAACTCAACCGCCGCCGGGGCGGCGGGGAACCGGCGGAGAAGAGCGGGACGGTATTTATCCGCCGAAGCGGGGTTCCCGGCATCGGTGTGACAGGTGATGATGTTGACCAGCGCGGCGGCCGCGGTGTCGGGATCGCGGTTGAGTGTCGCCGCATCGGAAGAGAGCTTATTCCACGTTTTCAGCGCCGCACCGGAGTCCCCGAGCGCCTGTTCACACTCCCCCTTTTTCAGGAGGGCGGCGCTGTAACGCTTATCCCGGCGGAACCGGTCAGCGAACTCGGCGTAGGTTTGGACCGCGGAGCGGGAGTCGCCGGCTTGGGCTTGTTTCTCCGCCCGCTTCCAGAGCGTGTCGGCGTCCGGACGGGTGTCCGCGAAACTGGTGAGGGAAAAGAGGAAAAAACAGATGGCGAGAAGAACAAGGGCCGGAAAAATATTGGCGGGAGAACCGGGTCGGAGTAAAGACACTCTGCACGGGACTTGGGCACCGGCTTGTCCTGTGTAGCCTTGGCGAAGCAGGGAGGCGTCCCCATACAATGTAGGCGCTGGCATCTTCGCCCGCGGGTGGGAGCTGGAAGCTGCCACGTACAACCTGCCCGCCGCGGGGTGGGTGTTATAAGTCTTTGAGGGGGGGGGTATTACGTCAATAACACGTGCGGTGTGTCCCACAGTCGTATCCTTCCGGAGCTTTCTCATTACAACGTCTCCGTGATTCTCCAGCACGGAAAAGGTGTTTACAGTAAAGGCATGTGAACAGATATCAAGGCGGGAATGTGAGAAAAACGCAAAATTCTGAATGTTGAATCCTGAATTCAGCATTCAGTATTTTACAGATTTCCGAGAAGAACCAAAAAATCGGATGGCTGACCCGACTTTACGATTTTACTGCGCCCGTCGGCGGCGCTGGTCAGGGGTGGGAGCCGGCTTGTCCTGCGTAGCCTTTGCGAAGCAGGGAGGTGTTCACAGACAATGTAACCGTCGGCATCTTGCCCACGGCTCCCGGGAGCTGGAAGCTGCCGGGTACAATGTTGGCCGTCGGTCGCTAAGCCGGCAATTCCGGTTCCAATCCCAGATCACGCACCATTTGGATGTCTTGCTCCACATTCTGGCCGGTGATCGTCAGCAAATCGCCAATCATGATGCCGGTCACACCGGCGTGAAAGGCCATGGATTGCAGGGAACGCAGATGCGCCCGCCCGGCCGCCAGCCGAATTTCCGCCATGGGATTTTTCAAGCGGAACATGATGATGGTGAGCAGGATTTCCAAGGGTGTCATGACCGGAGCGTTTTCCAATTTAGTCCCCTTGATCGGCACGAGAAAATTGAGCGGGATCGAATCAATGCCCAGAGTGGCGAGGGTGGCCGCCATTTCAACGCGTTGCTCCAGACTTTCACCCAAGCCGAGTATGCCTCCGCAACAGACTTGTAACCCCGCGTCCACCGCGGCCCGGACGGTCTCCACACGTTTGGCATACGGATGGGTGTCACAGATGTGCGGGAAAAAACTCTCCGCGGTTTCAATATTGTGATGGAACCGTTTCAAGCCCGCCTTTTTTAAGCGGAGGAGTTGCTCTTTGGTCAGGCACCCCAGAGAGGCGCACCAGTTGGCACCGTTTTCGCCGCTTTTTAACAACGCCTGTTCAATTTTTTCTAAATCCTTTTCCCGCAAAGCTTCGCCGCTGGTGACCACGCCGAAAAAGGCGACGGGCGCCCGTGACGCCCGGTCACGATCGGCGATGAGTTGATCGGGATCCAGCCGGTTAAAGCGGGTGGTGTCGGCCCCCGGATTATGCGCGCTCTGGGCGCAGAACGCGCAATTTTCACTGCACGCGCCGCATTTGGCGTTGACAATCGAGCAGAGTTTCACGGTGTCGCCAAAATTCCGGACGCGGATCGTGTTGGCGGCGTGCAGCAGAGCAGGCAGATCCGCGTGGTCCGCGTCAAGAACCGCTAGCGCGACATCATCCGTGACCGGTTGGTTCGCTTCAGCGGCGGTGAAAATAGTATCGATCAGAGCTTTATTCATCTGTTTTATTCCAGCTATAGGTTAGGGGCTTAACGTTTGAAAAACAGCTTGAGTCAAGGTGTTGACATCCTCTGGCTCCATGATAAACGGGGGCATGAGATAGACCAGTTTGCCAAATGGCCGGATCCAGACCCCCCGGTTCACACATTCTTTTTGCAGCGCCGCCACATCCACCGGCGCGTTCATCTCGACGACACCGATCGCTCCGAGCACCCGCACATCGGCGACGGAGGGCAAGTCACGACAGGGGGTCAGGCCTTCGCGGAGTCCGCGCTCAATGTGATTGACGCGTTCTTGCCAGGGGGAATGGAGCAGAAGATCCAGGCTGGCGTTGGCGACGGCGCAGGCGAGGGGATTGCCCATGAAGGTCGGTCCGTGCATGAAGACTCCGCCGTCGGCCGATATGCCGTGGGCGATGTCCGCGGTGGCCAGTGTCGCGGCCAGGGTCATATACCCCCCGGTGAGGGCTTTGCCCACGCATAGGATATCCGGTGAAATCCCGGCGTGTTCACAGGCGAACAGCGCGCCCGTCCGGCCGAACCCGGTGGCGATTTCGTCGCAGATAAGTAGAACATCATGCTGATCGCAGATGTCGCGGACGGCGCGCAAATACGCCGGCGAGTAGAAGCGCATGCCCCCGGCCCCTTGCACAATTGGCTCGAGAATGACGGCGGCCAGTTCCTGGTGATGGCGGGCGAATAATTCCGCGAAGTCCGCGAAATGCCGGTCATCCCAGGGGTCGCTGAAGCCCGGTGTCGGGGCCGGTGCGAAAAGATGCTCGGGCAGCACCCCTTTGAACAGTCCGTGCATGCCGGTGACCGGGTCGCAGACCGCCATGGCGCCGGTGGTGTCTCCATGATAACCGGACCGCACCGTCAGCAACCGGTTTTTTCCCGGTTCGCCCCGGGCCTGCCAGTATTGGAGGGCCATCTTAATGGCCACTTCGACAGAAACGGAACCCGAATCCGCTAAAAAAACATGCTGAAGCGGATCCGGGGTGATGGCCACCAAGGTCCGGCAGAGGTCAATGGCGGGTTGATGCGTGATGCCGCCGAACATGACATGGGCCATATTCTGAAGCTGCGCGGTGACCGCGGCGTTGAGAACCGGGTGGTTATATCCATGAATCGCGCACCACCAGGAGGACATGCCGTCGATCAGCTCCCGTCCGTCGGCCAGTGTCAGCCGGACACCGGAAGCGGCGGCCACCGGATACACCGGCAGAGGGTTGACCGCCGATGTGTACGGATGCCAGATGTGGTCCCGGTCAAAGTCCAGATCACGGGTCGTCAGATTTCCTGGTGCGAAGGGCTGTGTCTCCATGCTCATAAGGTGAGATTGTCCCGGATTGTGTCAAAAAACGGATCGTTTTTAGTCCAAAAATCACCCTCTTCCGGCGCCCAGTGGTCAAAAAACGGCAGCTCTCCCAAAATGGCGGCATTGCCAAACCGGGCGATGGCCGTGGGATTGTCTTCCCGGATAAACCGGTTTTCATCGGTGACCGGTGAACAGTGATTGATGACGACACCGGCGATGTCAACGCCCGATTGTTTCAAAACTTCGAGGGTCAACAAGGTGTGATTGATCATGCCTAGACGGTTGTCGGCGACGACGACGACAGGAAACCCGAGGCTTTTGATGAGATTCAGGGACGTTTCGGTATCGTTCAGAGGAACCAGGGCGCCTCCGGCCCCCTCGACAAGAATGACGTCCGCGCCTTCCGCGGTGTCCGCGATGTTTCGTTCAAGCGCCCGGACCGAGAGCTGTTCCCCGGCCAGCCGGGCGGCTAAATGCGGGGAGCAGGCGGGCGTGAAGGTGTGAAAGACGAGGATGTCTCCCCCCGTGAGACCTTGGGCCGCCTGTTCATACAGGCGGGTGTCCGGCGCGATGACATCACCGGCGGGCGTGACAAAACACCCCGTTTGAACCGGTTTGACGGCCCGGGTTGTCAGCCCGCGCCGTAAAAACGCCCGAAACAAGCCGGCTGTGACCAGCGTTTTGCCGACATCGGTGCCGGTGCCGGTGATGAAATATCCAGATGGCATTGCGGATGAACCCTCGTTGTAAACCGGCATCTAAAAAAAGGTTTACAATATACCTTGGGATGGTGTCATTGCCAGTCTTTAGGCGGCATCGACGGGTTTGACTTATCCTGTTTTCAAAGTATCGTTTGTTTCAGTTTTTTTCTATTTGCCGATCTGAATTATTTCACCTTGGAGACTTGTTCTCACGGCTTGTTTTTATTCAGGAGAATAAAATGAACCCAGTCAAACATCGGAAAGTGGTTGTTGTGGGAGCGGGGGCGGTGGGGGCGACATTCGCCTACGCTCTGGCCCAGAGCGGCTTGGCGGATCACATCGCGTTAATTGACCAAAATAAGAATTTGGCCCGGGGGCAGGTCTTGGATCTGGCTCATGGGCGGCCGTTTTTTCCGGCGGTGTCTATCCGGGAGGGAGACAGTTCCGACTACAGCGACGCGCAGTTGATTGTGATCACGGCCGGCGCCGCGCAGAAACCGGGTGAGACCCGCCTGCAATTGCTGCATAAAAACGCCGCGATCATGCGCAGTATTGTCGGTGACGTGATTGAGCGCAACCCGGCCGCCATGATGCTGGTTGTCAGCAATCCGGTGGATGTGATGACGCATGTGGCGATTCAAGCCGCCAAAGCCGCGAAAGCCGCGGAAGGACGAATTTTTGGATCCGGCACGGTCTTGGACAGCGCCCGGCTTCGCTATTTTTTGAGCGAGCATTGCGGCATTGATGTGCATAATGTGCATGCCTATGTGCTGGGTGAGCACGGTGATTCCGAATTCGCGGCTTGGTCCATGGCGCATGTCGCGGGGATGCCGATCAATGACTTCTGTCCCGTTTGCGGCAAGTGCTCCGACTGGCGGGCGGAACGGAACAAGATCGAGGAGAAAGTGCGTCGGTCCGCTTATCATATCATTGACTATAAAGGGGCGACATCTTTCGCGGTGGGGCTGGCTCTGGTCCGTATCGTCGGCGCTGTTTTGCGGGGCGAGCGAAGCGTGCTGACGGTATCCACGGAATTAAGCGGTGAGTTTGGAATCAACGGCGTGTGTTTGAGTGTGCCGTGCGTTGTGTCGGCTGACGGCGTGGAGAAAATTGTTGAAAGCCGCTTGCCGGCTGATGAACAGGCGGCGATCATGGCGTCCGCGGCGGTGCTCAAAAAGGCGATCGCCGAGCTTGAAGGGACTGAAAACCAGGCGGCTGGACATGCGTGATCCGCGGATCTTTGGCCGCTGGACGGGCGGCGGTTCGGGGGTGAGACGCGGAGATTTGACAATAGTGCGCGAGGCGCCTTGATAATCGACTCTCCGCGTTTACATTACGGGTTTGTTTTGCTGACGGGTGAGTTCAACGCCCGCGCAATGATGTGTCATAGGGTCCCCGCGAGCGGAAATCGGCGGCGGGTCCTTTTGTTGAAATATGAGCCCCCTTTTCCGGGAGACCGCTTTGATGGAGAAATCGCAAGCGACTGGTGTGATTACCGGCATCAACGGTAACATGATTACTGTCCGGGTTGACGGCAGAATTTTACAGAACGAGCTCGCCTATGTTGTTTCCGGGGATGAGCGTTTAAAGGCGGAGATTATCAAGATTGAAGAGGGGTTGGTTTCTCTTCAGGTGTACGAGTCAACCCGGGGACTGAAGGCCGGTGACACCGTTGAATTTTCCGGTGAAATGCTGTTCGCGACACTGGGACCCGGCATTCTGGGACAAGTGTATGACGGGCTGCAGAATCCCTTGCATGAGCTGGCTGAGAAATACGGGGTGTTTCTCCAACGCGGGAAAGTGGCCGAGGCGCTTGACCAGGAGAAAAAATGGGCGTTCACGCCGACGGTCAAAGCGGGAGATAAACTGCTTGCCGGCATGCCCCTGGGCTGGGTTCCTGAAAACGCGGCCAAACACTTGATTATGGCGCCGTTTTATCTTGCCGGTGAGCTGACTGTCAAGCGTGTCGCCGACGCCGGTGATTACACGGTCACCGAAAAGATCGCCGAGTTGACCGACGCGGCTGGCAAGACCATTCCCGTCACCATGTGTTTTGACTGGCCGATAAAAATTCCCATTGACGCGTACGCCAAGAAATTGCTGTCCGATGAGCCCATGGTCACGCAATCCCGCATTATTGATTCCTTTTTTCCGGTGGCGCTGGGCGGCACCTACTGCGTTCCCGGCCCCTTCGGCGCCGGCAAGACTGTCTTGCAGCAGAACACCTCCCGCAACGCCCAAGTGGATGTGGTGATTGTCGCCGCGTGCGGCGAGCGGGCCGGTGAAGTGGTGGAGACACTGCTGGAATTTCCGGAAATTATCGATCCGCGGACAGGGAATCCATTGATGGACCGGACGATTATTATCGCCAACACCAGCTCCATGCCGGTGGCCGCCCGCGAAGCCTCGGTGTACACAGCCGCCACACTGGGTGAGTATTACCGCCAAATGGGCTTGAATGTCCTGTTGATGGCGGACTCCACGTCCCGCTGGGCGCAGGCCATGCGTGAAGTGTCCGGCCGCTTGGAGGAAATTCCCGGTGACGAAGCCTTCCCCGCCTATCTCGAATCGCGGATCGCGGAATTTTATGAACGCTCCGGGTTTGTGGAATTACACAACGGTGAGCATGGCAGCTTGACGATCGGTGGAACCGTCAGCCCGGCCGGGGGCAACTTTGAGGAACCGGTGACCCAGGCGACGCTGAAGGTCGTGGACGCCTTTCATGGTCTTAGCCGCGCCCGCTCCGACGCCCGCAAATATCCCGCCATTGACCCCTTGGAAAGTTGGTCTCATTGCAAAGGGATTATCGACGCGGATAAAATCAAAAAAGCCCGGGCCATTCTGGTCAAAGGCGACGAAGTCGGTCAGATGATGATGGTGGTGGGGGAAGACGGCACGGCGATGAGTGAGTTCATCACCTATCTGAAAGCGGATCTGCTTGACTCTGTCTATCTCCAGCAGGACAGCTTTGATGATATTGACAACGCCTGCTCCAGTGACCGCCAGCGGTACGTGTTTGACAAGGTCTTCGGGATTTTGATGGCGGATCTTGATTTTAAGGATAAAGCCGACGGCCGGCAAGTCTTTTCCCGGTTGACTCAGCATTTCATCGACTGGAACCGGAAACCGATGGATTCCGATGAATTTAAAGAGCTGGAAGAGACGATAGACGCCACCGTGGCGGAAGCTCAAGGGAAACAATAAGCTATGCGACCTGTTTATGACCGAATTTTGAGCGTGGTGGGGAACGTCATCACGGTGCGCGCGTCGGGCGTGCAGTATGAGGAGCTGGCGGAAGTGACCAGCGCCCGGGGAAAATCTCTGGCCCAGGTTATCAAGATTGACGATGATGACTTGGTGTACCTGCAGGTGTTCGCCGGCAGCCGCGGAGTGTCCACCGAAGACGAAGTGCGCTTCATGGGCGAGCCGATGCGGGTGTCGTATTCAGACAATATGCTGGGCCGCACGTTTAACGGCAGCGGCGAGCCGATCGATGACGGCCCGGCGATCGACGAGGGCATGATCGAAATCGCCGGTCCATCGGTGAATCCGGCCAAACGCGTCATTCCAAACCGAATGATCCGGACGAATATTCCGATGATTGACCTGTATAACTCGCTGGTGGTCTCGCAGAAACTGCCGATATTCTCCGTGTCCGGCGAGCCTTACAATGAATTGCTGGCCCGCATCGCTCTGCAGGCGGAAGCGGACATGATTGTGCTGGGCGGTATCGGCCTGAAGTTCAATGAGTACATGTTCTTTAAAAATAAGCTGGAAGAGGGCGGCGTGTTCAACAAATCGGTCTTCTTCGTGCATACCGCCTCCGACCCGATTGTGGAAGGCATCATGATCCCGGACATGTGCCTGGCTGTCGCCGAAAAATTCGCGCTGGACGGCAAGGATGTGCTGGTGTTGTTGACGGATATGACAAACTACGCGGACGCGATGAAAGAGGTCGCGATCACGATGGAACAAGTGCCCGCCAACCGCGGCTATCCCGGCGATTTGTACAGCCAGCTGGCTTCCCGCTATGAAAAAGCGGTTGACTTCGCGGATGCCGGGTCGGTGACGACTCTGGCCGTGACCACCATGCCCGGCGATGATGTGACCCACCCGGTTCCCGACAACACGGGCTATATCACCGAGGGACAGTTCTATTTACGCAATGGCCGTATCGAGCCTTTTGGTTCCCTCAGCCGCTTGAAACAACAGGTTAATAAGGACACCCGCGCGGACCACCGGATTATTATGAACGCCACGTTGCGTCTGTATAAGGAGTATCTGGAGACGATGGAAAAGCGCTCCATGGGATTCCGGATGTCGGAGTGGGACGAAAAGTTGCTGAAATACGGTGATCAATTTGAAGCGACCATGATGGATTTGTCGGTGAATATTTCGCTGGAGGAGGCCTTGGACGCCGCCTGGGACATGCTCGCCCAGTGTTTTGAACCGAATGAGACGCGGATGCCTTCCGACTTGGTCGAAGAGTTCTGGCCTGAAAAATAGGCGGCCCGGCCGGTTGCGGCACACCACAAATGGTTACTGAATAACGTACGGACATGAGCGATTTGAGATTCGGATATTTGCAAGGGGTTTCCTTATGAGTAACGACAGCCAAGAAACACATCTGGACGCGCTGGTTGACAAGCTGTATGCGGAAGGTATTGAGAAAGCCAACGCTGAAGCGGAGAAAATTGTCACGAAAGCCCGTGAAGAAGCCGCTGAGATTGTGAAAAAAGCCAAGGCGGAGGGTGAAAAAATCACCGAGGAAGGCAAAAAAAAGGCTCAAACCTTTGAAGCGAACGCGGTGGCGTCCGTGAAACAGGCATCCCGGGATGTGGTCTTGGAACTGGAAAACAGCATTCGGGAGTTATTTTCAAAATCCTTTAAAAAGCAGGCGGCTGACAGTCTGAACGACCCCGAATTTCTTAAACAACTCATCGCTGATTTGGCGAAGGCCTGGGCTGGGGGAGAAGATGTTTCCGTGCTGGTCAATGAGGACGTGGCTGAAAAAATCATGGCGGCGGCCAAAGATGGTGTGGTGAAGGAACTGGGTGACGGTGTTGAGATCAAAGCGGGGCGGACTATCACCAATGGATTCCGGATCCGGCGCGCCGGTGACGCGGTCGCCTTTGACTTCACGGACGAAAGTGTCGTTGAAATTCTCAAAACCCAAGTGAACCCTCAGTTGGCTGATATCCTGGAGCTATGAGCGAATACCCATATCTGGCGGCTCTGCTGCCTATGCTTTATTTTGACAGCGCCGATTTTCCCTCCCGGGAAACCTTTCTGGGTGAAGCTGAGAAGTGGTTGCCTGAGGATGAGTACGCCGCGCTCTCAACTGTCGCGTTTGATGATGTCACCGATCATGAGCATCCGCTCGAGCTGGTGGAGGAGTACCGGCGGTTCGAACGGGCGGTTCGCCGGGATATCGCCACGTTCATTGAATCCCGCCGGCAAGGGCATGACCATAAGACCACGGCCTTTCCGCATGCGATCATCAAGGACAACGATCCCCTGGCGGCGGAAAAGCAATTGCTCCGGCTGCGCTGGGACTTCGTCTCAAGCCGCCTTAACACCCATTTTTGGGATCTTCACGCCTTGGTTGTTTACCACCTGCAAATTCAGATTTTGGAACGGTTGTCGGCGTTTGACCTGAAAGAAGGCGAAAAACGGTTTAAAACTCTCACCAGCGGGGTGGGAAAAGATGAAGAGACGGGTCAGAACTGATGAGCGTGAAACTAAAATTCACCAAAGATTCGTTGAGCAAGGAAAAAAGGGCGCTGGCCCGGTTTTCCCGGTTTTTGCCCACCCTTAAGTTGCGGAAAACCCAACTGTTCAATGAAATCCACCGCCTCCAGGAAGAGATGGAAGAGAAAGACTCACGCCTGGTGGAATTGAACAGTGACATTGACCAATGGGTGGCCGTGTTCGCGGAAGACGTGGATGTTGAATCCTATTTTGGCGTGGAGGAAGTCATCACCGGCCGCGGGAATGTCGCCGGTATTGATATCCCCGTTTTTAAAGATGTCGTGTTCAAGAAGGCCGAATATGATTTGATGGCGATGCCTTTCTGGCTGGATGCCGGGCTGGAAGCCCTGAAAGACACCGTTCTTCTGCAAGAAGAGCTGAAGGTTTTGAATGAACAGGTTGAGATCATACAAAAAGAACTGACGACCACCGTGCAACGGATCAATCTGTTTGAAAAGGTGAAAATCCCCCAGACACAGGACAATATCCGCCGGATTCGGATCTTCCTGGGCGATCAGCAGACCGCTGGCGTGGTCCGCGGTAAAATGACTAAGGGCAAGCTGGAACGGAAACGGAAGGCGGCCGCGGCATGATTGTACCGATGAAAAAAATCACCGTGTTCGCTGGCGCCTCACATGCGGAAGAGGCAGTGGACGCTCTGCGGAGGCTGGGGATTGTCCATGTGCGGCTGAGGGCCGGTATCGTCGGTGAGGCCGCGGACGTTGAACAGCGCCTGGACCGGGTGGCGGCGGCTCTGAAAAAACTTCCCGTGGCGGTCGCGGACACGGCGGTGGATAAGCGTCCCGGATCACAGATCGTCAGCGAAATCCTGACGGTGAGCGAAGAACGGGACCGCCTGGCTTCCCGCCTGGACGAACTGGACAAAGGGGTGGAATGGTATGACACGTGGCATGCGCCCTCATTGAATAAGCTGACTGAACTGCGTGACGCGGGGGTCACCATCCGACTGTTCACCGCCAACAAGAAGCAATGGGAAAAAGTGGCTGGCACGCCCGGATTGATCCCGGTGGGGCAAACGGAAAATGTCTGGCTGATCGCTCAGATCGCTCAAGCCGGCGCTGACGCCCCGAACCTCCCGGAAGAACGTCTGCCGACAGTCGAAAAAGAGAAAATTGTCGAGTTGCGTGAAGAAATGGCGCGCCAAGTCGCCTCCCTCGCGGACCGGTTAAGCGCGCTGGCCGGTTCCCGGGAAGAACTGGAAGCGCACAGGCTGGATTTGGAAAGCCGCTTGGCCTTTGAAAAGGTTAAAGAAAGTCTGATAGACCAAAAGGGCATTCGCCATCTGGAAGGCTACGCGCCGGTTGACACGTTGGACAAAATCCGCCGCGCCGCCGAAAAAAACGGATGGGCTTATGTGTTCGAGGAACCCGGTGACGATGATCCCGTTCCCACGTTAATCCGCAACCCGAAATGGATTCAAATCATTAATCCCGTCCTGGATTTTCTCGGCACGATCCCGGGGTATAAGGAGTTGGATGTCAGCCTGCCTTTCCTGCTTTTTTTCGCCTTGTTTGTCGCCATGCTGGTGGGGGATGCTGGATATGGGCTTGTTTATCTGCTGCTCACGGCGGTCGGGCACGTAGTTTTGAAGAAGAAAATGCCGGCCCAGCCGTTCATCCTGATGTATGTCCTGAGTCTCTGCACGATCGCCTGGGGGGTGGCCAGCGGCAACTACTTCGGCTCGGAGACAATCGCCAATCTGCCGATTGTGGAGAAGCTGACGGTGCCCGCCATGGCGGCGTTTAAAACCACGACGGGGGGATTCAATGACAACGAAGGCTTCCTCATTGGCCTGTGCTTTAAAATTGGCGTGGTTCATTTGACCTTGGCCCATGTTCTCGCCGGCCTGAAAAAGTCGGATTCGCTGCGCTGTCTGGCTGAAATTGGCTGGATTGGCGTGCTTTGGGGATTGTATTTTGTCACGGGTATGCTGGTGCTGAATCACGCCTTTCCTCCCTTCGCCGGCGTGTTAATCGCCGCGGGGGCGCTCTTGGCCTTGGTTTTCACCAATTGGCAGAAACATGTGCTGAAAGGCATTGCCGACACGATTATCGAACTGCCTCTGGGCCTGATCGGCGCGTTCTCTGATATTGTTTCCTATTTGCGCCTGTTCGCTGTGGGATACGCCTCGCTGGTTCTGGCCAATACCTTTAATGGCATGGCCGCCGGGGCTGAAGTCAAAGGGGGCGTGATGGCGGTGGCCGCCGCGTTGATTTTATTCGCCGGCCATTCTCTCAACATGGTTTTGGCCGGGATGGGCGTGGTCGTTCACGGCATCCGGTTGCAGATGTTGGAATTTTCCGGACATGTCGGCAACGAATGGACCGGGACGGAATACCAACCCTTCGCTTCCCCTGACAACGGGGAGGCCGGGAACTGACGCGGCCGCGCCTTAACCAGAGGCGCGGGTGAGTGAAAAAACAGCGCGGAAAAACGCGGACCCCGCGCGATGTGACACGTCACAAAAGGTGTCGAAAGACTGTTGACACAAATCAAACAAACGGAAAAAACAACCACGTTACAAAGAGGTGCATGATGATGAATGGTAGTTTTGGTGATATGGGTCTGTCCATGACGTTGGCGGCGATTGGGTCAGCTTTGGGCGCGGGAACCGCGGCCATGGCCGCCATTGGCGTGATGAAACGGAAATTGGCCGCCGGTGAACAGGTGCCGTTCACGCTGTTCATCTTTGTCGGCGCGCCGCTCTCACAGTTGTTTTACGGCATGATTTTTAATGGCACCATGATCAGCCGGGGTTTGCCGGTCGACACCTTGGCTTGGCAATTGATCATGGGGCTCGGCGCCGGACTGGCCATGGGTGCCAGCGCCTGGTTCCAGGGCAAAGCCGGGGCCCGCGCCTGTGACGCCCTCGGGGAAACGGGAAAAGGGCTCGGCGGTTACATCATGGCCATCGGAGTCATCGAATCCGTCGCCCTGCTGGTGATGATCTTGCTGATGCTGAAAATTCCGACGGTCAGCTGACATCCGCGCCTGTTTTATCGGCCCGGTGAGCGTTTCGCTCGCCGGGCCTTTGTTTTAACGGCTTCCCGCGGACATCCATGTCGGCTGATGAATGCCGCCTTCCGCCTTGAGCGGGTCTTGAAAATCCGGCCTGTTCATTTAAATTACGGCCTTTTCACTCTTGTCATGACCATTGCGTAACGATTAGCCACTGAGAGGTTTCCATGTCGATCTCCCCCCTTCAAGACGCCCGCGCCGCGTATCAACCCAAGCTGCCCGCTGTTTTCGCCAATCGTGATGGCGCTTTTTCCACCAGTCAAGGCGAACCCACACAGTCGGTCGCCGACCAAGTGAAAATCAAGGCGAAATTCGCTCACACCTATGGCTTGCCGGAACTGACATTCGTTCCCGGCGAAAAGGGCGACAGCGACGTGCTGAAAGCCGGTGTGATCCTTTCCGGCGGACAAGCTCCGGGCGGGCATAATGTGATCGCCGGTTTGTATGACGGCCTGAAAGATTTGAACCCAGTGTCTGAGCTGTATGGCTTCCGTGGCGGCCCCAGCGGTCTGCTGGACAACGACCACGTGTTGTTCACCGACGGCATGATTGACGCGTACCGGAACACGGGTGGATTTGATATTATCGGCAGTGGGCGCACGAAACTGGAAAGTGAGGAGCAGTTCGCTCAGGTCGCCGCCAATTGCGGGGAACTGGGCATCAACGCGGTGGTGGTCATCGGCGGGGACGATTCCAACACCAACGCCTGTTTGCTGGCGGAGTATTTCTGTCGGGAAGCGATTGACATCCAAGTCATCGGTTGCCCAAAAACGATTGACGGTGACCTTAAAAATGACCACATCGCCACATCGTTTGGATTTGACACCGCCACCAAGGTGTACAGTGAGTTGATCGGCAATATTCAACGGGACGCGAATTCGGCGAAAAAGTACTGGCATTTTGTTAAGCTGATGGGCCGATCCGCCTCTCATATCGGCTTGGAATGCGCTCTGAAAACCCATCCCAATGTCGCCATTATTTCCGAGGAAATCGCCGCCAAAGCCAGCACCTTACAGGATGTTGTCACCTATTTGGCTGACATTGTTTGTCAACGCGCCGCCATCGGCAAAAACTTCGGGGTGGCCCTGATCCCCGAGGGCTTGATTGAATTCATTCCGGCGATCAAGGCCTTGATCGCCGAGTTGAATGATTTGCTGGCCGATAACGCCGTTTATTTTGAAACCTTGGATACTGACGATGACCGTCTGCAGTTTGTCAACAGCCATCTGTCCGCCGCCACGAGTCAGGCGTTCAGTTCACTGCCCATGACCATTCAGTTGCAGTTGATGGCGGACCGGGATCCCCACGGCAATGTCCAGGTGTCAAAAATCGAGACGGAAAAGCTGTTGGTGGAAATGGTTGAGTCACGTCTGCAGGAGTGGAAGGCCAAAGGTAAGTACACCGGTAAATTCGCCGCGCAAACTCACTTCTTCGGCTATGAGGGACGCTGCGCCGCTCCGTCGAATTTTGACGCTGATTACTGTTACGGGTTAGGCTATACCGCCGCCGCCCTTATTTCTTCTGGAGTCACGGGATATATGTCCTGCCTGCAGGGCCTGACCAAGCCCGCCGCCGAGTGGCGGGCCGGTGGTGTCCCTTTGACCATGATGATGAATGTTGAACGTCGGAAAGGACACGATCACCCGGTGATCAAAAAAGCCTTGGTTGAAACGGATTCTCCCGCCTTCAAAGAATTTGCCGCCAACCGTGACAAATGGGCGATGGATGACGACTATCAGTACCCCGGCCCGATCCAATACTTCGGTCCCTCGGAGGTGTGTGATTTGACCACTGTGACACTGGCCATCGAGGCGAATCAGTAAATCGGTGTTTTTCATGAGCCGGCCGGGGGTTTTCGCCCCGTGTCGGCTTTTTCTTTTTCGTTAAATCTCAAAAAAAATCGGGCCAGTCCCCAAGTCTTAAAAACAGGTAAAAAATGAGTGAAGTCTTTAATAAAAACTGGAACCGTGAGCGGGTACGGGCCGGCATGCGGTGGTTCGGTCCCCAAGATGACGTGACGATTCAACATATTCGGCAAACTCCCGGAGTGACCAATGTCATCACGGCTCTGCACCATATTCCAGCGGGAGAGATCTGGACGGTGGATGAAGTGGCCCGTCGGAAGGTGGAAGTGGAATTCATCCCGGACCCTGTCGCGCCGGATGACGTGAGCGGTGTCGAACTCGTCAATTGGTATGAACAACATGGCCAGCGCACGGGGTTGGTTTGGGATATCGCGGAAAGCCTGGTTTTCACGGAGGACGTTAAAAACGGCAGTCCACATAGGGAAAAGCATATTGCCAACTATAAGCAAAGCCTGATGAATCTCGGACGCTTAGGTGTGAATAAAGTGGTTGGCAATTTTATGCTGGTGGCGGATTGGACCCGGACCAGCCTGACAAGCTTGGATGATGGTTCCACCAGCCTGCAATATGTCCATGCGGCTTTCGCCGCGTTTGATATTTATTTATTGAAGCGCCATGAAACGGTCGCCGACTATATCGCCGACGGGTCATTTTCCGAAGAAGAGGTGGAGGAAGCCCGCGTGTACTGGGAAAAATATTTGCGCCATGACCCTCAACGGCAGCAAGAGCTGATAAACATGATCACAGCCGGTCTGCCAGGCGCTCAGGAGGGGTTTAGTCTGGATGATTTCCGGTTGGCGGTGGCCAAATACGCGGGAATGTCGGGGGATGATTTGCGGGATCACATCGCTTATTTTCTGGACGAAGTGGTGCCCGTCGCCGTCGCCGCGGGAGTCCGGCTCTGCTGCCACGCCGACGACCCGGCTTTCACTCCGTTTTTGGGGACGCCCCGGACAGTGGGAGGGGCTGAGGGGTATAAGTTTCTACTTGACCACGGGTGTGGAGTAAACTTGTGCATCGGGTCTTTAATGGCTAACGAGAAAAATCGCGATATTACCACGGTGGTGCATGAGATTGTCGAATATGGTCGGCTCAAAGGGATGTCCGCTGAGGACATTTTCCCCCATATTCATCTGCGTCCGATTGAGACCGACGGTAAAAACTTCCGGGAGGGGCATCACGCCGAACACCGGGAGGAATTGGCGAAGGTTGTCCACGCGCTGGTGACGATTGGTTGGCAGGGGGTTTTCCGGCCCGATCATGCTCCAGCCCCTGATCATGGATTTGGACGACCCGGTTATGACGCCATCGGCCGGGGCTACGGCGCGCAAGTCATTCTCGGGCTATTCGAAATGGCTGAGATTCTCAAAGCCACCCGCGCCCCGGTGATCGCCGCCGCCATTAAAGCCGCACAGGGGAATCCAAAGCTCAAGCAAGCGGCGATCCAAGCCGCGGTGGAAGAGGAAACCCGGCAAATCGCAAAAAAAATCTCTTTCATCAAAATTCCCTTTGTTTTCAGTGACCAAGGCGTTTGCGCTGTCTTTGATGAGTAGAAAATGATGGTCTCTACGGAGATCCGCTGTATTTGTTCGGAATCTGTCAAATCAAATTCGCCAGACACGGTTCAGCGGTCGCGGAGGGTGATTTCCAGTTCAACGGGAATCAGCGGCGCGGCGCCAAACCAGGGAGCACGCGGCGGAATTTCATCGCGCGACGCTGTCAACCGCGCGGCCGGGATTGAAAAACCGTGGTTTTGGGGCATGTTACTCTTCTTTTTCACAACGCTTTTCCCGACACGGGAAAATGACTAATAAGTGTGGTCAGCATGTTTGAGCCAGTGCCCAGTCACGTTTCCTTTCCAAAGCTCGAAGAAGATGTCTTGCGCTTTTGGGATACGAATCACATCTTTGAAAAGTCCCTCACTCAGCGTCAAGGATCTGAGCCATACGTGTTTTATGATGGCCCTCCGTTCGCCACGGGCCTGCCGCATTACGGCCATCTGCTGGCGGGCACGATCAAGGATGTGGTGCCTCGCTATCAGACGATGCGGGGGAAGTACGTTGAACGGACGTTTGGCTGGGACTGTCACGGCTTGCCCATCGAGGCGTTGGCTCAAGAAGCTTTGGGGTTGGCCGGGGCTCCCGCCATCAAAGAAGCGGGCATTGACGTGTTTAATGAAACCTGCCGGTCCATGGTTTTAACCTATGTGGACGAGTGGCGGAAAACGGTCACCCGCATGGGACGGTGGGTGGATTTCGACCATGGCTACAAGACCATGGACACCTCTTTTATGGAGACCATTTGGTGGGTGTTCAAGCGACTCTGGGATCAAGGGCGGGTGTATAAGGCCCACCGGATCATGCCCTACAGCTGGAAATTGAACACCCCCTTGTCAAATTTTGAGGCCAACCGCAATTATCAAGACACTCAGGATCCGGCTGTGACTGTCCGCATGCGGGTGACGCGCGCGCCTTTCGATCTTGACTGTGAAGGGCATGTGTATGTCATCGTCTGGACGACGACCCCTTGGACACTGCCGTCCAATCTGGCGGCCTGTGTCGGGCCGGATATCGACTATGTCGCGTTGAAAGACACCGAAACGGGCGACGCGTATCTCATGGCTGAAGAGCGGGTGGACGCGTATTATAAGTCCGCGGAGCAATACGACATATTGACTCGGTTGAAGGGGACGGAATTGGCCGGTCTCAAGTACGAACCGCTTTTCCCGTATTTCAGCGGTCACCCCGGAGCGTTTCACGTGCTGGTTGATGAGTTTGTGACCACCAGTGACGGAACCGGGATTGTTCATATGGCTCCCGCTTACGGGGAAGATGACTACCGCATTTGCCGGGAAGCCGGCATTGACCTGATTGATCCGTTGGACGACGACGCCTGTTTCACGGATGAGGTGCCGCCATTCGCCGGGATGAATTGTAAAGAGGCGGACAAACACATTATCCGGCATCTCAAGGACGCGGGGAAACTCGTTCACCAATCCACGATTGTGCATAGTTATCCATTCTGTGAACGGACTGACACGCCGCTTATTTACCGGGCTATCGACGCCTGGTATGTGAAAGTTGAGGATTTGCATGACCGGCTTAAAGCCAGTAATGAGCGTATCTCCTGGATGCCCGAGTATGTGGGCGAAAAACGGTTTGGCAACTGGCTCGCCGAGGCCAAGGACTGGAATATCAGCCGGAACCGTTTTTGGGGATCATGCATTCCGGTCTGGGTGAATGTGGATGATCCCGACGACGTGATCTGCGTCGGGTCAGCCGCTGAACTGGAAGAGCTTTCGGGACAGAACGTTGATGACCTGCATAAGCATATTATCGACAAAATAGCCATTGTCCGCGATGGAAAAACATACCGCCGCACACCGGAGGTTTTGGATTGCTGGTTCGAAAGCGGATCGATGCCTTACGCGCAACATCACTATCCTTTCGAAAACAAAGACAAGGTTGAATCTCATTTTCCCGCGGATTTTATCGCCGAAGGGCTGGACCAAACCCGCGGCTGGTTTTACACGTTGGTGGTTCTTTCCACCGCCCTGTTTGACAAGCCGGCCTTTAAAAATGTCGTCGTGAACGGATTGATTTTGGCTGAAGACGGACGGAAAATGTCGAAACGGCTGAAAAATTATCCGGATCCGGCGACGGTCATGGACGCCAGCGGGGCGGACGCGTTGCGCTTGTGCATGCTTAGCTCGCCCGTTGTGAGGGCGGAAGACTTGCGGTTTTCAGAGAGCGCTGTCCGGGAAAGTTTGCGCACGGTGATCATCCCCCTATGGAACGCCTACAGTTTTTTGGTGACCTATGCCCGGGTGGATGGCTGGGAACCCGAAAACAACACGGATCTGAACCCGGCCAATGTTCTGGATCAATGGATTCTTTCCCGGCTTCAACAAGCCGTCGGTGATATCACGACCAGCATGGACCGATATGATTTGCAGCGATCCGCGTTGCGCTTCACCGGATTGATTGATGAGTTGACCAACTGGTATATCCGCCGCAGCCGCCGCCGGTTTTGGAAAAGTCAGAATGACACGGATAAGGACGAAGCCTATGCGACGTTGCGTCACGTGCTGATCACATTTTGCCAATTGGCCGCGCCCTTCATACCGTTTGTCACCGAGACGATCTATCGGAATTTGCGTTCGGAGGACATGCCTGAATCGGTGCATTTGTGTGATTTTCCACGTGTCAATGACAGTCTGCTGGATGAGGCTCTTTGCGACCGCATGGCCCATACAATGACCGCTGTCTCGCTGGGCCGTTATCTGCGGACTCAGACGAAACTACGGATTCGGCAACCATTGGCCGAAGCCGTTCTGGTCTCCGCCAACGCCGCGGTCCGGCGGGACTTGGAAGCCATGAGTGATGTGATTGGCGAGGAATTAAATGTGAAACGGGTGGACGTGCGCGCTGATGAGGAAGCGTTGGTTGATTTGTCCGCCAAAGCGAATTTCCGGGCGTTAGGGCCCCGTTTCAGTCAGCACATGAAAGCCGCCGCCGCCGCTGTCGCCGGGATGACCCCGGAACAGATCGCTGATTTGCGCCGGACCGGGCGGGTTATTCTTGACGTGAATGGCCAACCGGAACCGTTTACCACCGATGATGTCCTGGTGCAACGGAACGAAAAGGACGGTATCACAGTCGCCAATGAGGGACATGTGACGGTCGCTTTGGATACCCGTCTGACGGACGCGTTGCGCACAGAGGGGTGGGCGCGCGAACTGGTCAGCCGTATCCAGAACATGCGTAAAGACATGGGGCTGGATGTCGCCGACCGGATTCACGTGGTTTTTGACGTGTCCGCCGAGGCGGGCAAAGCCGTTGAGATTTTTGGTGATTACATCGCCGCCGAGGTCTTGGCAGACTCATTGGACGTCGCGCGCATGGATGATGGTGAAACTGTTGACATTAATGGGCAAGCGGCGAAAATAAAGGTGACGAAGGCTTGACCCTCACGATGACGGGGCTTCCCCGCTTTTCCCAGTGTAATTTTCCACCTTCTGATTTGACTAGATGGCCGCTTTGGATTAATGTGACAGGCATGTCCGCTTATCGGCGGCGAGTGATCTGAACAGTTTAACAAGACATGACCTCCCGGGCATCTGAAAGGATGCTGAAGGTCGTTGCTGGGAAGTGCTATGGCGATAAAATACGAATGTCCTTCTTGTGGCGCCACGATGAGCTTGGCCACGGCCGTCAGTTCGGTGAAATGTCCCGTTTGCCGCGTGGATATGTCGGCTGTGGGCGAGGTGGCTGCCGCCAAGCCGGTTCCTGCCGCCCCCCCCGCTCCAAGTTCGGCGCCCGCGGCCGCCGCCCCCGCCCCCGCTTCGGCGGTGGTTCCCAGCGGGATTAAAATCGCTCAAGCGGTGGCGGAACACCCGAAGCATGGGGGGATGGGGCCGTCCGCCGTGTCCACCGCCAATGTTGAGGCCGCCGCGCACAAGTTGATGGCTTCCGCACGGGCGGAAGCCGATAAAGTCATACAGGCGGCAGAAAGCCAGCGCGCGGAGATCCTGGCGCATGCGGAAGCGCACGCCCGGGAGCAAGTGGAAGCGTTTTTTGAACAAGCCCGGACGGAAGCCGCTGAGACAGAAAAACAGGCGAAAACTGAGGCCGAAGAGATTTTAGCCGCGGCCCGGCGGGACGCCGTTAAAATAGCCGAGGACGCTGTGGAAAAAGCGCGGTCGGAGGCGGCGGCCCAGCTTGCCGAGGAACGGAAGACCTTGGCGGATTTGAAAGCCGACATGGATAAAACCGGCCAGGCGATGTCCGCCAAGGCCGCGCAGGACACACCTCCTCAGACGGTGGAAACGCAAGGCGGCGCCGCCGATTCTCACGTGGAGACATCAGGCATGGATATCACCGCCTTGACCAAAAGCGCGGTGGAGAACGCGATCAGGGAGGACAGGGAGAAAAGCGCCAAGAAAGCCCTTCAGTCCAGAAAAACAGAGGCGGACAACTACGCCAAGCGCGAGGCTCGCTTTATTTTCGCCGGCAGTGTGTTTGGCGCCCTGGTTCTGGCCTATTGCGTCTTTATTCTCAGTCAAAATGCTTCATCCTTGTTAAGGCTCATGACGGTTGTCATGATTGGCTTGGATGCCGTGATTTTCGCAGGCTTGGTCGGGATCATCATCGGTCATTACAAGGCCGGGAGCGATGTGATTAAAAAGCAAAAGCGGACGGATAAAAAAGCGGTCCGCCCGGCGGTCACGGCGCCGGGTCAAACCCCGTTGCCGCAGGCGCCCGCGCCCACAGATGTCCCCGAAAACGCGCCTGTCGAACCAATTCCCGCGGAATCGCCGGTCGCCCCCGTCAGCGACTCTGATTCCGCCGCTCCCGCGCCGTCGTCGGCTGAGACCGCGCCTGATGACGAGCCCCCCGCGGAGACGGCGCCTAAAAAGACCGCTGTGAAAATGAAGCTCACCGTCGGCAAGTCACCGGGGGTGAAAGGGACAAAACCCGCGAACGAGGCGTTGCGAAAAGCCGCCATGCGGGCGGCGGCGAAACGCGCGGCTGGCAAAAAGTAATTCGCGCCAGCCTCGCGCGCGTGGATGAGATCAACAGAAACGAAGGCTTTGCGAACCAAGGTCTTCTGAATTTGGAACCTTGGACGTACATGTCGCAAACCACATCAGCACCTGTCAGCAGTCCCATCTTGGACACGATTCATGGGCCGGAAGATATTTCCCGCTTGGATATGGCGTGCCTTCCTCAGTTAGCCCGGGAAATTAGAGCGGAACTGCTTGAGGTCATTTCACGAAATGGCGGACACCTGGCGTCGAATCTGGGGGTGGTTGAATTGACCATCGCGCTTCTCCGGGCCTTTAACCCGCCCAAAGACAAGGTGGTGATGGACACAAGTCACCAGGGATATGTCTATAAATTACTGACCGGCCGCCGGGAGTTGTTTAAAACCTTGCGCCAAGACGACGGGTGTTGCGGCTTTTTAAACCGTGAGGAGAGCCCGTTTGATCATTTTGGCGCGGGCCACGCGGGAACCGCGATTTCGGCGGCTCTGGGATTCGCCGCGGCCCGCGATAATGCCGGGTCGGACGAAAAAGTCATCGCCATTGTCGGGGACGGCGCCATGGGTAACGGGATCTCTTTGGAGGGATTGAATAATATTGTGGAATCCACCCATGATATTGTCGTGATTTTAAATGATAATAAGATGTCTATCGGTGAGAATGTCGGGGCCCTGTCCCGTTATTTTAACCGCATTATATCCGGCCATTGCTATAATCAACTTAAAGACGCCACCGCCAAGGCCATGGACAAGATCCCCGCTGTCGGCCGGCCTCTCCGGCGGGGCATCCGCCGGGTCATCGAGGGAACCAAGAGCATGCTCCTTCCCGGGGGCTTGTTTGAGGATTTCGGCCTCAAATATGTCGGCCCCATTAACGGGCATGACATTGACGAGTTGGTCCACACATTTGAGAGTGTCGCTTCCCTTCATGAGCCGGTTTTGATTCATGTGTTGACGGAAAAAGGGCGGGGATATAAATTCGCGACAGAGTTGCCGGAAGTGTTCCATGGCACGGGTCAATTTGACACAAGCTCCGGCCTGCCTGTCCCGGCCGCCGCCGATACGGACGAGAAGCCCGTGACTTTTTCGGAGGCTTATGGCGGCGGGTTGGAACGACTGATGAAAAAAGATCAGCGGGTGGTGACGATCACCGCCGGCATGTGCAAAGGCACCGGTGTGGATAACGTCCGCAAAGCGTTTCCCAAACGGTTTTATGATGTCGGCATCGCCGAAGAGCACGCCGCGGTGTTCGCGGCGGGGCTCGCCGCCGCCGGCCTGCGCCCCGTCGTCGGAATGTACGCGACATTCATGCACCGGGCGGTTGATTGTGTGCTTCACGATATCTGTCTTCAGAATTTACCGGTTATTTTCTGCCTTGACCGGGCGGGGGTGGTGCAGGATGGCCCCACCCATCATGGCATCCATGACGTGGCGTTTTGGGTGGCCATGCCCAATTTGACGGTCATGCAGCCCATGGACGCGCGGGAGCTTGAGGCGATGTTGGCCTTGGCGGTGACGACGGGTTCGCCAACGATAATCAGGTATCCGAAAGGCTCCGCCGAATCCGTTCCGGGTTGCGCCTGGACACCCCTCCAACTTGGTGAGGCGGTCACGTTGCGTGAAGGAACGGACGTGGCGTTATGGAGTCTGGGGAGGGAATGTGTTCATGCGTTGGACATAGCGGACACCCTTGAAAAACAGGGCGTTTCCGTCGCCGTGGTCAATCCCCGGTTTGTCGCGCCTTTTGACACGGGACTGCTGTTTGAGCAAGCCGCCAAGATGCCTGTTGTCACCTTGGAGGATCATTCTCTGGCCGGGGGTCTCGGGGAGTTAATCAGTTTAAAACTGGCCCGGGCGGGATATGCTTCCCCGCTAAATCTCGGGTGGCCCGCGGGGGTCTTTATTCCGCATGGATCGGATGCCGGGTTACGGGAAAAATACGAATTGACACATGCTGACGTGGCGAGAAAGATCAGCCAATTTTTAAAGTGAGCCAGCCATGAAAAACGTTGAAGAATTAACCCGTCAACTCCTTTTGGAATTAGGTGAGGATCCCATGCGCGAGGGTTTGATCAACACCCCGAAACGCGTCGCGAAAAGTATGGCGTTTCTTACCAGCGGGTATCACCTTGATCCCGCTGAGGTGATCAATGACGCCTTGTTCACGGTTGATTCCAATGATATGGTCATTGTCCGGGACATCGAAGTTTACAGTTTGTGCGAGCACCACATGCTGCCGTTTTTCGGGAAATGCCACATTGGTTACATTCCCCGGGGAAAAGTGTTTGGCGTGAGCAAGCTGGCCCGGTTGGTGGACTGCTTTTCCCGGCGTTTGCAGCTTCAGGAACGGTTGACCCGGCAGGTCGCCCGGACTGTGAAAGACGCGGTCGACGCCGAGGGTGTCGGCGTGGTGATGGAATGTAAACATTTGTGCATGATGATGCGGGGCGTGGAAAAACAAAACTCACAGATGATCACCTCGTCCATGCTGGGCAGTTTTCACAGCTCAAGCGCCACCCGCAATGAATTCATGCACTTGGTGACGGGGTGACGAGCGATTTGGTGATGCGTTTTCTCTTTCTACTTCTCACGCTCCTGTCTTTGCCCGCGTTTCCAGGACGCGCTCAGGACACGCCGCCGCCCGGTCCCCCCGTGTCGAGCGCCGCGGCGGGCAAGCGGCTGACCTTCGCTCAAGGCCTCCTGTCACGGAATTTTTATCAACTGGCCGAAAAAGAATTCCGCCTGTTTCTCCAGGACTTTCCCCGGGATGATCTCGCTCCCCGCGCCTTTTTGGGACTTGCCAAAGCCTTACAGGGACAGGATGAAAACGCGCGGGCTCTGACAACGCTTGAAGAGTTGGAGCGAAGGTGGCCGGGGCATGCTGTTCTTGACGAAACCCGGCTTGACCGCGGGTATTTACTCCTGCGGTTAAACCGTCCGGAGGAAGCGGAGGCCATTCTCACACCCGTGACAAAAGACGCGCGGAGTGAGGTCCGGGAGGCCGCATGGTATTTTATCGCCCAATCACGGGAGGCGCGGAATGATTCACAATCGGCGATGAAAATATACCTATCACTGGCCTCAAGGCCATTTGACGCGATCCACTCGTATCGCCCCTACGCGGCGTTCGCGGTCTTGACCTCCGAAGTGAAAACGTCCTTGGAGCAAGCGGTCACCCGCATGGAGACATTGCTGGCTGGAGAGCACGTGCCTGAAGCCATCCAGGAGCAAGCCCTCCAGCTATGCGCGGTCAGCGCCTATTCCGCCGGCCATGTCACCCGCGCCGGGGAACTGTATGAAAAACACACGGAGCTTTTCCCCGATTCCGCGTTCGCCATGGACGCGCGCAAGGGGAAACTCCGCGCGTTATATCACTACGCGTCTTCCGAGGACATCCTTTCCTGGATTGAGGTTTTAAAACAAATCCCCGCGCTGGCGGATGATCCGGAAGTCACATTGATACAAGCGGCGGTTTTACTGCGCGGAAATCGACACGAGGCCTCGCTGCCTCTCTTACAGACCGTCTGTGATCATCCATTATCATCTGAGGATATGATTCGGCAAAGCGCGCTGATGCGTCTGGGCGCCTTGATTTCTCTGGAGAAGTACGAGACCGCTTTACATGACAGCCGGGCTTTTCATAAAAAGTATGATCAGCATCCGGAAACGAGTGAGGCCATTCGTTTGGCTGGTGTCGCGGCGTTTAAATTAGGCCAATACCAAGAGGCCGGACCGCTGTTAAGAGGGGCCGCCGATGCTCAAAACATGTCTCCGGAAAAACGGCGGCAGGCGCGGTTGTTGCTGGCTGAATGCTACCGGAATCAGGAAAAATTCGCCGCCTCCGCCGCTGTGTATCGTGAACTGGCCGGGGCGCCCCCTTATGATGAGACGCGCGCCGCTGAACGTTTATATGCGGCCTCAATGGAGGAAAAGGCGGGTGATCTGGAGACCGCTTTGGCGGATTATGAAGCGGTTATAAGCGGCACCGACACTGACACCTCCGGCAACCTTATGGCGGCCAACGCCGTGGTCCGCCTGTCGTTCGCCATGGGGAATTTTGACAAAACCGCGGCCTTGTTAAACCAGTTAATCACTAAAACCGCGGGCGAGACTCAAGCGCGGGCCCGCTTAACCTTGATTTTAGCGTATTTGCACGCTGACAAACTGGACGCGTGTGAAGAGGAAATTCAGAAGGCGGAGAAAAGCCAACCCGCGGGAAACCTAAGAGTGGAATTGGATTACGCGGTCGCACGGTTAGCCATTAAACAAAAGAACATGGACCGGGCGGTGGAGGTGTTTAAAAAGTTAGTGAACCTGCCTGACGATGAACAGCCTGATTATGATCCCGGGACGCTAGCTGGTTTGGAAAAAGAGTTTTTTAACCGGAATGATTTCGCCACCAGTGAAAAAATCTGCGAAAAATGGCTGGCCGCCGCGCCGCCGTCGGCTCGCTTTGAGCCCGTCGTGCGGCTGGCGGATATTTATTTGGCCACCGCCCGATTTGAGGCGGCGGAGGCGGCGCTGCGGAAACTCTCCGCGGAGTCCGCGGAATTCACGTTGACTCCGGGTCAGTCCGCCCGGGTGCTGTCGTTGACGGGTGAAGCCTTGTTGAAGCGCGGACAGGACGATCACGCCTTCCGGGTATTTGAGAAAAGCCTGGAGGACGGCGCGGCGGACGCGGAGACATCCGCCCGCTCCCATTGGGGATTGGCGCTGCTGCTCAAGCGGGCGAACCGGCTGGATGAAGCCTTGAAACGGGCGGTGGGGGGCTTTGTTTTGGGTGATGACCCGCGTTACACCCCCCGGTCGATGGCGCTGGCGGCTGAGATTTTTGAAACCCAGGGAAAAACCCGGGAGGCGGCGAACACCCGGGCTGAGTTGAAGACCCGGTTCCCGGATTTTGTCCCGTGAGGGGGCTCCCGTCTCATGCCCAGCCTTGGGGCCGTTCTAAAAAGGGCGATTCGCGCGGCAACCGAACACGTGATCCAAACGGATTCTCCCAAAGAGCTGACATTCTTCGAGAATGTCGCGGCTAAGGCGCGGGGCCTTAAACCGTCGCCTCAAACCGGCGTGTTCGCCAAGTTTTAGAAGAGATCACTATGGCTACCAGTTCGTTCAAGCAGCAGGTCATCTTCTGTCATCTTGTAGATCAGAATCCAATCGGGCTCAATGTGGCAGTCTCGCCTGCCTTTCCAATTCCCCTTCAAGGGATGATCCCGATTCTCCGAGGGTAGCGTATTCCCGCCAAGCAGAACCTGAACAAGCCGAATCAGCTTGTGCTGATCCTTGCCTTGCTTGATCAGCCGTTTGATGTCCCTCTTGAACTGAGCCGTCTGCGAGAGCTTCATTCCTTCCAGCTCTCGACCATCTTTTCCAGAGACTCGAACGTCTCGATATCCTCGCCGCGGTCGCTTTTGTCCAGCACCGCCGCAGTCAACTTGTTCGGCACCCGCAATTCAAGTGGGAATTCCCTGCGAAGGGCAATCTGCCGATATAGCAGGCGGACGGCATCCGTGGGTGTCATACCGATGCTGTGCAGAACCCGTTCAGATTCCCGCTTGGTTTTCGAGTCTATTCTTGCGTGGACTGTTGCTGTGTTATTCATGGCACCACTGTAGCACATCTGCACGACAAGTCAAGCATGCTCTCAAGCGAACGTCGAGTTTAAAAGTAAAAATATTCGCCTATATTTATGTATCCTGGCGGCCAGGATATAAACTAAATGACGATACAGCGGGATGTGCTTAGGCGCCGCCAATCCGGTCATAAATCACCTTGAATCCCGCGTTCATCGGGGAGGGAAGGCGACGACTTGATCGATAGAGTCCACTCCCATCAGCGCCATCAGCAGGCGGTCCACGCCCAGGGCGATCCCCCCGCACGGGGGCAGACCCGCTTCCAGCGCGGCCATGAACCAGGGATCAATCGGGTAGGCTTGACGACCGTCCCGCCGCCGGTATTCCGCGGACTCCGCGAACCGCTGACGCTGTTCCACGGGATCCGTGAGTTCCCCATAGGCGTTGGCGATTTCCAATCCGCGGATGTAAAGCTCCCAGCGTTCGGCGCGGTTCGGGTGGCCCGGTTTCCGTCTGGCCAGGGCGGCCAGTGACGCCGGATAGTCGATGAGGACAGTCGGTTGACTAAATCCGAGATTGGGTTCGACGCGGTCCACTAACATATCATCGAAACAGCCATCGGCGACGCACTGATCCACGTCCGCGGCGGCGTATGTGTGAAACGCGTCTTCAACCGTCATGACAGCCCAGTCTCCCGTGAAAAAGGCGACATGCGCCGCACCGTCTTCACCGGCTGGCTCAAGAACCTGTTCCGCGGCGGCGGCGATGAGTTCCCGACAGTCATCGAGAATATCCTGATAGCCCGCCTGGGTCCGATACCATTCCAGCAGCGTGAATTCGGGCAGGTGACGGGATCCCCGTTCTCCCGAGCGGAAACACGGGCCGATTTGGAAAATACGGTCATATCCCGCGGCCAGCACCCGTTTCATATGCAGTTCTGGTGAGGCGCGTAGAAACTGACCGGCGCTGGGAATCGCGTCGATATAATCCTCATTCGCCGGGCAGGGTATCCGGACAGGGGTGTCCACTTCCAAAAAATCCCGGGAACGGAAAAAAGCCCGGATGGTATCGTTTAATACCGCCCGGGCTGTCAGGTTTTTCCGCGCCGCCCGCAGGCGGTCCATGTCAGACCGTTCCGGCATTACGCTTTCGACACCCGCTCACTGTATTGTCCGGTGCGGGTGTCAATTTTGACGAGATCCCCCTGGTTGACAAAGAGCGGGACGGCGATTTCATAGCCGTTTTCGATTTTAGCGGGTTTTGTGACATTCGTGGCGGTGTCGCCGCGGGCGCCGGGCTCGGTTTCGGTGATCTCCGCTTCGATAAAATTGGGCAACGTGACTTCGATCGGTCTGTCCTGATAAAAAAGGACTTCGCATTCAATGTCTTCTTTCAGGAAATATTTGAGATCGCCGATGACCTCCGGCGCGACGTGGATCTGGTCGTAGGTGGTCGGATCCATAAAGACGTAACTCATGCCGTCGTCATAGCTGTAGATCATGTCCCGTTCCATGAGATCCGGCTTGCCGATTTTATCCGCCGTGCGGAATGATTTTTCCATTCCGGTGCCATTGATCATGTGGCGGAGTTTGCAGCGGTAAATCGACTGCCCTTTGCCGGGCTTTCGAAAATCAAACTCAGTGATGCAATAGGGTTCCCCGTCAAGTTCGATTTTGAGCCCCTTGCGGAGGTCGGAAGCGTTATACATGGCTGTCACCTTTTTTGGCGGCCGATCTCCTTAATCCAGCGCGGCGGCACACCTGAATACCCGGCGCCCAGTTGGAAAACGGCGAAAATATGGTTGCGTTTAAAGGCGGTAAATGTATCCGCGAAAGCGGAAAAGTCAACTGGCGGAAACCACGCCCCAGCGGCGCGGAATTAATTTCCGCCGCAGTTCCTGATTCCTGGTTGCTGGTTGACCAGCCGACATTCACCTTAAACGAGACCTTGTCTCGCACTCGCGCCTTGTCGGGCTTCAGTTTTTTCCTTTTCGGAGCGAGAGTTGCGGATATCGCAGAGCCGCTCTGAGAGCCTAAATATCTGGATTATTCACGCCGCGTGTGTTAATCAGGTCAGCTTGACGCTTTATATTGACCACCGGAAAAGAGGTTTGAAGGCGAATTCCACGGCGAAATAGTCCACTTTCACAGGGTTTGCATTTGAAAACCGGGCTTTTTCCCTTATTATTCTAGAACAGATTGAAAAAACAGCGATTCGGGTCGTTGTTTCAGGTGCCGAATGGAACGTGTTCAACACTATCAAAGAAAGGAAGGCCTGCAATGAAGACATGTCTCAGTCAATCGATCAGCGCGGTTTTGGTAATGGTTTTTATGCTGGCGGGTGGAACGGCGTTCGCCCAGGCGGCTGTTGAGACGGCGCCTTCTGTTCCGGAACTGACCGCCGCCGCGGAGGCACCCCAGGGCGCGTTGAATGATGTCGTGGGAACTTTGAATGGTGAATTGGACAAGGGAAAAGAATGGCTGAGTAAATTACAGGCTTGGGCGGTGGAAAACGGCGCCAATTTCCTAGTCAACTTGCTCGTGGTCATCATCATTTTGATTGTCGGCAAGGTGGTCATCGGGATGATCACCAAGACTCTTCATAAAACACTGCACGCGTCTCCGCGGGTCGAAGGCATTCTGGAAGAATTCATCACCAGTATTGTCAGTAAAGTCTTGTGGGTGATTGTGCTTATGATGGCGCTGAAGCGGTTTGGCGTGGACATTGGTCCGATGATCGCCGGTTTAGGTGTCATGGGTTTTGTCGTTGGTTTCGCTTTCCAAGAATCGCTGGGCAATTTGGCGGCGGGGGTCATGCTGGCTCTGAACCGGCCGTTTAAGGTGGGCGATTTTGTCGATGTCGGCGGTTGCCTGGGCAAAGTGGTGGCGATGGACATGATGGCCACCACGTTGACATCGCCGGACAATAAAAAGCTGATTGTTCCCAACAAGTCCGCCTGGGGCAACCCGATCACCAACTACACGGCTCTGGACACCCGCCGGGTCGATCTGGGAGTCGGAATCTCATATGGTTCTGACATTACCAAAGCGAAACAGGTGATCATGGATCTCATCACCCAGTCGGATCTGTGCCTGGACGATCCGGCGCCGGTTGTCGAACTGATGGCGATGGCTGATTCCTCGCTGAACTTGGTGGTGCGGCCCTGGGTCAAAACTGAGGATTACTGGGATGTTTATTTTGGCTTGAACCAGCGGATAAAGGAAGCGCTGGACGCGGCCGGCATTGAAATCCCGTTCCCGCAACAAGATGTCCATATCAAGGGCTTGGAAAACATGTCCGTCGGCAAATGAGTCTTGTCTCTTTTCAAAACGCGCTCCGGGGCGTCCGGAGCGCGTTTTTTCACATGTAATACGTTCTTCAGCAGAGGTGTCATCATGGTAAAAAAAATCTTTTCACTGATTTCTTTCGGTCTTTTTTCCGTCTGCGTTCACGCGGACACGGTGGAGATGGTCGACGGGTCAAGATTGTCAGGCGCGGCTAAGAGTCTTCAAGACGGCCAGTTACTTTTTTCAACCACGTTCGCCGGTGACATTCGGCTGGACTGGAATCAGGTTAAGACGCTGGAAACCAGCGTGCCGGCTCTCGCCGCTTTAAAGGCCCCCGCGCCCCCGCCCCCGGCGGAAGAGCAAGCCAAAGGGCGGACATTGGTTTATGAGATCGCCGCGGATTTGGCCGGTAAGGAAGGCAATGTCAGGAAGATGGAATACGGCTTGGGGGCCAGCGCGACCCTGGCGGGTGAGGCGGATAAATTAAAGCTCTACCTGGCTCTGCGAAAAGCTGAGGTTGAAGGTGTGGACACGGAAAACAACTTGACCGCCGGCGTCGATTATGAACGGGATATCACTGAAACGACCAACTGGTATATTCGCGGCGAATATCATGAGGATGATTTTAAAGCGATAGACTACCGGACGACGGTCGCCGCTGGTCTCGGCCATTATTTCTTCCAAGAGGAAAAACACTCCCTGCGCGGGCGGGTGGGGTTGTATTACCAGCACGATGAGTATTTGGCTGATTTGGGGTCAGACGATTCCGTGGGGCTGGAACTGGGGCTGAATCATGTTATTTTCGCCAATGACTGGGTGAAAGTGGTCACGGATCTCCGCTATCTGCCGACGTTTGAGACGCTGGATGACTTTGATGTCATCCACGAGACGGTTGTGGATATCCCCGTCGCTGGCTCCGCCCTGTGGAAATTGCGGCTGGGCGTAGGGAATGAATACGACAGTCAAGCCGCCGCAGGCCGGGAAAAGCTGGACACGTATTACTTCGCCCGTCTCGTGCTGAATTGGGAACACGGGAAATTTCTGAAAGCGTCCGGGCTGAGGAAGTAAGCGCTGTCGGATGTTAATTGCAGTACCGCCAGCTCTTTCGCTTTCGCTTCGACCTCCACATACATGTCCAATTCTTTCCAGCAGTCAGGGATGTCAGCCGGGTCGATAAAATCATGATGGGGGCGGGGATTGACACCATCCCAGCCGTCTCTGGGTGTTGAGATGTGGAATAGGGGCGGGCGCGTGCCCCACGTTTCCAGCGCTTTGGCGGTGGCTGTTTCGATTGACCACGAGTCCGGGTTACACCGGTGGTGGTGAACGTCATAGACCAAAGGGATGGCGCAGGCGTCACAAACGGGAAGCAAGTCTTCCGGCGTGTATGTGCGGTCATCATTTTCCACGGTCAAGCGCTCGCGGACAGCGCGTGAAAGGCGGGGGACATTTTTAATCAAACGGGTCAGCGCGGCTTGTTTGTCGCCATAGGCGCCGCCGCCGTGGATATTGATGACATCCACGCCTGTCCATTGAGCGAACTCTCCTTGATACTCCAGTTCGGCGATCGAACCGCGGACGACCGATTCACGCGGGGAGTTCAGCACGACGAACTGGTCCGGGTGCATGGTTAGCCGGACCTTGTTTTCAGCGGCCTGTTTGCCGACGGCCTCAAAGGAGTCCCGAATCGCGTCGCCGTCGGGAAGATCCGTCAGTTGATAGGTGAATTCGGGATGCGTTTTCAATGGTAAAATCTGGCTGTTAACGCGAAAGCAATGGATCTTATTTTCAGCGCAAAAGGTGACCGCCTGGCGCAGCGCTTCGGCATTTTGACGGCACAGATCCGCGAGTTTTACGGCCCGTTCCCGAGGCGTGAGCCTGGCCACCACTTTGGCGGTGGTGTTCCGGAATTTTATCGGGGCTTCACGGAAGATGCAACAGAGTCCCAAGCGGAGCATGGCGCTTCTCTTTAAATAAAGGTGACCGGGCTTTACGGCGCGACGAGGAAAACGGTGTTTTCCAGCAACCGTCCCAGCAGCAGGAGAACCAAGCCGGTGACCGCGAAGGGGAAAAACCGTTCTTTGTAATCGATAAACGCGGGTTGTTCAAGCCCGGTGGTTTCCAGGCTGTCAATGTCCTCCATGACTTTCGCCAATCCTTCAGCGTCCCCCGCCTTGAAGAAGCGGCCGCCCGTCAGCTCGCTCATTTTTTTGAGCAGCGGCTCATTGTAGTCGCTGGGTTGCGGTTGGAGGCGGGCACCGCCGAATCCTCTGACCAAGCGGTAGGCCCGGTTTCCACCGATTCCGACCGTGTAAATGATCACATCGAATGTTTTCGCGATTTTGGCCGCTTGCTCCGGTGTGATCCGGTCATCCACATTATTGGCGCCGTCAGTGAATAGAACCAGAACCCGGCGTTTGGCGTCGGAATCTTTCAAGCGATCCGTGGCGGCGGCGACGGGAGCGGCGATACCCGTGTGTCCGCCCAGACTGCCGGCCTCCAGCCGCTGCAGATGTCCGGTTAAAAAATCATGATCCAAGGTGGGCGGGGACGCGACAAAGGGAAGAGTGGCGAAAGCGATCAGCCCGACGCGGTCATCCGGCCGCTTTCCGACAAATTCGCGCAAGGCGTCTTTGGCCACGTCAATGCGGGTTTTGACTTGGCCGCTGGTTATCTTCCGGTACAATTCCCGTTCTGTCTGAACGTCAGACGGGGCGTCATAGGCCTCCATGCTTCCCGAGGCGTCCAGGGCCAGAATCATGTCAATGCCGCGCGCCGAGCGGATGATTTTTTCAACCCCGAATTGGGGACGAACCAAGGCGGCGGTCAAGAACAGCAATCCCGCCGCGTAGAGAAACACGGGAAGTGAGAAAACACTGATCCGATGGCTGGATTCGAGGGCGGCCATTGGTCGCAGGCTGGGGAAATGAAAGGCGGGCCGCGGTTTGAACAAGGCGGCGAACAGGCAGAGACCAATCGGGACGACAAGGACCGCCCACCACGGAGATTGAAAGGCGATCATGCTGTTCCCTCCCGCTGAGCCGTCGTCATGGCGCTCCCATCACCGGCCGCGCCACGGGTGTCCGGCCCGCGTCCGGCGGGCGGTTCAGGCCGCGGGCGGGTTTCGGCGATAAAGTGTCCGGCCGCGTCCAAAGCCTGGGACATGTCCCGTAAGGTGGCGTTGACCCGGGCGAATTTCGCTTGGTCGGCGGAGGTTAAAACATCAGCCAGGCGGCGGCGTTGCTCATCGGTCAACCAGTCGGCGTGCTTGGTGTCTTCTAAAAATTCCGGTGTGGTTCTTTCTGTGGCGGGACATTGGAAGCGGACTTCAATATAGCGCCGGAGAATGTCCGTAAGGGTCAAGAAAAAAGCGTCCGCCTCCATGGGGAGGGCTCGTTCCAAGGCGCTCAACTGGCGCTCGGCCATATCCCAAATTGTCGGCGGGGGCGGGGGCGAAGGCAGCAAGCCTTTGCCCCGGAACACGGCGATTAAGATCGCGATGATCACCAGGATCAGGGCGATCATGCCCAGGACATAGGCGACACTCCGGAACGTGGCGCGCTCCTTTCCCGGCACGGCCGGGACGCTGACCAGGGGCGCGGCCGCCGCCAGGTCACGGGGAACAATATCCGGGAGTTTGAAGGTCACTGGCAGAGGCGCGGATTCTCCCCGCCGGTCCGCGGTGAAAAAGAGACGTCCAGTGATCGTTCTGTCGTCCAGGAAATCGGCGGCCCGCACTTGGATGCTTGTTTCCCAAAGCCAGTCGCCCAGGCGTATTTTTTTCAGGCGTGTCCGGGGATAGCCGACACCTTGCGCCCCGTCCGGGATAAAAAAGTCGGGTGTCCGGACCGGGCGGCGGTGCCAAGGGAGTCTGACACTGATTTTTCCCGTGATCGTTTCGCCGATATGGGCGGATTCGGAAGGTGTCACCGTGGTCGACACGATAACCGGTGAAGCGTCGTTAAACCAGGCGACACCAAATAAAGCGGCCAGCCCGGCCATGGCTGTGAAGCCAAGCGCCACAAGAAGAATGACGACGAATTTCACATAACGACCCATGGCCGGGTTATCTCCGTTTTTCCCGTTTTCTGAAAAAGCGCATCAGCGGGATGATGGGATCCTCCCCGCAGCGTAAATCGATGAGATCTGTTTGTGTTTCACGGAACATTTTTTCTTGCTTCAACCGCCAGTCAGCCGCTTCCAGGCGGACAGCCCGGCGGCGCCGGTTTGAGCGGCTGTTGAAGAGCCGCCGCTCGCCGCTTTCGGCATCCGCCAACGCGACGCAGCCCACATTCGGCAGGGACAGCTCAATCGGATCGGTTATTCGTAGGATGATCACGTCATGACGTTTGTTGGCGGCCCGAAGCCCTTGCTCAAAACCGTCGTCAAGCATGTCGCTGATAATAAAAACAACCGCGCGCCGTTTAATTGTCCGCATCATGCTTTCCAGGGCTCGCCCGATGTTGGTCTTTTCGCGCTGACGTTGGCAGGCCATCAGCTCCCGGATCAATCGAAGCGCGTGTTTTTTCCCTTTTCTTGGTTTGACAAAGAGTTCCTCGAGATCGGAAAACAACAGCAATCCGACTTGGTCATCATTGCGAATGGCGCTGAAAGCCAGCAAGGCGGCCAGCTCCGTCGCCGTCTCCCGTTTCCGCTTGTCCGTGCTGCCGAAATCGCCGGAGGCGGACACGTCAACCAGCAGCATGACGGTCAGCTCCCGTTCTTCGACAAAGCGCTTGATAAAGGGATGGCCCATGCGGGCGGTCACATTCCAGTCAATGGCCCGGATATCGTCTCCCGGCGCGTATTCCCGCACTTCATCAAACTCCATGCCCCGGCCTTTGAAGACGCTATGATAGGCCCCGGCGGTGAGGTCATCGACAATCCGGCGGGTGCGGATCTCCAAGCGTCGAACATTGGCGATAAGGTCTTTGGTAATCATAGAAGACAGTTCGGGATATGGCGGGTTGAATGATTGTTCCGCTCAGGGAGTCCGCAGTTCGTTAAGCAACCGCTTGACGATGTCGTCACTGGTCAACTCTTCCGCTTCGGCCTCATAGGTGGGAATAATCCGGTGCCGCAGCACTTCCATGGCCACGTCTTTCACGTCTTGCGGGACAACGTACCCGCGCCCATTCATAAAAGCTCTGGCCTTGGCCCCCAGCGCCAGGGCGAGTGTGGCCCGGGGAGACGCTCCATATTCAATAAGGAGCGACAGGTCGTCAAGACGGGCCTCCCGCTGGCGGTCTGACAACTGCTTTTTCAGCTTCCGGCTGGCGAAAACCACGTCCAAAATATAGTCATTGATTTTCTCATCCATATACACCCGGTCCACCCATTTCCGAGCGGTCAATATGTGTTCGGGCGAAATCACCTTTTTCACATTGAAGGTCACTTCCGGCCGGGCCATGCGGTCAATAATCATCCGCTCGTCCTGTCGTCGCGGATAATTGATGAGCACTTTGAACATAAACCGGTCCACTTGCGCCTCCGGCAAGGGATACGTGCCTTCCTGTTCCACCGGATTTTGCGTGGCCATGACGAGGAACGGCACGGGCAACGGACATGTCTCACCGCCCAACGTAATTTGTTTTTCCTGCATCGCTTCCAACAGCGCGCTTTGGACTTTGGCCGGCGCCCGGTTGATTTCGTCCGCCAGAATGATGTTGGCGAACAGCGGGCCTTTTTTGATCGAGAAAGAGTGGTCTTTCGGGTTGTAAATCGTGGTGCCGGTCAAATCGGCGGGCAAAAGATCCGGGGTGAACTGCAACCGCGCGAAACTGCCGCCGATCGCGGCCGCCAGCGTGCTGACGGCCAGTGTTTTCGCCAGACCGGGCACGCCTTCGACAAGAACATGTCCGTTGGTAATGAGTCCCATAATAAGCATGTCCAACACATGCTCTTGGCCCACCAAAACCTTTCCAACCTCCTTTTTTAAATCAGCGATAAACATGGACTGTTTGCTGATTTCTTCTTGAATTTGATCAATCGTTAAGTCACTCACGCGCCTGTTCCTTTTCCTGAATCAATGGCTGACACATCCGCACGGCAATGGCCCGCGCGGTTATTCCAAGGCGATCACAAAAAACCGACAAAAGCAATGGCGAAAAGTTCCGCTTTTCCGGAGGTGTCCTCACGCGCCCGTCGCCGGGCGCCCGCCCGCGTCATGCTCCCCGGTCTGACAAACAGCCACCCGCGGGGCCGCGCCGCCGCGCTCTTTCACGTCGTCCGCCATGGCTTCGGAATCACACGTGTCGTCACGCGCCCCGGGGGTGAGAAAGCGGTGGTGAATGACTTGCCAGCGCGGGCTCTTTTCCCGCCGCTGGGAAAGCCAGGTTTGAACCGCTTCCGGTCCGTCCGCCTGGCACACATCCAGGATTTCCAGGTCGGTGCATCGGAACAACACCTTTTCAGCGTTCACCCCGACCGCCGCCGTTAATTTTTCACGGGCCGTTTTGATTAACTTCCGCAGTTGAACAAGCCGGAAGCCTAAATAAGCGAGGATGCCCGTCATGACCAAGGTGAATGGCCAGAGTGGCAGGGATTTGAACACGAAAAGTTGAATAATCCGGGCTGCCAGTATCAGCATCGTCCCTCCCAGCAAGTAAAAGGCCTCGCTGCCGCTCCTGAACAAGCCGCCGACGGTTTTTCTAAACCAGCTGGTGGACAGGCTGTAGGCGAATTCCTCTTCGAAAAAGTCGGCCTTCAGCCCGCTGCGGGCCACATGGCAGAGTTCGTGACTGAGCAATTCATCCCGCTTGTAAATTAACCACCGGTTTTTTTCCGCGAAACTTTTCCGGATAATAAAAAGCGCGAAAAAATCCGGGTCGAAGTAATAGGCGCAGCCCCCGAACAGCCACCCGAATGAGGGGTCCGCGAAAAAGCCGGGAACCCAGTCAATGCTGAACCCGTAGCGCTTCCGCGTGATCTCTGAGACACCCCCGATTAATTCACGGGGAATCCGCCGGTCGGCCGTGAATGTCAACCCTTCAATCTCATACACGCCCGTTTTATCCAGCGCGTCTTCCATGTCCTCGATTCGGATCCGTAACGCTTTCACCCGTTCGATGAACTTCTCAAGCGTTTCATCCGCCCCGATAATAAATCCGCGGCCGTCTAATTCGGCCAGGGCGTCAAGGTCGCCGGCCGCGGCGCTGCTCATCAGTGTTTCGTCAATCATTGGCTATTGGTCTTGTTGTTCCGCGTCGTGGACATCGGCTGGGAGTCAGATTTTTTTTCCAAAAGGGGCTTTTCCCGTCACGGGTGGTTAAAGAAAGTCTTTTTCCCATTTGCGCAGGCATTTTTTCAGAAGGTCGAAACACATCATCTCCCGGGCTTTTTTAGGTGACACGATCTTTCGTTTCCGCTCCCGCATTTCCGGCCATTTTGTGGCGATGCTCTCCACGGCCATGGGAAACAACGTCAAGCGCACAGTTTGCCCGCCCTGGGAAAAGTCAATAACGTAGGCTTTACTCTTTTTTATCCGTCCCGTGATCCCCGCTTCCTCGAACGCTTCCTGTTCGGCGGACGCGTGTTTATCCTTCCCCTTTATCACGTTTCCTTTCGGAAAGATCCAGTATTTATTGGTACGGCTGGTCACGAGTATCAGCCGATAGCTGTCCCCATCCTTGAAAAAAGGAATCACACCATATTGTTTTTTTATGTCCGGCATGTCAACTGACCGCTCTTTTTTTGGCGCTTGTTTCGTGGATCATCGGATTAATTGTGAGATGGGATAACCCCGTCATTCGGCGACCGCACGGCTGAAATTAACGGTATTGGCGAAGCCGCCCACAGCCGCGGTCCGCGCCGCCATCGGTGTCATCCCCCGGGTGACGGCCCGCGCGGCATCGGATGACACCGGGTGGGCAACGGCTGTCGGGATAAAAACGCGCCGGCGCAAGCCAGCCGGGGCCGACCCACCCGGGGAGGGGGGCGCTTGGCGCGGACAGCCTGTCGCCGGGCTTGTCCCACTGCTATCAGAGCGTGTCGGCGATGCAATCAATTTCCACCAAAACATCCTTGGGCAAACGGGAGACCTCCACAGTGGCCCGGGCGGGTTTGTGCCGCCCGAAAAACGCGGCGTACACCTCGTTCATCGCCGGGAAATTGGTCATGTCAGACAGGTAGACAGTCGTCTTCAGAACATTCTCCTTGGTCGCCCCGGCCGCTGTCAACACGGCTTCCAAGTTGTCCAGAACACGTTGGGTCTGGGTTTGGATGTCAGCCTCACAGACTTCCCCGGTCCGGGGATCCAGAGGGATTTGCCCTGAACAGTAGACAACGCCGCCATTTTTGACCGCCTGAGAATAGGGTCCGATCGCCTGCGGAGCGTCGGGCGTTGAAATCATCCGCATAAAAACACCTTTCCTTATCCTGTTCGTTAAAGCGTGTAGGTCTCGCCGGGTTTCACAATTTGAACCTGGCTGACGCCAATACCTTGAAGCTGTCCCTGGAGATGGGTTAATGGGTCTTGCTCACCATGAACAAGAAAGACCTTTTTGAGGCGGTTCAGATCCACTCGGCGGACGTATCGTTTGATATCTTCATAGTCCGCGTGAGCGCTGAATGTGTTAAGAATCTTCACCCGCGCCTTGAGTGGGTATTTCGTTCCGAAAATACTGACCTCCTCGCGGCGGTCGGCGATGGCCCGGCCGAGCGTGTGTTCCGCCATGAAGCCGACGATAAGAATCGTGTTACGCGGATCCGTGATGTTGTTTTTCAAGTGGTGAAGAATCCGTCCCGCTTCGCACATGCCGCTGGCGGACATGATAATGCAGGGCTCGGGCGACTCGTTGAGTTGTTTGGACTGGCTGACATCCGTGATGTAGCGCAGGCCTTCAAAACCGAAGGGGTTTTTATGGTGATCCAGAAAGGCCTGACGCGTGGCCTTGTCATAGCACTCTTGATGGACCCGGAAAATACTGGTGGCGCTGACAGCCATGGGGCTGTCGACGTACATTTCCATCTCGGGAATTTTATTTTCATCCCGCAGCAGATGTAAATAATAAATCAGCTCCTGGGTCCGGCCGACGGCGAAGGCGGGGATAATGACTTTTCCCCCCTTGGCCGCTGTCTCACTGATGACCTTGGCCAATTGCTCTTTGGCGTCCTCAATGGGATCATGGAGCCGATTGCCGTATGTTCCTTCGCAGACCAGATAATCGACATCGGGAATGACCTGCGGATCCCGCAATATCGGCATGTCCCAGCGTCCCAAATCGCCGGTGAAGGCTATTTTGGTTTCTTTGCCGTCTTCCTCGATGGTGAGAATAGCGACACTGGAACCTAAAATATGCCCGGCGTCATAAAACTCGCACCGGACTCCACCTTCTAGAGTGAAGGGGCGGTTGTAGTTGACAGTCATAAACTGGTTCATGGCCTCCAGCGCGTCATCCTGATTGTAGATAGGCTCATAGGCGACCTTGTCTTTGGCTTTGCGTTTGAGCCACTCAGCGTCCTTGGCCATGATGTGAGCGCTGTCCATCATAATCAGATTGGCGATATCCCGGGTCGCGGGCGTGCTGTAAATATTTCCGGTATATCCGCCCTTTGTCAAGCTGGGCATGTTGCCGCAATGATCAAAGTGAGCATGAGTCAGCACAACCGCTTCGATCTCTTTCGGGTCAAACGGAAGCCGCACGTTTTTCTTGAAGGACTCTTCCCGCCGCCCCTGAAACATCCCGCAGTCAATCAGGTAGTTTTTGCCATTCACTGACAGCCAGTGTTTGGAACCGGTCACCTCAAGCGCCGCCCCGAAAGATTGAAGATTGATACTCATGCGCGCCTCCGTGTATACTAATCACTCGTTAAGCTGACCGACCGCCGAAACTCAACTCCCCGTTTTTTCAGGAAGCATACATGTTGACGATAAGGGGTCAAAATCTGGTTTGAACGTACTCGTGACTTGCTCATTTGTCAAGCGGTCGGTCTCTCGCATCCAGATGGTTCCACCGCGGCTTGGGTTCCATTTTTTTCTTCGCATGTCTTTCAGCCGCGCCCCGCGCGTGTGGCCGCCTTCAGCGGTTTCATTCAGTCATATCGGCGGTATCCCCGCCGCGTTCCTCCCGTTTCGCCTGGTTCCACAGCGCGTCCATTTCTTCAAGGGCGCAATCTTCCGGCGTTTTCCCCTGTCCCGCCAATAACTCTTCTAATCGGGAAAAGCGCCGTTCAAATTTTTTGACTGTGCCATGGAGCAGTTCCTCGGCCTGTTTTTTTTGAAAGCGGCTCAGATTCACAACAGCGAAAAGCAGGTCGCCGATTTCTTCAGCGACATGGGTGTCATCCCCGGCCGCCACCGCCTCTTTCACCTCTTCCAGCTCCTCGTCAATTTTCGCGATGACACCGGAAATATCCGGCCAGTCAAAGCCGACTTTGGCCGCCTTGTGCTGGGTCTTCTGCGCCCGGTGCAGCGCGGGAAGATGCCGGGGCACCCCGCTCAACACTGACTTCCGGCTTTCCCCTTTTTCTTCTTTTTTGATCTGATCCCACTGGGTTAACACGCCTTCAGCGGTATCCACCTGGCTATCACCAAACACATGGGGATGCCGACGGATCATTTTCTCGCACACAAGGCGGGCGCAGTCCTGTAGATTAAAGCGTCCGTCTTCCGCGGCGATCTGGCTGTGAAAAACCACTTGCAGCAGGATGTCCCCCAGCTCTTCAGCCATATTGTGATCATCTTCCGCGTCAATCGCGTCAAAGAGTTCAGCGGATTCCTCGACGAGGTATTCTTTGAGGCTGGCATGGGTTTGTTTGATGTCCCACGGGCAGCCGTTTTTTCCCCGCAAGCGGGCCATGATGGCCACCAGGTCCTGAACCCAGTCTTTCGCGTCCCGGTCTTCTGAAGCGCCTGGGTTTGAGGCCAGTCGGCTGGCGGAGAGATGGGTGTGAACAGATGTTTCGGTCATCAGTCAATCATTTCCAAGTAGAAGAAGTGGCTGTTTCCGGGTGAGTGTCCAGTAAATGGTTTCCTCCCCAGGCGATCAGAAACGCTCCCGCCGGGGCGGTGAGAATAATACTGAGGACAGCGATGGCGAGGATGATCTCACCGGGGGCGGCAGGCATGCCGGCTTGCCGCATGGCCAGCAACGGGGTCGCCCCGATCGCCGCCTGAACAGTGGCTTTGGGAAGATAGGCCAGGGTGATAAATAGACGTTCCCGGAGAGTGAACGCGCTGCCAAATAAGCACAGTTGGACACCGCAACAACGGCCCGCCAGGCCGATGGCGATGAGCCCGGCACCGGCGAATCCAGCCTGCCAGGCGACGGGCAGATTCACCTGCGCCCCGACCAAGGTGAACAGCAGAAGCTCGGCGAACAACCAGATCTTCCCGAGCTTGAGGGATAATTCATGGGCGGTCCGCCCGCAAATCTCGAGAATAATAAACCCGATACCCATGGTGGCGATCAACGCTGAAAAAGGTATGACGCGTTCAATATAGGGCTGGGCCTGTAGCAAAAGGATAGAGCAGCCCAGAATGATCAGAACCCGTTTGGTCGCCCGCGGATTGAAGCGTTTGAAAAAGTGGTAAAAAAGAAATCCCGCCGCCAGCCCCACCGCCGCGCCGGTGACGACGGATACCGGGACGGACATCAGACCCTGGACGAGGTTTGCTTCCCCTCCCGTGTAGAGGCCGACAAAGGCTCCGCTGAGGACAATGGCCACGGCGTCATCACACGACGCTCCCGCCAGGACCAGCGTGGGAACCGCCCGTTCCGCTCCTTTTCCTTCTTGAATGAAGCGGATCATCAGCGGCACCACTACCGCCGGGGACACCGCCGCTAAAACGCTTCCGAGAATGGCGGCTTCCACGTGTGTCAATCCCAGCAGGAGCGGCGCGGCCACGGTGATGACAGCCACTTCGCAAAGACAGGGGATGAAGGCCATAAGCAAGGCCCGTCCGCCAACCTTGGCGAGGGCCTCCCGGCTGATCTCAAAGCCCGAGCGCAGCAAGATAACCACCAGGGCGATGAGCCGCAGATCGGCCGCCACCGCCTGGGTGGGGGCGTTGATGAATCCTAAAACATAGGGACCCATGAGAATGCCGAGAACCAGCAACCCCAACAAACCGGGCACACGCGCTTTCCGCGCCAGCCAGTCGGCGAGCAAGCCCAGTAAAATTATTTCAGCAATGCCTAGAGCCATCAAAGGGTTCTCATGTCAAGTGACGGAACGTTTTTCTTCCCGCGGACCCCGCGTGTGGATGAGGCTCTTTAAAGTAACAATACCTGGAAGGAAAACAAGTCCCGCCGCCGGGAACGGGGGTAATCGGTTAGTAGCCGGGGCGTAGGCCGGGGTTCCTTGCCCGGCTATGCCTTAAGACAGTCGGCCTTGGAAGACCGCCCTGCGCAATGTCCCCCAGTCACTAACCGGTTACGGATGGGGGAGCGGTGGCGGTGGACGGGCGGCAAAACGCTGTCATTTTCTTTTTCCGACGCTTTTCTCTTATTCCCTTTGCCACCCTGAATAGAGGGGTTTTTCCGTGAAAACGCTGGGAAATGTCCTTTTAGAGCATTTTAATCAAACTTTTTCTTTCCGCGGAACGGGAAAAACCGGTTTCAGGGGGTACATTAAGGCATTATCTTTTGGAAAAGGTGAAACAGTTTTTTGATGCACTGGAAAAAATGCGTTCAATCCACCCGTCCAGACCACTTCCAGCCCCGGGCGTTTCATGTGTCGGCCAGGGCTTTTGTCCGTCTCTTTTTTTCCCAACGTGGCCATGTGACACGATCACTCACAGGAGCTTTACATGTCTGATCAGGTTACTCCCAACTCCGAACAAGAAAACGCGGTTCCGGCGCCCGAGGCGCGGGTATACGCCGCCGGTCAGATTACTGTTTTAGAGGGGATGGACGCCGTCCGTCACCGGCCCGGCATGTACATCGGGGACACGCATGAACGCGGGTTCCATCACCTGGTTTATGAGGTTGTTGACAACAGTATCGACGAAGCGCTCGCCGGTTACTGTTCAACCATATCGGTCACCATCCATGTGGACAACAGTGTCACGGTCTCGGACGATGGCCGGGGGATTCCCGTTGACATGCACGAGAAGGAGGGCAAACCGGCCGTTGAGGTCGTGCTGACCGTGCTGCACGCCGGCGGGAAATTTGACCATGATTCCTACAAAGTTTCCGGCGGTCTGCATGGGGTCGGGGTTTCCTGCGTGAACGCGCTCAGCGAATGGCTGGAAGTGGAAGTCTGCCGGGATGGCGGCGCCTATCACATGCGCTTTGAACGGGGCCGGACCGCCACGCCGTTGAAACGGGTGCGCAACGCCTCCAATACCGGCACAACGGTCACCTTTAAGCCGGATCCGGACATCTTCGAAGTCTCTGTCTTTAAGTGGGAAATCCTGTCCAAACGCCTGCGCGAACTGGCCTTCTTAAACGCCGGCGTGAAAATATCTCTGCGCGATGAACGGGTGGAGGACGGCGTGCGCGAGGACGCCTATTGCTACGAAGGCGGGATCACTGAATTTGTCGTTCACTTGAACGAAGGCAAGCAGACGCTTTGCGACGTGATTTATTTTAAGGCGGAAAAAGAGAATGTCGAAGCCGAAGTCGCGATGCAGTACAGCGACAGTTACAGTGAGAATATTTTCAGTTACGCCAATAATATCAACACGATCGAAGGCGGCACGCATTTAACTGGATTCCAGGCGGCGATCACCCGGTCAATCAACAACTACGCGAAAACAATTCCCGCCTTGAAAAATGAACCGAGCGTCTCCGGCACCGATGTCCGCGAAGGCGTGACCGCGGTGATCAGTGTGAAGGTGAGCGATCCGCAGTTTGAAGGACAGACCAAGACGAAGCTGGGCAACAGCGAGGTCCGCGGCATTGTTGAATCCATTATCAACGAGGGGCTGGGCACCTATTTTGAGGAGCATCCCCAGGACGCCCGTCAGATCATTGACAAGGCCATGCTGGCGTCCCGCGCCCGCGAGGCGGCCCGTAAAGCCCGTGAACTGACCCGCCGGAAGACGGCCTTGGATGGTCTGGCGCTGCCCGGCAAGCTGGCCGACTGCTCAGAGCGCGATCCGGCGAAATCAGAACTGTATATCGTTGAGGGTGATTCCGCCGGGGGTTCCGCCAAGCAGGGACGGGACAGCCAGTTTCAAGCCATTCTGCCTTTGCGCGGAAAACTGCTGAACGTGGAAAAAGCCCGTTTGGATAAGCTTCTCAACAATAAGGAAATCCAGGCGTTGATCACCGCGATCGGTTGCGGGATTGGAACGGATGAGTTTGACATTGACAAAGCCCGTTACCACCGCGTGATCATTATGACCGACGCCGATGTGGACGGATCGCACATCCGGACCCTGTTACTGACTCTGCTGTTCCGCCAGATGAAACCGCTGATCGAAGCGGGCTATGTCTATATCGCCAAACCGCCTCTTTACAAGGTCACCCGCCGCAAACGCGGGCAATACGTGGAAAGCGACGAGAAACTGGACAAGTTGCTGCTCGAATTGGCTTTTGATGATGTCGAGATCAAGTATCGTGGCGATGTCATGGCGCGGGAAAACGTGACCAAGATCATCGCTGTCATCCGCGACGCCATGCGCTACAGCGTCGGGCTGAGTCGGCACGGCATCACCGCGGAAGACTACGTCCAGCGCAAATCCGCCGAGACCAACACCTTCCCGGTGGCGGTCATCAACGTCCGCGAGCCGGACGGCACGACATCCAAGCATTTTGTCTACAGTGATGAGGAAGAGGCGGCCATTATCCAGGCGGCGGAAGAGCGTTTGCTGGCGGCGATGCCGCCCGCGGAGGCCGCGGCGGAGGTGGTCGAGGCGGAGGTGGTCGAGGCGGTGATCGGTGACGGTTCCGCCGCGGCGGCCGCGGATGATGCGGACGCGGAGGAAGAGGACGTTAAAATGCACCCCGCCATTGAAGTGATTCCCATTTACGAGGCGACATCTTTCCGGGAAGTTGATCAACGCCTGGAGGCGCTGGGCTTTGGCATTGATTGCCTGTACAGTGGTGAGGAATCCTTAGTGGAAATCATCCACAAGGATTCCGTCAGCCCCGTGAATTGCCTGGCGGACATGTACAATGAGGTTAAAGCCGTCGGCCGTCAAGGCCTGCAGATCCAGCGCTACAAAGGTCTGGGGGAAATGAATCCGGACCAGCTTTGGGAAACGACCATGGATCCGGAACGCCGGAAAATGCTGCGTGTGACCATGGAAGACGCCTTCGCCGCGGAGCGGATGTTCACTCTGCTGATGGGGGATGATGTCGAGCCCCGCCGCAATTACATCGAACGTTACGCCGAAACGATGGGCGATCTGGATATTTAAAGGGACGCTCAGTTGCTGACTTGTGTGGAAATATGCGCCGGTGGTGGTGGCCAGGCCCTGGGACTTGAAGCCGCGGGCTTCGAATCTCAGGCTTTGGTTGAAATCGATAGCGCCTGCTGTGACACACTTCGCTATAATCGTCCGGCTTGGAATGTTATCGAAGGGGATGTCAAAGACTTTTCCGGCAGACCTTACAAGGGGGTTGATCTTTTAGCCGGCGGCGTGCCATGCCCCCCGTTTTCCAAAGCCGGCAAACAGTTGGGGAAAGACGATGAGCGGGATCTCTTTCCGCAGGCTTTGCGGCTAATTGGCGAGATTAAACCTCAGGCCGTTATGCTGGAAAATGTCCGCGGGTTTTTAGACCCCAAATTTGAGTCGTACCGGGCTATGTTGAGAACAGAACTGAGCAAACTGGGATACCAGGTGGTTTGGAAACTGCTTAATGCTTCTGATTATGGTGTGAGTCAGCTCCGCCCACGGGTTGTTATTGTCGCTTTAGCGAGGAATAAAGGGCAATTTTTTCCATGGCCGGCGAAAAATGAAAAACTCCCGTTAACGGTCGGGCGGCTTTTGTTACAAAAAATGAGCGCCAATGGTTGGTTGAGAGCGGGTGAATGGGCTGACCGGGCGAATGGGATCGCTCCGACCATTGTCGGCGGATCGAAAAAGCATGGCGGCCCGGATCTGGGCCCCACCCGGGCTCGGGACGCGTGGAAAAAACTTGGGGTGAATGGCAAAAGCATCGCGGATTCCGCGCCGGAAAGAGACTTTATCGGTATGCCGCGGCTGACAGTGGATATGGTTGCCAACATTCAGGGATTCCCGGATGACTGGCATTTTACCGGCAAGAAAACACAGGCCTACCGGCAGGTCGGTAATGCTTTTCCCCCACCGGTCGCCGCCGCCGTGGCGAGGCGGATTAAGGCATGCCTTCTAGGCGAAAACACGTTCGCGTTGACGGCGTAATAAGGACTGACAATGGCAAAAAAAACGGGCGCGCGCGCAAAATATTGACGTTTTCCGGTGGCTGGCGGGGAAATTCCCCAAACAGGCCGCGGAAATGATTGAGACTATAGACAGCTAATATCTTTTACACCGATACGCTTCACGTAAACTAAAAAAACAGGTTTTGGTCTATGGATTCCACTGAGAATAGAGACATCGCTTTAAATGACGTTCCCGCCGGCATCGAGGACATCATGCACAGCGCCTACTTGCAGTATTCGCTGAGCGTGAACGTCGGCCGCGCGATTCCGGATGTCCGCGACGGACTCAAACCGGTGCATCGGCGTATTCTCTACGCCATGAAGCAGCTGGGCCTGACCAAAGGGCACGCCTACACCAAGTGCGCGAAAGTGGTCGGGGAAGTGATTGGTAACTACCATCCCCATGGCGACCAGGCTGTTTACGACACCATGGTGCGGATGGCGCAGGATTTTTCCATGCGTCGGCCGCTGATTGACGGGCAGGGAAACTTCGGGAGCATTGACGGTGACTCGGCCGCCGCGTACCGGTATACGGAATGCCGGTTGGAACGGCTGGCGGAAGAGCTGCTCGCCGATATGGACCGTAACACCATTGATATGCGGACAACCTTTGACGAAGTCGGCAGTGAGCCGGTGGTGCTGCCCGCCCGGTTCCCCAACTTGCTGGTCAATGGCAGCACGGGCATCGGCGTGGGCATGGCCACCAACATCCCTCCGCATAACTTGGCGGAAGTCATTAACGCCACGATCATGCTCATTGACAACCCCATGGTGACGATCCGGGAAATGATGCAGGCGCTGCCGGGACCCGATTTTCCGACCGGCGCGGCGCTGATGGGGATTAACCCGGTTATCCAATTGTACGAAACCGGCCACGCTGTCTTAAAGCTGCGCGGAAAAGCGGTCATTGAAGAGAAAAATGAGCGTGAACGAATTATCGTGACGGAAATTCCCTACGCGGTGAACAAGGAACGGATGGTCACCTCCATCGCCGACTTGATCCGGGACAAACGCATCGTCGGCATTTCCGGGCTGCGGGACGAGTCCAGCAGCCGCGCCGGGATTCGGATTGTGATCGACATTAAGCGGAACGCGATGGGGAATGTCGTTCTCAATCAACTGTATAAACACACACAACTGGAAACGTCTTTCGGCTGCCAATTCCTCGTTGTCGACCGCAACCGGCCCCGGACGATGAATTTACGCCAGGTCCTGCAGGCTTACATTGACCACCGCCTGGAAGTCATTACCCGGCGGACACTGTTCGAATTGGAAAAAGCCGAAGCGCGGGCTCACATCCTGGAAGGGTTGTTGATCGCCGTGGACAATATCGACGAGGTGGTTGACATCATCCGTAAATCACGGACGCGAGATGAGGCGGCGAACGCCTTGATGGAACGCTTCGGTCTGTCCGACAAGCAGACGGCGGCCATCCTTGACATGCGGCTTCATCAGTTGACCGGACTGGCCATGGAGGCCATCCAGACGGAATACGACGAGCTGACTCAGCGGATCGCCTATTACAAGGAATTGCTGGCCAGCCGTGAGATGCGTATGGGCGTGGTCAAAGAAGAATTGATCGAGGTGCGGGACAAATACGCCGAGCCGCGCCGGACGCGTATTCTGCCTTCGGAGAAAGAGCTCAATGTGGAAGATTTGATTGAGCGGGGGATCTGTGTGGTGACCGTTTCGGCCACCGGCTATATCAAACGGGTTCCCGTTGACACCTACCGGATCCAGGGCCGCGGCGGCAAGGGGGTCATCGGCATGCAGACAAAAGAGGAGGATTATGTGGAGCACTTGATGACCATGTGCACCCATGACTACATTCTTTTCTTCACCAACCAGGGCCGCATGCACTGGTTGAAAGGGTATGAAATTCCGGAAGCCCCGCGCCAGAGCCGCGGGAAAGCGCTGGTGAACCTGATTCAACTGGAGCCGGGTGAAGTGGTGCGGGCGATGATCACGGTGGATGAGGTCGATGTGGACGACCGGTATGTCATCATGGCCACCGCCAACGGGATTGTTAAGAAAACCGCCTTGAACATGTTTAAAAACCTGCGCCGCAAAGGGATTATCGCCATCGATCTGGACGAGGATGATGATTTGATTGAGGCGAAACTCACGGATGGCACACAGCAGATTCTGCTTTCCGCCGCCAATGGCATGGCCTGCCGCTTCAGAGAAACGGATTGCCGGACGATGGGCCGGAAAACCCGCGGGGTCCGCGGCATGGAACTGCGGGGTTCTGACAAGGAAACCCTGGTCACCAAGATCGTGGCGATGAATGTCGCTGATCCGGAAGCTGAACTCCTGGTTATCACCGCTAACGGCATGGGGATGCGCACCCGCGTTGGAACGGGATTGCCCCGGGAAGACGGCAAAGGCAGTGATGGCTACCGGATGACCCGCCGGGGTGGAAAAGGGATCAAGAGTATCCGTTTGAAAGCGGATGACCGCGTGGTCTCCGTGCTGATGTTGCGGAACGCCGAGGTGGAAGCCGGCGTGGATGAGGAAGCCTTGGAAAAAGCTGAGCATGACATTTTGATGACCTCGGTCAAAGGGCAGATGGTCCGCATCTCAACCGAAGGCATCACGCCCAAAGGACGGGGCACTATGGGTGTCCGCGTCATGAGCTTCAAGGGAAAAGATGAGATCAGCAGTGTGTCCTTGGTCGAGCGTATGGAGGAGGGCGAAGAACCGCCCGCTGAGGACGATGATCAACCTGTTGTGGAGGCGGGCGCTCCGGTTGAAGCTGTTTCCAGCGAAGCCGGGGCTGATGAGGAAACCATGGCGGAAGCCGATGATGAGCAGGTGGACGCGGTCGATGAGGACACGGAATAATCCGTTGTCTGACAGAAAAAAAACACACGTCAAACGCGAAGGTTAAGGTATGAAGAGTCGTTTTTTCACTGTTTTTTCCGTCGGGGTTCTCGCCGCCTGTCTGGCCGGTTGCGGGGCGAAAGATCCTGATAAAGAAATCAAGAAGTTTGACGAGGCCAAGTCGCGTGCCGAGCAGACCGTGGCCGTCAACCAGGCCTTCGCCCGGGTTCTTGACGCTGAAATCGGCGCGGCGGACGCGGCTTGCGAGCGGGCGAAAAGCATCGCGGACAGCAAAGCGAAGGCCAAAGCCATTCGCCAAGCGGCCGGCATGTTGCGTGGCGGCACATTTCAATTGCTCGATGATGTCAAACGGAAGATTCAGCGGGCCGGGGATCTGTCGTTGCGCTATACCAGCAAAGGCGCCACTTTGACCGAGTTGGCGACGGCGAACCAGGCGGCCGAGCTGGCCCGCCAGGCGATCAGCCACGCTGAAATGGTTTTGCGGGACGGAGCCACGGACGCGGCCGCCGCGAAGGCGAAACTGAATGAGGCCGATGCCAAACTCTCCGCTGTCATTCAGTCACTGGAGAAACTGCTCCGGCAGATGGCGCGGACGGAAAAAAATGTGAGCGCCACCCCGCGTCCCCCCGAATCCTCTTCAACCGGCAAGACGACGGTGACACCTCCCCCGGCGCCTGTGGCCCAGGAGTGGACCTGCGCCTATTGCGGGGGTAAAAATAAACCCGCCACAGTTAAATGTGTGAACTGCGGAGCGGCGAAGAAGTAGATACGCCAAGGAAAGACGGCCCGGCTACCTTTCGCCGGGCGGGACCGGGCGGAAAAAAAGGCCAGCTCGCGGCTGGCCTTGCCCGCTCTTCCGCTCTTTTCGCTCAGGCCGCCGCTCCGGGCGGAGCGCCCTTAAGCCAGCGCCGTGGGGACATTTCCCACCACCGTGGCGTGCTCGGTATTGCCCAATAGAACGCTGGCCAAACCGTCTTCTTCCGCGAAGTTATAGACGATAATGGGCACGTTATTGTCCATACATAGTGAGAAGGAAGTTGAATCCATAATCCCCAGGCGTTGATTGATGGCGTCATGGTAAGAAATGCTGCGATAGCGTTTGGCCTGGGGATTTTTATTGGGGTCCGCCGTGTAGACACCATCCACCTTGGTGGCTTTTACGACCGCGTGAGCGCCGACTTGGCAGGCCCTGAGGGCCGCCGTTGTGTCCGTCGTGAAGAAAGGCAGCCCTGTGCCGCCGGCGAAGACCATGACATTCCCCTCGCTCATCAAATGCTCCGCATGCAGGTGATCAAAGGTGTTGGCCACACCCGGGATCACAAACGCGCTTTGGATACGGGCGGGAATTCCGGCGCTCTCAACCGCGTCGCGCAGGGCGAGTCCATTCATCACCGTGGCCATCATGCCGATGGCGTCGGCGGTGCAGCGGCTCACGCAGATTTCCTGACTGGCCGGCAGACCGCGGAAAAAGTTTCCCCCGCCGCAGACCAGGGCGATCTCCGCGCCCAGGTCGTACGCTGATTTCACCAGCCGTCCCACCTGTTCAAGCGCTTCGGGATTGAGACCCCCCGGCTCTTTTCCCTTCAAAGCCTCGCCTGAAAGTTTTAAGATGATCCGTTTATAAAGTAATTCCGCCATTCTGCCGCCCTCTTGTTATCCGCCCCGGTTCCCGCCAGCCCATACCGGCGGGAGACCGGCCGCGCTTGTCCGCGATGAAACGATACGGGATTTTACGATTATCCCGGCCAATGGATTCAAAAAAGCCAAAAAAAAACGGGCCGAAGCCCGTTTTAAATGATTAAAGATCCTCGCCGACAGCCCAGCGGATGAACCGCTTGACGGTGATGCCTTTGGCGACTTTAGCCAGGCAGCTTTTGTCGTCACGCAGCCACGGCTGCCGCATCAAACAGACTTCAGAATACCACTTGTTGATCTTACCCATGATGATCTTCTCAATGATATCCGCCGGTTTTCCAGCCATCTGCGCCCGGGCGATTTCTTTTTCCTTTTCAATCATCTCGTCAGTGATCTCGTCAGGAGAAATGAATTGCGGGTTAAAGGCGGCGATGTGCATGCAGATGTCACTCAGCAAGGTTTCGTCCGCCTCGCCTTCAACTTCCACCATCACCCCGATTTTTCCGCCCATGTGCAGATAGCTGCCGTACTTGGCGGCGGGATTGGCCCAGCGGATGACCCGCCGAAGCTGCTGGTTCTCGCCGATACGGGCGACCATCTCGGTCAACTCATCTTTATATTCGGCGTTGATGGAATCACTCACATCGCCATCACGATCCAGCGCCAAAGCCGAGGCGGCGACCCGGTTGCCGAAATCAATGAATTTCTCATTTTTGGCGACAAAGTCGGTTTCGCAGAGAGCTTCAACCGCGGCGGCGGCACCGTCACCCAGAGCGATAATGATCAAGCCTTCTTTGGCTGTCCGGCTGGCTTTTTTAGCGGCTTTGGCGATACCGGCTTTACGCAGGTTTTCCAAAGCGGCGTCCATGTCACCGTCAGCCTCCACGAGGGCTTTCTTGCAGTCCATCATACCCGCGCCGGTCTTCTCACGCAGGTCTTTCACCATGTTAGCGGAAATAGTTGCCATAATATCATCCTGTAAAACTGTCTGTTTTATGTCGTGAAGAAAAAGGGGCGAAGCGCTTACTCCGCGGCGGGTTGGGGCGCCGGCGCCTCTTCCGCGGGGGTGTCCGCTTGTTCTTCTTCAACGGCGGGAGCCTCAGCGGCTTCTTCAGCCGCCGCCACGGCCTTTTCTTGCGGAATGTCTTCCCGACCGGACAGACCACGGCCTTCCTTGATCGCCTGAACAAAGGCGCCAAGAAGGATTTGTATCGACCGGACAGCGTCATCGTTGCCCGGCACGATATAGTCGATCTCATCCGGGTCGCAGTTAGAGTCCACGATGGCGACGACGGGAATGCCCAGACGTTTCGCCTCATTCACCGCGATATGATCCCGTTCAATATCCACCACCACCATGACATCGGGAAGCTTTCGCATGTCAGCGATACCGATCAAAGACCGTTCCAGTTTGGACAGCTCGCGGCGCGCCCGCGACGCTTCTTTGTTCGGCATCTCATCCACTTCGCCGGCATCTTCCATTTTCCGCAGTTTCTGCATGTACCGGGCGCGGGTCATGATCACGTCGTTATTCGTGAGTGTTCCGCCCATCCAGCGGTCGGCCATGAAAAACATGCCTGTCTCTTTAGCGGCTTCGCGGACGACTTCCTGGCTCTGCCGCTTGGTGCCGACAAAAAGGACATCGCCGCCTTTGGCGACGTTTTCACGCAGAAATTCGCAGGCTTTGGCCAGGCGGCGCATGGTGACAGTCAAGTCGAAGATTGTCACGCCGTGGCGTGTGCCATAAATGTACGGTTTCATTTTCGGATTCCAGCGTTTTGTCTGGTGCCCGAAATGCACACCGGCTTTGACCATATCCTGAATTGTGATTTTCGCCATGAGGCAGTCCTTTCGTCAGTACCGTGGAGAGCTTGCCCGCGGGGTTGACCATGTCACCGCTTCGAGCAGATCCGCTTTTTTAATGTGTGCGTGTCGTCGCTTATTGGCCGTCACGGCGCGCGGGCGCCGCGGAAAACACGCGGGTAAAAGGGCAGTAATATACTTGTTTGACAGCCGCTTACAAGCGCCGTTGGGCGAATGATTCAGGCGCCGCGTTCGTTCAACGGGGGGGGCGGGCCTGATTCATCCCCGACTTTTATCAGACGGGCGGGTGACGGCATAAAAAACCCCGGATTGTCACCGACAATCCGAGGTGATGTGAACAGTGAAACTCCGGGTCAGCCGGCGTTTTTTTCTTCGTCAACCACCGCGTCCGTTTCCGCGTCTTCTTCAGAAACCGTCGCTTCGACAGCTTCCTCTGTTTCCGCGGCTTCTTGTGTGGCGGGCGCCGCGACCGTTTTTTCCGCGCCTTCGGCCTTGGGAGCGGCTTCAGCCTTGGGAGAAACGTCATCAGTGAGAATTTCGATCAGACACATTTCCGCGGCGTCACCCACCCGGGGGCCGAGCTTCATGATCCGGGTGTAGCCACCGGCGCGGTTGGCGAAACGGGGAGCGATGTCATCAAACAACACACGCACGACGCTGGGTTGACGCAGATAGGCGACAGCCTGGCGAAGGGCGGCATGACGACGGGTGTCCGAGGACCCGCGCTTGCCGAGCGTGATCATTTTTTCGACGATTTTGCGCAGTTCTTTGGCGCGCACCAGCGTCGTTTTAATTCGGCCTTCCACAATCAGGCTACAGGCCATGTTGGCCATCATCGCCCGACGGTGCGAGCCCGTACGGTTGATTTTAAAGGTATGTTTACGATGCCGCATCGATCAATCCTCTTCTTGAAGTTTTTCCCGCCGTTGACGCAGGGCTTCAGCGACGTTTTCGGCGACCGGCATTTCCAGAGCCAAACCCGTCAGTGCAAGTTTTTCTTTAATTTCATCAAGTGATTTTTTGCCAAAATTACGGAACTTGAGCATTTCGCTTTCCGCTTTGGAAACCAGTGTTCCAACGGTGTCGATCTCGGCGTTCTGCAGGCAATTTTTGGCGCGCACGGACAAGTCCATGTCGGCGACATTGCAGGAGAGCTTGTTCAACAACTCAAGTTCTTCCTCATTCAACCGTTCTTCCTGCGGGATTTGGTCCTGGGAAGAGATGGTGAAAACAGTCAGGTGACGCTGTAAAATTGTCGCGGCGGTGCGAACCGCGTCTTCAGGCGACACGCGTCCGTCTGTCCACACTTGCAATTCCAAACGGTCGTAGTCGGTCCGGTTGCCGACCCGGCACTGCTGCACATCGTACGCCATGCGCTCGACCGGGCTGAACAATGAGTCGATCGGAATCACGCCAATGGGTTGATCCGCGCGTTTATTCTGTTCACCCAACCGATATCCACGCCCCTTGCAAATTTCCAGTTCAATGCGCACCGGGCGGTCGCGGTCGAGTGTGCAGATATGCAGCTCGGGGTTGAGAATTGTGGTGACACCGTCTTCCCGCACCGCCGCGGCGGTGACCGCGCCGGCCTTGTCGGCGACCAGTTCCAAGGTCCGGGGAAGATCCCCGTCGCAGGATACCCGTAATTTTTTCAAATTCAGGATAATTTCCGTGACATCTTCCAAGACATCCGGAATCGTGGAAAATTCATGGGCCACCCCGTCGATGCGCACGGACGAGACCGCCACGCCTTCCAAAGACGACAGCAGCACGCGGCGCAGGGCGTTTCCAAGGGTGTTGCCAAACCCTTTTTCCCACGGTTCGGCGATAAATTTAGCGTAAGTCGGTGTGGCTGTCGCCTCGTCAATCACCAACGATTCAGGCATTGCGAAACCATCAATTGCGGACATGTCTTCCTCCTCTTTAAAATGAGGGGTTTTACATATTTCAAAGCGGAACGTTCAATCAATCATGAGCGTTTGAACGGAAAATCTCTATTACACACGCCGCCGTTTCGGGGGGCGGCAACCATTATGCGGAATGGGGGTGACATCGTTTAACACGGTCACTTCCAAGCCGGCTGAAGCGATCCCGCGGGCGGCGGATTCACGACCGGCGCCGGGACCTTTAATACGAATTTCGATTTCCCGCATGCCCGCGTCCATCGCTTGTTTGGCGGCTTCGGCGCCGACTAACTGAGCGACGTAAGATGTGCTTTTCCGGGATCCTTTATAGCCTAAACGACCAGCGGTGCACCAGGAAATGACATTTCCGTTCATGTCCGTGATGCTGACCTTGGTGTTGTTAAAAGTGGCTTCGATATGCGCGATGCCACTTGGCACGTGACGGTCCGCCTTGCGGCGTCCGCCTCTTGAAGAGGGGCTGGCTGCCATATGTTCCTCAATGCCTCCGTTATGTGTTGTTTATTGAATCACGTGTTATGGAATGCGTGAAGATAAAAATAATCAGCCGTTAGCCATTTTACGGGCGGCACGGTCACGGATGGCGCCAACCGTCTTTTTGCCGCCTTTGCGAGTGCGGGCGTTCGTCTGTGTGCGTTGCCCGCGGACCGGCAGGCCCCGGCGATGGCGTTGGCCCCGGTAGCTGTTGATAGACACCAGACGGCGAATGTCCTGCGCGACTTGGCGGCGCAAGTCCCCCTCAACCAAATAGTCATCCTGGAGCGTTTGGGCGATATGGGCGATTTGAGTCTCGTTCAAATCGTTCGTGCTCATGTCCGGGCTGAGGTTGAGTTTTTTGCAAATCTCTTCCGCCCGCGTGGGACCAACCCCGTAAATATAGGTCAAACCGATGACCAGACGTTTTTTGTTGGGAACATCAACACCAAGTATGCGTGGCATAATTCTATACTCTCTTTATCTTAGTTAAGCTTCACGTGTCGCTAATAAGGTCGCTGGTTTATCCCTGGCGCTGTTTATGACGGGGATTTTTACAGATAATGCGGATCACACCTTCACGGCGGATGATGCGGCAATTTTCGCATTTGCGTTTGACAGAAGGGCGGACTTTCATGGTGACAACTCCGAATTAATTATTCCAGTTTTTATATATAAACAAACAAAGGCGGATCAATGTGTCAGCGCTGTTTTTTTACACGAAAAAGACCATGACAGGAACTGCCGCCCCTTGGAAAAAGCGCTCACGACGGTTTCCAATCATGGATATCTGAAAAAACAGAACTCGTAATATACAGTTAAAAACAGTCCCGTCAATCACTTTAGGTGATAAAATACGATTCCGGCTGCCGCTCACCGCTGCCGGTAAACGATGCGCCCCTTGGTTAAATCGTAAGGTGACATTTCCACAGTGACGGTGTCACCGGGCAAAATGCGAATGAAATGCAAGCGCATTTTTCCGCTGATATGCGCCAGGATTTCGTGTCCGTTGGCGAGTTTCACGCGAAACATTGTGTTGGGAAGCACTTCTAGCACTTCGCCGTCAAGTCGTACTACATCTTTGGCCATGTGAGAATTTCCGCTTCTTTTTGGGTTATCAACACCATATGTTCATAATGGGCGGACAAGCTCCCGTCGATGGTGCGCACTGTCCAGTTATCGTCTTCGATGAAGACATCCTCACCGCCGGCGTTTATCATCGGCTCGATGGCCAAGACCATGCCTGGAACCAGGCGGGGCCCCCGCTGTGGCGTTTTAAAATTGGGCACTTCGGGGGGTTCGTGCAAATCGCACCCGCAGCCATGGCCGACAAAATCCCGGACAACCGAGTACCCCGCGCTTTCGGCGTGTCGTTGCACCGCCGCGCCGATGTCGCGGATGTAATTGCCTCCGCGGGCCGCGTCGATGGCCTGATGCAGGCATTCGAGAGTGACTTTGGTCAGTCCCGCCGATTCGGCTGTGAAGGCTGAGCCGACGCAGACTGACGCGGCGGTGTCGCCAATGAAGCCATTCAACGTCACGCCCACGTCAACACTGACCACGTCACCGGGCATCAGCACCCGGTCCGCCCGGCCAATGCCATGGACGACTTCGTCATTCACAGAGACGCAGATCGTGCCGGGAAAGCCGCGGTAGCCGTGAAAGGCGGGTGTCCCTCCCGTGTCGGCGATGAGCTCCGCCGCGAGCTGATCCACGGCCAAGGTGGTCATCCCGGGGCATATTTGTTTACAAAGCGCGTCCCGGACGCGGCCCGCGGCCTGGGCCGCCAGCCGGATGCCGGCAATTTCTTTGGCTGTGTGAATGATGACTTTACGCCGCACGTTCATGCTCCCGGGGTTAAGCCGCTAAAGGCTCAACACGCTCCGAACCAAGGCGTTGACGGTATCCAGCGTGCCGCCTGAATCAACGCGCTTCAACAGTCCCCGCCGCTCATAAAAATCGATCAGCGGGGCGGTTTGCTGATCATACACATCAAGCCGTCCCAGGGCGGTCTCTTTGGAGTCATCCGCCCGCTGGTAGAGCGCTTCCCCGCAGTCATCGCAGACAGTCTCTTTTTTGGGCGGCCCGTAAAGAACATTGAACATCCGTCCACAGCCCCTGCACAAGCGGCGGGCCGTGAGCCGGCTGAGGAGCAGGTCCCGGCGGGTGTCAAACAGCACGGCCGCGTCCAGCTTCCAATGGTGCCGGGCTAAGACATCATCAAGCAATTCGGCCTGCCGGACTGTCCGGGGGAAGCCGTCCAGGATAAACCCGTTCGTCCGCACGTCATCCGCCCGCAAACGGACATCAACCACGTCGGCGATGATTTCGTCAGGGACCAGTCCGCCGGACTCGACATATCTTTTCGCTTGTTCGCCAAGCGGACTGCCGGCCTTCATTTCCGCCCGGAGAATATCCCCCGTGGAAATATGGACAAGCTGGAAATCATTCCCCAGCATACCGGCGAAGGTGCCTTTTCCCGCTCCAGGAGGTCCGAGAAAAACAAGATTTGTCATGATGAAGCCCATCCCGTCTTGAATAGTTCAGGGGCGAAACCGACAAAAGCGAGGGCATGTTCCTTGGTGAACACGTCCCCGCTTTTGTCAGAAAGAATCATGTCAGGCGGCCGCCAGGGCTTTTTTCGCCGTTTCAACAATGGCCGCGAAGGATTCGGCGTCATCGTTGGCCATGTTGGAAAGCGCTTTCCGGTTTAAGCCAATTTGCGCCAGTTTCAAGCCATGAATGAAGTCACTATAGGTGATTCCCAAAGGCCGGCAGGCGGCATTGATACGGGCGGTCCAAAGTCGGCGGTACAGGCGTTTTTTCTGTTTCCGGCCGGTGTAGGCCATGGCGTTGGCGCGGTCCACCGCGTTATAGGCCTGGCGAATGAGTTTGCTCCGGCCGCCCCGGAATCCCTTGGCTTGCTGTAAGACGCGTTTCCGCCGTTTACGGCTTGCTACAGAACTTTTTGCTCTTGGCATTTTCTATATCTCCACTAAGTGACTGAGTCACGTTTAACGTATGCGTTATTCCGTCGTCCCGTCGTTCGGGTCACCCATGATGAGCGTCGGCACAGGGCGCGCGCCATCAAGGACGGGTGATTATTTCAACCCGTAGGGGAGGGCGGTCTTCAACCGGCGGGAATCTCCGGGAGAGACTGCGGCGTCGCCGCCCAGCCGCCGCTTGCGTTTACCGCTTTTCTTGGTGAGGATGTGACGGGCGCCGGCCCGCATCCGGCGGAATTTTCCGGTGCCGGTCTGCTTCACGCGTTTGGCGGCGCATTTTCGTGTTTTCATTTTGGGCATGTGATCGCTCCTATAGAGTGACTGGGTCACCTGTTCGTTGTTTTTCCGTATGATCAAGTATCTTATCCGCCGCCGCTTCGCCGCGCCGGTTTTTTAAGACACCCGTCTGTCCGCGGACCGTCGGCGGCCCGCTTAAACGCGGCCGGGTGATCATCCTGTCTCTTCCTCTTCAGCCAACCTGCCCCAAACAGGTGGAGAGCGGACAAACAAGGAGCGCCCGAACGCGCTTTTAAAGGCAAAAAAGACCGCCCGACCCTCGCCGAGGGTCGGCGGTTTATATAAAATCAATCCATAAGACTGACGTTATTTCTTCTGGCCGGGCGCTAAGTAAACAATCATGTTCCGGCCAATGTTTTTCAGGGGGCCTTCGGCGTGCCCGTGCTCAGCTATATCCTGAACGACCCGGTCCATCAGCTCCCGGCCACGGTCGCGGTGAGCCATCTCGCGGCCACGGAAAAACATAGTGGCTTTTACTTTAAACCCTTTTTCAAGGAATTCAATACCCCGACGCAGCTTTGTCAGGTAGTCATGCTCGTCAATGTTGGGGTGAAATTGAATTTCCTTCAATTTGTCATGTGATTGCTTTTTACGGCTTTCACGTTGTTTTTTCTTCTCCTCGTACATGTACTTTCCGTAGTCCATGATACGGCAGACCACAGGGCGTGAGCGCCCGGCCACCTCGACCAAGTCCAAGCCGGCGGCTTCCGCTTTTTTAAGCGCTTCCTCAAAATCAATGAGGCCGATATTTTCATTGTCCGCGGTGATCAGTCTTACCTGCTCTCCGCGGAGACGTCTGTCATGGGTTCCAAGCTGTCTGGCGATGGTTCGATCCTCCGATCTACTGTTATTTTGTGACGGAATGGCTTCCGTCGGTGAATAGGGTCAAGACCCACGTTATTGTTTACTGTCCACTTCAGCGGTCAGGCGTTGGATGACCGCGTCCACAGAGCAGGCGCCCAGCTCACCCTCGGCCCGGTTGCGGACGGAAACCTCATCGGCCTCCTGTTCGCGTTCGCCGACAATGAGCATGTACGGAATCCGCTCATTCCGCGCGCGTCTGATTTTCGCGCCGACTGTATCCGCTTCAACGTCAACATTAACACGCAGTTGGTGAGCGCGCAAGCGCGTTTTCACATTTCCCGCATAGTCAATAAACGCGTCGCTGACAGGTAAAATCCGCACTTGTTCCGGGGCCAGCCACAATGGGAAGGCGCCCGCGTAATGCTCGGTCAAGATTCCGAAAAAGCGTTCGATGGAGCCCAGCAGCGCCCGGTGAACCATGTAGGGTTGGTGTTTCTGTCCATCCGGCCCGATGTATGACATGTCAAAGCGTTCGGGCAGATTAAAATCAAACTGAATGGTGGTTGTCTGCCATTCCCGGCCAATCGCGTCCCGGATTTTCAAGTCAATTTTGGGGCCATAGAAGGCGCCGCCGCCTTCATCCACTTCGCAGTCCAGCCCCTGGGCTTTGACCGCCTTTTCCAAGGACACCAGCGCCTGCTCCCACCGGGCCGGATCGCCGACCGCTTTTTCAGGCCGGGTCGCCAGGTAAGCCTTGATGTCGGTGAACCCGAACGCTTTCCACATGGACAAGCTAAACCGGAGCACTTCGGAAATTTCATCTTCGATTTGTTCCGGGGTGCAGATGATATGAGCGTCATCCTGGGTGAAACCGCGCACGCGCAGGAGACCATGCAGGACACCGCTTTTCTCATACCGGTAGACCGTGCCGAGTTCGCCCCACCGCAGCGGCAACTCACGATAGGAGCGGTTCCGGCTTTTATAGATTTCGATATGAAACGGGCAGTTCATGGGTTTGGGATAGTAAGGCTGTCCGTCAACGTCCATCGCTGAATACATGCCTTCTTTATAAAAATCCAAATGACCACTCGTTTGCCAGAGTTCGGCTTTCCCGACGTGGGGGGTGTAGAGCAGCTCATAGCCGTTGGCGTAGTGCTCATCCCGCCAAAATGACTCAATCGTGTTACGGATCAAGGCGCCTTTGGGGTGCCACATGATCAACCCGGGCCCGACGGCGTCCGAGCTGCTGAACAGATCCAGCTCTTTGCCCAGTTTCCGGTGGTCGCGTTTCTTCGCTTCCTCGATCGCTTGCAAATGCGCGTCAAGGGCCTCTTTACTGTCAAACGCTGTCCCGTAAACACGCTGAAGCATGGGATTTTTCTCATCCCCGCGGAAATAGGATCCGGCGATGGACAAGAGTTTCACCGCCGGGATCTGGCCGCTATGGTCAACATGCGGCCCCCGGCACAGATCGACAAAATCCCCGCAGCGGTAAAATGAGATGACTTCTCCCTCGGGGATGTCGCTAAGCCGTTCCAGCTTATAGGTCTGATCGTCCGCGGATAATAATTCCGCCGCTTCGGAGCGGTTTAACTCAAACCGCTCAAATGGCAATTTCCGGCCGCAGAGTTTTTTCATCTGCGTTTGGATTTTTTTCAGATCATCAGGTGTCAGCCGATGATCCAAATCAAAATCATAGTAAAAGCCTTCCGCGGTCGCGGGGCCGATGTCAAACTTGGCGCCGGGGAAAAGTTTTTTCACCGCGGCGGCCATGACATGGGCCGCGCTGTGGCGGATCGTGGATAAGTCAAAATCATTCATTGTCTATAAACCTTACAGAAAAATAGGTCGTCCGGGCTGGTATGCGACAGCCGATTGTTTTCACTGTTCCGGGGAGGGCGGCAAAGCGCCGGGGGGAGGCGATAATCAATCCAGCATCCCTTTGGTTGAGGGGACTCCCTGGCAACGGGGTTCAGGCCGGGTCGCGGCGTCCAGCGCTTTGCCAAAGGCCTTGAAGGCGGCCTCCAGGCAGTGATGCGCTTCAACGCCCGCCAACTGGTCGATATGCAGGGTTAATGAGGCGCTGTTAACCAGCGCCTGAAAAAACTCCCTGAATAAGCGGATGGGCATGCCGCCGGCGACGGCTTCCGCTGGACACATCGTGTAACTGAGGTGCGGCCGGCCGGAGAGGTCCAGGGCGCAGCGCGCCAGCGCCTCATCCATGGGCAGCAAAAAATAACCAAACCGGCATATCCCCTCACGGTCTCCGACCGCCGCGCGGATCGCCTGTCCCATGACAATGCCGGTGTCTTCCATGGTGTGGTGGGCGTCAATCTCCAAGTCGCCGACCGCTTTCACCCGCAGATCAAAATAACCGTGCCGGGCGAAGCCTTCCAGCATGTGATCCATAAACGGCAGGCCCGTGGAAATATCCACGATCCCGCGGCCATCCAAATTGATTTCCACGTCAATTTGGGTTTCACGGGACTGGCGGTTGGATTGGCCGATTCGAGCGTTCATCGCGATGTCTTTTGTTTGATTTTTAAAACAATCTGGCCGTCATAAACATCCACCGTGGCGGCTTTTTTGGACAGTGTGTCCAGTTGGCGCGCGTCTGAAAACAACGGCTTAAACCGCTTTTCCACGATGCCTTGGATGCCCGGAAGGCTTATTTTCCCCACTTTCGCGGAGGTCCCCACAAACTGATAGGTCCCGTTTTTTTCAACAAAACGCCCCACCAGGGTGCTGTAAACTTTCAGTTTTTTCATCGCCCGGCTGCGCAACACCAGGCGCACATAGCCGCTGCTCAGCGGCTGGACTGATATGTCAATGGGGGCCAGGGCGAAGCCGGGATCCTCATCATCCGCTTGATCCAATCCGGCCATCCAGTTGGCCAGAAAGGTGAGTTCCCCCTGCGAAAAGGCGTGTTCTTTCTGGGGGTTGGCGGCTGTTCCTGAGCATTCCGCCATGACCCGGGTGTATTTTTTTTCCAGATTTTCGCGCTCATCAGTCGTTAATTTCACCCCTTTACCCATGTCAACGGGTAAAAAGAGACCGACCAGAATCACTACCACCAAGGCCAGCGCCAGCCAGACGAGCAGTGACCGGACGATGCGGAAATAATGTTTAAAATCATCCAACGTGAAGCTGTCTTTGCGGCGCTGCAGTTCTTCCTGAATCGCCTGCACATTCAATTTTTCGCCGCAGGATTTGCAGTAAATTTCCCCAAGGGGGTTTTTCGCTCCGCATTTTTCACATGATACAGTCATAGCCATGAGACAATCTCTCCCCGTCGCGGTTATTCCGCCTTTGTGGCGGCCTTTGCCGCTGGTTTGGTGTCTGTTTTCGACGGGGTGGAGGCGTTCGACGGGGTGTCTTTCTTTTCGCCTTCCTTGTAGCTTTTGGTCAACCGGTAATCTGTTTCAGACACCGGGGTTCCCTTGAACACGAACCCGGCTCCGGTGCCAATGAGCCGTTTGAGCTTCCCTGAGCATTTTTCGCAGGTGGTCAACGGCTCCGCGGCCATGGTTTGAAACGCTTCAAAGGTATCACCGCAATCCATGCATACATAATCATAATGTGGCATAATATAAAAGAAGTCTAAACGTTACCTATTACTTCAGATCGGGTAAAGCTCACCCGAATTCCAGACAAACGGACGATAACTTAGTGGTTTCAGTGAAAAAATCAAGGGCGCGCGCCGACCTGCGGCGCGGCATGAAGAGAATCCCGCCCCGCGGGAGGCGCGCCGGGGATTATTCGGTGAGGACTTCAGCCCGCCAGGAGCTGTTTTGGGCGTCAACCGTCAATTCAAATTCTCCGCCGTCGAGGAACCATTGAACACAGTCCACGGTCTTTCCGGCCTCGTAACGGAATTCACTCTGTTCCGTGGTGCCGAGCCGCGTGACCCGCAAGGTTAGATTGCCGCCTTCCAGCTTCTCGCCGGCGCAGACGAGTTTCCAGCTTTTTCCCGCCGGAACAGTGATCGTGAAGCGTTCCAGGCCGTCAGCGCCGGAAAAAACACTCACCTTTTGTAATGGTGGCAGGGGTTTCTTTAATTCCTGGCGGAAATTCCACTCTTCAATAACAGTCATTTTTTGAATGACTCGGATCGTCCAGGCGCCGTCAGATTCAGGCACCGAAAGGTGAAACGCGCCGGGCCCCTCGAGCGTCTGGAACGAGGTGAGTCCCTTGTCCATCGTATTCACGGTGGACACAAACTCTCCGCCCTTCTTGAAAACGGCGACCGTTTTCGGGGTTTCCCCCTTTCTGTGAGCGATCACGCGCCAGGATTTCCCTCCGACGAGGAACTCTTCGGTCGTTTTCATCCCGGTTCCAGACCAACGGTTGGTTTCCACCCAGCGGTCACGGTCGCCACGAGCGGCCATCACTAGGAAAAAAACCATGAAAAAAATGGGTCTCAAGCGCATGTGGTTCCTCCGTTTTTGATTCGTTTCGAGCTAAGGATTTTTCCGGCCGTACATGGCCATATATTGGGTCCGGGAGAAAAAACCGGCTTCGGGGCTGCGCACTTCGGCCAACATGCCGCGGAATTCGTCAATGGAATCGTAGCGTTTTTTTTCCATCCACGCCCGCAGAAAGTCTAACATCTCGGCTAAGCGTCCTTTGCCATTCTGGAGTAAGGTCGTGAGGATTTGAACCGCGCTGGCACCGGCCAGCAACAGGCGCACCAGATCCTCGCCGGTGTGAATGCCCGTGGTCGCCGCGAAATCTCCGGGAAACCGTCCCTCGCATAGGCCAATGGCCCGCAAGGGTCCGGAAATCTCATGTTCCGCGCTGTGTTTTGAGCCCTCGGTCATGCCCGGCGTGTCGATATCAATGGTGGGTGGATAAAAGCGGTTGAACAACACAAACCCGTCCGCTCCCGCCTCACTCAAGCGGTAAAGCATATTGGGCAAATGGGTGAAGAAGGGGCCCAATTTGACCGCCAGAGGGATGGAGACGGTCTGTTTGGCTAGTTTGACCACTTCGACGTATTCGTTCTCAATCTCCGCGGCCGTTTTGTGAATGTCTTTCGGGAACAGCGCGATGTTCAACTCCAGCGCGTCCGCCCCCGCCAATTGAATTTGGGACGAAAATTCCCGCCAGAATTTCGCCGATGTGCAGTTGACGCTGGCGATGACTGGCACGCCCGCTGACTCTTTGCACGCTTGAATCGTCTGCAAATATTCCCGACTGGCATACTGCATTTCCACATCGGCATCCAAGTAGTCATAGGCGGCCGAGTTGCCAAAGGCTTGCCGCGTCATCGCCTCCCGGGTATCGCTGGTGTCGTGCGAAAGCTGTTCTTCAAACAGTGATTTCAACACCACGGCGCCGGCACCGGCTTCCACGCATCGTTTTACGCCTTTCACGTCCTTTGTCAACGGACCGGAAGCGACAATGATCGGATTTTTGAGTTTAAGGCCAAGGAAAAATGTGGAAATATCCATTCAGGAAACCTTTTACGATAATATGGGGCGGACCGACACGTCATCACGGGGATAATATGCGGGGATAATCAGGGAAAATCAACCCTTGCGACGCTTTTTACGGCGATGAAGAGTCATCGCCGGGGTTGACAGCGTGACAGCGTGGAAACCGTGAAAGGCGTGAAAGGCGTGAAAGGCGTGAAAGGCGTTGAAGTCGTGAAAGGCGTGGAAGGCGTGGAAGGCGTGGAAGGCGTGACGGCGTGATGGCGTGACAGCGTGACGGCGTGAAAGTGCCGCGCGCGCCCCGCGGGCGACACCCGTGGCGGGGCGTGACGCGCTTCACTTTCCTCAAGCGGTCAGCGCCGCGTGCATCGCGCGGGCGCACCTTTTGCCATCCGCCATGGCGCGGACAACCAGGGACTGTCCCCGGGCCATGTCCCCGGCGGAGAAGATGTTGGCGGCGCTGGTGGAATGATCCGGTCCGACCTTGATGTTGCCGCGCGCGTCCCGCTCGATGTCCAGTTCTTCGGCGACGCGGTTTTCGCCCGGGCCGACAAAACCCATCGCCAGTAAGACCAGGTCCGCGTCTTCAACAAACTCGGAGCCCGGCTTGGGCCGGAACGTCGGCCGTCCGTCAACCGTCTCACAGACCATTTCCACGCACTTGACGTGTTTGAGCGTTCCAGCGTCACCCATGAATTCGACCGCGGAGGTGGACCAGAACCGGCGGCACCCCTCTTGATGACTGCTTGATGTGCGCAGTTTCAGCGGCCACTGCGGCCAAGGCGTGTTCTCGGAGCGCTCGTCCGGTGGCAAGGGCATGATTTCCACTTGGGTCACGGACACCGCGCCCTGACGGATCGACGTGCCGACACAGTCCGATCCCGTGTCGCCCCCGCCAATGACCATCACCCGTTTCCCAGCCGCGGTGATGTCGTCCCCGGGAGCGATCGCCTCGCCGTCATTTTTGCGGTTTTGCCGCGTGAGAAAATCCATGGCGAAATGGATGCCGTCGAGGTCACGTCCGGGAATCGGCAGATCCCGCGGTTCTTTGGCCCCGCCAGTCAGGCAGATCGCGTCAAAGCGGTCCCGGATGTATTTGTACGACACGTCCTCACCCACAGTGACCCCGCATTCAAAGATGACACCTTCGGCCGCCATCAAATCCGTCCGCCGGTCAACCACCCATTTTTCCAGTTTAAAATCCGGAATTCCATAGCGGAGAATGCCGCCAGGGCGGGGCCATTCGTCGTAAACCGTGACCTCGTGGCCGAGTTTGTTCAGCACGTCGGCGACCGTCAGGCCCGCGGGGCCGGCACCGAGCACCGCCACCTTTTTCCCAGTGCGTTCCGCCGGCGGTCTGGGAATCACGAGTCCATGTTCAAAGCCGTATTCGATGATCGCCCGTTCAATCTGACGGATCGCGACCGGCTGGCCGTCGCCATACTCACACACGCACGCCGCCTCGCAGGGCGCCGGACACACGCGGGCGGTGAACTCAGGGAAACTGCTGGTGGAGCAAAGCAGATGAAAGGCATGCTCCCATTCACCCTTGTAGACCGCGTCATTCCAATCCGGAATCAAATTGCCCAAGGGACATCCGGTTCCGTGGCAAAAGGGAATGCCGCAATTCATGCAGCGCGCCGCCTGGTCGTTGAGTTCCCGCTCGGAAAAGACCCGTTCCACTGCCTGATAGTCCTGGACACGTTCGTCCACGGGACGGTAACCGGGATCTTTCCGGTCAAATTCCATAAAGCCGCCTTGCTTACCCATTGATGACCTCCTCGCGTTCAGTGGCTTCGTCCTCACGACTCATCTGGCCCAGCACCCGCCGGTATTCCATGGGGAACACCTTGATGAACGCGCCCAGTTCGTCATCCCAGTTATCGAGGATTTTTTTGGCCTTGGGACTGCCTGTATAGTTAAAATGGTTTTGGATCATGCCGCGCAGCTCAGCCACATCTTCCGGGAGTTTGACCAGTTCCAGGTCAACCATTTCCAGATTGCACCGGTTGTCAAAGGCGCCGTCTTCGTTGTAGACGTAGGCGATGCCGCCACTCATACCGGCCCCGAAATTCACCCCGGTGCCACCGAGAATGACCACCCGGCCGCCGGTCATGTATTCACAGGCGTGGTCGCCAACGCCTTCCACGACGGCTTTCACGCCGCTGTTGCGAATGGCGAACCGTTCGCCGGCCCGGCCGTGGAGATAGACTTCTCCACTGGTGGCGCCATAAAGCAGGACGTTGCCGGCGATCATGTTTTCGGAAGGATCGTAATCCGTCTCAGGTTCCGGCGTGATAATCAACCGGCCGCCTGAAAGCCCTTTGCCGCAATAATCATTCGCTTCACCGGACAAGCGAATAGTCATGCCGCGCGCGGCGAAGGCGCCGAAACTCTGGCCGGCGGCGCCGGTTAAATTGATGGCGATTGTGTCGTCCGGCAGCCCTTTCAGTCCATACCGTTTGGCGACTTCTCCCGCAAGCATGGCGCCGACGGTGCGGTTGACATTGCGGATGGCGCGGTCGATAACGACCGGTTGGCCTTTTTCCAGGGCCGGTTTCGCCGCTTGGATCAGGTCGCGGTCAAGAATATCATCAATATCGTGATGTTGGGATTCCGTGCAACGGCGGGGCGCGTCAGCGGGCAAATCAGCCCCGAGAATGGCGCTGTAATCCAGCCCGCGGGCCTTCCAGAAGCTGACGGCGTCGGTCATTTCAAGCCGGTCCGTCCGTCCGACCATGTCGTCAATCGTGCGAAACCCCAGTTCGGCCATATATTCGCGCGCTTCGCCGGCGACAAAGCGCATGAAATTCACAACAAAGTCGGGACATCCCTTAAATCGTTTGCGCAGTTCAGGGTCTTGCGTGGCGACCCCGACCGGGCATGTGTTTTGATGACAGCAGCGCATCATGACGCAACCCAGCACCACCAACCCGGTGGTGGCGAAACCATACTCCTCGGCCCCGAGCAACGCGGCGATGACGACATCACGGCCGGTTTTCAGTTGCCCGTCAGTCTGAACGCGGATCCGGCTGCGCAGTTTGTTGAGCACCAGCGTTTGCTGCGTTTCGGCCAGCCCCAGTTCCCAGGGCAGCCCGGCATGCTGGATTGAGGAAAGGGGCGACGCCCCGGTTCCGCCGTCGTGACCACTGATCAGCACCATGTCCGCCTTGGCTTTTGACACGCCCGCCGCGATCGTTCCCACCCCTGATTCAGACACGAGTTTCACGGTCACCCGGGCCTCGGGATTGGCGTTTTTCAAGTCAAAAATAAGCTGGGCGATGTCTTCAATGGAATAAATATCATGGTGAGGCGGCGGCGAAATCAGGGACACGCCAGGGGTTGAGTGACGCACCCGGGCGATTTCCGCATTGACTTTATGCCCTGGCAGTTGACCGCCTTCGCCAGGCTTGGCGCCTTGCGAGATTTTGATTTGGAGCTCTTTGCAGTTGACCATGTATTCAATCGTCACCCCGAAGCGGCCGCTGGCCACCTGTTTAATCGCGCTGCACCGGCTGTCACCGTTGGGCAGCGGCGCGAAACGGGCCGGATCCTCTCCCCCCTCACCACTATTGCTCATGCCGCCGATGCGGTTCATGGCGATCGCCAGGGCTTCGTGCGCCTCCCGGCTGATGGATCCGAACGACATGGCGCCGGTCACAAAGCGCTTCATGATGGCTTCAACCGGTTCCACCTCCTCGATCGGAATGGCGGTGGCTGGTTTAAATCGCATCAAGCCGCGGAGGGTGGATGTCTTCCGCGTCTGCTCATTAATCAGGGCGGCGTATTCGCGATAGGTCGCCAGGCAGTTCCGCCGGGTGGCGTCCTGTAGCTTGGCGACGCTGTCAGGTGTCCATAAATGCCGTTCCCCATCGTTTCGCCAGCGGTACACGCCCCCGCTGGGGAGCAATGTGTCCCGGCTGGGATTTCCAGAGGATATGACGGCCTGGTCATAGCGTCCGTTCACTTCTCTGGCGATATCGTCCAGGCAGATTCCCCCAATTCGGGAAACGGTGCCGGGGAAGTACGCGTCGATCACCTGTTTAGAGATGCCAATCGCTTCGAAAATCTGCGCCCCCCGGTAACTGCGCAGGGTCGAAATGCCCATTTTTGACATAATTTTCCGCAGTCCCCCGCAGAGGCCTTTGATATACGACTCAATGGCTTTGGCGACATCCATTTTCTTTCCCAACCGCTGCTTGAGGGCCAGGTCGGCAATGGTTTCAAAGGCCAGGTAGGGGTTGACCGCGGTCGCTCCATAGCCCAAAAGCAAGGCCATGTGCATGACTTCGCGGGCCTCGCCCGTCTCGACAATCACGCCGCAAGAGGTGCGGACTCCGCGTTGTTTCAAGTGGGCGTTCACCGTGGCGGTCGCCAGCAGTGACGGAATTGGCATTTGCCCTTCCGGGAGATCGCGGTCAGTCAACATAATCAAGCGGCAGCCCTCGTCAATCGCCCGCTCGACATCGCGGCGCATGCGGCGCAGGGCGACATCCAGGGCGTTGCCGTCCCCGCCGATGGGAAAGCCGATGTGAATATCCCGTGATTCAAATCCCCGACAGTCCTGGTGCCGCAGACAGCGGATATCCTCATTTGACAAAAAGGGATGCCGGAGTTTTATCAAGCGGGCGTTGGCGGGCACTTCAGAGAGAATGTTGGCCTCATTGCCCATAAATGTCATCAGCGACATCACCAACTCCTCACGAATGGGATCGATGGCGGGATTGGTGATCTGGGCGAATAATTGCTTGAAGTAGGCGAAAAGCAGTTTCGGCTCCTCGGAAAAAACCGCCAGGGGGCTGTCATTTCCCATGGAGCCGATGGGTTCTTTTCCTTGAACCGCCATGAAACTCAAGATAATGTCGATATCCTCCCGGGAATACCCGAACACTTTCTGGCGGTGAAACAAGGTGTCGTAATCCGGATCCACGCTTTGGATCGCGCCGTAGAACCCGTGCAAATCTATCCGGTTTTCCTCAACCCACCGGCGGTAGGGTTGCTGGCGGGCGCAGTAGCTTTTGATCTCGGTGTCGCGCATCACGCGCTTTTGTAGGGTGTCCACCAAAATCATTTCGCCGGGGCGCAGCGCGCCGCGCTCGCTGATATTGGCCGGCTCAATATCCAAGACCCCCGTTTCCGAGGCCAGCACGATAAAATCGTCCTTGGTGATGGTATAGCGCACCGGCCGCAAGCCGTTGCGGTCGAGCAGAGCGCCAATCTGACGGCCATTGGTGAAGGCGACCGCCGCGGGCCCGTCCCAGGGTTCCATCAACCCGGCATGGTACTCGAAGAAACCGCGCAGATCCGGTCCCATGAGATATTTGGGCCCCCAGGCTTCCGAAATCAGCATCATCATCGCGTGCGCCGGCTCACGCCCCCCGTTCAGCAGCAGCTCCAGCGCGTTATCCAGCGCGGCCGAGTCACTGCCCCCTTCCATAATCACGGGGAGAATTTTTTTGATATCATCGCCAAACAGCGGATGCGCCAGGTGTTTTTCACGGCCGGCCATGTGGTTGATATTGCCGCGGAGCGTGTTGATTTCGCCATTATGGGCCAAGTGGCGGAAAGGCTGAGCCAATTCCCATGACGGAAAGGTGTTCGTGCTGTAGCGTTGGTGGATAATCGCCAACGAGCTGGTGACGGCCTCGTCATTCAGATCCAGATAGAACTCCGGCACTTGCGCCCCCATTAACAGCCCTTTGTAGATGATCGTGCGGGCGGAAAGGCTGCACACATAGAACATGTCTTCCGGCGCGATGACATCCCAGCACTTTTTCTCCATCAGGCGGCGGGCGATGTACAGGCGGCGTTCCAGGTCCTCATCACGCGCGGCGCTGGCGACAAATAACTGCCGCATCACCGGCATTTCCGCCAAGGCCTGCCCCTGAATAATCGCGGCGTTGACGGGCACGTCACGCCAGCCGAGAACGGCGAACCCTTCGGCGGCGGCGGTTTGTTCAATGATGTCAACGCAGGCGGAGCGGGCGGCCTTCGCCCGCGGCAGGAAAAAGAAGCCAACCCCGTAGGTGTCGGGCGCCGGCAAGTCGAATCCCAGTCGCTGCCGCCGGAAAAAGGCGTCGGGAACTTGGAAAAGAATCCCCGCCCCGTCACTGGTGGACTTATCGCCGCCAATGGCGCCGCGGTGCAGCAGATTCTGGAGCACCTCACAGCCCCGCCGGACTAAGGCGTGTGTTTTTTCTCCGGTGATATTGGCGAGAAAACCAACACCGCAGCTGTCGTGTTCATTCGCCGGATCATACAATCCGGTCGCGGCGGGCAACCCGGATGGACGACGTTTTTTTCGTGACTGTTTCATGTTCTCCCCGAATGAGTCGGTTGGCGGAGCGCCCCGGCTGACACGTTGGATCCGCATTTAAAAACAAACCGGTGCCGACAGGGCTGATAGTTAATTGGGATGGAGTGGACAGCAATTGCCATGCCAACAATGTCTCCGGGTTTCAACCGGATTCGTTTTGATGAAGACCGCGGGGCCCAAGCACCCATTTTGTCATCCCGCGGGATGACTGCGAGATACAAATATGTAAAAAAACGCGCGCGGCGCGCGACATTTTTGTTTTAAACGACGTGGATGCCCATTTTGGAATGGGCGTGTCCATGACGGGACGGTCCGTTTCGAGCGCGCTCCCGGTGACGGGTCTCCGTCAGGCTCGTCTCACGACGCGGCGAGCATGCTGTTAATGCTCGCCGCGGCTGTCCGCCCTTGTCCCATAGCCAGAATCACCGTCGCGGCCCCCAAAACAATGTCACCACCGGCGAAGACCTTGTCCATACTGGTCTTTCCGCTTTCATCGGCGATGATATTTCCCCATTTATTGGTGGTGATTTCCGGAGTTGTCTGTTCAATCAGGGGGTTGGAGTCGTTGCCGATGGCGACAATAACCGTGTCCATGGCCATCGTGTATTCACTGCCGGGAATGACCACCGGGCGGCGGCGGCCGGAATCATCCGGCGCCCCGAGTTCATATTCGAGCAGTTCAATGGCTTGGACGCACCCGTAATCATCGCCCATGACGCGTTTCGCGTTCACCAGGGTGTGAAAAATCACGCCCTCTTCTTTGGCATGCGCGACTTCCTCGATCCGGGCGGGCATTTCTTTCTCCGTGCGCCGGTAAATCAAGTGGACTTCCTCCGCACCGAGGCGCAACGCGGTGCGCGCCGCGTCCATGGCCACATTGCCGCCTCCGAGAACCGCCACCCGGCGGCTGCTGAAAATCGGTGTCGCCGCCCGCTCTTTGTCATAGGCCCGCATCAAATTGGCGCGGGTCAGATACTCGTTGGCGGAGAACACCCCGACACAATTCTCGCCCTCAATGCCCATGAACCGGGGCAGCCCGGCGCCCGTGCCCACAAAGGCGGTGTCGTAGCCGTCTTTGTCAATCAAATCCTTTAACTTCCGCGTCCGCCCGACCACAAAGTTCGGCACCAGGTCGACACCCATTTTTTTCAGTGTCTGAACTTCCTCATGCACAATGCTTTTGGGCAGGCGGAACTCCGGGATGCCATACAGCATGACACCGCCGAATTTGTGGAAGGCTTCGTAAATAGTCACGGCGTGACCTTCCCGGCGGACATCCGCGGCCACCACCAGGCTGGCCGGTCCGCTGCCGATCACCGCGACTTTTTTCCCCGTTTCGGGCTTGACCGCGGGAATGTCAATTTGACCTTGCTCCCGTTCCCAGTCAGCCGCAAACCGCTCAAGCCGGCCAATCGCGACCGCTTTTTCAACATCTTTCAGGCTTTTTCCCACGGTGCAGGGAGCCTGACATTGGCTCTCCTGAGGGCAGACCCGACCGCACACGGCGGGCAATAAGCTGTTTTGTTTAATAATCGCGGCGGCCTTGGCGAATTCGCCCGCGGCGATGGCGGTGACAAAGCCGGGGATGTCGATGCGCACGGGACATCCTTCGACGCAGGGTTTTGTCTTGCAGTTTAAGCACCGTGCCGCTTCCAGACGCGCCTGCGCTTCAGAGTATCCCAAGGCGACTTCATGAATATTTCCCCGCCGGACATGCGGGTGCTGGGCGGGCATGTCCTGGGGGGGGATGCGCATGCGGTCTTTGGGTGTCAACGGCTCTCCGCGGGACAGAATGTCATCCAGCGCGGCCTGCGCGGCCGCCTGCAGCTGTTCAGGGGTGGCGTGGGTCATTGTCATTCACTCCGTTTGTCATCGATCTGAGCGTCGAGATGGCAGCCATGTTTCTCATGCCAGCGGTCATGCGCCTGCTGTTCTTGCTTTTTATAGGCGCCCAGACGCTTGATCATTTCATCAAAATCAACCTTGTGCCCATCAAACTCAGGCCCGTCAACGCAGACAAATTTAGTCTCGTCACCGACCGTCACCCGGCACCCGCCGCACATGCCCGTGCCATCAACCATAATCGTGTTTAACGAGACGAGGGTGCGCACAGCGTAGGGGCGGGTGGTCTCCGCGCAGAATTTCATCATGACCGGTGGCCCGATGGCGACTGCCAAATCGGGCTTGGGAGAGCGCTCGCACACTTCTTTCAAGGGCTCGGTGACCAGGGCCTTGCGGCCATACGACCCGTCATCTGTGCAGATAATCAGCTCATCGGACAGCGCCCGCATCCAGTCTTCAAGAATAACCAACTCTTTGGTCCGGGCACCGATAATCGTGATGATCTTATTGCCGGCCGCTTTCAGTCCCTGGACAATGGGATGCAGGGGAGCGACACCGATGCCTCCGCCCACACAGACGACCGTGCCGACCGTCTCGATGTGGGTCGGCGTGCCCAAAGGCCCGAGAAGAGCGGCCACCGAATCCCCGGGATTCAATTCGGCCAGCGCGTCTGTCGTGCGCCCCACGCGTTGAAAAATAATCGTGATGGAGCCCGCGTCCGGATCCGCGTCGGCGATGGTCAGTGGAATCCGTTCGCCAAAATCTTCCTCCACTGAGAGGATGATGAATTGTCCGGGCCGCCGTTCGGAGGCGATCAACGGGGCTTCCAAGCGCATGAGAAACACATTTTCCGACAATCGCTCTTTCGACAAAATTTTATGCATATGACAGGCCTTTTCAGCATGTGACGGGATGGTGACACGTCGTCCGCGTTTGATGGTGTGAAACGATACTTTCGACAATGATCCCGCCAGGCATTCATCCACGCATCCGCCAAGTTCCGCGGCGCCGGTGAGGGCGCGTGTTTTCTCAGGCAGTGAATAAGGTGGGTACCATACCCCGCAAAAAGGCAGTCGGCAAATGGTTGCCGACTGCCTGAGCCGCCTTTAATGTGGTTAAATCACGGACGGCTTCGCGGTGTCACCGCCGCCAGATTGTCAGACGATGCCTTGATCGAGCATGGCGTCGGCGACTTTGACAAAGCCGGCGATGTTGGCGCCCAGCACGTAATTGCCCTTCTGGCCGTATTCTTCCGCCGCGGCGTAGGCGTTGGCGTGGATGGCTTTCATGATACCCTGAAGGCGGGCGTCAACGTCCTCGCGGCTCCAGTTGGTCATCATGGCGTTCTGGCTCATTTCAAGGCCGGAGGTGGCGACACCGCCGGCGTTGGCGGCTTTGCCCGGACCATAGAGAATTTTCTTTTCAACGAACATGTCAGCGCCTTCCGGAACCGTCGGCATGTTGGCCCCTTCGGAAACGACAAAACAGCCGTTGTCCAGGAGGGTTTTAGCGTCCGCGGCGGAGATTTCATTCTGAGTGGCTGACGGGAAAGCGCAGTCACAGGGCACGCTCCAGGGGCGTTTGCCCTCAAGATACTCGACATTGGGGAATGTGTTGGCGTAGTCAACAATCCGCCCGCGGCGGACATTCTTCAGCTCCATGACGTAGTCGAGTTTTTCCGCGCTGATGCCATCCGGATCGTAAATCGTGCCGCCGGAATCGGACAGGGTCACGCATTTGCCGCCTAATTGATTGACCTTTTCAACCGTGTATTGGGCGACGTTCCCGGATCCGGAGACGGTGCAGGTCTTGCCTTCCAGTGAATCATTGCGGGTCGCCAGCATCTCCTGAGCGAAATACACGGCGCCGTAGCCGGTGGCTTCCGGGCGGATCAGGGAACCGCCCCAATTCAGGGCTTTGCCTGTCAGCACACCGACAAACTCGTTGCGGATGCGTTTGTACTGACCAAACATGAAGCCGATTTCGCGGCCCCCGACACCGATGTCCCCGGCGGGAACATCCGTCTGAGCGCCGATGTGGCGGCATAATTCCGTCATGAACGACTGGCAGAACCGCATCACCTCGGCGTTGGATTTGCCTTTGGGGTCAAAATCCGAGCCGCCCTTGCCGCCGCCCATGGGCAGCGTGGTCAGGGAATTCTTGAAAACTTGCTCGAACCCGAGAAATTTAAGAATGCTCTGATTGACGCTGGGGTGGAAGCGCAGCCCGCCTTTGTACGGGCCGATGGCGCTGTTAAACTCAAAGCGGAAGCCGCGGTTCACGCGCACTTTGCCGCTGTCATCCACCCACGGAACCCGGAAAATGATTTGGCGTTCAGGTTCGGTGATGCGCTCAAGAATGCCCGCTTCTTGATAGACGGGATTCCGGGCGATGACGGGCTCCAGTGAGTCCAGCACCTCTTTGACGGCTTGTAAAAATTCCGGCTCTCCCGCGTTGCGGGCTTTCACCTTTTCCAAAACAGACGCGACGTATGACATGACAGGCGATTCCTTTTCACTGATGGGTTGTCCGGGCTCCGCCGGGAGGGAGCGTCACCGCCCGCGCGGGACACCCTGAATCTCTTAGTCGGCAAAACCATTGTAAAAGAATTGGCAAAACAATGCCAACTATATTGCCAAATAAACAGAACACAACAGCTTTCAACCTGTTTCCGTTAAAAAAAACGTGGGTTTCAGGCGGGGGAAAGCAGCGTTTTTCAAGGCGGGAAAAGAGGAGATGGCTGTTTCAGGATCTGGCCTATTTCGTTTTTGCCAATCTTTGCCGGAAGTTACGCTTCAGAAGGTGTTGACTTCCGTTTGTTTGATGCGATATTGACCCCTTCCGGACGATATTCCACTGAAAACACGGCGATGATGCGAACCAGTAAAAAATCTGACAAGAAACTGACGATTCTCCAGCTTCTGGGGGCCAGCGCTCAGCCGCTCACGGGCTTGAAGATCACCCAGGCGCTGGCTGAACGGGGCCACAAATTCAGTGAGCGCACGGTTCGTTTTTATCTTCAGCTTCTTGATGAGGAGGGGCTGACGGAGGCGATCGGGAAGAAAGGGCGCGTGATCACCCGCCGGGGCCGGACGGAACTGGAGGGAGTCAGCGTCTTGAAGCGGGTCGGCTATATGTCCGCCAAAATTGACCAGTTGACCTTTCAGATGAATTTTGATCTGGCCCTGCGGACGGGGACAGTGGTGGTCAATGTCGCCGTGTTGCCGGCCGATCTGCTGCGGCGCTACACAACGGCCATTTGTGAGGTGTTTGAACGCGGGTATTCCATGGGCACGCTGGTGGGGCTGGTTCCCGCCGGACACCGCGTGGGGGAGATGGAGGTGCCTGGCGGTATGGTTGGATTTTGCACCGTGTGCTCCATCACCTTGAACGGGGTTTTACTCAAGCACGGGGTTCCGACCCGGTCACTCTTTTCCGGTCTTCTGCAGCTTCAGGACGGCGAGCCGGAGGGCTTCGCGGAAGTGATCAATTATGACGGCACGACCGTTGATCCCCTGCAATTATTTATCCGGGGGCGGATGACGGATTACGACGGCGCGGTGAAAACCGGCACCGGCCGGATCGGCGCCGGGTTCCGGGAAGTGCCCGCGGAAAGTTACGAACTGGTCATGGGATTGACCGAGAAGCTGACCCGCATCGGGCTTGGCGGGTTTTTAACCGTTGGTCGGCCCAGTCAGCCGGTGTTGAACATTCCGGTCAATGAAGGCTGCTCCGGCGCCATTGTCATTGGCGGGTTGAATCCGGTGGCCCGGCTGGAGGAGTCCGGGGAGATCATCCAGGCCCGCGCCCTGGCCGGGTTGATGGAGTACAACACCTTGTTTCATTATGAGGAGCTCCCGCGGAGGCTGCGGGAGCTTCGTTGACCGGTCATCCGCACCCGTCACAGCCGTCCCAACAATAGGTGCAGAGCCTTTCCTTGGGCAGGCCGATCGCCCCGATTAGGTCATCCAGCCTCTGGAACCGGAGACTGGTCAACTTGAGTTTGACCCGGATCCGTTCCACCATCGCCTGGTATTTTTCCGAATCCGGATCCGCGTACAGCTCCGGCGTCACGTGTTCATCTCCCTCGATTTCTTTAATCACCTTGCGGGTGGCCAGATCAAGAATCGACCGGGATCGGGAAAAATTAAGATATTTACAGCCGAAGACCAGGGGGGGGCAAGCGGGGCGCATGTGTATTTCTTTAATGCCGATATCGTACAGCCGTTCGACAATGTCCTGCAATTGCGTGCCGCGGACAATGGAATCCTCGCAGAAAACGATACTTTTGCCTCTGATTAACTCAGGCACGGGAATGAGTTTCATACGGGCGACCAAGTTCCGGATTTCCTGTTCCTGGGGCATGAAACTCCGCGGCCAGGTCGGTGTGTATTTGACAAACGGGCGTTGGTAGGGGATCCCCGCCTCCGCCGCGTAGCCGATGGCGTGGGCGGTGCCTGAGTCTGGAATGCCCGCGGCGCAATCCGCCTGAACGTCATCCCGGCGGGCTAAAGCGGCTCCGCAGCGGTTCCGGCAGGCCTCCACATTGATGGTTTCGTAACTGGTTGACGGGTAGCCGTAATACACCCATAAAAATGAGCAGATCCGCAGGGTGTCACCCGGGGCTTTCATGGTCTCAACGCCTTCATGGGTGAAGCGGACAATTTCCCCGGGTCCCAGATCACGGACATGCTCATAGTCGAGATTCGGGAAGGCGCTGCTTTCCATGGTCGCCGCCCAGGCGCCGTCGCGGCGCCCCAGAACGACCGGTGTCCGCCCCACGTTGTCCCGGGCCGCGTAAATTCCCTCTTCGGTCAACAACAGAATCGAGCACGAGCCCTCAATGCTTTCCTGGGCGATCGTCAACCCCTCGGTAAAGCTGCTTCCCTTATTGACACAGGTGGCGACAATTTCTGTTGGATTTATTTCCGACCCGCTCATTTCACAAAAATGCGTGTCGCGCTTTTGAAACGCCCGCCGGGTCAGGTCCTTGGCGTTCGCCACCACGCCCACGGTCACAATCGCGTAGGTGCCCAAGTGTGAGCCGATAATCAACGGTTGCGCTTCATAATCGCTGATCACGCCAATGCCCCAGTTGCCCCGCAACCGGTTTAAATCATCATCAAACCGGCTCCGGAACTGGACATTGCGGATATCGTGAATGCAATGGGTTAATTTCCCCTGATTCCGGACCGCCATGCCCCCGTGGACAGTGCCCAAATGTGAATGATAGTCCGTGCCGAAAAACAGGTCGCTCGTGCACGTTTCTTTCGCCGCCACTCCGAAAAATCCACCCATTAGCTTGCCTCGTCTTAATGTGTTTCGCCGCCCGCTATGAACCGTCACAAGGCCGATCCGCGTGTTAAGAGTAACACATGTCCCGTTTTTTGCCACCCTCCGGACGGGAATCAAGGTGACAGGAAACAGATAGATTTCTGTTTCCGGGTATCCGCGTATACGTGAATTCGCCGCCCGTTCTCCGCCCATCGCATCACCCGGACGACAGCGGCCAGTTTTTCACCGGCCGGATAGATGTCCGTGAGGATGTTTTCGCACTCCCGCTCAAAAAAGGCCTGGTCAATCGCATGCCCGTCCTGATGGGGTGAGACCGCCAGATAGAGCATGTCCAATTCGACCAAATCATTGAAAAAATGCGTGCCGAGAGAGACATCAGGAACGAGGCCCTCATGCATGACCGCGACTTCGACAATCACCGACACGTTTTCAATTTCTCCAAACGTCACGGGCACCCCCAGCGCCGGCGTTGATGTTCCCCAGCGGCCGGGCCCCACAAGCATGACACTGGCCTCATCGGGAAGGTCTCCCAAGCGCGTCAACTCACCGATCAACCGGGCGACGGCGTAGCGGTCACTCATGGACAGTTTGGCGTATTCGGCGGGAACGACATAGATAATCCGATCCAGTTCCAAAGCGACACTCGGCCCAATGATGGGTCCGGCTGAGGAGAGTAACGATCTGGAGTCCGGCGGCGGCGTGGCGATCATGCGGATATCCGTCGCTTTTTTCACTTTGATCTGAAATGGCCGACACTGAACCAAGTTGAAAACCACGTCCCCATTTTCGCCTTTATTCACCGTGTATTCAATGTCCACCGGGACACCGTAAGCGCTTTCCAGTGTTTTTAATGTCTGGCTGATCATATCAATAAACCGCTTATCGTTCACCAGAGGGCCAAGATTGGGAATCCAGGCGAACGGCGGTTGTTTCATCCCGGCCCGGCGGGCGCGCTCGAGCATGTCCACATCCAGTTCGGCGAAAGCGTCCACGGGAAAGGCGGGACAGATCGCGGGAATATCTTCAAAGGCCACCTCACCTAACTGGTTGGTGTCCAAATCAATCACATCCAGTTTTTTCTGCGAATAGCGCATGGGATTTTCCATGACCATATGGGGTTTGGCATGCGGCGCGTTCAGGGCCACGAGGGTGGCGTAATCATCATCCGTCCGGTCAACCGCGCGGGTGCCGAGCCCCAAGACCATTCTCAGCATGCCCGCGTTCGGATCAATATCCTCATGCCAGGCATAGGCGTTGAAGGAAAAACCGGTGCCGGCGGCATGGGGCATGAACCGGCGGTCAAAGCGAATTCCGGATACGCGCTGAACAAGCAGCGCCATCTGCTCATCCTGTTCAAGCAGACCGCTCCGGGCCCGGTAGATCAACGCGTCACGGCTCATGGAACTGGCGTAAACCTGTCTGACGGCCGCCAGAAAGGCCGCCATGCGCTCGGCGGGCGGGCCTTGATTGGCGCAGAACACACTGTCATATTTTCCCGAAAACGCGTTGCCGTAATTGTCTTCTAAAAGACTGCTTGATCGGACAATTAAGGGGGATTGACCAAAGTAGTCGAGCATTTCGGAAAATTGTTGAAGCACAGCGGCCGGAAACGCGCCCGTCAGTATTTTTTCCCGGGCTTTCTCGGCGTTTTTCAGTCGCTCTTCGAGGGTCGCGCCACCCCGCAGCCACCAATAATCGTTACGGACCATGTGGGTGTAAAAAACGTCCGCCCCGACGAAAAACGAATCATGCGGTTCCATCATCGCGTGGGCGGCGGGACAATCTTTCTGAAGGATAGCCCGGGCGAGCAGCATCCCCAGGGATTTGCCGCCGATCAGGCCGGTGCCGATCATCCGCCCCAAAACTTTAATCAGATCTTCCAAGGTCAGGTATTTCTTGGTCAGATTCTGAAATTGCCGGTTTCGGGTCAGCGCCATTCTGACCAGGCGGTCGAAGCATTCATCAATCTCCTGCTTGTCGGCGGTTCCGGCGGCGGCGCGGGCCAGGATTTGCCGCGCTTTCAGAAAGTGGACGTGCCAGGGGCCGGGGCGGGAGGCGGAAAATTCCAGCCATGGCTGGGGCACGCGCCCCAGAACGCGGGAAACCACGGAACTGGCTGTCACCGGGGTGAATTCCAGCCCCCGCCACTCATGCAGCGTGAACATGGTGGGAGAATATCGGCCATCCACCTTGCAGGGTTGCACAAAAAGACGGTCGCCGTCGCGGAAAATGTCAATCACCACCTGAGCGGTGTCGCGGATCCCGTCAACCGCTGTCGCTGAGTGATGCTTTTTCATCAAGGCGAAATAAGCGATGGTCTCCAAGCGATAAAGATACGGACAGACAATCATGAAAAAGTTGGCCAGCATCCGGTCGCTGAACCAGTCAACAGCTAATTCAGACAGCGAGTCAAACACGTAAAACGCCTCCAAGCCGCAGGCGCCGATAACGTCAACCACGTCAGAGACGAACGCCTCAAAACCCGCCTCCGGTGAAAGTTGAACCCGCCGCACCTGGGGCATGTCCGGGATCAATGCCTCATGTCTGGCGAAGCGGAAGTAGACCAGGACACGGTTTTCTTGTATCGCCTGGTCGACATAAGGCTGAACAAAGGGCAAATAATCCGCCAGGGTTTCAACCTGAAGAACGACGTTATCCCCGAGAATAAGCCCGTTGATTGTCGTGTCAAGACCGGGAATCCCTGTGCTTGGTGGAAGAGGATGGCGCATGAGGCGGTGGTTCCGGGTTGTCGGTTGGGAGTTAAATACGTGGCCGCGGAGTACTTTACAGGATCAGACCGACTCTTACAACCCCCGCGGCGGGCGCGCGACGCAAGCCATTTCTGGCGCGTTACAGGGGCGACGCCCCGACTGAAATAAGGGGCTGTCCCAAATGGCGCTAAGATAAGCGTTTAAAAATGTGAACATTCAACGTCCAACATCCAACGTCTAATGAAAACAAAAATGGCTCGTTTTCCCGCACAAAATCTCTTATTTGGCGGTCGCTTCATCTATTTTGCGCATGCATCCGTTTTGTTCGGTTAAAGATTTTCTTGCCAGGAAAGTGGTTGGCGACTTTGGTGAAAAACCGAAACGATAAGGATAGAATCATCTATATCAACCGTATAGATGTAGGGTAGCCCTGAAGGACAACCCCAAGCTATAGGATATTGTACCGTTGGCACAAGTACAAGGACACTATGCAGTGGGCTTGGTTAAGTCTCCTTGGATATTGGATGTTCCGTGTTGGATATTGGATGTTCCGTGTTGGATATTGGATGTTCCGTGTTGGATATTGGAT
>JAVVEH010000005.1:0-129214 GCA_032251435.1 Lentisphaeria bacterium | reverse complement strand
ATACTGGAAAAAACAACAAGAATATGCGAACGAATTAATCAATCATGACACTAGTGCTCCGGCCCGGAAGTAAGAGCATGTAGAACGGGCATCTCCCGGCGATCAGCTTTCCCGGCACTTCCGAGACATAGCCCGGCCTGTGGATGGCGTCTGGCCGTCACCGGTCGTCAAGACAGAAAAATCTGATAGGCGGGGTTCAGCGTTTCGTCATAATAGCGGTAGCCGATGGTGTCAAGAAACACTTGGAAAGCGTCCCGTTCGGCGACGGGCACTTGAATTCCCGCCAACACCCGGCCGTAGTCCGCGCCATGATTCCGGTAGTGAAACAGACTGATATTCCACTCATCGCTCATCGCGTCTAAAAAAGTCATGAGGGCACCGGGACGCTCCGGGAATTCAAACCGGTATAAAATCTCATCCTTTATCCCGACCGCGTGGCCGCCCACCAAATGGCGCGTATGCAGTTTGGCCAAATCATTCGCTGTCATGTCAATGACTGACAGCCCGTTGACACGGAGCGTCTCAATGAGTGTCTGAGTTTCTCCGCGGTCCGCGACTTGTACGCCGACGAAGACATGCGCGTGTTTGGTGTCAGCGTAGCGGTAGTTGAATTCAGTGATATTGCGGGCGCCGATGAGGCCGCAGAAATGTTTAAAACTGCCGGGGGCTTCCGGAATTGTGACGGCCAGGGCGGCTTCACGGGCTTCTCCCATTTCGGCCTCTTCTGAAACAAACCGCAGGCGGTCAAAATTCATATTGGCTCCAGACGCCACCGCGACGATATTCTGACCGGTGATCCCGGTCGCCTCAATGTACGCCTTCACCCCGGCCAGAGCCAAGGCGCCGGCCGGTTCTAAAATGGCCCGGGTGTCTTGAAACACGTCTTTGATGGCGGCGCACATCATGTCGGTGGTCACGGTGATGATCTCATCGACAAAGTCCCGGCATAACTCAAAGGTGATCGTTCCGACTTGCTTGACCGCCACGCCGTCGGCGAACAAGCCGACCTGATCCAAACGAATGATTTTTCCCGCCTCAAGGGATCGGCGCATGGCGTCGGCGTCCGTCGGCTCCACGCCGATGATCTTTATGTCCGGTCGCAGGCGTTTCACATACGCCGCGATCCCGGCGATGAGTCCGCCCCCGCCAACGGGCACGAAAATACTGTGCAAAGGGCGGATTGGACCGCGGAGGATTTCCATAGCCACGGTTCCTTGTCCGGCGATGACATCCGGATCATCGTAGGGATGCACAAAGGTCAACCGCCGTTCCCCGCTCAGCTCACGGGCGCGCTCATAGGCGTCACTATAGGAGTCACCATGCAGCATGACTGTGGCTCCCCGGGCGCGGACGGCGTCCACCTTGATCGCCGGTGTTGTCACAGGCATGATGATCGTGGCCGCGCACCCTAACGCCTGGCTGGCCATCGCCACGCCTTGGGCGTGGTTTCCGGCGGACGCCGTGATGACCCCGCGGTTCAGATCCGCCGGGCTTAACCGCGCCATTTTGTTATAGGCCCCGCGCAGTTTAAACGAAAATACCGGCTGAAGATCTTCGCGTTTGAGTAAAATCGTGTTCTCAAACCGCCGACTCAAGGCGGGCATGGGGTCAAGAGGGGTCTCAACGGCGATATCGTAGACGCGGGCGTTGAGGATGTGTTCCAAATAATCAACAGGTGGCATGGTGTCGTGCTCGCTCCGCTTCAAAATAACCGACGTGATGGCTGATCCTCGACAGGCCCGCTTCGCATACTGTCACTGGCGGCGGGTATGGGTGTCAACTTAACGTCACAACACAGTTTTTTCCATTATGAAAAAACTCAACCACCGGGTTGCAATGCTTTTCAGGTTGTTTAAAGTGACAGCCGTTGTTTTGGTCACATCGGGTTTAGTCATATGGTATAGGTTAGTGCTCCGGCCCGGAAAAAAAAATAGGGAAACAGCATGAAAATGTATTCAAAAGCCAGTGATATCGCGGTTGGTGTTGTGGGCTACGGTGGCGCCTTTAACATGGGAAAAGGCCACCTTGCCCAAATGGCGCAGGCGGGCATGACCCCTAAAGCGGTCACTGAAATCGATCCTGAGCGTTTAACGGTGGCTGAAGCGGATTTTCCCGGGATTGAAACGTATGGATCCGTGGACGATATGCTGGAAAAGTCGGATGTTCAACTCATCGCTATTATCACCCCTCATAACACCCATGCTGACATCGCCATAAAATGCTTGAAAGCCGGCCGCCATGTGGTTTGTGAAAAACCATTGGCGATAACCACCGAGGAATGTGACGCGATGATCGCCGCGGCCAAGGCGGCGGGCGTTGTTCTTTCCACCTATCATAACCGGCACTGGGACGGTTGTATCCTGCGGGCTGTTGAGCAAATTAAAGAGAAAAAAGTCATCGGTGACATCATTCGGATTGAAGCCCATATGGGCAACCATGGCAAACCGAGGGACTGGTGGCGGACAAGCAAGGAAATCTCCGGTGGAATTCTTTATGACTGGGGTGTCCATCTGCTTGAATATTCCCTGCAGCTCCTGGATGGGGACATTGTGGAAATTTCCGGGTTCGCCAAAAAAGGGTATTGGGGCCCGCAAACCCAATGGGGCGCGGGCGCCAATGAAGACGAAGGCTTCGCGGTTGTCCGCCTGTCCAACGGGCAGTGGCTGAACTTGACGATCAGCACGATCGACAGCAAAGGCAAAGAAGGCCAGTTGGAAATCACCGGCACCACCGGCACCTATGTGTTTGATGGAGGCAATTGGACCCTTTACAGTCATGCGGATGACGTGAAAACGGTCGCCAGTGGAAAAAATCCACCGTCTGAAGGATGGAAGTACTACCAGAATATCGCCGATCATCTCTGCGGGGATGAGGAGTTGATCATCACTCCGGAATGGTCCCGCCGCCCGATTCACATTCTTGACTTGGCCTGTAAGAGCGCTGACGAGAACCGCGCCCTGAAGGCTATTTACAGGTAATACGAAACCCGTCCCGTGAACGCGCGGAATCGGCCCGCCCCGCCGCGCGTTCCCGGGTTTGAGCACACTTTTTTATGCCGCAAACACCCGCGTTTCCATCCAAACACGACGCTTATGAGGCCCTTCGATCGCCACTGTTCCGGTGGTTTATTCTGGGATCGTTTATCGTTCATCTGGGCACGGCCGCCCAGAGTCTGGCGATTGGCTGGGAAATGTATCAACGGACGGACCAGGCGCTGGCTTTGGGCTTGGTGGGGCTGACCCAAGCGTTGCCGATGTTGCTGCTGACGCTTCCGGCGGGGTACCTCGCGGATGTGTTTGACCGCCGGAAAGTGATGGTGGCCGGTCTCGTCGGCACCACGCTGACATCACTGGCTCTGGCCTGTTTCAGTATTTTAAACGGACCGACCCCTTTGATGTTCGTGTTGTTGTTTTTAGACGCCTCCTTTCATCGGCTCACCGGACCGGCGCGGACGGCGTTGATGACGCAGCTTGTGCCTCGGGAACTGTTTGAAAACGCCATGAAGTGGCGCACCACCTTGTTCCACTTGTCGGCGGTTGTCGGGCCGGCAATCGGTGGTGTCATTATCACCATGAGTATTCCCGCCGCGTATCTTTTCAGCGCGGTGACAACCACGGGGTTCACGCTGTTCCTGCTTTCCGTGGCGTTGCCCGAAGGAAAACTCAGCGCCAGAGGCAATATGCTGGCTCAGGTCACGGAGGGCATCCGCTTTGTCTGGCGCCGGAAATTAATTCTGGGCACGGTGTCTTTGGATCTATTCGCGGTTCTTTTGGGCGGCGCGGTGTACCTGCTGCCGGTGTTCGCCAAAGATATTTTACATGATCCGCCTTTCGGCATGAGCCCGGAAGAAGTGCTGGGGTGGTTGCGGGCCGCGCCGGCCGCGGGGTCAATTTCCATGGCTTTGATCATGGCGCACATGCCGCCGATGCGAAAGGCGGGTCGCGCCATGCTGTGGGCGGTGGGCGCGTTTGGTGTGGCGACGATTGTGTTCGGCCTGTCAAGGAATTTTTGGTTGTCGTGGCTCATGCTGTTTTTAACCGGATTTTTTGATAATATCAGTGTGGTTGTCCGCCACACGTTGGTGCAACTGGCCACGCCGAATGAGATGCGGGGCAGAGTGTCGGCGGTCAATTCCATCTTTATCGGCTCTTCGAATGAATTAGGGGGGTTTGAATCCGGTCTGGCCGCCCACTGGTTCGGTCCGGTTGTGTCAGTGGTCAGCGGTGGTGTCGGCACCGTCCTGATCGTATTGGGATGGGCCAAATTATTTCCCGGTTTGCGGACGTTTGGCGCTCTCGCCGGCGCGGACGAGGACCCCCTGTGATGAAACCCATCGGTGTGATTCACTCGTGTTTTAATGAAAAATTCGGGGCTCCCCGGCAGGCGGGGCTAGTGCCTTCCGCCGTGGGTGATATTGAATTATTCCCGCCGTACAATCTTCCGGAGGCTTGGAAGGGCATCGACGGCTTCAGTCATCTCTGGGTTATTTTCCTGTTTAATCAAACGGCGGATCAGGGGTGGAAGCCGACTGTGCGGCCCCCGCGGTTGGGAGGCAATAAGCGGGTTGGGGTGTTCGCCACCCGGTCCAACTTCCGGCCTAATCCGATCGGATTGTCGGTTGTGAAACTTGAGACTGTCCGGGAGGTCGATGGATCTGTCGAGATCCGGGTGTCCGGCTTGGATATGATCGATGGGACACCGGTGCTGGACATCAAACCCTATGTGCCTTACGCCGACGCTGTTCCGACCGCCGTCGGCGGCTTCGCGGACTCCGCGCCGAGCATGCGGCTGACTGTCACGTTGGGGACGGCTGTCGAAGCCTTCTTCGATGAGTCGGCGGCCGTTCCGCCGGGCCTGCGTGAGCGATTGATTGAAACACTCGCCCTGGATCCGCGCCCGGCCTATCATCAGGGCGGCAGCCGCGCCCGGATCTACGGAACAACACTCAATGGTGTCAACTTTAAATGGCGGGTCAAGGGAACCGTGGCGGACGTGTTCGGGGTCGAGACGTAGGGGATTCCCCGCCGGGTTGTTTCAGGCGTGGCGCGTCAGTGACGCGGCGTAGGCGCCATCCCAGTTTTCGGCGGGGAAAAGTTGCTGTTCCTGAACCAGGGACCAGGTGGGATTAGCCGTTAAAAAAGCGTGAATTTGCCGGGTGTTCTCATCCGGTTCTATGCTGCATGTGCTGTAAACCAATTGGCCCCCCGGCTTGACATGCCTGGCGGCGCCCGTCAAAATGTTCTTTTGCAGCTCGACGATATCGCTTAACCCGGCTTGTGAAAACCGCCACCGGGCGTCGGGACGGCGGCGGATGACTCCGGTGTTTGAGCAGGGAACATCCAGAAGCGCCGCGTCCATTGAGTCCAAAGGCAGGGGCAGGGCGGCCGCGTCGGCCACGAGCAGGTGAATCTCCGCGGATGTTCCGGATAGATTCATGGTTAATTTATCCATGCGTTTCCATGAGCGGTCGGCGGCCAGCAGACGGGCGCCGGCGGGGAGCCGTTCAGCCAGCAAAAGCGTTTTTCCTCCCGGCGCGGCGCAGAAGTCTCCAATGACACCCCCGGATTTCATCTCCAGAAACGACGGCGCTAAAAGGGTTGAGGGATCTTGAACATAAAAGGCGCCCTGGCGAAACAAGGGGTGGCTGAAAAAGGCGCCCGGGGCGTCACATGTCCATAAACGGTGATCCCGGGCCCATTCCGGTGACTGAAGTGGCGTGAGAATGCCGTGAAAGTCCGGCGGCAGCGGGTCAGGACAAGCGGTCCGGGCCCGGACCACCAGCGGCGCGGGTTGATCAATCCAATGGCACATCTCAGTCAATTGCTCCGGCGACATCCATCGGCTCCAGGCGGCGTGGAGGGCTGGGCTGAGATTCAGTGAAACGTGGACAGGAAGACCCGGCATGCCGGATGGAGGAAGACCTTGACGCAACGCTTCCCGTAGAATGGCGTTGACTAAACCGCCCACCTGGGGCCCGCCTTTTTTCTTCGCCAAACGGACACACATGTCCACAGCGACACCCTCGTGCAGGCCGTCCTGAAAGAGCGCGGAGCAAAGGCCCAGACGGATTATGTCCCGCAGTCTGGGCTTGATTTTCCGATTGTTCAAGCGTTGGTCGATCATCCAGTCGATCACCGCCAGGCGGCGGAACAGATGAGCGAACAGATCCGTGAGGAGACGGCGGCAACCGGGGGGAAAGTCAAGGCTGTTCATCGCCGCCCCCTGCCGCCAGCGTGACAGAATGTCCAACGCGGCGGCAAAGACGGGAGCGGGGGCGGAATTGTCCCGGCTTTTTATTGGAGTTGTGTCTTTCGTTTTCGACAAATCGGATTACACTATGTGATTATTTATCAAGATTGAACAGGTGGCCAATATAGCCCGTCATGGAGGTGTTGAATGATGGCGCCCGCGAAAAAATGTGTCATGGTGGTTTTATTTTCAGGGTTGGCGGTGTCCGCGCAACAGTCACAACCCGCCAGCGCCTATGATGTCGCCCGGTTAAAAGCCGGCTTACAGCAAGTGATTGAAGAGCATGACCGCATTGTGGGACTGCTTGAGCAAAATAAACAAGTCACGGAAGCGATTATTCAGCGTCTTCAGGCTGTGGAAGAGAAAAGCGCCGCCAACGCGGCGCAGTCCCGGACCGGCCTGGCGACGAAAGCCGATGTGCAGGCACTGCAAAACCAAATCGCCCAAGAACGGAAAGCCCGTGAACTGGCGATGGCTGAGTTGATCCGGTCTGTCTCGCAAGAAATTTCCCGGGTGGGTGGAGGGGGGCAGACTGGCGGCGGAACCACTGGCGGGGCCGTGAGCGCCGGTGCCACTCAAGGCGTTTACACGGTGGTGGCTGGTGACACGCTCAGCACCATCGCGAAGGCTTTCGGTGTTTCCGTGACCGCCTTGAAGCAAGCGAATAATCTGACCGATGACATGATTCGGGTGAATCAAAAATTAACCATTCCCGCCCCATAGGCGCGGGGACAGACACGTTTTCCGCGGACATCGAGCCCGGTTTGGGCGGTAATCGCGGCGTATATGATTGAACAGCCCCATTGAGGTAGGCGATGGAAACGAATGAAATGAGACATGCGATTGTCAAGCTACTCCAGTCGAACGCCCGTATGAGCGCCAGGGAAATCGCTGACCGATTGTCCATGCAAGAGGCCGAAGTCACCTCGTTGGTCACCGCCATGGAGCGCGACGGGACAATCCTCGGTTATTGCGCGATGGTCAACACCGACGCGATGGATGATGATGAGACCCGGGCCATTATTGAAGTGGAAGTCCAACCGGAACGGGATGGCGGCTTTGACCGGGTGGCGAGGACTATCGGTCGGTTCCGGGAAGTTCAAGCCGTCTATCTAGTCAGCGGCCGATATGATCTGCGTTTGGAAATCACGGGGCAGTCCCTGCGGGAAATCGCTTTTTTCGTGGCCAGTAAACTGGCCCCTATTGACGGGGTGAAGTCCACCGCCACGCATTTCCTGTTGAAGAAGTATAAGGAAGCGGGTTTCATGCTGGATAAGGAGGAGGAGTATGCGCGACTTAAAGTTTCCCCGTGACCGCGTCGCCGCTCATATCAGCGCCTTGCCGCGCAGCGGCATCCGTGATTTTTTCGATATTGTCTGCACGATGGATGATGTGATATCCCTGGGTATCGGCGAGCCGGATTTCGTCACGCCCTGGCGGATACGGGAAGCCACGATCTACGCGCTGGATAAGGGGCATACAAATTACACGTCCAATCTTGGCATGTTGGCTCTGCGGCAAGCGTGTTGCCGATATGTGGCGGACCATTTCGGCCCGTCATTCAACCCTGAGACCGAGTGCATCATCACGGTGGGGGTCAGCGAAGCACTGGATTTGGTGTTGCGGGCGTTGTTGAATCCCGGCGATGAAGTGATTTATCATGAACCCTGCTATGTCTCTTATATGCCGTCGATCAAAATGGCGCACGCGGTGCCGGTGGCTGTGGCGACCACGGCGGAACAGGGCTTCCGCATTCAGCCAGAGCAAATAGAAGCGGCTGTCACGCCGAAAACAAAAGTCTTATTGCTTAATTACCCCAATAATCCCACCGGTGGGAATTTGAGCTGGGACGACAAGGTGGCGATCGCCGCCATCGCGATGAAACATGATCTGGTGGTGGTGAGCGATGAGATCTATGTGGAATTAACCTATGCGGCGCCCAGCCCTTCAATCGCCACTGTTCCCGGCATGGAGGACCGGACGGTGTTCCTCCATGGCTTCAGCAAGGCGTATGCCATGACCGGCTACCGGATTGGTTACGCGTGCGGTCCCCGGGATGTGATCGAGGCGATGATGAAGATCCATCAATACTCGATGTTATGCGCCTGCGGATTCGCTCAGGAAGCGGCTTTGGAAGCGTTCACGGGGGCGTTTTCGGAAATGGAAATCATGCGCGAGGAGTACCGCCAACGGCGCAATGTCATCACCAAACGATTAAACGAGATGGGCTTGACGTGCCGCCTGCCGGAAGGCGCCTTTTATGTGTTTCCCAGCATCGAGAAAACCGGTTTGAGCGCGTATGATTTCGCCATGCGTTTATTGGCCGAGAAGCGTGTCGCTGTCGTGCCCGGCACCGCCTTCGGGCCGTGCGGGGAAGGACACGCGCGGTGTTCTTATGCGACCAGTCTTGAAGAAATCGAGACGGCGATGAGCCGTATTGATGAGTTCTTGAAAGAACTTTGAGAGGATATGTCTGTCATCTCGGAAAAAACGCGGGCCCTGAACGAGGGCGTTCATATACTCACCAATCGGTGGCAAGTGATTGACCCGGCCTTTGGCCGGCGTGGCGCCTGCGCGGTCGAAATGGATTTAGGCTGCGGCAAAGGGGCTTTGGCCGTGGAAATGGCCCGCCGTTTTCCAGATCGGCTGATCGTGGCTTGTGACGTGATGATGGGGCGGCTGCGGAAGGTTCTGGCCACGGCCCGCCGTGAGGGGCTGGCTAATCTTGAAGTGGTCCGGGCCAATAGTCTGGATTTGACCGCTTACCAATTGCCGCCGTCATCGGTAGACCGCATTCACGTTGTCTGTCCTGATCCATGGCCGAAAAGACGGCATCAGGCGCGGCGATTGCTCAATGCTGATTTCATGCGCCGGGTGGTCCGTGTCCTCAAGCCGGGAGGGGGTCTGCATCTGGCCACTGACGACGCGGACTATTATGACTTCATGCTGGAGGCCGCCGCCGGCGCGCCGCTTTTAAAGTTGGATTCCACGGGAAAGGCGATCGCGGATATCGCGGATATCAAGACCGGCTTTGAATTAAAGTGGAACGGCCAGGGGATCGATGTGCCGCATGTCGTTTTCGTCAATCAGAAGTAAGCCCCGTACTTCGGTGAATTTTCTTCCCGTTGTCTCCGCGCTCGTGACAGAGACTGTCATGTCCCGGAGTCGCGCCACCGTCGGCATGTTCCTGGCACGTGTGGCGTTGTCAATAGGTGACGAAAAGGCTGGGGGGAAGCTGGCCGGGATCCGCGGCCTGCCCGGGCCCGAAGGTCCACGTCACTTTTTTTTCTCCGTTCTTTTGGCCATTGGTGGTTTTAACCGCCGCCGGTGTCTGGATGATTAGCTTCACAGACAATCCCTCGGCGGCTTTCAATAGCGCTTGTCGCTCTTCCGCGCTCAATGAGGCGGATTGACTAAGCGTCGGGAGCGCCAATTCGAGACGCTGGTCACCGTTTTCCAAGGTTTCCAGCTTGAAATCACCCACCGCTCCGCTGAGCAACGCGCTGGAGGCCGACTTGGCCGTCCCGGCGATACGAATATGCTTTTTTCCCGCTTTGCTGTAGACCTGATAGTCGGTCGACTCAAACATGGGTTTGGGAAATTGCCGGTGAACCGCTTGTTTGTTTAACAGCCACGTGTCATTCGGATTCTCCCCTTGCCACTGACGCGTGGCTTGGTGAAATTGAGTGAACGCGGCCGTGTGGGTCTCCGGGATGGCGTAATGGAGCGCGAAGCGCATCCCGCCATTCTCCTCCAGTTCAATAATTTGTTCCATCTCAAAACAGCCGGAAAGCGGCAGAAGGATGATAAGAAAGATTGAAGAATGGATAAAGGTGTGGATATTAACCATGTGTGAAGCGCCTGTTGAAAAAATGAACACCGCCGCAATGTACCGCTAAAATCACGGTTTTCCACGTGAGGACGCGGCGCATGCCGGTTTACTGTCAGGATATAAGTAATGCCAGTCAAAAAGAAACACCGTGTGGCGGTGGCGATGTCAGGCGGAGTGGATAGTACCTTGACCGCCTATTTACTCCAGCGAGAGGGGTATGAGGTGCTCGGGCTGACCATGCGTCTGTGGGACACGGGCCAGGAGACGCTGGCGCCTTTCATCGCCAACGCGCGAGTCGCCGCCGCGAAAATGGGCTTTGAACATCGGGTGATCGACTTGCGGACGGAGTTTTCCGCCTGTGTCACACAGTTTTTTATGAACAGCTACCTCGCTGGGGAAACGCCTAGCCCATGCGTGCGGTGTAACCGGCTGATTAAATTCGGGGCGTTGGCCGATGCCGCCCGCGGGGCGGGCTGCGAGGCGTTGGCCACGGGTCACTATGTGCGGGTTCAGCGGGAAGACGGGCGCTGGCTGGTCCGGCGGGCGCTTGACCCGGCGAAAGACCAAAGTTATTTTCTCTTTGATCTCAGTCAGGAACAGCTCGCGTTCGCTAAGTTTCCAATGGCTGACCGTCTGAAGGAGGATGTGAAGATCCTGGCGGATAAACTGGGATTGGTGCCGAAGGAAAAGGATGAAAGTCAGGATCTTTGTTTTATTCCCGACGGCGATTATGTGGGATACATAACCCGTCAGCGCCCGGACATCGGCGAGCCGGGAAAAATTGTGGCGGTCGATGGCCAAGTGCTGGGTGAGCATCAGGGCTTTTTCAAGTATACGATCGGGCAGCGCCGGGGCTTGGGTCTGGGTGGCGGGCCGTGGTATGTGACCGCGTTGGACGCTGAAACAAACACGGTTATGGTGGGGAGTAAAGACGACGTGTTGTCGGACACGGTGTTCATTCGGGATGTGAACTGGTTGCGGGAGCCGTTGGCCGCGGGCGATGAGCTGGAGGTGGCGCTGCAGGTGCGGTTCTCCATGCGTCCGGTTCCGGCGGTGGTGTCTATGGGAGCGGCCGGTCGGGCGACCGCGGCGGCCAAACGGCCTGTCTCCGCGGTCACTCCCGGACAGGCGGCGGTGTTTTACCGGGGGGATTGCGTGATTGGCGGTGGTTGGATCACAGGAACGGACGAATAAGCCGGTGAAAGTCATAAAAAAAATTCGGTTCAGGCATTTCGTCAAGGCGATTCGCCTGCCATTATTGACCGCGCTCGCCGCGGCTCTGCTGGTTGATCTCTGGTGTGAAACCGTCGGTGTGCCGGATGTGTTCGCTCAAATCGTTTCCCTGTCCATGCGGGAAAAGGGTGTCGCCTGCACGGTCACAACGATGAAAGCGGGGATTTTCCGCGGAGTCCAGGCGCGGGGAATCACCGTCTGGGATGGTCCCGCCGGGGGGCGGAAAATGTTTTACGCGGATCGCGCGAAAGTAAGTTTCCGTAAAAAAGACATGCTCTTCCGCAGGCTTATACCTAAGCGGCTGAAAGTATATGGTGGAAAGGTTTTTTTCCCGGTGCCCGATGGTGACTCGTCTCTGTCACCTTCAAGCTTCGTGTTTGAACATATTTATGGCGACATACGCTTATCCTCCACCGCGGTGAAGATCGACAGGCTGACGGGCACGCTTAACGGGGTGCGATTGCAGGTGAAGGGCGATTTGGTTGGCTTTGATCAGCGAAACCGGCGGGGAACGATCGGGGCGCCCCCGCCCTCCGCCGGGGGCACCCAAAATTTGGCTGGTTGGGGGCATATTCAGGACGGGATGCCCGCCCCGCTGGTTCGGGTTTTGGCTAAGGTTAAGGATATTTTGGCCGACCAGTTTTTTATCGACGGCGACGCGGTTGTCGTCGGCGAGTTTCATGCGGATCTGGCGGATTTCACCGCTTGTTCCGGTTCTCTCGCTTTTCAGTTTTCCGGTTTGGAGATCAACGATGTTCCAATCGCCACATTGAAGGGCCGGGCGGTCCTCCTGGATAAGGTTCTGGAGCTGCAACGGGCCAGCGCTCAATTGGGAGGAGATTCCTTCGCCTCGGGTGACGCGCGCTACGCCTTTGATTCGGGGCTTTTGTCTGGCAGCGTCAGTGGTGCCTTCAACCCGCGGGTGGTCTACTATTTCTTCGACACGCCGATGCCTCCCGCCGCTGTGGATATCACCTTCGCCGTGCCTCCCCGCGTCAAACTTGTTTTATCACCAAGTCCCGTTTTGTCGCCGCGGGACTGGCGGCTGGGGGGGACCGTCTCCGCCGGCAATGCCGCTTGGCGGGGCGAGCGTTTAGGAGAGGTTACCTGCGTGTTTGACCGGCATGACCGGAAAATCCGGGTGGAAAAATGTGAGATTGTGGTGGATAAAACCGGCAAAGAAGCCATCACTGTTCAAGGCGAATTGGATGAAAAGGGATGGGTGTTGAGTGGGCAGGGACACGTGCGGCTAAACCCGGAGCGCCTGACACCTTTTATTCCGCCCACCCGTCCGGGGTTGTTGACATTCTGGCGCCAGTTGCGCTGCCAAAATGGTGACTTCCCGGAGGTGTCCGTAAGCTTGAAAAAGATGTCGTTCTCGCCCTTGAAAATTACCGGATCGGCCCGTTTAAGCGGTCGTGATCTGACCTATAAAAACAACACGATTCAGCGGTATGACGTTCCATTGATTTTTGCCGATGGCATGATTCAGACAGCGCCGGCCGGGGTGCGGGTGGCGTTTGATGATGAGCAGGCCGTGAGTGTTTCCGGCGCGGCGGATCTCGCCGCCCGCTCTTTTTCTCTGAACGGGACCGGCGCGCTGTTTCCGCCGCGTCTTTACAAAAGCATGGCGTTGCCCCATTCGTATCTTATGGATGAACTGAAAATGGGGGAAACCCCAGCCCGCCTCTCTTTTTCCATGACCGATGCGCCATTCTCCATGCGGAATTGGAAACTGTCCGGACAGGTAGCCGCGGAAGGGTTTTGGTTCGGGGAAACGCGCGTCACCAGAGCCGAGTCTGAATTCATGGTGGGCGAGAAGATGCTGACGTTGAAAAATGTGATCGCCGACTCCCCGCGGATTCAAGAGCTCACCATCCCGGAACTGACGGTCACCTGGCCGCGGACAACGGTGGCGTTCTCCGATGGAAAAGGACGGCTGGATCCTAGACATGTCGCACCCTTTATCGTGCCTTCGGGGCGGGCGGTTTTTCTCAAGGCATTTGACGCGTTTGACTGGGGCGACACGGTGCCCTACGTGCGGGTTAAGACCTTCATCTACCGCTATTTGGGGTCGGACCGGTGGGATCTGAATTTAGACGGTCGGCTGACAACCGAAAACATGGTCTTTGAGCATGTTCCCTTTGACACATTCAGCGCCCGGGTGAAGTTGGCGCTTCCGCGGGTGGTGGACGTGACAGATATAGATATCACTCACGGCGAGGAGAAAGCCACGGGAAAGGTGCGTGTCGATTTGACGGGTGAACCGATTCTGTCGTTTGACTGCGAAGGGGTGTTCGATCCGGTCGCCAACGCTGTTTTAGCCATTCCGAGTTTAGGCGAGACGCTGGCGGATGTGAGCGCTTCGCAAGATTCCCGGGTGCGTATTGACGGCCAGGTCTATTTAACCGGAAAGCTGCGTCCGTTGATTAACTGCCGTATGCGGGGCGGTGAGCTGGTGGCCCGGAAGTTGCCTTTAGAGGGTTATGACGTGGATTGGAATTTGAATAACCATGAATTGCGTTGGCGGATTAACAAAGGCGGTGTCGGGGGAGGACAATTGGCGGCCAGCGGCCATTCGAATGGGTTCACTGGCGCTGGCAAGGTGGACGCGACATTTAAAAATCTGAGTTTAAATGAGCTGTTGAAGTCGTACGCCAATGTGGACAGCTCGGTGAACTTGGGAAAGGTCAGTGGCGAATTGGCTCTGTTCAGCAGCAAAGCGAAAGGCGCGGAGACGGTGACGTTGACCGGAGATGGAAAGATTAAAATTCGGGATGGGGAATTTAATAACACCTTTTTGGTTCAAAAACTGGTGTCTTTGATCGGGCTTGGAAAAGTCGGCTTGATCACCGCCTGCGACGCGGAACTGGAATTTTGCGGCGATTATTTAAAAGTCGGCAGACTGGCCACCGACGGCACGATTGTGGCGCTGAAAGGAGAGGGCACATATCACTGGGCGGCGAAAGATGACCAAGGTCTGAATTTCACGGTCAGCGGGGAGGTGCTCAAGGCGATCAGTTTGGTGCCGCTTTTGACGAAACCCTTGTCGTGGTTTTTTGAGGCGCAGTTGACCGGCAGTGTGCACGATCCGGTGTGGAAAATGCGCAGTCCCCTGCGGATGTTTACTCCCGGTGACAATAAATCAGTTGAAGGTGACGAGGGCATCGACTTGGATCTCCTGCCGGATAAATGAGCGAAACTTTACCCCCGCTGTCGTGTCAGACGGTAAACATGTTCGGCTTCACGTGTTGAACGCGAAGACCATTTTTTGATCCGCACCAATCAAGGGTTTTTTCCCATATACAGTAACAGGAGTGTGATGATGACAGAACGAACAGGTATTGTGACGTTGCTTGGAAATGCGGTGACCTTGGCGGGAAATGCCGTTAAGGCGGGCGATGACGCGCCGGATTTCACCGCGCTGAAGAATGATTTAAGTCCGTTTTCTCTATGCTCACTGAAGGGAAAGACGGTTATTTTATTGACCGTTCCATCCTTGGACACCCCCGTCTGTGACACCGAGATCCGTCGGTTCAACCAAGAGGCGGGTCAGTTGTCTGACGTTGAGGTTGTGGTGGTCAGTGTGGATCTGCCATTCGCCCAGGCCCGCTGGTGCGGCGCCACCGGCGCTGACCATGTCCTCACCGTGTCTGATCATGCTGAAACCGCCGCCGGTCTGGCTTACGGCGTGTTGATCAAGGAGGCCCGGTTGTTGGCCCGCGCCGCGTTTGTCATCTCCCCGGCCGGGAAAATTGTCTTTGAGCGCATCGTGCCGGAGGTGGCGGAAGAGCCTGATTACGCCGCTGTCTTAACCGCCGTGAAAGCTTGTTGACGAGGCCCGCGCGCCGGAGAGATGACCCGATCCGCGGCGGTCCCGTTTTACAGGCCATTCTCAACACCCTGTATCTGCGGGAGTTCGCCCGTCGCAAGATCTTTTTCCGCCGTCTGCGGATGCCCCCCGTTTTCTGCACCGTCTGGGACCGGATCCTCGTTTCCCACGCGATCCGGCGCTATGCGCGGTTATTTGTCCAGGACTGGGAGACTAGCCTGCGGGAGGCGGAACACGGGGTGAACGCCGTCAGACACATGATCGAACTGGCCCGGATTCATGGTATTCCCGATCAGGGCCTTGAATTGGAGCTTGACACCTTCACGATTCTTTTAGCCGCCCGAAAGTACTTTTTCGAGCCCTTTACGCCCGATCGCGCCCGCGAGCTGGAGCGACTAAAAGAAGCCTACGCCACCAAATACAAACAGCGCTACCGGGTTCGTCTGGATTTCAAGCGTACCCGCCTGAAAAAACACCATTTCCGACTGCTCCATCTGCTGTTGTTCCGGGAGCGCCGGGGGTATCGGCTTATCGACCACGTGCTGGCGCTCCGGCTCCTGCCGCTCGCCTATCCCGTCATCGCCTTCGCAATCCGGCGGCTGATGCCCAAATCCCTCCGCGAACAGGCCATGGGCGCGGACGTTTTGTTCCGATGACCAGCGAGAAGGTGTCCTGAAAGGGCGACAGGAGTTCCGCCGGTTCAATATGTTTTGCGGCAAATGCCGCACGTAAAAGGCAACGCCACCCCGCAACCAGATATCAGCAACAAGACCGCCAAAAGCGGATGCTGACTCCGCGTCAGGCGGAGATCAGCAGCGTAGCGTCAAACCAGTAACGCCGTCTTCATCCAAAAAACGTGACGTATTTGTTAAGTTTTTGATTTGTGAAGACGTAGCGCCACGGTTTCAGCTTCTTGGTTCATTGCGCTGAATGCGCGGCCATTTTTTAACTGATTTCTCATTTTTCCCTCATCATAATTTGACACCGGCGGAGCATAGTATTCATGTTTTCGGTGCTTTGGCAGTTACAGGAATCACCGGACGGGTGTCGGGTGAACTGTCTGGCTCCAGAACAGGAACCCAGTCACATGATTATGACGCCTTTTGAGAATCAAAAGATGAGCGAAAAGAACGCCCGCGTCTTGACATCCCGGGCGGATTTGCATGTTCACAGCAAGTATTCCAACCGGCCCAGCGAGTGGTTTCTGCGCCGGATCGGGGCACCCGAAAGTTTCGTCGAGCCCCGGGCCATCTATGACGCCTGCAAGGCCGCCGGCATGGACTATGTCACGATTTCCGATCATAACTGCATCCAGGGCGCGCTGGAAATTTCCGATCTTCCCGGCACCTTTCTCTCCACCGAACTGACCACCTATTTTCCGGAAGACCGATGCAAAATCCATTGTCTGGTCTGCGGGATCAGTAGCCGTCAATTCGATGATCTACAGGACATTCGGTCCAACATTTACGAGCTGCGTGACTATCTTCTGAAGGAAGGCATCGCCCACATCATCACCCATCCCCTGTTCCGGGTGAACGACAAGTTGTCGATCGAGCATGTTGAAAAACTGCTGGTGATGTTCAATCACTTTGAAGGGATCAATGGCACCCGTGACGCCTTGGCCTCACAGGTCACCCGGGCCGTGTTCGGCAGCCTTGACAGGGAGTGTGTCGAGATTCTCGCCAACCGCCACAATTTGGAACCGGCGGGGGAATCGCCCTGGGTCAAACATCTGACCGGCGGCAGCGACGACCATTGCGGCCTGTATGTCGCGAGCGCTTTCACACAGACCCCGAAAGCCCCCACGGTTTATGGGTTTCTTGAACACGTGAAAAACGGTAATCACCAGCCGGGAGGGAACGCCGGCAACAGCCTGAAACTCGCGGACAGCCTGCTGGCGATCGGTTGCGACTACTACAGCAGCCGTCTGAAAAATCTGGAAGGGGAGAGCATGTTGGGGGGCCTGCTCAAAAAAATCGCCGGGCAGGAATCCCAGCCGACCGGTGAAGGCCGATTGAAGGCCGTCGCCCGTAAACTTGTGGGGCCGATGGTCAAAAAACGCAAATTAAAACAGTTGCCCGAGTTTGAACGGGAGCTTTTGACTGAATTCTCCAAACTGGCCACCGAAGGGCTGTTCTCCGACAACGGACGGCGGGAGCCGGGGGGCTATCGGTCCCGTTTCACAACCGCCGCCAGTCTGGGGCATCACCTTGGATACGCGTTCATGGTCCGCTGTTCCGCCCAGCTCGGGAAAGGATCTCTGGTGGGGGCCTTGCAGTCCGCGGCGTCACTTGTTCCCATCGGGATTGGGCTGACTCCCTACCTGACGGCATTCGGGACCCAGCACAAAGATGACTTTTTCCTGCGCGCCGTGGCCGACCATTTTGGCTGCGGTGAAAAGATTAACCGGCCGGTCAAACGCCGGGCGTGGCTGACGGATACCTTCGATGATGTGAACGGGGTGGCCAAAACCATCCGCACACTGGCGGCGCTGGCCGAGGAACAGGGGGTTGGACTCACCGTCGTCACCTGCCTGGAAGCGGATCCGGTGGCCAGCTTTCCCATCAAAAATTTCAAGCCGGTCGGCATGTATGATCTGCCTGATTATCCCGGTCAGAAAGTGGCATTTCCCCCGTTTATGGAGATTCTGGCCTGGCTTGAAGAAGCCGACATTGATGAACTGCTCATCTCGACTCCCGGACCTGTCGGTCTGATCGGTGTCACGGCGGCCAAATTGCTGGGCATTCCGGCCCGGGGTATATACCACACGGATTTTCCGCGCTATATCCAAAACTGGACGGATGATGACACCATGGCCGAACTGGCGAAACGGTTGATGAAATGGTTTTACGGTCGGATGGAGGTCATTTACGCCCCCACGCGGGCGTATGTCCATGAACTGGAAGCCATGGGTTTCAGCGCCGACAAGCTGCGAGTGCTTCCCAGAGGCGTGGATCTGAAGCGGTTTTCTCCGGCCTACCGGCAGTCTGGATTCTGGGAAAAACACAGCCTGAACGGCGCGTTTAAATTCATCTATGTCGGGCGGCTGTCCGAAGAAAAAAATGTGGTCAGCCTTTTGAAGGCGCAACGAATTCTGAAGGAACGGGGTGTCAAAGCTGACCTGGCGGTGGTCGGGGACGGCCCCTGTTTTCACGCTCTCGCCAAAGAATACAAGGATGAAACTGTTGTGTTCACCGGGTATCTGCATGGTGAGGAACTTTCCCGGGCCTATGCCAGCGCCGACGCGCTGGTGTTTCCCAGTCTGACCGACACCTTCGGCAATGTGGTTTTGGAAGCGCACGCGTCCGGATTGCCGGCGATCGTCTCGGACCAGGGCGGCCCCCAGGAAATTGTCCGGGTAAATGATTCAGGGCTTATCGTTGACGCGACGGATCCGGGTTGCCTGGCTGAAGCTATGATCGGCATGGTCACCAACGAGGAAACCTATCAGGACTTCTGTCGGCGGGCCATGGCGACAGCCCAAACCAGCCAGTGGGAAGATGTTTTGATGAGGCTTTGACAAGATGTCCGCGGGGGTAGGATCGAGACACCGTCCCCAAGGTTGCGCATATCGACCATCCGCCGAGCTGTCCTGGTGTTGAAGGAAGGCGGTTCGGCCACTATGGTACTGAAGATCAGTCGGCGGCAGGCCGATACGGCTTCGGCAACCAGGCTATCCGAACTTATTTTACCGTTGTTTCCGGAATAAGGAGGCGATGCCGGACATGGTCAAAGATGTGAAGACCGCTGACAAGCAAGCTGACGTAACCAATGGGACACACACGCATGAAAAAGATAGTGAAGATCACCGCGACCGCTTTGCTGCTGACTATGGTGTCGGTTGGCGCTCAAGAAAAACTGGAGCGGGGCGAGGATCGTATTGACACTCCCGCCATTCGTGACGGACTGTGTGTCAGCAACGTGTTCCAGTCCAACATGGTCATTCAACGCGGCAAGCCGATCGCTGTCTGGGGATGGGCCGCGCCGGGTGAAGAGGTGGCTGTGGCCTTCGGCGGACAGCGCGGTGAGACAATCACCGCGGATGACCGTTCTTGGAAGGTCACGTTGCCTCCGATGACAGCCAACGCCGAACCGCAACGCATGATTGTCAAGGGAAAGACCGACACAGTGTCATTGGATAATATCCTGATCGGAGATGTCTGGGTGACAGGCGGCCAAAGCAACATGGAATTTGAAATTGCCAAGGTTGTCGACGGTGATCTGGAAATCGCGTCGGCCAATTTCCCAAAGATCCGGCTGTTGACTGTTCCTCAACTCGATGGGCCCGACGACAAAAAAGCGTTTCCCCGGTTGTATCAATGGAACAGTTGGTTCAACAGGCATTTCCGGCAGGGATACTGGGATGTGTGCACGCCCGACAATGTGCGTCTGATGACGGCCATCGGCTACATCTTCGCCCGCCGCGTCCATCTGGCGGCTCAGATTCCCATCGGTGTGATCGATGTGTCCCGGGGCGGCACCGCGCTGGAGACCTGGACACCCGACTCGGTATTGCGGGCGATGGACACGCCCGAGGTCAAAACCATGCTGGCGGAATGGGACAGAAAAGTCGCCGAGTATTCGCCGGAGGCATCCCTCGCGGAACGCGTCCGGAACTATAACGAGCGCACGGAAAGGCTTCGGTCACAAGGCGAAGATGTCTCAGGCCGCACACCACCGACGGAACCAGGCCCCAGTCCGGCGATTAACATGAATCGCCCCGGCAATTGTTACGCCAGCATGCTGGCGCCCTTGACCGGACTGTCGGTCAAAGGCGTTATCTGGCACCAAGGCTTCAACAATGCGATGCAACCTAACGGGCACGCGATGTATTACCAGGTTTTTCCGAAAATGATCGAGGCGTGGCGGGGCGCCTTCGGCGATCCGGACATGCCGTTCGGTATCATTTCACTGTGCACGGCTGGAGAGCCACAGGACATGGACAACTATGTGTCCGCCATGTGCGATGAGGGCATCCACATCCGCGAGGTCCAATACAAGACGTTCCTCGACATGATGAAAGCCGGTGACAAAAATATCGGTTTTGCCAGCAGTTTTGATCAGCGCCGCTCCTGGTTTCATCCACAAATCAAAGTGCCCGTTGGTGAACGGGCCGCACGCTGGGCGCTGGCCACACAATACGGCACGCGTTTGCAATGGGAACCGCCCGCCATCAAGGAGGTGACCGCCGGAAATGGCGTGATCACCCTGAAGATGACCACACATGTCGGACCGCACAATGACGGGCCGATTCTCGGGTTCGCCATTGCCGGTGAGGATGGCCGGTTCCAACCGGCCGCGGCCGACTACCTGGTGACAGGAAAGGATGACCGCGGTCGGCCAAAGCGGGATCGCGGCGTCATTGTTCTTTCCAGTCCGTTGGTTCCGGAACCGGTTTATTTCCGCTACGCCTGGGGCCGCAACCCGCTCGCCAATGTGAAAGCGAACGGGATCCCGTTGGCGACGCAAAGGAATGACCATTGGACACTGGCTGACATGTACAAAAACTATACCGGTGACGCCCCGACAGCCGCTCCCGCGCTTAGCCGTGAGGAGCGTAACAAGCTTTTGAAAGCCCTGCGCGCGGCGGATCTGGAACGCCGCTTGTTCGAGGCGGATAAACTGATCAAGGCGAACATCCAACCATAACCGGTTTCTGTGGTCGCGATAGAAACATGACCCGATGACAGCCCGACGATCAAAGGAATAGGACAGATGATTAGATTGGAGATGCTTATGGCGGCGGTACTATCTTTATCAACCCAAGTCGGCGCGCTGGATGTGGGCGGGTTCACTCCGTCCGCGGCGGTGGTCTATAAGACGGTCGGCGAGACACAGCTCAAGCTGCATATCTTCAACTCTGCGGGGCACAAGGCGTCGGACAGGCGCCCGGCCATCGTCTTTTTCTTCGGCGGCGGCTGGGTCGGCGGGTCGCCGACCCAGTTTTTTCCGCATTGCGAGTATCTCGCCTCCCGCGGCATGGTGGCGATCTCCGCCGAATACCGGACAAAGTCTCAGCATGGCACGACCCCGCGGGAGTGCGTGAAGGACGGAAAATCCGCCGTGCGCTGGATTCGCCGACATGCGGCGGAACTCGGGATTGATCCGGAAAAACTCGCCGCGGGGGGCGGCTCGGCCGGCGGCCATGTGGCGGCGTCCACGGGCACTGCCACGGCTTTCGAAGAAGAGGGCGAAGATCGAACCATCAGTTCGGCTCCTGCCGCCCTGGTCTTGTTCAATCCGGTCTTCGACAACGGCCCCGGCGGATATGGCCATGACCGGGTCAAGGAATACTGGACAGACATCTCCCCCATGCGCAACATCGGCCCAACCACGCCGCCGACGATTGTCTTTTTGGGAACGAGGGACAAACACGTCCCCGTGGAAACGGCCAAGGAATACAAACGCCTGATGGAAAAGAATGGACGACGCTGCGACCTGCGTCTTTACGAGGGGCAGCCGCATGGCTTCTTCAACTATAAGAACCAGGAATTCTACACCAAGACCGTGGCGGAAATGGATCGTTTCCTCGCCTCGCTCGGCTATTTGCGGGGGGAACCGGACCTTGCGCGGCTGCCGGGGCCGCATGAAGCGGAGTGAGCTTGGCGACGCCAAGGCGGCGGAAGCCGATGCCAAGGATGCCTGTGCGCCAGGGTTCCTCACCTTCGCCCTCGGAAACCCCCGGGGGACGGTTGAATTCGCAGGGGAACAGGCTACTTTTCCTGACACAAGCAACCGATGCGGATCGTGCGCACCGCCTCGATAAACCGGCGCGGCACCGAATCACGAGCGAAAGGAATCCGGGTGGAAGCCCCTCACGATCTTCTGAAAACCAAGGCCGCCGAGTGGCAGGCAAGCGTCTGGGCGTGCGATGACTATCCCGTGATCCCGCGATTGTCTCAGGACATCCGTAACGAACTGCCCCGAGGTGAAGGGGTTCTCGGAACGGAATATCAAGCGCATGCTGGCCTTCGCACGCGAGTATCCAGACCTGGGCGAAATTGTGCCGCAGGCTGTGGCACAATTAGAACCTCTTGCCGGACAAAGGGATATAAAAATGCCACAAGCTGTGGCACTTTCTCGGGAAGAGCTCGTGCGGCAATCTGCGCAGCAGCTTGCCATTCGGATTCCCTGGGGCCACAATGTCTGGCTCATAGAAAGAGTCAAGGAACTCCCCGCCCGCGCCTGGTACATGCGGCAGACCATTGAACAGGGATGGAGCCGCAGTCGGTGCTGCCCGCCCTTGAAGAAATCGAACAGGAACTCAGCAGAGAGGATGGCGCGCATGCCCCTGCAGAAGACTGACCAGAAAACCGCCGCCAAAGAAGTGTGACTAAGGAGATCCGATGGCCGATTCAAGCAATGGAAAGATGTTTGCGACAGGTTTGGCCGCTGCCGGGCTGTTGGCGGCTCTGCCGTCATTGGGCCAGGAAGCGCAGCGCCCGAATGTGCTGTTCATTGCGGTCGATGACCTGCGGCCGCAACTGGGCTGCTACGGACATGAGCAGATCAAGTCGCCGAACATCGACCGGCTGGCGGGGGGCGGTCTGCTGTTCGAGCGCGCGTATTGCCAGCAGGCCATCTGCATGGCGTCGCGCGCCAGCCTGCTGAGCGGATATCGTCCGGACAAAGGGCGGATCTACAAGAACGGAGCGTTGTTCACCCATGTGCCGGACGCTCTTTCGCTCAATCAGCATTTTATGAACAATGGGTACGAAGCCGTGGCGATGGGCAAGATCTACCATCATGAGAGCGACTACGAGAATGGCTGGAGCCGTCCATGGTTCAAACCCAAGGGAGAATGGGAAGGCAGGGGATATCTGGATGAAGAATCCAAACGCATCGTCCGGGAATATCCGGAGACGCACCCCAATGAAAAACGCAAAGGCATGGGCCCCGCCTTCGAGGCGCCGGATGTCCCGGACAATGCGTATGCCGACGGGATGACCGCGGAACATGCGATCCAGGAGCTCAACCGGCTTAAAGGCAAGCCCTTCTTCATGGCCGTCGGTTTCGCCAAGCCGCACCTGCCGTTCAACGCGCCGAAGAAATATTGGGACGTGTACTCCGAAGACGACATCAAGCTGACGGACAACCCGCTGGCGCCCGCGGGCGCGCTTGGCGAAGCGCTGACCAACTGGGGGGAACTGCGCGGGTATGTCGGCATGCCGAAAAAGGGGCCGATGCCCGAAGAGCTCGCGCGCCAGTTGATTCATGGCTACTACGCCTGCGTCTCCTACACCGACGCCATGATCGGCAAGGTTCTGGACGAGCTGGACCGACTCGGGCTGGCCGACAACACAATTGTCGTCCTTTGGGGCGACCATGGCTGGAAGCTGGGCGACTACGGGATGTGGTGCAAGCATACAACCTTTGAAATCGACACGCACGCGCCGTTGATCATCCGTGCGTCGGGCATGGCGGCGGAGGGCCGGAAAACCGCTTCCCTGGTCGAGTTTGTGGACATCTATCCCACACTGGCCGAGCTTTGCGGACTGGACTTGCCGGAACATCTGCAAGGCGCCAGCATGGCGCCCTTGCTGACCAATCCCGAACAGCCCTGGAAAAGCGCCGCCTTCAGCCAATGGCCGAGCCGGGGACTGATGGGCTACTCCATCCGCTCCGGCAACTGGCGCTACACGGAATGGATCGACATCAAGACCGGCGATATCAAGGATCGCGAGCTGTATGACCACAGTAACGGCCCGCTGGCCGCCCGCAACCAGGCGAACGATCCGGCATTGACCGAGACGGTGAGCGAACTCTCGCGCCTGCTTGACAAAGGCCAGGGGTGGAAGGCGGTTCGAACGGAACTTGAGAAAAAGCGGAAGACCGCGTCGGCCTGGGGCGCTGGCGAATTCCTGCTGGCGGGGACGACCTTCGCGCCGGAATCGCTCGACTACGACTATTACCGCATCAGCGTCCTGGCCAAATGAAACCGGAAGCCGCATTATCATCAGCTCTGACCAAGGCGCGCCCGAGCATCGTGAGCGTCGCGCAGATGATCACCGTGTTTGTCATCGCGCTGTTCGCCTTCAGCCTGATTCTGTTAGTCCTGGTATCCAAATATCGTGTGCAGAAGCAGCGCGCGGAAACGATGCGGAGCGATCATGTCGAACTGCAGAAAGGCATCACCCGCCGTGAGGTGGAGCGTGTGGTGGCATCGATTCGTCAACGCCGGTCCCATTGCCAAGAGGATGCCATGGCCATTGCCCGACAGAGGGTGTATCAAGCGTACTCCACTGCGGAAAGCCTCTACCAGACCTTCAATGAAAAGCGGTCACGGCTTGAGATCGAGGAAATGATTCTGGCCGCGTTGCGCCCTGTCCGTTTTGATCAGGGCCATGGCTACTATTTTATTGTCTCGCTCGACAGCGACATGCTCATCTTGACTGACCGCCCCGGCCTGCTGGATCGTCATTATTCCACGTTTGAATCCAAGGAGGATAAAGCGGTCTTTACCCGTTTGATCAATTTTATCAAGGAGCGGCAGGAGGGGGTCTTTGAATACAAATGGACCATGCCGGGAAAGCCTGGCGCGAGCCACCACAAGATAGCCTATGTGAAGCGTTTTGAACCTTATAACCTGGTGATCGGCACCGGGCTGTATCTGGACGATGTGGAGGCGGAGACCCGGGAGGATCTCAAGAGGGAGATCTCCAACATCAAGTATGGCGCCAACGGGTATTTTTTTATTAATGACTTGCATGGAAACATTCTCGCGCATGGGGATCAGCCGGAATTGGTTGGCGCAAGCAATTGGGAGTACGCGGATTCGCGTGGCAACAAGCTCTTTCAAGATCTGCGCCGGGTCGTGGAGAATCCAGAAGGCGGGTTCAGCTATTATTGGTGGAGGCTCCCGGAAACCGGCGAAGAGCGCCCCAAAATCGCTTTTGCGATGGCGGTTCCCGAGTGGGAGTGGCTGATCGGCACCGGGCTTTACCTGGATGATGTTGATGCGGATGTCGAAAAAATGCAGGCCCAACTCCGGGCGGAAAGCATCCGCGAGGTGGTTGTAATCCTGCTTGTAACGAGCGCGATCGTCGTCGTTGTCTATATACTGATGGGAGTGTTGTTTCGCGACTTGCGCAGGGATGTGGCCTTCTTCAACGATTGTTTCGCTTTGGCCGCCGGGAAGGATGTGTTCATCGACGAGAAGAAGATCAAGTTCGTCGAATTTGTGAAAATGGCTGGAAACGCCAACAGCATGCTGCGCGATAAGGCGCGGCTTCTGCAAAAGCTGCATGATGACAAGCGACAGCTATTTGTCACGCTGCAATCGATCACAGACGGTGTGATCGCAACCAATCAGAAGCACGAGATCATTCTCTTAAACAGCGTGGCTGAAGCCATGATTAACTGCTCCAGGGAAGAGGCAATCGGCAAACCGGTGGAGGAAGCGCTGCGCTTTTTCGACGAATACGCCCATGCCCCGTATGCGTGTTCGATCCAGCCGTCCTTGGAGGAAGCGTGTCTGATCGCGCTCCCTGACCATATCCGCCTGATTGGTGAGTCAGAGCAAAAACACAATGTCGAAATTGTCGCCGCGCCAATCACCAACCAGGAAGGCGAAAAACAGGGGACGATCATCGTCCTCAGGGATACGACAGATAAACGAAAGGGTGAACGAGAACGGCTCCGACTTATGAAATTGGAGTCGGTGGGTGTGCTGGCCGGAGGCATCGCGCATGATTTCAACAATTTACTGACCGGCTTGATGGGCAACATTGAACTCGCCAAGTCCTGCATAAAGCCGGAAGATGAAGCCTACCTGTATATCACGGATGCGGAACATGTCATGCATGCGGCCAGAGGCCTGGCCATGCAGTTGCTCACATTTGCCAAGGGGGGCGCCCCGATAAAGAAAATCATCTCATTAAAGGAGGAGCTGGCCGCGGCGGCGGGATTTTCCTTGCGTGGCTCCAGTATTCAACTCGAAACCGCTATCGCGGATGATCTGTTGCCGGTTGAAGCTGATCGGGGGCAGATAAGCCAGGTGATCAGCAATTTGATCATCAATGCCAAGCAGGCGATGCCGGATGGGGGCAAGGTGATCCTGCGGGCGGAGAATGAGGAAGAAAAATGGGTGAAAATCACCCTTACGGATCAAGGATCGGGGATTCCCGAAGAGATCCGCGAAAAGATCTTCGATCCGTATTTTTCCACCAAAGCGGACGGCAGCGGCCTCGGGCTCGCCTCCTGCCACTCGATTATCAGCAATCATGGCGGCAGGATGATGGTCGAATCAGAACTTGGCAAAGGGACTTCCTTTATTATCAGGTTGCCAGTTTCGACAAAACGCGTTTCTGACCGTCCTGATGGCGGCCTGAAAAAGACACTCGAACGCCCGGCCACCCGTGACGCTAAAATTCTTGTGGTGGATGATATGGAACCGCTCAGAAAAATGTTAACACGAATTCTAATCAAGTCCGGGCATCATGCTGAAGAGGCTGGCGATTGCGACGAGGCCGTGCATAAGTATGCGCGAGCCATCGCCGACGGAACTCCGTTTGATCTCGTGATAACGGACCTGACCATCCCCGGAGGCAAGGGGGGGCGGGACATTCTGAAATCTATAGTGATGATGGATCCGGAGGCTCAGGTTATTGTCACCAGCGGCTATTCAGATTCACCAGTCATGGCGCGCTATCAAGAATACGGATTCGCGGCCTGCCTGACGAAGCCCTATAGCATCGCCGATGTGCGCGAGATTGTCCAAGATATTCTTCAAAAGAACAAGCGTCCAGAGACCCGCTCACAGAGGATGATGTAGCCCGCTGTCCGGACTTGAGGGGTGAGAGGAATCGCTGATAGTTACTTAGTCAGATCGCGTTGAGGCGGGTGCCTTCGGCCTTGACGGCCGTCATCCATTCAATCTAAATTTTGACCGATGCGATGGATCGTTCATTTTGTGGGTCAATCAAGGTCCCGTCCCAGGAACCGGCATTCACTGACGGGGACGCGCATATCCATGGCGGTGCCGCTGTCCCGGTGATCCAGATATTCGCCAGCCCCGCCGGCGACACGGCCCAGAGCGAACGCGATCATGGGCAGATCGACGGCGCGTTCCAGCGTGATCTTTTTGTCCACCAGCAGCGGCCAAACAATTCCCATCAGCACACAGGTCAGGGCGGCGTCCACATTGACCGCGTGCGTCTTACTGGTGGCGCCTTGGGCCATCAGCCCCCGGGCCAGCTGGTGATAGAAGTCCAGGAACACGTTATAAACGCCTTCATCTTCCAGAAATTGGCTGATCACCCGTTCTCTGGGGTCGTAGTTAACAGCCGCGGTGTTGAACACGGGGTGACCGACACACGGGACTTTTTGGTATTCCAGGCCGGCTTCTTTGGCCATCGCTTTGCGTTGTTTGAAGGTTTTGACAAATTTCTTCACCAGCGGTGCGAGGTCAGGCGCCCCGTCGCGGTCATAGGGATCTTTCAAGTCAGTGCCCGCAAAGACCTTGATCAGCATTTCCGCGGCCTTTTTGCCATTGCCTCCATGCACGGATCCCATGCAGCCCAAGGTGGTCATCATCGCTGTGTTCGGGTCATTGCCGGCGGACGCGGACATTTTCGCCCCCTGGGCGGAAATCGTGCCGGGGCCATTAGTCAGGGAGGCGATGAGACTCATTTCGAACAGTCGGGCTTCAAACGGGTGTTTCACCGGCTGTCCGAGCCAGTACAACAGGACGGCCTCAGCGAAAGAACCGCCCCGCATAAGCGTCAGCAGTGAATGGCCATAGATACGGGGTGTCGCCCCGTCGTTTGAGGAGGCGTGGGAAGTGTTGCGCATGGACTGCCGACTGGGCACGCGCCCGACACCGGATGTCACTTGTTGCTTGACCAATCTCGCGTAGGGTTCGGGAATATTGGCGGCATAGGGAACCAGGTCCCGGGGCAGATCTTTGGCCAGCCCGCCGAGTCCGACAAACCACGGGCGCAGAGCTAAGGGCCGCAGGGGAATGAAATCCCGTTTGATGCCACTGGCCGCCATCAACGCGGCGGCTGCCGGCACCAGATCGTGGAGGGCGTTCACCCGGATTCCCCGCCGGTGTCCGGCCAGCAGCTCGGGATACTTCTTAGCATTCTCCGGGTCGAACGGCGGCAGACCAAAATACTCATCGAAGAGCTTTTTCTTGCCGGAAGCGGAGGTTCCGGCCCCGCCGACGACCGCGCCGGCGTGCCCGAGCGAAACATCCATCCCTTCAGCGAATTCTCCCGCCACATAGACTAGGACAGGCTTGCAATAATCCAATTTTTGGATCGCGTCGATGGCTTCTTGCTCGTAGACTCCGCCAGGTTCCACATAGAGCACAATCAGTTTGGTGCATCTGTCCCGCATGGCCAGGGGCAGCAACTCTTTCAGAGGCGAGAGAACCAGCACGTCTTTGCCCGTGGACACACCATGGGAGATCCCCAACCCCGCCGATTGCAGATAACTGGCGATGGTATTGACCATGTTGCCTGAATTTGAAATAACACAGGCGCTTCCTTTGCGGAAAGTTTCAGCCGGCGCGTCACCGCCCACCGCGCCGATCCGGACTTGATCATGGACGTTGATCACGCCCAGGGTATTGCAGCCCAGGATGTCAACCCCCTCGGTGTCCGCCAGACGGCGCAGCTTCGCAGTCACCTCAATCGACACATGTTCGGTGATGACAAAAACCGTTTTGACGCATCCCTGGCTGTTTTCAATGATTTCTTTGATATCCCCGTAAACCGCGTCCGGCGGGGAGTAGACGATGACCTTGTTAGGCCGCCGGTTCTCGGGAAGAGCCGCCATCATTTCTTCAAACTGACCGTAAACAGGAATATTTTTACCGCCGGGGACTTCAACGACATGGCCGGCTTTACCCAGCGCCCAACCCGCCACAATATTACCACAGTAACGCTGGCTGACGACGCTGACTTTTGATGCCTCACGCCCGGTGATATTTGATACCGCCACCCGGTCATCCTTGCGTAACAACCCATTCAGTGATCTGGCTATCATGGTATTCCTCTTGTTGGAACCTGGTAAATGTATTGTGAGTGTCTGACACCGGTCGTTGCGGGTATTATGAAACAGGTGTCAGGAAGGCTGCTGGTTATGATTTATGGGTATGCTTGACCAGACGGGCGGCGTAAGCGGCCACAAGCGTGATGGGGGTGTCCGGGCCAAAGAAAACATAGGGCATGTCCAGATTCTCCAAGGTCTTTTTCAAGCGCGCGAATCCTTGGACCAGGCCCGGCCCACCACGGCCGACAACCACCGGAATCCGCCGCGCGCCGTGCGTGTCGCTCCATTCTTGAAGCGCGTCGGCAATGGCTGCGAAGGTGATGTCAATCTGGGTGTTGTTCGCTTTGCCCCCGAGAATCAGCAGCAGGGACGCTTCCGCCAATTTGTGGCGGAAACAGATTTCCGCGGTTTTTTTCATTCGTTCATAGGGCGGATTGCCGCCAAAGTCTGAGAGAAACATCGGGTCTCCGCCCGCTTGCGCCAGAGTCTCAATCACAATCGTGCTGGCGCCGCCGCCGAAGAGCATGGGCAAAATAAGCTTGCCCCCCAGTTCCGCGACATGCGCCTGTCCTTGGTGACTGGCGGCCGACCAGGCGGCCATGTCTTCCTCGAACGCGCTGGTTTGGGTCGGATATTCCGGCAGGCTGAACCCCAGACCGCGGAATTTGACATTGTTCTCGTCAAATGTCGCTTTAAAATCGCACGCGTAAACATCTCCAGAGCGGGTCACCCGCCACGGATTGATCTCACAGCTCTGCATGCCCGTCGCGCTGAACATGTCCCAAAGTTTCACGAGGGAGAGAGCCAAATTGGAGTTAAGCCGCCCCTCTTCAAGACCGGCTTTTTTCAACGCTTCGGAGGCCTGGTAGGCGTTCAATCCCCGGAATACATTTAACGGAACGGTCACCTTGTCGGACTCCGGAACGGATTCGATGTCCATGCCGCCATGAATGCAGACCGTCAACGAGGGCCCGAGAAAGGCCGAGTTGTAGGTGATGGCGGTGAAAATCTCCAACTCGGCGGGGACGGTCTGCACCATATAGGCGGTCCGGGGTTGGCTGCCGGAGACAATGGTGGCGGCGACCGTCTTAAGCAGGGACATCGCCGTGTGACAATCAGAGACTTCGCGTACGGTTCCCGCCTTGCCCCGTTTGCCAGCCAGAATGTCCGGCTTGACGATCCCGCCGCCCCAGTCGGCCAATTTGCGTTTGACCACGGACTGGGGGACTGGTTCGACAACAAAATCCGGTGCCGGGATTTTGAATCGCGGGGCCAGTTCTTGAAGAAAAGTCAACTCGCCAATCTTAGCACTCATGCGGTTTTTTAGCCCTTTCCAGTTTCGATTCGCGGGTCTGAATATCAGTTTTGCCGGTTGGATTCGATTATTGTCTCCTCGTTTCCTGCCCGTGTTTAAATATGTCACAGGCAATAGGGATTTGTCAAGCGGTTGAGTCCCTTTTTTGCCGGCGGGCGGGGTTCTTTTTTATCGTCACCAGTGATGAGCGTTTCCGCAGGCTTTCTTCAGGTTCCGGATGACTAAGGCTTTCCGGAAGCCTTTGATCTGAACGCTCACGTCGAGCGCCATAATCAACGATTCTGGCTTAAGGTGCGCTGACATGTGATAAAAAACCGGCCGGAAGCCGTTGTTTGATTTCTGCTTTTCACCTTGAAAAAGAAGGCTTAGAGGTTAAACTTTCAGTCGTCCTCAGCGGGATCACGTTTTTCGCACGCCGAGCGGTCCCCATATCGGCGGCGCGGAGGTTTGAGGACTCATCCGCTCCGAGGGGGTCACCATACTCCGCCGGTTTTTTTTCTACTATGCGAGGATCGGCGCCGGCATCAACTGGAGAAAGCATGGAAAAACTGGATACAAAAATAAGTAAAAGCTGGGTGATCCGCATGGTGATCGCCGGAACCGCGTTTCTTGCCTTCGGAGCGATGAGTGTTTATGACGGCAAGGTCCGTTACCCGGCGGTCAACCGTGATTTCCGCGCGTTTCTCGCGGACCATGCGGGTGTACCCGCGGATGAGTTGAAAACGGTCTATGGCCCTGGGCAGGAGGAGGCTCTGCGGAAAACGTTCGCCGGGGCGAGCGAGCGCTGGAATTCAGATTGGAAGCAACGCCGGAAAGGCTGGTGGGCGAAGCGTGGCTGGAAAGACATGGATCAGAGTAAATTGATCGTCCGCGGGCGGGGTGACATGGTCGCGGACATTCCAGGGCCGGTGATGCTGGTTGACATGATTCACAGTGAATGGGATTTGCGGACGCAACTGCTTATGGCGGCGGTATGTCTGCCAGTGGGACTGGTGATTCTTTTTCGGTTGATCCGCAACCTGCCGAAAACCGCCTGGGTGGATGAGTCCGTTTTTCACACGCTTGACGGCAAAGCGATTCCTTTTTCAACGATCACGGGTTTTGATAAGAAAAAGTGGGACCGTAAATCCATCGCCTATGTGCTGTATGACATCGATGGAAAATCGGGGAAAGCCTTGCTGGACGAATGGATTTTCACGGGCTCGGCCGCGATTTTGGAGCGGCTTGAAAACGCTGTCAATCCACCGGGTGAAACTGGGGACGGCTCCGCCGCCGGGACAGAAACCGCTGAATATTCAGAAGAAGCTGAACAACCCGTTGAATAATTTTGGAGTTTTTGATGAGCAGTCCGATTGTTCCTGAAATTCAGGATAAAGAGTGGAAATCCCCGGAGGAATGGCTGAGCCAACACAGAGAGTTTCTCAGGCTGGCTGAGGATAAACGCATTCCGTTGCTGTTCCTGGGGGATTCCATCACGCAAGGCTGGTCAGGGGCCGGGAAAAAAGCCTGGGACGCGGCCTTCGCGCCCTTGGGCGGAGTGAACTTCGGCATTGGTGGCGACGAGGTGCAGCATGTGCTTTGGCGGGTGCTGAACGGGGAAGTGGACGGGTTGTCTCCGGCGCTGGTTGTTCTGCTGATTGGCACGAACAATATCGGGAACGCCGGTCATTCCGGTTTGGACACAGCCGAGGGGATCAAGCTTTTGGTCAACACCTTACGTGAGAAAATGCCGGAAACGGCCATTTTGTTACATAAAGTGTTTCCCCGCGATCAGGAAGCCGGCACGCCATTCCGCCGCGAAATCGCCGCCTTGAACCAGTCCATTTCGTCTCTGAAGGGAGAAGCCGGGGTCACCCTCATTGATGTGAACCATTTGTTTCTGGAGGACGACGGGACTATCGCTGTGAGCACCATGCCGGACTTTCTCCATTTGTCGATGAAAAGTTATCACCGCTGGGCGGACGTTCTCTTGCCTGAAGTCCGGCGGCTGATGAGTTAAGAGCGACGGCCGGAAAGGTGTCAATGAGCGTCGTTTCCGGACTGGTTAAATAACAATCCACCATTATAGTTACGCCATTTTCCGGGCGGCTAGCTCAGTTGGCTAGAGCATTTGGTTTACACCCAAAGGGTCGGGGGTTCGAGTCCCTCGCCGCCCACCATTTTTTCAAAGGCTTTCCTTCTGGGAAGCCTTTTTTTATTCTTAGATATAGGGGTCGGACACATATTTTAAAAATTTAAAATTATCATAAAAACGCTTTATGGCTTTTGTAATTGTCGCTATTTAGCCTTAGAAGTAACATTGTAAGGGAAAAAATTGCATGTAACGTTTCTGGCTTCACATCCAGCCGGATCAGTTAAGATGCCGACTGGATGGTGTTTAGCCAGGACCGCGGGCGGCGCAAAAAAGGGTTCCAACCAACAATGGCCGCCTGCGGCAACCCGGCATAGCAAAAAGAACGGCTTGCAATCGCCGGATAAAAACATACTGTACCCCCGCCGCTTTCGGAGACACCAATCCCTCGGAAGAATATCGGACGATTGGGGTGAATAGTTTGTTCGGTGCCAGAGAAGACTATGAAATTGACTGCTCTAGGATTTGACGACTGGTTTGAGCGATGTTCCGCCGCCATCCTTCAACCGGGACAGCGCATGGCGCGCGTCACGGCTGTCGACCGGGGTGCCTTTGTTGTCCGACATCAGGACGGCGAGGTTCCCGCGGAACTCGCTGGCAAGTTTCGTTTCGCAGTTGAGTCCGCCGCCGATCTACCGTGCGTGGGGGACTGGGTGTGTGTGCAATGCCACGCCTCTGGCGGCCCCGCCATTGTTCACAGCGTTGTCCCGAGGAAGACCTTCCTGCACCGCAAGCGCCCCGGCAGGAGCGTGGATTACCAGATGATCGCGGCGAACATTGATGTCGCCTTCATCGTTCAGTCTTGCGGCTATGATTTCAACCTGGCGAGGCTCGACCGATACCTTTTGATGGCCAACGAGGGCGCGATTGAGACGTGGATACTGCTGACCAAGACAGACCTCATGTCGCCTGGCGAACTCGATCATACTGTCGAGCAAGTCAGGCACCAGCGCGCCTTCACCAACCTCGTGGCTCTTAGCAATATAACGGGCGCAGGCTTGGACGAGTTGCGCGCGCTTCTCCTCCCCGGACGAACACATTGTCTGCTTGGCTCCTCGGGAGTTGGAAAGACCACACTTGTCAACCGATTGACTGGCCGTGACGAACTTGACACGAAATCTGTCAGCGGGACGGGAGAAGGTGTCCACACCACTTCCCGACGCCAGTTGCTTGTGTTGGATGGTGGTTCCATGTTGATCGATACGCCGGGGATGCGCGAGTTGGGGCTTATTGGAGCAGGCGACGGGCTGGACGACACGTTCGCCGATATCCACGAGCACTCTGCGAGCTGCCGCTTCGCGGATTGCACCCACACGGATGAACCTGGATGCTCAGTTCTCCTGGCCAAGGACAATGGGACTCTCAGTGAAGACCGATACCGGAGCTATCTCAAACTCAGAAAAGAAACCGAGTTCCATGATCTCTCGCACGTCGAGAAGCGGAAGAAGGACAGATCATTCGGCCGGTTCATCAAGACCGCCAAGAAGAGTGTGAAGAAGCCATAGGCGGACACTGAACCAGCAAATGCCCGGTACTCATACAGGGGGGGGCGGAGTGACGCATGCCGCAGGGCGGCGGCAAGGTGACGCGGACATTCCCGTTCCTGTCCGCACGGGATAATGCAACAATATGACTGAGACACAATCATCCCAGAAGCGCAGTTTTTCCAGCAAGGGTGTTTTTCCGCCAAAATACGCCTTTACTCTTCTTCTTCCCCTCCGGAACATTTTTCTGTCGCCGGGAAAACTGATCAAGCGCCTGGAACTTCAGGAGAGTCACACCGTATTGGAGATTGGTCCGGGCCCCGGCTATTTCAGTGTGCCTGTCGCCAGACACTTGCGCCAGGGCACGCTGGTTCTGCTTGATCTCCAGCAGGAGATGCTGGACATGTGCCGACGGCGGCTGGAGAAACGAGGGATCGCGAATGTTGAATACGTAATGACGGATGGAGCGAGCCTGGGACTTGAAGCCAACCGTTTCGACCGTGTTTTTATGGTGACAGTTATCGGCGAGGTGGCGAATAAAGACAGCTATCTTCGGGAAATCCACAGTATACTCAAAGAGGATGGCATTTTGTCCATTTCCGAACTGGCTGGTGATCCGGACAAACTCCGCCGCGAAGAGCTTGAATCGCTGGTCTGCCGACATGGCTTCGATGTTTGTGCTGCGTTCGGCAACATGCGAAACTACACCATGAATTTCAGGAGGAGTCATACATTTTTAATGTAACCCTTTTTCCGAACAGGGAACGCGCGAGTTTGCGAATCTGACTCGCAGGCGAATGGGGAAACGTCTGGCGATTGTGATTGATGATCTGATTTATATTGCCCCGGTAGTGCGGGCCGAAGTCAGGGGAGGTCAAGCGAAGATCGCGAGAAAGTGCGGACGTGAAAACTGCCGGTGCGCGGACACCCCGTCGGCCCGGCACACGGCCCACCTGCTGACATCGAAGGTCAGAGGGAAGACGAAGTCGGTCTATGTCCCGGTCGAACTAGTCGAGGAAGTTGACAGTTGGGTAAGAGAGCGAAAGAAAATAAAGCGGCTCCTGAAGGAGATAGACGAACTGGGCGAAAAACTGATCCGGCTGCACGCCCCCGCCGCCCGCGCCCGAAGCAGAAACAAGAGCCGCCTGAAACCAACCCCCTCGAATACGTCCCGGTCATTCTGAACCGCTGCTTCCCCGACTTCTGGGAGCAGGTTGACACCCTGCCGGACTTCCGTGATCCGGAGCTCATATGGTACAGTCTTCGCCATCTGGTCGGACTGGGGCTGCTGATGGTTCTTTCTCTGCCGGGTTCCCGCCGACACTTCGAGAAGGAGCGCAAAAAGGGCAGAACCAGGGAGAACCTGGCGCTGTCTCCGCTCTCAGAGTTCATCGAAAACGGCGGAGAAGAATATGACAAGCAGGACTGTGAACTGAAGGGCTTCTACCGCATGGCCCTGGAGTTGAAGCGCCAGTTTCCCCGTCTGCCTGTCTGCCTGCTGCTTGACTCCCTGTATGCCAACGAGACACTGCTCAACATCTGCCTGGCGAAAGCAATCGGGGAATACCTCCGACATGGGTGTGTCGGATGGAAGGTCCTCGGCCGCGACTTCGCACGCGGAATCCAACTGCGCTTCGTGTTCGACACATCCTGACAGATACGCCGCAGGCGAGTATCCAGTTCGAACCGCAGTGAAAACATAGCATGACAATCCACCGGATAAAGGGGGGATCCGCTTCTGCCTGCAAGAAAAAACCACCTATCACGAATCACGAATCACGAATCAACGGCAGCAATGACTCTTCATTGCTGCCGCAAGGTTCCGGGCGACCAGCGAAATTTGAGTGGCCTGCTATATTACGTGTCTGCGTTCATGATTCGTTTCACTGCCGCGGGTCTGTCCCGCGCGGTGGGTCATTTAAAAGGAGTTTTCTGATGTCCGGACATAGCAAGTGGTCGACGATTAAGCATAAAAAAGGCGCGGCGGACGCCAAGCGGGGGAAAATATTCAGTCGGTTGGGAAAAGATATTACCATCGCGGCCCGGGCCGGGGGAGGGGACGCCGATTTGAATCCGCCTTTGCGGGCGGCGATTATCGCGGCCAAAAACGCCAATATGCCGAATGACAATATTGACCGGGCTGTGAAAAAGGGGACCGGGGAATTGGCTGGCGGGCCGTTGGAGGAATTGAATTACGAGGGGTACGGGCCCGGTGGCGTGGCGCTAATCGCCAACTGTCTGACAGATAACCGTAACCGGACCGCGGCGAACGTCCGGGCCGCGTTTAATAAATATAACGGAAACTTGGCGGGCGCCGGCGCGGTGTCGTGGCAGTTTCATCGCAAAGCGTTGTTCACTGTGGTGGATGTGGAAGAAGAAACCTTGCTGGAAATCCTGATGGAAGCGGATGTGGATGTGGAAGATGTGACAGTCGAGGACGGTGTGGCGGAAATTCTGGCGCCCCCGACAGCTTTCGCTGAAATCGCTGACGCGTTGGAAAAAGCGGGAATCAAGGCCGAGGAATCCGCCATGCGTTTGATTCCGGAAAACACCACACCGGTGACGGATGTGTCAACCGCAAAGCAACTGATGCGCTTGATTGACGTGTTGGAAGATGATGATGATGTCCAGGAAGTAGTCGCTAATTTTGAAATGACCGACGCCTTAATGGACGAAGTGGCGGGATAGATTGAAAGCGGTCACGGGCCAAATCATGCGGGAGCTGGATGCCGGCGAGATAGCCGCGGGCACTTCCGGTGACGTGTTGATGGAGCGGGCCGGACGAGGCGCTTTTGATGCGATCCGCGCCTGGATCCGGCACTTGCCCAAAGCCGCGGTCGAGCGGTTGTTAATCCTTTGCGGAAAAGGCAATAACGGAGGCGATGGCTATGTGGTCGGGCGCTTGGCCGCCGCGTGCGGCTGGCCGGTCACGGTGGTCAGTTCGTGCCCACTGGAGGCGTTGACTGGAGATGCCGCGCGCAACGCCGCGCGTTTGCCGGATGCCGTCACTGTCACTCACCTGACAGGCGCTTTGCCCGCCACCGCGTTCGCCCCGGGCACGCTGATTGTCGACGCTCTACTGGGAACGGGCATTTCCGGCGCCGTCCGGCAACCGGTCGCGGGATGGATCAGGCAAGTGAACGCCAGCGGTTTACCGGTCGTGTCCTTGGATGTCCCCTCCGGATTGAACAGTGATGACGGTGTCGGCGTTGGCCCAGTTATTCAGGCGGCGTTGACCGTGACAATGGGGTTGCCTAAAACCGGCCTTTTCATGGGTGAGGGGCCCGCTTGCCGCGGGCGTGTCCGGTGTGTGGACATTGGGTTAAGTCCAGAACGGACAGCATCCGCGGAATCCGCGTTGGATGTGATCACCGCCGCGGATGTCGCGCCGTTTCTCAAGCCTCGGCCATTTGACGGCCATAAACGCGTGTTCGGCGCCTTGGGGGTTTTGGGCGGTTCCGCCACCTATACAGGAGCGCCGATGCTGGCCGGAGAAGCTGGCTTGCGGACGGGGTGCGGGTTGGTCACCATCATCATGCCCAGCGCCGCGGCTCACACCGTGGACCGCGGATGCCGGGCGCTGATGATCCGGGCGCTGGACGACCACGGGAGCGGGTGTTTTTCCGCGGAGATGGTTCGGGAACTGCACACCATGGCGGATGATTTTGACGCTGTGGTGGCGGGCTGCGGCATGACGGCGGCGCCGGGTGGCGCGGCCGCGCTCGGGGAAATTCTGGGATGGGATTGCCCTAAGGTGATTGACGCGGACGCTCTGCGGTTGCTGGCCTGTTTTCCACAACTGCTTCATGGTCGGAAAAACACGGTTATTCTGACCCCTCATCCAGGTGAGTTTAAGGCGTTGTGGCACGGCTTTTTTGCCGCCGCGCCCATGCCGGTTTCACGGTGGGAGCAGGCGGTTCAACTGGCCGCGGAGACGGACTGTGTTGTGGTTTTAAAAGGCGCCGGCACCCTTGTCGCGTCGCCGACGGGCGATTGGACCATGAACACGACGGGTGACACCGCCTTGGCCACCGCCGGCACCGGCGATGTTCTGGCGGGGATGATTGGCGGGTTCACGGCATGCGGTTTGCCTCCTTGGGAGGCCGCCCTCTGCGGCGTGTTTTTGCATGGCCTGGCCGGTGAGATCAGTGACCGCGGAGTCCGCGGCTTGATCGCTGACGACTTGCCGGGGTTAATTCCCGAAGCCATGCGGATGGTCAATCCGCTGGCTTGACAGCGTTTATTTCTCCCGGCTTTTTTGACTGGGCCGGAAAATCCGGTTCCATGGATTATATTCGGGGTCCGGCATCCATTAAATTGAAAGCGTTTTTCCATGTTTGACATTTCCGAATACCCATCGTCAGTCGTCATTATTTTAGTGATGATCTTTATGTGCAGTTTGGTTTCCCTGTTTATCGTGGTTGAGCGCATGCTGCATCTGCATCGGGCGAAGATCAATGTCCCGGAATTTCTCCGCGGGTTGACTAATTTGCTGAAACGGAACCGTCTGGCTGAGGCGATCGCCACCTGCGATGAGACTCCCGGGCCCGTCGCCCATATCCTGCGCGCGGCGATTTTACGCTGTGACAAGGACGAGCTGTCGCTCCGGGAGGCGATGCGTGATGTTGAGTTGCTGGAGGTTCCGCGGCTGGAAAAAAATGTCAAAATTCTGGGCACAGTGGCGCATGTGGCGCCTCTGTTGGGATTGCTGGGGACTGTTTTGGGCATGATCGGGATGTTTCAAGTGATGCGTTTGGAGGGCCATTTGGTCACGTCAACGGACTTGGCCGCGCATGTTCTTCACGCCTTGGTCACCACCGCGACCGGCTTGGTTGTGTCGATACCGTCTTACATGTTCTATAATATCATTGTCGTAAAAATAGAAGCCTTGATTTTAGACATGGATAAAGCCGCCAGTGAAATGATCTATTATTTAACGCGGTCAGAATTGAAAATTGACAACGCCGCGGACCTAGCCGCCAACGCCGCCCGATTCGGAATGGACACCGATGACGAAAACTAATTTGAAAATTTATTGTGGAAAATTAGATCTAGTCCCATTGATTGATTTATTTTTTTTACTGGTTATTTTCATGTTGATCGGCAGTTCGCTTGTTTTCCGGCCGGGAATTCAAGTCCAACTTCCTAAAGCCGCCGCGGCCGAAATGCGGGGGGTGCCCAAAATTGTCGTGACAATCACACAGTCCGGCGGGCTCCCGCCGTCAGGGATATCGCCATCCGCAGGGGGGGGAGACGGTCCCGCGTCCGCGGCGACATCCCGCTCGCTTCTTTTCTTTAATGACAACCAAGTCACCTGGCCGGATTTGGAACAAAAGTTAAGGCAGGCGGTGCATGAGCGACGCTTGGATATGGGGCGGATAGCCACCCGTGAGGAAAAGCAAACAGGATTGCGGGAAAACCCCTTACTGGTGCTTCGAGCGGACGCCGCCGTGCCCTATCAACGGATTGTTCAAGTTATGTCCTTGGGCCGTTCACTCGGCCTGGGGGTCTTTCTCGTGACCGAGTCAAACGAAGACCGGATGCCGCCTCCCGGCCCGGTGCTACCGTGAGTGTGTCATGTTTCGTTCTATTTTCAATTATTTTCCGGTTGTGATGATTGTGACATTGTTTTATGGGTTGGTCATGATCCCGGGGACGTTTCGTCATCACTTGGACACACCGGCGCAAGCGGTGAACGAATCGGTGTGTGTCATGGCTTTTTCGACCGGGGATTTCGCTGCCCCGGAGATTGTCAGTTGGGCGGATTTGAATGCGCCGACTTTGTTCGCTTTACCTGACTACCGCCACGGGTTTTCAAGCGCTATGGACTATCGGTTATCCCCGGTTCACACCGCCATTCCGGTGATTTCCCCAGGTGCCGTCCCGGTGATTCCGCCCGACATGCCGGCCGCTTCTTTCGCCCCGATTCGCCTGTCTCCTCCGGCCGTGGACACGGACGAGATCGGTGTCAGTCTCCGGCGTGAGGAGACTGACGGAAGGGTGATCGCTCCGAAAACCATGTTATGGATGTGGGGTAACGGCGCCATGATTGAGGCTCCGCCTGCCATTAACGGCCGGTTGAAAGAGATGGACACCGCAAAGGTGAACCCGACGGCGGAGACGCAAGTTGATATTATCAACGACGGCGGAACGCTCCGAATGTTGCTTTATCAGTCGTCTGGTAGTCCAGAGCTGGACCAAGCGGTTTTACTTGCCCTTGGCCCCGCTCTGTCCATCGCCGAGACCTTGGATCCGTCCGCACCGCGGTTTTTAGGCGAAGATCTGCCTTTGGGGCGGAGGCGTGTCCGGGTTGAATGGCGCACCCTCCCGGAATTTAACCGGGAGTGACACTGACATGACCTTTGAAGTGGTGAATGTCCTTTTGGCCTATCTATGCGCGCTGATGGCAGCGGGCGTTTTTTTCTTTTTTCTTCATTGGTTCACTGAATGGCGACACCCGTGGAGGCTTTCGGAAGAGGCGCTGTTGCAATGCGAAGAATGCCACCGGGCGTTCATTGTCCGGCGGAGAAGTCGGGACGCCCGCTGCCCCCGGTGCGGAAAACTGTGTCAAATAAAGCGTAAGAAATAGCCATCCGGCTGGCTTGAGCTGGAAGCCTGGGTTTAAATATCTTCCCGGACGGCCTTTCGCGAGAACATGACTTTGGCCCAGTAGACAAACGGTGTGTCAGCGGCCGCCACCAGCCATTTCAACATGTAGGTGGTCCAAAATATCTGCCAGAAAACCGGCCAGGGGAACACACCGGTGAACGCGATAACACAAAAGACCGTGGTGTCAATGAGCTGGCTGACCATGGTGCTGGCGTTATTCCGCACCCACAAATAGCGGATTCCTGGCTTTTGCTTCTTCCAGAAGTGGAACGCATAGACATCGTGCGTCTGACTGAGGACATAGGCGGTGAGTGACGCGGCGGCGATCCGCGGCATGATCCCGAAAATTGTTTTCAGGCTGTCTTGGGCGAAATCACTTTCAGCGGGCTCAAACCAAAGCGCTAGATTCATCAGCGCCGCCATGGCGATCAGCGAAAAAAAGCCGATGGCCACCGCCCGGGCGGCTTCTTTTTTTCCGTAATTTTCCGATAGAATATCAGTCACTAAAAAGGACGACGCATAAACAATATTCCCCAGTGTGGCCGTGACACCGAATAATTCAACCGTTTTCAGAACTTGAATATTGGCGACGATTGTGGAAATAGGAATCCAGACGTAGAGACCGGTTTTCCCCGCGAAGCGGTAGAGCAGAAGGATGGCGGTGAAATTGACCGCCAGCATCAGAAACCACAGGGAAGTGTTCATTTTTTCTCTTTCTGTTTTGGTCAGGCGGGCACATCGACCGCCGCGAATAAAACAACCCGGTAATATAAGGCTGCCCGCCGACCAGCGCCAGGCGGGTGATCCCCGTCGGGCGCGCGTCAGTTCCAGCAGATCATGAAAAGCATCGTATTACGTGTTTTCGCGGGTATATTAACGCCGTGCGGGTTATCCATTCCGTCTTTGATGAAACCCGCCCGGCGCCCAGACGCGCGTTCCACCGTGCGCTGACTCGTCACCGGGCGACGGGACACCGGGGGGCATCCGCCCGCCGCCGCGTTGAATACCGGGAGTCCGCTCCCATGATATTTTATCACGAGGTCACCACTGTTGTCATTATCGCATGCTGTCAAGAATACCGCGGATTGGCGGAGCCTGTATCCTTTCCAATCACATTACTTCCGAGTGGACGGGGGTGATATTCATTATGTGGACGAGGGAGAGGGGCGCCCGGTGGTCATGTTCCACGGCAACCCCACCTGGTCTTTCATGTACCGTGACATGATTAAGCGGGTTGTCGCTGACGGCGGCCGGGCGATCGCGATTGATAACCTGGGCTGCGGGTTGTCGGACAAGCCGCGGAAATATCCCTATCGTCTCCAAAACCACATCGCCAACGCCGAAGCGCTCTTAGAAAGCCTGGAATTGAGTGAGATGGATATCATCGCGCATGACTGGGGCGGGGCGATCGGTTTTGGCTACGCCGTCAGACACCCCGAAAAAATCCGCCGCATGGCGGCCATGAACACCGCCGCGTTTCTATCCAATCACTGTCCCTGGCGGATCCGGGCGTGCAAACTGCCGTTGTTCGGCAGCTTGGCCGTGCGCGGGTTCAACGCGTTCGCCGGCGCGGCCGTGACCATGGCGACGACCCGGCCGGGCGGCTTGGAAAAACAGGTGAAAGCCGGCTATCTGGCACCGTATGATTCCTTTTCCACCCGTATAGCCACGCTGCGCTTTGTTCAGGACATTCCCTTGACCCCCCGGCATCCGACGTGGCCAACCATCCTTGAGATTGAAAACCGGTTGCCAAGCTTGAAAACGAAACCGCTGTCGCTGTGCTGGGGCATGCGCGACTTTTGTTTCACCCCTGAATTCCTTGACCGGTGGCTGGCGTTTTTCCCCGCCGCTCAGGTCAGAAGATTCCCCGCCTGCGGGCATTATCTCCTGGAGGACGCCGGTGACGACGTCGTTCGGGAAATCGCCGGATTTTTCCGATGAACGACACAGCGAAATTATTTAAGGCTCTGGCGGATGACACCCGCCTGCGGATTGTGCGTCTGCTCTCCAGAGAAGAGTTGAACGTGTATGAGATCGGGCGGATTTTATCTGTTCCCCAGCCGAGTGTCAGTCGCCATTTGTCGGCTTTAAAGGGAGTTGGTTTGGTGACTGACCGCCGGGATGGCCCTCGGAGTTTTTATTCTTTAGTCGACCATCCTGAGACCTTGACAAGCATCGAGGCTGTTCTTCACGAAGTGGCCGCCCAAGACCATCCTGATCTTCAGCAGTTGGAGGCCGTGGTGGCCGCCCGGGCTTTGGACAGTCAGACGCTAATGGATGAGAAGGCCGAGCACTGGGATGAAATCATCGGCCTTCTGCATAGTTCCTCCGCCAGTTTGCTGGCGATCGCCAACATGACTCCCCGGGGGCTGGTGATCGGGGACTTGGGGACCGGAACGGGACCGTTCCTGCCGGTTTTGTCAGCCATGGCCGAAGCGGTGCACGCGGTTGACCAATCCGCGGCGATGCTGCGCCGGGCGAAAAAGCGGTGTCGGGAAGCGAATTTGAAAAACATCACCTTTCATCAGACCAACTTGATGGAGTTGCCCTGTGACCTCCCCGCCTGTGACGCGTTGTTGATGCATTTTGTGTTACACCAAGTGGCCCGGCCAGCTAATTTGCTCAAGCGCATTCCCGCCTGTCTTAAGCCTGGCGGCCGCTTTATCATGGTGGACAGCTGCGCGCATGAGGATGAGCGGGCGCGGGACATGTTCGGCTCAGTGTGGCTGGGATTTTCCCAAGTGGCGATCAGTCAATGGCTGCGCGAGGCGGGGATGCGTGTCGTGTTCTGGGAGGAGGTGGCGGGCAAGGGGACTGGAAAGCACGTCCGGCGGACATTTGTCTGCGCCGGACAGGTTGATCCGGCGGTGGATGAAAATCAGAGCGTGTAATTGGCTAACGCCTCGACCAGGGCTTCGGGAGTCGTGGCTTCAAGACGTTTCAAAATGGCGTGCCACCGGCAGTGAAAATGCCCGTCCTGTTCCCGGTTTTGGGTGAACATGGAATCCAGTCTTTCTTTGTTGACCAGGTAGTGATTTCTTAATTCACGATATCCCCGCTCGAAACCGGTCAGGAAATTGGTTTCAATCTCCGCCAATTCCGCCTCGGGAATACCCCCTTCCCGGCTTTTCGCGGTCATTCGATCAAGCACTTCCCGGTATTCGGGGATCTGGACGGTCAGTGGCTCCTTGTAAGCGAAGAACGATCCCGGACAGTCAGCCACAACCACCTTTTCAGGCCGTTCCGTATTGTCCAAAACAACGATTTCATCGCCGTCATCGAAGCGCACGTTTCCCAATCCGTCCGCCCGCCCGATGGCGATATTTTTTCCCGCCAAATACCCCATCATGGTGGCCAGACGGCTGGTGAATCCGGGCGTGCCGTAGGACTTCAAGGAAATTTTATCGGAAGCCACGCCTTCAATATAGGGGCGTTGCCAGAATGATTCCTCGACCATAATTTCCGGTTGGCCGGGGGCCGTCAGATGAAAGGAGCAATCGATCCGCTCAAAATCCGGCACCGAAATGTTCAACATCCGCAGACCGATCATCCGCAGCGCGATATAATCAGTATACTCTTTGGCCTTTTCCTGCGCCAGGCTGATGTCATCGGTCTCGCCCCGCATCAGCCGCCCGAGCACGCCCCATTTTTCTTTGCGCACCAGATAGATTTGCTGATCCTGACCTTGATATTTCAAAATGACAACGCCCACCCAGCGGTCAATCTCCGTCTCAAACGGGACGGCTGTGCGCAGACTTTTGTTCAAGACACCGATGTTGATATACTCCAACGGCAGGCCCTTGAAGCGTTTCCAATAGGCCTTAATCAATCCGTGGACAATTTCATTAACATCGCCGTCAAAAATTAATTTTTCATCCTCGACGCGGGCGCCGGGCATCCAGGAAATCGAATGCCAGAATTCCGACGACATGCTCTTTTCCCACGTCGGCGGGCCGGACACGCTGGTGGAAAGCAACTCATACATATGGTTGACCCACGAGGTGATCTCATAGCTTTCGCCATGATAAAGCGGCTTGACGCTGTCACACAACGCGGTGTGGAAATCATCAAACAGGCGCGCGGCTTTTTCTTTCTCACCTGGGGCCCAGTCCGCGACGGTCCTATCGAAATCGCCGGCCAAGGCCATCAATGAGGACAGCTTGTATCGAGGTTTTCCCATAAAGAAGTACAACTCCGGCAGTCCTTTGCGGTTCCGGGTGTGCAGAAGGGTATAGAGTTCTGAAATCCGCTCGAGGAACACTCGCCGGTCATTGATTGTTTTTTTTATCGCGCCCACCTCATCGCAGGTGATATAGCGGGTGCCTTTGAAGGGGGAGTGAAAAACAATCAGGCCGCTGCTCAATGGCCGTTTCGTGTGTTTAATGGCCATGACTTTATCGGCGAACGTCTTCACCGGAGCGGTGCACCGCCAGCACAAGCCGGCTCTCAGCAGTTGGCGGGCCTCATCAAGAAAGGTGATCCGGTCAGCGGGCAACACCGTCTGCAACTGCCGGTCAATCGCCAGCGCCTCGGATAAATCCTCCACCACAATCCGCACTTCGCCGTCATCGACAAACATGCGGACGCTGTGATACATCAACCGTCTTTTCTCCTCCTCGCTAAGCTCCGGTTTTCCCGCCGCCGCCAGTTCCTCGTTTTTGCGGCGGATAAAAAACATTGTCAGCTCGGCGTGCGTGGCTTTTCCCCGGACGATTGTGTGGTACTCCGGGAAACCCTGCAGGACACCTTTCCCCTCCAAGGGGGGGATGCCGGGTGTCGGTGACATATCAATGATTTCAACCATAAGCGTTAATCCAGGCACAGAGCGATAAGATCGTTGACATCGGCCGTCGCCAGGCACTCAACGGTGTCCGCTCCTCCGTAGTAAATCTTCACTTCCCCGCTGTCTTCTAAAATCATGCCGCCAGGGAAAATGACGCTTCCGCGGAAGCCGTTGAGCTCATACGTCTCCTCCGGCGGCAGAATGGGGTTGTCACAGATGCCGATGATTTTTGAGGGGTCCGCCAAATCCAGCAACATGATGCCCGCGTGATAGGCCTTGTGCCATTCCTTTTCCCACGTGTCGAGGAGCAGCGCGTTGTCTTTGTATGTGGCGTGGAAGGTTGTCAGCCAGCCTTTTGGGGTTTTCACAGGGGGGGCGCCGGGTCCGATTTTGGCGTTGGAGAAAGGCACCCTTTCCGCTCCCAGGACCAGCTTTGAGTTTCCCCAGTATTTCAGGTCGGGGGAATCGGACATCCAGAAGTCAAAGGCTTCTCCCCCGCCGCGGCCGTACACCGGGAAGGGGCGTTCAAAACGGACATACTTGCCGTTTATTTTTTCTGGAAGCAGGACCATGTTCCGGTTGTCGGGCACAGTCATGCTCAGCACCTCCCAGGTCTCAAAATCGTCAGTGACGGCGATGCCTCCCCGCACGCCGTAAAACGTGTCGACCGCGAAGCACATGTGGCAGCGCCCGTCAATAACGGTCAAACGGGGATCGTAGGCCCGCCTGATTTTCAAACTCTGGTCTTTCATAGCGAAACAGGGGTCTGGCCGCACCTGCCAGGTCACCCCGTCACTGCTGAAGGCCAGCCCCATGGTTGTCTCAAATCCCGGCCGTTCATCGGATTCTCCTGTTGACCAGGCCCGCCACACGGATTCGGGCGAGCCGTAATCGTTCCGGAATACCATCACGTATTCGCCGTTGAACTTGGTGACACCGGCATTGAATGTCAACGTGGCTTCGTAAGGAATGTCCGCGGCGCTTAAAATCGGATTGGCGGGGTGGCGTTTGATACAAGCGGGGGTCGTAAACTGTTTCATAAACCTCGAGATTTCACCTGCGAAAGTTGCTTTGCCTGACACTCCGCCCAGGGTGACGGGATTTTCCCGCTGTCGACGGTATGGCGGTGCCGGCATTGTGACTAAAATCGACCAAACGAGGCCGCGGTTCCGGTTTTCGATGACCAAAACGGAAACAAAACACAAACAAAACACAAACGAAGCACAATATAGACACCTATTTATTTAAGGCAACAGTCCCCTTTGGACTTGTCGGATGATTTTTCAGTTTTTACAGTCCCGAAAGTATCAGGGTGGATCTTTTGTCGGATTCACCTCCGATGTCACGTGTTTTTCAAGGGAAGGAAATGGCGACTGTGTCACGTTTAAGACTTTTGTGATGTGTGTCAAGTCAAAGAGCAGAGCGTTGTTTTAACTGGTGTAAGGGTTAAACTACTCTGTGACAACACAAGGATATTCCGGTGAAGAACGAGCTTGAAAACTATCGAATGATGGTCTTAATTCGACGTTTTGAAGAGACGATCGAGCGTCTGTTTTCCCAGGGGGATGTGAAGGGGACCACCCACCCATCCACCGGGCAGGAAGCGGTGCCGGTCGGTGTCTGCGCCGCATTGGGACCCGGCGACATGATCACCAGCAATCATCGTGGGCATGGTCATTTTCTGGCCAGGGGAGGGGATCCGGGCCGGATGATGGCGGAATTCTTCGGCAAAGCCACCGGTTATTCCGGCGGTCGCGGAGGCAGCCAGTTAATGGCTGATTACGGCATTGGGTTTTTGGGTGGCAACGGCATCACCGGTGGCAATATCCCCACCGCCGTCGGGGCCGCTTTCAGCGCCAAATATCTAAAACGCGACCGTGTCGCGGTCTGTTTTTTCGGTGATGGCGCGGCTAATCAGGGGACATGCCATGAGGCTATGAATTTAGCGGCGGTCTGGTGTCTGCCGGTCGTGTTTGTTTGTGAGAATAATCAGTACGCCATGTCCACGCCTGTCGCCGCGGCGGCGGGCGTGCCCGACCTGGCTGTCCGCGCCGCGGGCTATGGATTTCCGGGCGAAGTCGTCGACGGCAATGATGTTGAAGCGGTCACGGCGGCCGTCGGGTTGGCGCGGGAACGAGCGCTGTCGGGGCGGGGACCCACCTTGCTGGAATGTAAAACGTATCGGCTGAGCGGCCATTCCCGGGGTGATCCGCGGCGGTATCGGAGCCGCGGCGAGGAGGCGGCGGCCCGGAAGGTCTGTCCCATTGTCAGATACAAAGCGGTCCTGACCGCCCGGGGACTGCTTGATGAGCCAGCGGACGCGGATCTGGTCAGGGATGTCGAAGAGCAAGTGGCTCAGGCTGTCGCCTTCGCCAAAAACAGTCCTTACCCTGATGTGGCGGATTTAGAGCGGGGGGTGTTCGCATGAGTGAGCGGGTGATTAGCTACACGGACGCGCTGAGAGAAGCCCTGGCGGAGGAAATGGCTCGGGATGAGACGGTGTTTCTCATGGGCGAGGATATCGCTGAATACGGGGGCGCCTTCGGAGTCACCCGCGGGTTGTTGGATCAGTTTGGCCGGGAACGGGTTGTCAACACGCCTATTTCAGAACCCGGATTCACGGGGCTGGCCATCGGAGCCGCCATGACGGGGACCCGTCCGGTGGTGGAATTGATGTTCATGGATTTTTTGCCCTTGGTCGCTGATCAATTGTTAAACATGGCCGGCAAGTTGCGTTATGTCTTCGGTGAGCAGGCCGGTTGCCCGCTGGTTATCCGCGCCCCGGGCGGCGCCGGCCGTTGCTATGGCCCGACGCACTCGCAAAATCTGGAGGCCTGGCTCTTGCATAGTCCGGGAATCAAGATCGTCTGTCCGAGCACGCCGGCTGATGCGAAAGGCCTGCTGAAAAGCGCCATCCGAGACCCCGATCCGGTGTTTTTCATGGAGCACAAAATGCTTTATCCGACGCGGGACGAGGTTCCTGAAAATCCCGATTTAACCGTGCCGTTCGGACAAGCGAGAAAGATGTGCGACGGTGAGGACATCACCATCGTGGCCTGGTCGTGGATGGCGGCGTTGGTGGATGGCGCCGCCCTGGAACTGGAAAAACTCGGCGTGTACGCCGACGCGCTTGATCTGCGCACCTTGGTTCCCATGGACATGGAAGCGGTGGTCGCGTCGGTGAAAAAAACGGGCCGGTTGATGATTGTTGAGGAGGCCGTCCGAACGGGGGGGGTGGCCGCGGAGATCGCCTGCCGTGTGTTTGAACGCGCGTATGACTGCCTGGCGGCTCCCGTTCATCGGCTGACATTGCCGGATATCCCCATTTCCGCCAGTCCTCTTTTGGAAGCCGCCGCGTTGCCGTCCGTTGAAAAAATTATTGACATGGCGCTGGACTTGGTGGATGGGTGACAAACCGGTTTGGCCTGTCTCTGTTTTTTTACATCGAACCGCTGGCGCCTTATTCGCTTAACCTGAAAAGTGAGCTATATTCAGCGCTTGTTTCTCTGCCGGTGGCCTGAGGGCGGTTTCACGTCTGCAAAGCCACCGTTTCTTGTGTGTGTCCGGAGACAAGCCGCGGTCGCCTGGTTGTGTTCACGCGGTGTGGGACATTCAGGTTGGAACGTTGTGAAATCAGTATATGAAAGAGGTCTTTTCATGAGCCAGCAGTACAATAAAGTTCAAAAACGCGTTCGGCGCAAATTACGTAAGCAACGTTTGAAAGCCGCTGTTCGTACCGCGATTAAAAAAGCCGGCAAGAAATAACCGGTTCAAGGTGACATGTAATCAGCTTGCCGCCGGGGCGGAGATCATTCTCACGCGTGTTCCGCGGCGGGCGCCACGAGACAGATTCACAAGAAGGAGCGAATGATGGCATCGACCAAATATGTTTATTTCTTTGGCGGCGGCACGGCTGAAGCTGACGCCTCGCACAAGGAACTACTCGGCGGCAAGGGCGCCAATCTGGCGGAAATGACCAGTATCGGACTTCCCGTCCCCCCCGGTTTCACGATCAGCACGGAAACGTGCGGGTATTACAGCGCCAACAATCACCAGTATCCCGAAGGGTTACGGGAGCAGGTGTTGGAAAACATGAGGAAGCTGGAAGATGTCATGGGCGCCAAATTTGGCGACCCCGAGAATCCCCTGCTTGTCTCCGTGCGCTCCGGCGCCGCGGTGTCCATGCCCGGCATGATGGACACAGTTTTGAATTTGGGCATGAGCCCCGCCGCCGTTGAAGGCATTATCAAGAAAACGGGAAACGCCCGCTTCGCCTGGGACAGCTGCCGCCGGTTCATGCAGATGTTTGGTGACGTGGTGATGGATGTTCCGCACCATGATTTTGAAGCCGCTTTACAGGCTGTGAAAGATGAGAAAGGGGTCGCCAACGACACCGATTTGGACGCTGATGATCTGGCTGAAGTCGCGTCCCGCTACCGTGACGTGTACAAGAAAGCGATTGGCTCTGATTTCCCCACCGATCCCACCGAACAGTTGTTTCTGGCCATCAACGCTGTTTTTAACTCCTGGGACAATCCCCGGGCGATTAAATACCGGCAAATGAATGATATCCGCGGCCTTCTCGGCACCGCGGTGAATGTTCAGGCCATGGTCTTCGGAAATATGGGTGACACATCCGGGACCGGTGTCGCTTTTACCCGTGACCCCTCCACCGGTGAGAACATGTTCTACGGTGAATACTTGATGAACGCCCAGGGCGAGGATGTCGTCGCCGGTATCCGCACGCCGCTGACGATTGACACGCTGGCCGATGTCAACCGCGAGGTTTACGAGCAGCTGGTCGGCATCCGTGAAACGCTTGAACAGCATTACAAAGACATGCAGGACTTGGAGTTCACCATCCAGGAAGGCAAGCTGTACATGCTGCAGACCCGTAACGGCAAGCGGACTGTCTTCAGTTGGCTGCGCACGCAGGTCGAGATGGTTGATGAAGGACTGATCACGAAAGAAGAAGCGGTCAGCCGCGTCCCGGTCGGCGAATTCGGCAAGTTGTTCGCCCCGGTTCTGGATTCTGAAGCGATCGCCCGAGCCCAATCGGTCACCAAGGGGCTGAACGCCAGCCCGGGCGGCGCCTGCGGGAAAGTCGTTTTCACCGCTGACGAAGCCGAAGAATGGGCCGCCAAGGGCGAGAAAGTTATTCTTGTCCGCATCGAGACCAGTCCTGAAGATATCGGTGGCATGGCGGTGGCTCAGGGGATTTTGACCGCCCGTGGCGGTATGACATCCCATGCGGCCGTCGTGGCCCGCGGCATGGGGTGTCCCTGCGTCGCCGGCGCCGGTGAGATCATTGTCAATTACGCGAAAAAGCAGATGACCATTGACGGCGCGACGATTCATCAGGGCGATATTATCGCCATTGACGGCTTCACTGGTCAGGTCTACAATGCCGACATACCGGTCAAACCCTCTGAAATCGTTCAGGTTCTGAACGGTGAGATGTCGGCCGACGCGTCCCGCCTTTACCAGAATTACGCGGAATTCATGAGCTTTGTCGATGAGCTGCGGACTCTGAATGTCCGCACGAACGCCGACACGCCCCATGATGCTGAAATGGCCGTCAAATTCGGGGCTGAAGGGATTGGGCTTTGCCGGACCGAGCACATGTTCTTTGAGGGTGACCGGATCGTCGCCATGCGCGAAATGATTCTGGCCAAAACGCTTGAAGAGCGTGAAGCCGCCCTGGCCAAACTGCTGCCGATTCAGAGGAGTGACTTCATCGGCATCTTTAAGGCGTTGGACGGCCGCCCGGGAACGATCCGCCTTCTGGATCCGCCGCTGCATGAATTCCTGCCGCACGACACGAAAGGCCAGCAGGAAGTCGCGGAGCAATTGGGCATATCGGTTGAACACGTCAAAGCCGCAGTCGAGTCCCTGCATGAATTTAATCCGATGCTCGGGTTCCGTGGCTGCCGTCTGGCGGTGGTTTATCCTGAAATTCTCAAGATGCAGGTCCGGGCGATTATGGAAGCGGCCGTTGAGGTCGCTAAATCAGGTCAGGCCGTTGAACCCGAAATCATGATTCCGTTGGTCGGCCATGTGAAAGAATTCGATTTTTGCAAGGCCGCCGCTCAAGAAGTGATTGACGAGGTGCTTGGCAGCGTCACCGTCAAGGTGAACTACAAGATCGGCACCATGATCGAAGTGCCGCGCGCGGCCTTGACCGCTGACGAAATCGCCAAGAATGCCGAATTCTTCAGTTTCGGAACGAACGACCTGACCCAGATGACCTGCGGCTTCAGCCGTGACGACTCCGCCCGGTTCCTGAAGCCGTATGTGGAAGACACCGACAAAGCCTTCTACGACTACGATCCGTTTGAAGTTTTGGACCAGACGGGTGTCGGCAAACTGGTCAAAATGGCTGTGGAACTGGGGCGCTCAACCCGTCCGGACATCAAACTGGGTATTTGTGGTGAGCATGGCGGCGAGCCTAAGACGGTGGGCTTCTGCCACCAGGTCGGCTTGAACTATGTCAGTTGCTCGCCTTATCGTGTGCCTGTCGCGCGTCTGGCCGCCGCTCAGGCCGCTCTCGTCTGACAAGGCTCCAAAATAAAACGCGCTCAGGCGCGCGGGGCGGACACGGCGAACGTGTCCGCCCTGTTTTTTTCAGGTGTGTCAATGACTTCAGCATGTGTTGATGAGTTAAAGAACCTTCTCTTCGGACAGTCCCTTGGTGTGCTCGCCACCAGCTTGGCGTCTTATCCTTATCCCAGTCTGGTTGGATTCGCCGTCCGTGAAGATCTCTCTGAAATCTATTTCACCACTACGCGGGCGACGCGGAAATACGCCAATCTTGTCCGCCATCCGCAGGCCAGTCTTCTGGTTGACTCACGCGCTCATCGTCCGGATGATTTTTTCACCGCGGCCGCGGTTTCGGCGCTTGGCACCGCCGGCGAATGTCCCGCTGGCATCCGCGCGGCGGCCCAGGCGGCTTTCCTCAAGCGTCATCCCCAACTGACGGATTTCGTCACCTCCGCGACATCGGCCATGATGCGGCTGAAAGTGGAAAAATACATCCTGGTCACAGCCTTTCAGAATGTGGTTGAGTGGTCCCCGTGAAAGCGGCGGTGGACTGGCGGGGCAGCGTCAGCTTGAAGATTGTTCCCGTTTACGGGGAGCTTGCGAACGACACCGCGCCTCCCAGGTAGGTCTCCCCGATTAATTTCATTCCATACGTGCCCATACCCCGGCCGATTCCTTCTTTAAGTAGTTGATTTAAGCCATTGGGAGGATATGTTTCCCGACTGTTTTTTTTAGTCACCGGGTTATGTGACGCTTCCACGGAGGGGTAATCATTGCTTCATGTTCCGACATTGTCCTCGCAGTTTCTCAGCGTCATCGTCATCGCGTATAATGAGGAAAAATATCTGCCTCAGACACTGGACTCGCTTTCCCGCCAGACGGACACCCGTTTCGAGGTCATCATCGTGGACAGCGCCAGTACCGACGCGACCGAAACTGTCGCCCGGGCGTATGCGGACAAGCTGCCCTCGTTCCACTATCTTAAGCTGGCGAAAGCGATGGGGCCCGGGTTTGGTCGAAACCGGGGCGCGGAAGCCGCGACGGGCGGGCGTTTTCTGTTTCTGGACGCGGACACCGTCTTGACACCGACATTTCTCGCGGAGACGACCGCCCAGCTTGACCGCCACCGGACGGATGTGGCCACATGTCCTTTACGGATACAGGAGAAGTCGGCGCTGTCGGACGCGGGGTCGCTATTTCTAAACACCGCGATGCGGCTTTTAAATCCGTTCTACGCCTGCGGCTACGGCGCTTGTCTGTTTTCCACGCCGGCGGTCCATGAGGCGGTGGGGGGATTCGATGAGCGCATTGGTATATGTGAAGATTGCCACTACATCAAAATGGCGAGAAAAAAGGGATTTCGTTTCCGCATTCTTTCTAAGCCTTTTCACACATCTGACCGCCGCGCGCGGCATGAGGGCTCCACCCGGATCATGGCCAAATATATCGGTTGTCATCTGCGGCGGATGCTGACTGGCCGGGAAATTTACAAAGAAGACATCACCTATAACTATGGCGAGTTCTAATATGTCTGTAACCCGTGTCACCGCTGCCAAGAATATACTCACCGACATGCTCGGGGGTGGGCTGACGCTGGTGCGGAGCTGGCGGTTCTACGCCGGTCTGGCGGTGTTATTCGCCGGCATTCGTCTGAATTACATGTCTCAGGCGTACCTGTACGCGTATATCAGCCACGGCAAGAGCCTTCCGGTATTGTCCGACATGATTCTTGATAACATTCCCCTTTGGGATATCGATTACATGTACGACTTCGCCTCTCTGCTTTCCACGCTTGTCTTCGTCATCTATGTGGCGCACCGGCGGAAGTACAGGCAGGTGCCCTTGTTCCTTATTCTGTGCGGCGCCTTCCATCTTGTCAGAGGCGCCTTCATTGTGCTTACGCCATTTGGCAATCCCCCGATGTTTGACGGCACCGGCGGGCTGTTTAACGGCTTTTCCAATTATGAGCTGGGGGTGTATCCATCCGGGCACACGGGCATCAGTTGGATGTTCTTTGTGCTCGCCGCGGACCGCCGATACCGGGCGGCCCTTCTGGCCTGTCTGATGATGATCGTCGCCGCTCTGTTCCTGTCCCGGGCTCACTACAGTATTGATGTGCTCTCGGGTATTTTCTTCGCTTACGCGATCAAGGCGTATGGAGAGAAGTACTGGCGGGCCATCATAATACCCGAGGCGAGCGGCAGGGGCTGAGTTCCCGCCGCCGTCCTCTGGGAATGTCGGCTGTTTAAGCCAGCGTTTGTTCGGGACAGATCCTGTGAGTCAGCCGGGCTTAGACATTTTTCCGAGCCAGATATTTTGTGTGCAGCAGCTCGTGCGCCTTGTGACTGCCTGGCTCGCCCAAAAACTCCTTGTAGAGTTTAATAATCGACGGATTCTCGTGTGATTTACGCACACTGTTGGCGTTGTCATCCCGGTAAATCGCGTCGCGTCGTTTTTCCAGAATATCATCTTTGCCATGGATGGAGGGTTGTCCGCCACCATTCAAACACCCGCCCGGGCAGGCCATGATTTCAATCGCGTGGTACGTCGCTTTCCCGGAGCGGATATTTTCCAGCAACCGCCGCGCGCTCCCCAAGCCGGAGGCGACAGCGACCTTTATATCCATATCGGCGACAGTGACCGTCGCCTCACGAATGCCTTCCATGCCACGGACGGCTTCGAAATCAACCGATTCCAGGTCCTCACCGGTCAACCAGTCGGCGGCCGTTCTCAACGCGGCTTCCAACACCCCGCCACTGGCTCCGAAAATAACCGCGGCGCCGGTGGATTCCCCCAGCGGATCATCATAGTCGCCATCTTTTAAGGAGTTGAAATTAACTCCCGCCTCTTTAAACATGTCCCCGAGTTCACGCGTGGAAATAACGATATCCACGTCGCGAGCGCCGCTGGCGTTGAACTCGTCGCGCGCGGCTTCATATTTTTTGGCCAAGCACGGCATGACTGACACGACGACCATATCCTCAGGCTTGACCCCAATCTTTTCCGCGTAAAACGTTTTCGCGATGGTTCCGAACATTTGCTGAGGGGATTTGGCGCTGGAGGGAATGTTGATCAAATCGGGAAACTGGTGTTCGAAGAATTTCACCCATCCCGGGCAGCAGGAAGTGAGAATCGGCAGATTTTCGCCGGATTTCACCCGCTCAATCAACTCTGTCGTTTCCTCCATGATCGTCAAGTCGGCGGCGAAATCGGTGTCGAAAATACGGTCAAAACCGAGCATGCGCAAACCGGAAACCAATTTGCCAGTGGCGATGGAACCGGGCTCCATGCCGAAGCATTCGCCAATGGCCACACGCACTGCCGGCGCCGTTTGCACAACCACGGTTTTAGTCGGGTCGTTTAAGGCCTTCCAGACATCGTACGTGCGGTTTAGAGCGGTGAGGGCGCCAACTGGACAGGCGGCGACGCATTGGCCGCAGAACACGCATTTGGTGTCCGTCAGCGGCCGCCCGCCGGTCGGTCCCACCACCGCGTTGAATCCCCGGCCGATGCCGGACAGGATGCCGACGGTCTGCACCACATTGCAGGCGGTTTCGCACCGACGGCACATGATGCACTTGTTCAGATCCCGGACAATGGATTCGTTGGAGATGTCCAGTGGATACTCAGACATTTCACCTTTGTATAACACGTGATGAAGGCCGAAGTCAGCCGCCAGACTTTGAAGTTTGCAGTTCCCGTTTTGCTCACAGGTCAAACAATCCTTAGGATGATCTGAAAGAAGCAGATCCAGCATGGTGCGGCGGGCGTTAATCGCCCGCAGCGTGTTGGTTCTCACCACCATGCCTTCCGTCACCGGCGTGCAACAGGCCGGCGCCAAATTGGGACGGCCTTCCACTTCGACCACGCAGATCCGGCAGGAGCCGACTTGATGCTCGACCTTGAGACAGTCCACCTCCAAATGACAGAGAGTGGGAACATCGATACCGAGTTCGCTGGCGGCGTGAAGGATTGTCGTGCCGACGGGCACCGCCACGGCTTGATTATTAATTTTCAAAGTAACCATTGGTTAAATCCTCGCTGGGTGACAGATGTCAGGGGCCAGTTTTAGTTAGGGCATGCTTGCTAATGTGAACAGTTTTGTCCGCCAGAGCGGGGTTAGACTCGGTCGATCGCATGGAATTTACAGGTGTCGTAACACACGCCGCATTTAATGCAGGCGGCTTGATTGATCACATGTTTTTCTTTGCGCTCACCATCAATACACGACACCGGGCACTGGCGGGCGCAAAGCGTGCACCCAACACATTTGTCGTTAATGGTGTAGGAAATCAGGTTCCGGCAGACCCCGGCCGAGCATTTGTGCTCATGAATATGCTGCTGGTACTCCTCGGGGAACTGGTTCATTGTCGATAAAACCGGATTCGGGGAGGTTTGTCCGAGGCCGCACAGAGCTGTGTCCTTGATCGTGGCGGCCAGATTCCGCAGTTTGGGCAGCGTGCCAGTGTCGGCTTTGCCGTTACAGATCGCTTCAAGCATTTCGTGAAGCCGCTTATTGCCAATTCGGCAAGGGGTGCATTTCCCACAGGATTCATCCAATGTGAAATCCAGGAAAAATTTAGCCACGTCCACCATGCAGTCATCCTCATCCATGACAATCATGCCGCCGGAGCCCATCATGGACCCCAGCGTTTTGAGACTTTCGTAGGTGATGGGCGTGTCGAGTTGGTCGGCCTTGATACAGCCGCCGGAGGGTCCCCCCGTCTGCACGGCTTTGAACGCTTTTCCGTCCTTGATGCCGTCTCCGACCCCGAAAATAATGTCCTTAAGCGTCGTGCCCATGGGCACTTCGACCAAGCCGACTTTGTTTATCTTTCCGGCCAGGGCGAAAACTTTCGTTCCGGGACATCCTTCAACGCCAATGCCGGTGAACCACTCCGCCCCCTTGCGTAAAATGGCGCAGACGTTGGCGTATGTTTCAACATTGTTCACGATCGTGGGTTGATGCCACAGGCCGTCGATGGCGGGGTAGGGTGGCTTGAATGTGGGCTCACCGCGTTTTCCCTCAATCGAATGAATCAGGGCGGTTTCCTCACCGCAGACAAACGCCCCGGCGCCGTATTTAATGTCAATGTCGAAACTGAAATCCGTGCCGAAAAGGCGTTCGCCGAGCAGCCCGTTGTCCCGGGCTTGGGCGATGGCCCGCTCCAGACGTTTGATCGCCAGGGGATATTCAGCCCGGATATAAATAACTCCCGTGGCGCTGCCGATGGCGTACCCCGTGATGGTCATCGCTTCGAGAACCGCGTGCGGATCTCCTTCCAGGACCGCCCGGTCCATAAACGCGCCGGGGTCGCCCTCATCGGCGTTGCAGATGACATATTTCCGCTCAGCCTTCTGTTTAGCGGCGAACTCCCACTTGACACCGGTCGGAAAGCCCCCGCCCCCGCGGCCCCGGAGGCCTGACTCTTTCACGACTTGAACCACCTCCGCCGGAGTCATCTCAGTCAACGCTTTCGCCAGTCCGGTATAACCGCCGACCGCGATATATGAATCAATGCTTTCCGGATCGATATTGCCCGAGTTGCGCAACACCACACGCGCCTGCAGGGCGTTATGGGTGTTCGCCTCGTCCTCGGGATAATACCATGTGCGGGGGATGGACGACAAGGTCGCGGCGTGCGTGTGATCATCCAAGATCGCATCCACTTGCTGGGGAGTGACTTTACCGTAAATGGTGGAGGTCTTGGCGGTGACATCAATCACTTCGATGGATGGTTCACTGTGGCAAAGCCCCATGCAACCGGTTTCCATGATCTCAACGGATTCTCCCAGGCCTTTGCTGTCAACCGCCTGGCGCAGGGCGGTCAGCACATCTCCGGTGCCCGCGGCGATGCCGCAGGTGCCCATGGACACAACGACGCGTTTTTTAACGTTCGGGCCGCTCTGGCTGGACGCGGTCTCCCGTCGGCTTTTCAATTGTTCTGCTGTTTTAATCATATTTAGTTTCCGTGTGACTCTCGTCATTTTTGTATGATATCAATGGGTATCTTTATTCGCACGCGTCAATAATATCGAGCACCATTTTAGTGGTCACGTTGCCGTAAACTTTGTCATTGACCATCACGACCGGAGCCAGGCTGCACGCCCCGACGCAGCGGAGACCGCCGAGCGAGAAGCGCAAGTCATCGGATGTCTGTCCTTCATCAATTCCCAGATGACGCTGAAATTCTTCGAGAATTTTACCCGCGCCTTTAACAAAACAGGCGGTGCCTGTGCAGACATTTATCCGATATTTGCCGACGGGTTGATCCGTGAAATAAGAATAGAAGCTGATCACACCGTACACTTCGGAGAGGTGTAGCTTTAACTTGTCGGCGACAAAAAGTTGCACACTTTCAGGCAGATAGGTGAAGATGGATTGCGCCCGGTGGAGGCATTGGATAAGAAATCCGCGGTTTTTTTCCGGGTCGTCCGTCAACGCCAAACCGTCGATATACGTTTCCAGTTCCGCTCGTTTTTCCGGTTCATCCCAAACGAGATTATCCGACCCGATCGGGCCCTCCGGACAGCATGTTTTTGTGGGCATAGCAACCTCCGCGTATACCTGGTTGGATTAATGTGCCGATGGTTAACGCCGCGACATTCTCACGGCCCCGGCCTGGAGAACTCCCAGCGCTCATAATTTAATCTCACAAGCCTCTGTTTCAATGGACCTAAAACACGAAATACTGTTTTTTTTATCGATAAAATTCATGTCGGTTAAACGCCTTGGCCGGTGATGGGTCAAGCGGGCGGACATATCACGGTTTACGCGGTGTGACACGCCTAAAAAGCCTGAGCGCCTTCAGAGTGAAAGCGCTCAGGGATGAATACATTCCGCGGACCCTTGACGGGCGTTAATTTTCCGGCATGGGGGGGGGCATGGGAGGCGGGGCGGCGGTGAACAAAGCGGCGAGGTCCGCCACGGAACCCGCCGCGGACCAATTCGCCATGCCCTGCTTCCACACCAGGGTGTCCTTGGTGATGTCCCCCGAGGAGATTTTGCCCCGCAGGCCGGCATCGTCAAACGGACCGGTCTGCTGGCCGCCAATGGCGGCGAACCATTGCGCCGCTTGCGGCATCGGGGGGGGGGCGCCGCCGCCTTGCTGGGCTTGCTGGGCGTTCCCCTGCATGGTTCCTCCCATGACCTGTCCCATTCCCATGCCCGCGACCATGCCCATCATATTGGCCCCCGCGCCCGGGTTGTTGGACATGTCCCGAATCGCGTCGGCCGTTTGCATTTGCGTGTAGGCGTTGAGGTTTCCGAGAACGCCCATCTGAGACCGTTTGTCAAGAGCGGCTTCAACTTCGGGCGGCAGCGAGATGTTTTCCACCAGATATTTCGTCAATTTAATCCCGTACTCATCAAACTCGGCCTGGAGCGCGCCTTGTAATTTTCCTCCCAGTTCATTGTAGTTCGCCGCCAAATCCAGCGCCGGGATCTTACATTCTCCCAAGGTGTCGGCGAATCGGCTGACCAGCATGTTGCGGAACTGGTTGATGATCTCGTGGGTTTGAAACAGGCTGTCTGTCCCCGCCAGTTGTTTGACGAATTTATCCGCGTCGCTCACTTGGAAACAATAACTTCCGAAAGCTCTTAAGCGGAGCGGGCCGAATTCGGCGTCACGAAGCATGATCGGATTCTGTGTCCCCCATTTCAGATCGGTGAACTGGCGGGTTGAGACAAAGAAAATGTCACATTTAAATGGGGCGTTAAAGGCGTATTTCCAGCTCGCCAATGTGGTCAGGACAGGGATGTTGCGAGTGGACAATTCGTGGCGGCCGGGGAGAAACACGTCGCCCATTTGCCCCTCGTGCATAAAGACCGCGGCTTGACTTTCCCGGACAATCAATTGAGCGCCGTTCTTGATTTCGTTGTCTCCGCGCGGGAACTTCCAAACCAATGTGTCCCGGGTGTTGTCCGTCCATTCAATAACGTCAATAAACTGGGAGCGTATTTTACCAAAAAGACCCATGATTTCTTTCCTTGATCAGTGCATCGCGTTTATGTCATTTCGCTTTCGGGAACAGCTTCTCATTCGCCTCGGCGACCGCCTTCAGATTTTCGGGGGTGATAAACAGAAACCGGCGGTTGAACCGCTCTTCCATATTTTCCGGCAGGTCCAGTGACAGGTAGTCCGCCTTTGGACTCGTGATAACTAAAGCGGAAATATAACCGGCCTCGATGGCGGCGGGCATTTTCGGAGGAATGGCCGTTATGATTCCCGCGACGGTTAATTTCTTTTTCCACAGGTCTAATTTTTCCAATTCATAGGGGAAGTCGCTCAAGACAACCACCATGGTGGCGTCTGAGGGAATTGCGCTGGTGGCCGCGTTGAACTCATCGACATCAAGCACGCCATAATTCCCCAGGCTCATCAGGTAATCCTCCGGCGGCACATCCTCCCCGCCGGTTTGATCCTTGTAATTTTGTTTCACATACTCCATATTGGCGCGCATGTCGTCCGTGACAGGCGGATGGACCACGGTCAAGATCTCAATCACGTCGCTAAAGCCCCTTTTCAGTCCCGCCAGCCGCCGCGCGGCTTCCTCCCCATAGCCGAGCGCGGGGATGGCCGGATCAATGTCCGTGATCTCAGTCGGTCGAATAACGACGGCTTTGGCACCGGGAAATTTGCGGGCCAGTTCAAGGCCGAGTTTCTCTCCGCTCACCTCTTGGTAGGCGGCGTTGTTCGCCTGTCGACGGGCGATGTCTTTTTGACTGATTTTCCCCCCATTCATACGCTTATTGGTGTTATAGGCGGCGAGTAGAATCGCCAGAATGGCGCAGGCGATGACGACACCTTTGCCCCAATCCTCACCTTGTTTCATTTTTATCAGGCCGGCAATCGCACCGGCTCCCGCCGCCAGCATAATGAGTGTTGTCCACATGAAACCAATCTCCTGAAATATGTTTTTTCTTTACGTGCGCCGGGAGGCGGTGGGGAATGGTCGATGCCACTACCAGATGACACGCCTCACATAACCATTGGCGTTAAGATACTTCCTGCTTGTTCAGGGCGCAACCGCGAAATGATATAAACCCTGAAAAACATGTGGACGACTGGACCACGGGGCGGTTTCCGGCGCTGTCAGCGCATGGCCGGATTAATTTTTTTGGCGAATGGACTTGATAAATCGATAGTTCAGATATGTTTACCCAATTCAGGCATATGACGGTTAACCTGGTTTGAAACGCCGGTCCGCGCGGCCGCGGAGAATGGCGGGAGTTATGGAATGAAATTATTTAGTGAAGAGCATCAATGGATTGACGTTGAAAACGGTGTCGGTGTGGTCGGTTTAAGCGCGTATTTGGTTGATGAGCTTGGGAAAGTGACGTTTATTGATTTGCCGACGGTGGGAACGACCTTGTCCCAGGGCGATAACCTGTGCGTCGTGGAAAGCGCCAAGGCGGCGACGGATGTGTCCACGCCCGTGGGCGGGGTCGTCACTGAGGTGAATGACCGGTTGGAGGTGGAGGCGGAGCGAATTAACGCGTCGCCTGAACAAGATGGTTGGATTTGTAAACTTTCAGATATTGATGAGAATGATTTTGACGTGTTGATGACTGAGGAGCAGTACGAGCGTTTTATCGCTGACGGACTGGATGATTGATCCCCGCGCCGCTTCCCGCGGGGCAAGCATGTTCCCGCTAAGTTTGAGATTCCTTTTTTTGATCGGTTGACGTGAGGTAAGGGGAGATTATATTACACACCCTTATTTTCAGGTGACAATTTCTTTTCTGTTTTTCTTAAGTAAAGACGTTCCAAATAGACACTAGTCAGGAAAAAACACATGAAACGCACATTTCAGCCTTCGAACAGATCCCGCAAACGTAAATTGGGTTTTCGCGCCCGCATGCGCACTCACAATGGCCGGGCGATCATCAAGCGCCGCCGTCAACGCGGACGCAAGCGTTTGACCGCATGATGATTCCGGCTTTCTCACAAGCCGGATCGCGGGGTTGAATCGTGGTGAACCCGGAAAAATCGGTTGTCGGCCGCGAACGGGTCTTTTCGTCGAAGACACGGTTGCGGCGGCACGCCGATTTTCAGTATATTCGTCGGCACGGGCGCTCAGCGGTGGGGCGTTTTTGTGTGATCCGGGTGGTTAATCCGGCACCGGACGGGTGTCGGCGTGTGGCTTTTGTCATCTCCCGGCACTACAGCAAAAGAGCGGTTGACAGGAACCGGGCCCGGCGTTTGTTCCGTGAGCGGTTCCGGCTATTGGCTCCGCGGTTAAACGATTGCTGGATTGAGTTTCGTCCCCGGGCGTTTATGCTACGGGATGTGAAGCTTCAGGATGTGGCGCCGGAAATTGACCGGTTGCTGCGGACCCTCGGAGCCTTTAGGGAACAGCCTTCAGGGACCGACGTGTGAAAAGGCGATTAAGTTTAATCAATCGTCTTTTTTTGTTTTTTCTTTGGGTTTACAGACGGTTTATTTCTCCTCTTAAACCGAGCTGTTGCCGGTTCACCCCGACATGTTCCGGATACGCCCGTGAAGCGCTGATAAGGCATGGTTTCTTTAAGGGAGGCTGGTTAAGTTTCAGGCGTGTCATGCGCTGCCATCCTTTCTACAAAGGTTGTTTATATGACCCTGTTCCCGGCTCCGGGGACGCAACGGAAAGTTCTGAAAAAACTGATGAAATTTAACAAAGAGACCATTCTTATTCTTGCCGGCGGCATGGCGCTGATGATTGGATGGTATGCCCTGATGAATCATCTGGGTTGGATGAGCAGACCCGCGCCAGTCATGGAGGAGGGCGCGCCATCCGCGGATGCGGAGCCACCCGTCGCTGAATTCCCCCAAGAGCCGCCGCTTGCCGACTCGACCGCCCCGGTTCCCAGCCAACCCATGACGGATACCCCGAAAATCTCAGGCGCGGACAACGCGCCACCCCCGCCACCTGTCGTGAAACCGGAAACAGTCACTTCCATTACCGGTAAAGACGGCGAAGCCAAGGACGTGACGTTTTTCATTGATCCGGTGAACGGAGGGATTACGGCCGTGCGGCTTCACGCTTTCGAACCCTATGGGGAGAAGGGGAGCGGCGAGCCGGTGGAACTGGGCTCCTGGCGGTTTCCGTTTTGTTCAACCCGTATTCCCGGGTTCACGCCGGCCGGCGCCGCCCAGGTTGATGAACATGATGACGGGGAGGGTGTGACCTTGGAGCGGCGCGGCGCCGACGGGGTGAAACTTGTTGAAACCTGGCGGCTTGACCGCGATGATCCGTATCGCTTCACGTACTCACTGGCTATCTCCAGCACGGGTGGCGAAGCGGTCGCGGTGGCGCCGCTGATTCGTCTCGGCGGGCTGACCGGCGACGGGGTGGCCGCCGGGCCCAAAATGTCCCGGGTCGGCGATATTGACTTGGCTGTTGATGTGGCTCCGGACTTGCGGGGACGTCCCGCCTCGTTCACCGTGAAAAAGGTGCGCAAGTCGCGTCCTGACGGCGGTCCTGTCTCCATTTCCGCTCCAGCCGCCTGGACGGCCGTGCACAATAAATATTTCGCTTACATGTTGATTCCTCACGTGCCAACCGAGGCTCAGGAGCCGTCTGTGGCCGCCTTCGCGGATGTCGCCATTGGTGTCGATCAAATGGCCGAGGACAACAGCATCGAGGGACCACCCCGTGACTGGATTCACGCCACCGCCGCCTTGGGAACCATCCGTCTGCCAGCCGACGGCGCGGAGATGACATTTGTTTTTTCCGGATACGCCGGCCCCAAAACGCTAAAGGCCTTAAGCAGTCTGGCGCCCAACACCGAAGACATCATGCGTCTGGATTACTTCATGTTTTTCCGGGCGGGGTGGATGAAACTCATCGCCAAAACAATTTTGCGCTCACTGATCGCTTTGAACGGATTTTTCGGCGGGACGTGGGGATTCGGATTCGCCATCATTGTCGTGACAGTGGTCATCAAAACATTATTCTGGCCGCTGACCCATAAAAGCACGGTGTCCATGCGGCGGATGGCGCAATTGCAGCCGGAAATCAAAGCGATGCGGGAAAAATATAAAAATGATCCCCAGATGTTGAATCGCAAGACCATGGAATTTTACAAAGAAAATAAAGTCAACCCCGCCGGTGGATGCCTGCCGATGTTGCTTCAAATCCCGGTTTTTTTCGCGTTGTTTAACACGCTTCGGGGAGCGGTTGAGCTTCGTCACGCCGCCTTTTTCTACATTTCGGATTTATCTCAGCCGGACACCCTGTTGCCCTTTGGTGAGAGCCTGCCGGTCCGGCCGCTGGCCATTCTCATGAGCGCGACCATGCTCCTGCAGCAGCGTTTGACTCCGACAGCCGGTGATCCGTCGCAGAAGAAAATGATGATGTTCATGAGCCTGTTTTTCATGATCATATTCTATAGCATGCCCTCAGGGCTGACATTATATTGGACGACCAACCAAGTATTGACGATCGGGCAAAATCTGGTCACCAAGCGTATTGAAGCCCGAAAAGAAGCCCGGGGTGAGCAACCCTTGAAGGCCTAGCTTTTGTATAAATTCATGTGGAGAAACGAAGATGAACCAGTCTGTTGACACAGCGGTTGTAGCCGCCGAATGTTTGGAAAAAATGACCGCCGCCTTAGGCATTCAAACGACCGTTTCGGGGTCTCTTGACGGCAAGCGCGTGGTTTTGAGTGTTAAAACGGATGAGCCCGGGCGGCTGATCGGCCGCGGGGGGCGCGTGTTGAATAATTTTGATTATCTTGTTAATCGGATTGTTTCCGGGAAGTATGAACAACCGGTGCGGGTCGTCATAGATGTTGAAGGGGGCGCGAACCCCAGGGGCGGTAAAAAAGAAGGTGAGGAGGGAAAATCCCGGCCGGACAGAGAAACGAAAGCGGACGAAAATGACGTTGTCTCCCGTCAGCCTGACAATGACCGATTGGAAAAACTGGCCTTGGACGCCGCCAAAGAAGTCAAACGATGGGGTGATCCCAAAACTATTGGACCCTTCACCGCCAGTGAGCGCCGCGTGATTCACGCGGCGCTGGCAAGCGACACGACCATCCAGACCCAAAGCGGGGACGTGATGGCCGGGAATAAAAAGAAAATCACCATTTCTTTGGCCACGGCCGAATAAAGGACTATTTTCGGCTTTGACACCGTCTTTTCCCGCGTTTATTTATCGCGGTGTCAGCATGTTTTTCAGCGGGACCGCCGCCGGCTTTACGGAGGCCGTCTCCGTTTTATTTGAGTGATGGATTGAAAAGGGACAGCCACTGTGAAAAATTCCCACCTCGACCAGTTTATGGCCAGTTTCCCCAATACTGGGCTGACGTTTGACGATGTCTCTCTCGTGACGCAATACGCTGATTTTCTGCCCGATGAGGCGAATGTGACCAGCTCCTTCAGTCGGCATATCCGTCTCAACATCCCGTTTATCAGCGCCGCCATGGACACGGTCACCCAAAGCGAGATGGCGATCGCCATCGCGCTCGAGGGAGGCATCGGGGTTATTCACAAAAATCAGGATGTCATCAGTCAGAGCAAGCAGGTCGCCCGGGTGAAGCATTATTTGAACGGCTTGATACGAGATCCAGTCGTGTTCAACAAGCGCCAGCGGGTGATCGACTTGCTGGCCGAGAAAGCGCGGCGGAATTTCCAATTTTCCGGGTTTCCAATCGTGGATGACAACGGCTGTCCGGTGGGGATTCTGACCGCCCGGGACATTAAATTTTTACGGGAGACAGATGTGCCTGTGGAACAGGCCATGACCAAGAACCTGATCACCGCCGGCGCCGCCACCAGTATGGATGACGCGTTTAACATCATGGTTGACAATCAAATCGGAAAGCTGCCCATTGTGGATGAAGCCGGAAAATTGATTGGCCTCTACAGTTTCAGTGATGTCAAGGACATTTATGAGAATACCAATCCACTGTTTAACCGGGACAGTCAGCATCGTTTGCGGGTCGCCGGGGCCATCAGTCCCCACGATGATGAGCGGATTCAAGCGTTGATTGACGCGGATGTGGACGCGTTGGTTATCGACACCGCGCATGGCGACTCAAAAGGTGTCATTGAGACTGTCCGCGCGTTGAAAGCCGCCGGTATCAAGCAGGATGTGATTGCCGGAAATATCGGCACCGCCGAAGCCGCGGTTCGTCTTGTTGACGCCGGTGCCGACGCGGTGAAGGTGGGCATCGGCCCGGGGTCGATTTGCACCACGCGGGTTGTGGCCGGTGTCGGGATCCCGCAATTGACCGCGGTTTATGAAGTCAGGAAGGCTGTCGGTGACGAAATTCCCGTGATTAGTGACGGGGGAATCACCTATTCCGGGGATGTGGCCAAAGCCGTGGCGGCCGGCGCGGCTTCAGTGATGATGGGGTCCGTTCTGGCCGCCACTGAAGAAAGTCCGGGTGAAAAGTTAATTCACCAAGGCCGGACATACGTCGCCTACCGGGGAATGGGCAGCTTGGACGCCATGAAGGCGAACAAGGGTTCCCGAGAGCGGTATGGTCAGAAGGATGTGAACAATCCGGAACATCTGGTTCCCCAGGGAATCGAGGGTCTTGTGCCTTACCGGGGAAAAGTGGCCGCCGTGCTTCACCAGTATGTCGGCGGGTTGCGGTTCTCGCTTGGGTATTGCGGCGCGCGCGATTTAGGTGAGTTGCAGCGTAAGGCGAAGTTTATCAGAGTGTCGTCAGCCAGTCTGCATGAGGCTCATCCCCACGGTGTGAAAGTGATCAAAGACGCTCCTAATTATCAAACGAAAAATTAGGTGACACCAGAGAGCACGCGTGACACTATGACAACGAAACGTTACCACGGCCTCATGAGTCTTGTCCACAGGTGTTTCCGCTATCGCCTCTGGCTTGTGGGCGCGCTCGTTGTTTTCGCCGCGTGTGACGCGTTCGGGCGCGCGGGCGGAGGAGGGCGCTACGGTGGTGGCGGTGGTGGTGGCGGCGGCGGGTTCTCCGGCGGCGGCTCTTCCGGAGATGGAGAAGGATTATTTATTCTCATTTATTTTCTGATCCGTCTGATAATCGAAGCGCCTGTGATCGGCATACCGGTGGCGATTATTGTGGTGACGGCGGTTTTTTTCACGGTTATGAAAGGTGGAAAGAGCGCGGTTTCCCACCACCAGAGCGGTGTGATCCGGTCCAGTCATCTCCGGCAGGATACGGACCGGGTAAGCGCCGGTGTCGCGGCTATCCGGAAGCGGGACAGCGGGTTTGACCCGGACGTGTTGGGCGAACGAATCAAACGGGCGTTTGAGGTGGTTCAAAGCGCGTGGTGTGATCAACAACTGGATCCGATCCGCCCCTTTGTCACCGATGGTGTGTTTGAACGGTTTTCGTTGCAGGTTGACGAATTAAAAGCCCGCGGCTTGGTCAACCAAATGGAGGGGTTGACAATTCATTCGGTCGTCTTGGCGGACGCTCATTCGGATGAGATGTTTGACACGGTCAGTTTTCGGATCACCGCTTCCGCTGTGGATAACGAAGTGGATGTCGCGAGCGGAAAACGGGTGTCCGGCGGGCGGACCAACGAGGCATTCACAGAGTACTGGTCATTTATCCGCCGCCCGGGTGTTCAAAGCTTAGCCGGGGATGGATTAATGGAGGGAAACTGCCCAAACTGCGGCAGCGGTTTGACGCTGAACGCCAGCGCCAAATGTCCATCTTGCGGAGCCTTGATCAAAAGCGGGCAGTATGACTGGGTTCTGGCGGAAATCACGCAGGCCTGTGAATGGACTCCCGTTGGTACGGATCGGGTGCCCGGTTTTCAGGCAATTCGGAAGACGGACCCGGCGTTCTCAATCCAGCGACTGGAAGACCGGGCGAGTGTTGTTTTCTGGCGGTTAATGACATCTTACCGGGAAGGGCGGATTGATCCCGTCCGGAAAATGGCGATGGAGGCATTTTGCCAAGAGTTGGCGCCGTTGTTACGCCGGGATGAACAGGGCCTTCGCACGTATCCGGGACACTGCGCGGTGGGGGCGGTCACCACACGGGCGGTCGTGGCGGGCGAGCCATTGGATAAAGCGGCGGTTGAAATTCGCTGGAGCAGTCATCAGACACAAGAAGATGAATCCGGGAAAACGCGGCAAACCAAACAGGTGACGTTGCGCGCGGAAGTCTTTGTTTTAGGGCGTCGGCACGGCGTGGCTGGTAAGGGTGACTTCGCTTTGGCCAGCGCGCATTGTCCCGGCTGCGGCGCGGCGGTCAGCTCGTCAGCTCACGACGCCTGCGACTACTGCGGCGCTGTATTAAATGATCCGGGTACGGATTGGATGTTGATGGAACGCCTGCCCGTGTACAGCGAACGGGCTCAGGAGCTGATCCGAGGAGCGGTCCGGACCGCGCGGGACAAAGGGCGGCCTCTGACCGCGGCGGGCACCGCCGTCCCCGGCGGAACACCGGCCAGCGCGCTGGAACAAGCGGCCTGGATGATAAAAATGATGGTCGCTGACGGATATGTGGACGATCAGGAAAGGGAACAGTTGGAACACTTCGCGCGACATCGGGGGCTGACAACCGGACACATTGACACCTTGATTCAAAGCGCGGTGGCTGGAGAGCTTGACGCGCCCGCGCCGAGGGATCTGGCGGAGACCACGCGCTGGCTCGAGGCGATGGCTGAGGTCGCTTTGGCGGACGGTAAAATTGATCCGCGGGAGAAGGCCGCGCTTCAATCATTAGGCAAGCACGTCGGGTATTCGGCCTATGATATGAATCAGGTCATTGTCAAAACCCGGGCGCGGTTGTACCGTGAGGCCAAACAAACGGGGGCGGTTTAGCCCCTCACAGGGCCAGCATGCCGAGCCGCAGGTTCTCGGCGGTTTCGGGCAAACCCAGGGCCTCGACCAGACGCAGTGAGAACCGCAGCGCCGTGCCGGGCCCGCTGCCGGTGATGACCGCGCCATCCTGGACAACGTCCTCGCCAGTGTAATCAGACGCGGGAAACTGATCCTTAAGCGCCGGGTAACATGTCATTTTTTTCCCATCCAACAGCCCCGCGGCCTGTAACGCCAGGGGCGCCGCGCACATCGCGGCGACTAAACACCCCGAGGCGTGCACCGTCCGCAGGCAGTCTATCACTCGTTGGCTTTCCGCCAAGCGCCGGGATCCCGGCATTCCCCCGGGGAGAACAAGTAACGCCAACTCACGCGGGTCGATCTCACTCAACGAACAATCCGTTTCCACATTGACGCCATGCGCGCCACGCGTCATCCGCCCGCCGGATAGAGCGGCGGTGAGAACCGGGATATCCGCCCGGCGCAGGACATCAATGATTGTGACCGCTTCAATTTCTTCGAAGCCCGTGGCTAAAATGACGGCGGTTGTCGGTTTTTTTTTCATGGGATGTCAGTCAGCTCCTTCAGTAATGCTGGAATGATGTCGCGCAGGTCGCCGACAACACCGATGTCGGCATATGTGAAAATAGGCGCGTCGGGATCTTTGTTGATCGCGATAATTCGATCGCTGCTCCGCATGCCGACAATATGTTGAATCGCCCCGGACACGCCGCAGGCGATATAGGTCTTCGGTTGGACGGTCACTCCTGTTTGTCCCACTTGACACGCGTAGTCCGCCCATCCGGCGTCCACAACGGACCGGGTGCTTCCCAGCACGCCGCCCAGGGCGTGCGCCAAGCGGTTCACCAGCGCCACGCCGGCGGGGCCGCCGGTTCCAGCGCCGGCGGTGACAATGACCGCCGCGTCTCTTAGTTCCCCCGCACCCGCGTCCATGCGAACCGCTTTCAGCCACGAGATGGCGGAATGAAGGGTGTCATCCGAGACGGGAAGCGTCACCCGTTTACTTTTTTTCCGATTCGATAAGCGGGCTGGCAACGGGAACACGCCCGGGCGGACGGTCGCCATTTGGGGCGTGCGATCCGGACACTGGATTGTCGCCATGATATTTCCGCCGAAAGCGGGGCGGGTTTGCATAAGCGACCCACTGGCTGGATCGATTGCCAGGTGGGTGCAGTCGGCGGTCAAGCCGGTACGCAGCAGGACGGCGGCCCTCGGGAGAACGGCCCGGCCGATGGCGGTCGCCGCTCCCAGCACAATGACGGGTTTGAACGCGCGCGCCGCCCGCATGAGGATCAGCGCCTGGGGTTCATCTTTAAACTCCCTCAGTTGAGCGTGTTCAGCGAGATAAAGCGTTCGAGCGCCAAACGTTTCTCCCTGTTTCGCCGCCATGTCTAACTGATCGCCGATCAGCAGAAGGCCCACCCGGGTTTTCAACACGCAGGCCAACTCACCCGCTTTACCCAAAAGTTCCGCTGTGGGTGGAGAAATCTGTCGGTCTGAGGTTATTTCCCCGAACACCCAGACCTCCCCGCCATGCGTTTTCGGCGCGCCGGCCACGGAGTCTTGAAGCATGACAATGGCGTTGAATTCAGAGCAGGCCGACACACACGCTCCGCAGAGCGCGCACGCCGCATCGTCAATCACCGCCAGGCGCCCGTCCATGTGAATCGCTCCGAAGGGACATGCGCTCACACACCGCGCGCAGCCCGCGCAACGTTCAGATAAAATGGCGATTGTGTTTTGATCAGCGGACATGGATGACTTCACTTTGCCGAGCGGGAGTTGCCTTTACCATAGCATCGAAAAAAAGGGGAGCAACGTGGCGCGGCTATCCCGGCCGCCCGGTAGCCCGGTAAAAAGTGGTTTTTTTAATTCATTGCGACATTGAAAATAGCGGGGGAAAAGGCACATTAAATTGTCTGCGTTTTCCGCCCTTTACCCATGGAGTTTTAGTCAATGTCCAATTATCTGTGTTGGCGCGTTTTATTTGCCATGTCACTGTCCCTGGCTGGGGTGTTGTTGACAGGATGTGAAGGGGACGACGCCGAAACGGTATTCACGGCGGCGGTCACTCATGCCGCTTCCGCCCGCTGGGATGAGGCGTTAAAAACGGCGGCGAAAGCGCAAAAGATCAATCCGTCCCACGTGTCCAGCCGCATTTTGACAGGTCTGGCGCTATATCATGTGGGGAAAATGGATCGCGCTGAAGAGGTTTTACGATCGGGCGCCCAGGATTTTCCGGCGGATTTCGCCAGCCAGCATTTTTACGGCTGGATCATGTGTGATCGAGGAAAGTATCAAGACGCCCTGCCGCCCCTGCGCAAGGCCCACGAAATCCGGCCGGAACACGATGCGACCACGGCTCTTCTGGCCCGTTGCCTGCTTGAGCAGGGCCTGCCGGAAGAAGGGATTCCGCTCTTCACCAGTCTGAGGAAAAGCCCGCTGTATGGAAAAGGAGCGATTGTCGATACCAGCATCGCCATGCTCTACCTGTATCAGGGCGACATGGTCAAAGCCAAAAACCATCTTTTCGCCGCTTTGCGCAGAGAACCGGACAATCCCGTGGTGGCCAGGAATGTGGCTGTTTTTTGTGATCAATACCTCGCCGCGCCCCGGGATGCCGTCCGCTACTACAGTGTCGCCCGAAACCTGTACTTGCGGATCGGAGATGAGAAACAGGCTGACATGTTAAAAAAGCGGATCGCTCAAATTATGCGGGAGCCGCGGTGACCAAGTGAGTTTCATACCGGAAGAAATTATTGAGGAAGTTCGGGCTCGAGCTGATATTGTGGAGGTGGTGGGGGCGTATGTGAGTCTCCAAAAGAGGGGAGGGGAGTTTTGGTGCTGTTGTCCCTTCCACAAAGAGAAAACCCCCTCGTTTAAGTTAAATGCCACTATGGGCATGTACCACTGTTTTGGTTGCGGGGCCAGTGGCAACGTGTTTGGCTTTGTCCGGGAAATGGAAAATGTTGACTTTCCCTCCGCGGTTCGTCTTTTAGCCCGGCAGACCGGGGTGCACATCCCCGAGACACCCCTCCCCGACACGGGGAGCGGTCATGGCGACCGGGACATAACCAAAGACACGGTGCTGAACGTGTTAGGAAAGGCGGCTGACTGGTTCCGTCAGCAACTGGCTTTACCCGAGGCGCGATTCGCCCGGGACTACCTGTCTGGGCGCGGGCTGGATAAAGGCACGGCCACCCGGTTTGGACTGGGCTACGCGCCGGACAGTTGGGACGCGTTGCTGAACTGGGGGCAACGCCAGGGAATGACACCCAAGCTGTTACTCGCGGCGGGTTTGATCGCGGAGAGAGAGCAGACGGGGGGCGGAACGCGTGTGTATGATCGCTTTCGGAATCGGATCATGTTTCCCATTTGGGATGACCTGGGACGGGTGGCGGGATTCAGCGGCCGCGTGTTACAAGCCGACGCCCAGAGCGCGAAGTACGTGAATAGTCCGGAGACGATCACCTTCCATAAAAGCCGCTTGCTTTATTGTTTAAACTTAGCGCGTAAAGCGTTTAAGGAATCCGGAAAAGCCCTGGTGTGTGAGGGGCAATTGGACACGATCGCCTGTCACCGGGCCGGACTGACTCACGCGGTGGCGCCCCAAGGAACCGCCTTCACTGAGGACCAAGCGAGAATTCTCCGTCGGCATACCGAACACGTTGTCTTCGCTTTTGACGCGGACGCCGCGGGTGTCAAAGCGGCGGCCCGCAGTGTGGAAGTCGCTTTGCAGGCGAATTTAAGACCCCGGGTGGTTGTCATGCCCGATGGTCAGGATCCGGATGGCATCTTTCAACAAATGGGGGCGGATGAACTGCGAGCGGTGATGAGCCGCGACCAGGACGCGTTTGAGTTTCTTTTTGACACGGCCGCCACCGGCAAAGATTTGCGCTCTCCTCACGACAAAGATGAAGTCGTCAAGCGGCTTTTAGGTGTTATCAGCCAAATCACGCAACCCGTGACCCAGGCCGGATTGTGTCAATGGCTGGCGGCCAAAGTCGGGGTTCCGGAGGCGGTGGTTTTCGCTTCTTTAGACCAACTTCTCAAACAGCAAGCCCGGAGTGGCCGTTTTTCCCACCGTGAGAGCGGCCGCCATTCGGAAACGAGCCGCCCCGGGCCGCCGCCGTTTCACATGGGGGCGGACGGGGGCGCGCCGGAAACGGGGACTGTCAGTCCGCCGTCAGCCGTCAGGGGCGCCGTGGAAAATCTGTTGGATTTGTCGTTGCGTTACCGGGCGATCGCTGAGCAGCTGGTTGTCAATGAGCACTTGACTAAGGAGGCGCTGGGGCAAACGGCGGTTGAAAAAGCGTTATTACTGGTTTTGCAGAGGACCGCCGAGGAAAAATGGGATGCGGTTGGCCGGGACATCGGAGCTGATCAGGCGTTGGCCGCCGACCCTGTCGTCGGGCGCTTACTGCATTCCTCCCGGTATAAAGATCCCAATGATGAGGCCCATACCGAGAATGAAAAAAAACGGTGGGAACAACGCCTCAACAGCGCGGTGGAGGATTGCGTGCGAACGATCGAAAATGATTTTCTCGGCAAGCGTGAGGCGGAACTGCGTCACCAGCTCGCTCAGGCGGAAGCCGGAAGTAACATAGAGCTGATGAAAGAATTAACCGGTATCGCTCAGCGCCGCCGGAATTTACACCCGTCAAACCGCTGAAAGCTTGGTCGGAACCGCTTGATGTTTCGCTGTCGGACACCATATTTCGCTCCCCCCGTCGGCTTGCAATGCCGACGGTTTTGATTTATCCATGAAAACAGAGGGGCCCGTCTTTGAGGGTTCTGATCGCCATAACCAAACAAACGTTCCGCGCCTGCGTCCGTAGCCGGGTCGTGTTGTCGCTGATTGCCCTGAACGCTTTGGCTGTGGTGGCTTTGCCGCTCACAACCAAGGGGGACGGCACAGCGGTTGGGCAGTTGCAGGTGTCACTCAGCTATTCATTGCGGGCGGTGACATCATTGGTGGCGCTGGCGGCTATTTGGGTTGGCAGCTCGGGTCTTTCCCGGGAAATTGAAGCGTACAACATGCATTTGGTCCTGACCAAACCGGCCCCGCGCTGGCTGGTGTGGGTGGGAAAATGGCTGGGGGTGTTTTTGATGAGCGCCGGTGTGTTCATCCTGTCCGCTGTGTTGATTTACGCATTGACCTTATACAGATTTAAGCGGGGAGACTTTACTGAAGAGGAGATTGCGAAAGTCAAGAATGAGGTGCTGGTCGGGCGGCGCGTGTATCAGCCACTGAAGGTGGATTTTGACGCTTTGGCCCGCCGTGAGTATGAGGAGCGGCTGGCGTCTGGAGAATTCGATCCGGATCACAACCCGCCCGCCGTCATCGCTGAAATCAAGCGGCAACGGCAGGCCGCCAGCACAGGCGTTGGCCCGCGGAAACTGAAAACATGGCGCTTCTCAGGAGTGCGCCCCCCCCCAAAAAACAGACCCCTTTTTCTGCGCTATCGGTTTTATGTGGATTCGAAGAGTATTGACAAACAACGTGAAAGCGTGGGCCGGTGGGTGTTTAAAAATCCCACTGCTCAGAACGACCGGGAGCGCGTCGTGGCGACACCGCTCGTGAAGGTGATGAGCGGAGGGTTTCAGGAAATCTCATTCCCGGCGGATTTTATTTCCGCTGAAGGTGTGATTGATTTGGGTTATGAAAACCTGGACTTTCAGGGGGCCACCGTGGTCTTTCAGCCCGCCGACGGCCCCCGGTTGCTCATTCGGGCGGTGACGTTCACTGAGAACTGGATCAGGGGAATCATCGTGGGTCTTTTCCGCCTGGCGTTGATGGGGGCTCTGGGCTGCGCGTTCGGCGCGCTGTTTTCAACGCCCGTCGCCATTTTTGTCGCCCTGGCGTATTTGGCGCTGGGGGCGATTTTAGATCCTGAACTGGGCATGCCAACCCGCGATATGCATGGGCAGATTGTGGCTTGGAGACTCAAGGATATCTTTTCTTTCAGCGTGGCGCAAACGGTGCGTTTAGCCATTGTTTCGTTCCGCTCATTCGATGTGACCCATGCCTTAGCCCGCGGATATTTGATCAGCGGGAAATTTATGGGTCATCTCCTTCTCTTTGACGTTCTGCTTAAGGGGGGACCGATGATCGCCCTCGGGATCTGGGGGTTTACCCGGCGTGAACTGGGGAGAGTGATCCGCCGATGAATATGAAAGACAGTCTAAAATATCTGGCCCCTTTCGTGGTGATTATTGTCTGTGTGGCGGGCAGCTTTAATGTTCAGCAAGAAATGAACCGCATCCGGGTTGAGAAGAAGCTGATCGACACGGATATCGCTGAGAACGCCCCGCCCATGGTGGTGTTCACGACCGAGGCTTTGGGAAGCTTCCGCGGAATCGTGGCCAACGTGCTGTGGCTGTACAGCGGGAAAATGAAGGATGAGGGCAATTATTTTGAAATGTATCAACTGGCCTCCTGGATGGTGAAGTTACAACCCCGGTTCACCGGCGCCACCGCTTATTTGGCTTGGAATATGGCCTATAACATCTCTGTCACATTTCCCGGATTTGAGGATCGCTGGCGATGGGTGCGGCGGGGCATTGAACTGATCCGTGACGAAGCCTTGATTTACAACCCGGGCGATCCGGAATTGTATAAAGAGCTGGGGTGGATTTATCAGCATAAAATGGGCCAGGAACTGGATGACGCGAACCGGTATTACAAACTGAAAATGGCGGAGGAAATGACCATGGTGCTTGGCGATTATCCCATTGACTGGGAGCGTTTCGCCGCGGCCCCGACCTCCCGGGAAGGCCTGGATGCCCGCTTGGGTGAGCAGGTGGATTTAGCGACATTGCTGGAATCCTGCGGAACTGATTTCAAACGCCTTGAAAAAGAATTTGTCGCCGCCAATGGAGTCTTCCCCGAAACGGTCACCGCGACGATTCCGGCGGAGCAATTGGCGGAAATTGAATTATGTCTGCGATCCCGGTGGTTGACCAGCCGATTGAAGTTAGATCCCGGTTTTATCCTCACCTTGCAGCGTAGATATGGGGATTTGGACTGGCGGTTGCCGGAGGCGCACGCGATTTACTGGGCGACACTTGGGCTCAATGAAAGCGACAGTGTGGTCAACACGTCCTGTGAACGGATGATCACGCAATCCCTCGCGAACGCGTTCCGTGGCGGGCGTCTGGCTTACGCGGGGTCATTGGAAACCTTTGAAGTGACACCCAATATCGCCGTGGTCGACGCCGTGAACCAGGAATATCTGACGGCCATCGCCAATCAAGACAACCGCTCATCGTTCATGGCCGGCTATCGAAATTGGCTGATTGACGCGACGGTGACGTTATTCGCGTTTGGAGCGGAGGAAAAAGCGGCTGAATACTATAAAAAATTACAGGAGCGCTCCACCGCCGCTGAGCATCGCGTGCCGTTGGTGAATTTTGTGGTGCGGGAAATGGCTGGCGACGTCAGCACGGCGACATTTGATCAGGCCCACGCGTTGGTTCAAGGATTTCTTTTTCAAGGCCTGAGAGCCTTGGCGATTGGAGATGACGGGCGGGCCCGGGCGTTTGATGTGCTGGCGCGGAATATCTGGCTTAAATATACTCAGCAGATTGGTTCCGGACGCATGCGTGACCGTCGAAAACTGCCGCCCATTAACGATATGCGCGCGACGATGTATCAGCGGTGTCTGGCCACGTTCCCTCCTGACTTGAAAGCGGCGCTTCAACATGCCATGGCGGTGGCGGCCGAAGAGAAAAGCGAAGAAACCGCCCCCGCTGAATGATTTCCAGGTGTTGGAAATGACTCCAGGTGATTGAAGTAAGGAAGATAAGATGGTGAAAAAACATGGTAAAACGGTTGCCACGACGGCGGCGCTTCTCGCGCTCGCTCTTCTGATCTGCTTGTGGGGGTGCGGCGACGGAAGGAGAGACGGGCTCACATTAATTTTAATCAGCCCCCATAATGAAAATATTCAACGGGAATTCGGGGATGCCTTTTCAGCTTGGCATGAAACGAATTTTGGTGCCCCGGTGCGTCTTGAGTGGCGGGATGTCGGCGGCGGAACCAGCGCTATTGTGCAATATCTGCGCAACGTTTATGCCCGCTCGGACAGCGCCGGTATCGATATTTTATGGGGTGGCGGCGAGCAAGTGTTCACCGCGCTGGCGTCAGAAGGTGTGTTCACACCCATTTCTTTCATCGCCGGTCAAGACGACATCTTATCGCAGATTCCCGAGACATTCGGGGGGATGCGGTTGCGTGACGAGAATTTACTTTGGTGCGGTTCAGCCTTGAGCGGGTTTGGTTTCCTGTACAATAAGACGGTTTTGGATCTTCGGCAATTGCCGTATCCGGCGGTGTGGAGGGATTTGGGGCATGACCAAATGTTTGGTCTTTTGGCTTTGGCTGATCCCACCCAGTCGGGTTCGGCGGCCGCGGCGTATGAAATGATTGTGCAATCCGAAGGCAGTTGGCCAACGGGCTGGAAGCGGTTGATGCTGGTGTTGGGAAACGCGGGCCGGTTTTATGACAGCGCCGGCGACGCGGCCAACGCGCCGGTCGCTGGCGAGGCCGCGGTGGCGACGTGTATTGATTTCTATGGCGCGGTTAGAGTCCGCAAATCTCCTGATGCCTTGGTGTATATCAGCCCGGCCGGTGAGACAGCCTACAGTCCCGATCCCATCGCGATGTTGAAAAATCCGCCCAGCCTGGACTTGGCGAAGCGGTTCACGGGGTTTGTTCTCTCAAAACAGGGGCAGGCGCTGTGGGCGGTCCGCCCGGGTGAACCGGGAGGGCCTGTCCGTGAACCTTTGGGACGGCAGCCGATCCGCCGGGATGTGTATGACATTCATGCTGGAAAAATGTCTCCCTGGATAAGTAACCCCTATCAAACAGGGAAGCAGATGACTCTGGATGTGGCCATGAAGCAGTCACGGGCGGAGGCGTTAAAGGTGCTTATTCGTTGCGCCGCGGTTGATAATCTGCCGGAGTTGAAGAAGGCGCGCAAAAAAATCATGGGGTTGCCTGCCGGGCATCCGGCGGTGAAGGCTTTTGGCCAATTGCCGCCGGAAGTCGCTGATGCGGAGACCTTGCGGCTTTTAGCTGAACAGCTGAAAGATCCCGGAGAAGCGGAAAAAATAATCAGCCGGTGGCAGACGTTTTTCCGGAATCAATATAAAACAGTGAATGAACAGTAGGTCTTCTTATGAATGTGGGTGACATGGCCAGGCAATTCGCGGCGGGCGGGCATTTAGTGTCGGTCGAACCGCTTGGCTCTGGTAATATTAATGACACATATCTGGCGGTTTTCCGAACCGTTTTTGACGAGTACCGGTTTGTGTTACAACGGCTGAACCGGCGCGTTTTCTCGGACACCGGGGCGATTATGCGTAACATGCGCTTGATCACGTCCCATATTCATCAGAAGCTGGAGGATGAATATGACCAGTCGGACCGTATTTGGCAATCACCCAAAGTTCTCACCAGTCAAACAGGTGAGGATTTTATCGTGGATGAAGACGGCTTCGCCTGGCGGGCCGTTTCTTTGATCGCTTCCGCCGAGGCCTATGACAATATCCAGCACGTGGATCACGCCCGGGAAGCGGGAACAGTGCTGGGCCAGTTCCAACGCCTCATCCATGATATTCCTTTGAGCGCTTTGGCGATCACCTTGCCGGGATTTCATTGCATCACGAACTATTTTCGGGAGCTGGACACCGCGCTGGCGAGTGAGGCGGGCCGCCGCCGGGCGGCAGAGTCTCCGGAAGCGGCCAGCTGTCTGACATTCATTCAAGTCCGCCGGAAGTGGTCCATGATCCTCGAGGACGCGGTCAAGAGGGGGGAATTACACCGGCATCCGGTGCACGGCGATCCCAAGGCGGGGAACATCATGATTGATGAACTGACGGGAAAAGGGACATGTATGATCGATCTGGACACCGTGATGCCCGGGTTGATTCACCACGATTTTGGTGACTGCATGCGCTCGTGCTGCAACCCTGTCGGAGAAGAAACGGATAATTTGTCCGCCGTTATTTTTGACACGGATTTGTGCGCGGCTATTTTTGAGGGGTACATGAGCCGGGCGGACTCTTTTATCACGCCGACGGATCGGAAATTTTTCTTCGACGCGGTGCGGTTGATGCCATTTGAATTGGGACTGCGCTTCTTTACGGACTACTTAAATGGCAATGTTTATTTTAAAACAGTTCGTGAAAAGCAGAACTTACACCGCGCCAAAGTGCAGTTAAAATTATGTGAATCCATCGAGAAGCAGGAAACAGCTATCCGCGGCATTTTCGCTTCCCGCGGGCCGCGGTCATGACTGACAGCCCAACTGCTGGTCGACCGCCGCGTACAGCTCCGCCATTTGGAATGGTTTGCGCAAATATCCGTCAGGCGCTTCTCCAGACTGATTGAGCAGGTCACTCTCGTAGCCGCTGGCGATGATCACCTTCACCTGACCGTCTAATTTCCGCAAAGCCCCCAAGGTTTCCTCACCGGACATGCCGGGCATGCTCAGATCCAAAATAACCAAATCCACGGGTGCGGGCGACGATGTGAAAATATCGCAAGCGGTCTCTCCACTGTCAGCTTCAAGCACATCAAACCCTTTGCGTTCAAGCATGAGTTTGGCCGTTCGCCGGATCATCGGGTCGTCATCGACAATCAAGATAGTTGACGTGATCATGGTTTATTCGTATCCTTGTGAGGATCAGCCACGGGTGAGGGTTTTTATTTGTTGAACTTTCGCCTCCGCCTCGGCCGCCGCCGGAAGTTTTGACCGGGCCAGACGCTGATAACACCGTAACGCTTGTTCATATTTTCCCTGCCGTTCAAGAATGCCTCCCGCGGCGAAGACCGCTCTGGGGTAATAATGCCAATGGCGGATAACTCCGCTTTTAACGTCTTTTTCGTAGGAATAGGCGACGGTTAAATAGATGTCGACCGCTTGTTCCTCGTCCCCGCGCATTTCCCACGTCTTGCCAAGTTTAAATAGCGCCTCGGCCCGGACCTCGGAGGCGGGAGGCGCTGTTTCAGCCACGGCCGTGAGTAATTCAGCGGCCTTCACGAGATACTCCCGCTGTTTTTCCGAGCCCGCCTCCTCCGGTCCCGTCAAGCTGATCCACATATCCGCCTCTCTGCCTTTTGAGGCTAAAACAAGATCCGTGTCAGTCACATGCTCACGCGCTTTCCGGAAAGCCTCCAAAGCGGTCAGATAGTCTCCTGTTTCAGAGAGGATATCCCCAAGTTGTATGTAAGCCATTCCCCCCAGGCGGGGCGCGTCCGGAACGGGCAACTGGTCGATTAACCGGTCGAGGTAGCGCCGGGCCTCTTGAATATTGTTTAAATAATGGTGTATCCGGGCGACTTCAAAAAGCGCGCGGCGGGCGGCCGGTGTCCGTGGATGCTGACTGACCGCGCCCAAATAGGCTTTGAGCGCCCGCCCATAGAGGGTGTCCTTCTCGGCCGGGTTTTGTTCGACTCGCTGACGGGCGATAGAAAAATAATGATCCCCTTGCCAAAGCTGAATATCAGCGGCCAGAGGCAGGCGCGGATATTTGTCTAAAAAGGTGTCGCAGTCCGTCAGAGCGGCACCCGTTTTTCCGTATAAAAAATTGAGGCGGGCGCGTTCATAGAGGGCGTGCGGGGGCAGTCCGGATTGGGCGTATTCTTTTTCCTTATCAATAATCGCTGAAAGAAATCCATTGGCTTGCGGATAGTCTCCCGCCTGGCGGGCGGCTTGAAACCCTTCCATCAACGCGGGGGGAGCGAACGGGCTATCTGGTTTTTGGGTGATGAAGTCGTTGACGGCTTGAGCGGTTTTTTCTTTTTCTCCGGCATGTTGAAACCCGCGTATCCGCAACAGCGCGGCCTCTTCCCAAAAAACGTGCGCCGGGTGGTTTTCCAAAAACGGGCCTAGAACAGTCGCCGATTCCAGATGCGCGCCGCTGCCGGATTTGGCCAGGGCCAGTTTAAACACGGCGGTGACACCGGCCTCCGTCTCCGGGAAGTTGTCCGCCACATTTTTAAAAAAATTCGCCGCCTTGCTGTAATCCAACCGCCGCGTGGCGATATCGTCTTGAGGAATCTCCGCTTTGCGCAAGGACGCTTCCCCGGCGTTAAAGAGCGCTTGGGCCTGCCGCTCCCGGGTGTCCGCCAGCCGCGCCGCTTCCACATACGCTTTGGTCCCGTTGTCGTAATCGCGCTCAGCGGTTAACGCGTTACCCAGATTTACCGCCGCTTTAAAGCGAATGTCTTTACTGACTTCCTCACGGCTGATGATACGGCGGAGCACATCAATCCGCGGCTCAGTTTGACCATCTTGATCATACAATTCGGCCAGTCTCAACTCCATGGCCGCGATGTCGGATGGATTCCCTCCCGGAGTCTCGGTGAGTTTGGCCAAACTTTCCCGGGCCTCGGCCAGCCGCCCGACCACCATCAGCAATTTACAGGCTTCCATCTGTGTGGCCAGGCGGCTGGCGGCGTCCGGGGCGGTCGCCGTCAATCCGGGAATCAGGCTCAGGGCCACATCATTCGAGTCAGCCTTGACCAGCGCGTTAAACAATTCGGACAGGCGCGCGTGCCAAACAACGTTGGCGATCAGCGGTCGCCGAGCCTCAATCGCGGTGTAAACCGCCAAGGCTTGTTCGATTTCGTTACGGGAAATATGAGCGCTGATGGTTTGCAGCTGGGCTCGGGTGCGGGCGGTTGTCGGCAGGGCCGGGTCTTCCGCCAGGCGGGTGAGCAGCGCGATGGCCTCCTCGGTTCGGCCGGCTTGCTTCAGCGCGTCGGCCAACCCCAGTTTGGCCCGGATGACATGCTCCTGATCAGCCGGGTCCGTGGAAAAGTCTTGAATAACGGTCTGGAACGCTTGTTCCGCGGGAGTCCACTGGCGGGTGTGGACGTGGATCTCCCCTTTTAACACCAAAGCGGCCACTCGGATGTCGTCCGCTTCTTTGCGTGTCTCCAAAATCTGATTGACCATTGTCAACGCGGTCTCCGCGTCGCCTGTTTTTAACGCCACCGCGGCTTGCCAGTAGATAAGCAGGTCCCGGTAATAGCGGTCTTTCAGGCCCGGGGAGTTGGCTGTATGCCAGGCGATAACATCACCCGCTTCGGTGAACTTGCCTTCCCGGTAAAATGCTTCCGCCAGCAAGGCGGTGGCGTCGGAAAATTCAGGTTCCTTCAATCCCGCCGCCTGGCGGTACCGGGTGAAAAAACGGGCGGCGGCGGAATAAATACCGTCCGCCAAAGCCTGATTGCCGCGGGCCCGGAAGTCTTCAGCGGTTTCCTCCGGAGATTGCCCCGGACAATTCATAGCGAACAAAAGCAGGGCGGCACCGGCGACGGTCCGGCTGATGTGGCTTAGTGATGCGACGTGGTAAATCAACGAAAATACCCTGAACATGGCTGACAGATGAGAATGTCGTGTACTATACCCCACCCCCCCGCATTTTTAAACTTCCCGGAATCATTCAGCTTACTGATTAACCGCGGCGCCTTTTATTCTCCACGCACTCCAATCACCTCTCCTTTTTCCCAAATCATCCCGGGTGATCGAGCGGCCGAGGACGGGGTTGTAGCTTCTCATGCCGAAAGTGACCTTTTTTTTCGCCGCCAACACGGTTTGTTTTTTTTCGACCCGATAGTGATACGCTGTTCCTCCGGGAGAAACTGTGTGTGAAGTCATGGAATCCTATGGCATGACCCAGCAGGAATTTGCCATGCGGCTCGGTCTGACGACCATGGCCTTAGCCGTATCTTCAAAGCACAGCAACCAGGAACCAAACCATTGTTTATAGCTGTTTTGCGAGCTTTTCAATTTGACTTTGTCGGGTTGAAGCTTTACACTCTTCCCGTGCCTCGTCGGTTCGACTCCGGGGGGCGAATGGGGGCTGAAGCGACACAATGGATTCACCGGCAGGGAACTCCTTTCACCGCAGTTTCCTTTAACTTTGGGTGGGGAGGCCGTAATGATACGTGGCGCGACATCGACAGTATCGTGACTTCAGAGGGTTTACAGTAACACATCGGTGGTCGACATGCAGGCAAACACAGACAAGGCATCTGACAGACAGGCGGCGATGCCTGCGCCCGCGGCCCGCGGGCCGCGCGACCGCCAAGAGTGGGAGGCGCTGCTCCGGTTCGAGACCTTGCTTGCCGACCTTTCCGCGCGGTTTGTCAATGTGCCGTCCGACCGGGTGGACGACGTTATCGACGAGGCGCAGCGCCTGGTGTGCGAGTGTCTGGGGCTCGACCTCTCAGGATTCTGGGAGTGGGATATCGAGGACTCTGATATCATGATCCTGACCCACCTCTACCGTCCTCTTGGCGGGCCGCCTGTGCCCAAACGTATGAGCGGGAAAGAGTACTTTCCATGGGCTCTTGAAGAGATGATGGCGGGTCGTACCATCGTCCAGCATTCCGTGGACGAGGATACGCCCGAAGCCGGGGCCGTGGATCTCGCCACTTGGCAACACTACGGCATCCAGTCCGATCTTGCGCTGCCCCTTTCCGTCGGCGGCGGGTCCACGCTCGGCGCGCTGACGTTCTGCACGACACAGCGCCGGATTCATTGGGAAGACTCACTCGTCAATCGGCTCGGTCTTGTAGCGGAGATATTCGCCAACGCCATTGTCCGCAAGCGCTCCGACCAGGCGTTGCGCGAGAGCGAGGCGCGGCTGACCCTGGCCACCGATGCGGCCGGGGTGGGTCTCTGGGGTCTCGATCTCGAAACGCAACGCTATTGGCTCACCGACGAGACCAGAGCCTCATTCGGATTCGGTGCCGCGGAGAACATCACGCAGGAAGTCGTCCTCGACGCCGTCTGTCCGGAGGATCGGGAGAAGGTGCGGCAAACCATTGACCGGGTTGTCGCCTCCGGCAGCGACGGGCACGTCGAGTATCGCATCAACCGCCGCGACGGAGCCGCGCGCTGGCTCAACTCGTGGGGCCGCGTGGAAAGGGATCCGAACGGCCGCAGGACCCTGATGGGTGTCACCATCGATATCACCGAGCGCAAAGTTTCCGAACAGTCCCTGGCCAAAACCAACCAGCTCCATCAGCTCGTCCTCGGCGCGGTGGCGGAGGGGATCCTGGGATTGGACTTGGAGGGCCGGCACATCTTCGTGAACCCGGCGGCGGCCGACATGCTGGGTCACGCGCCTGAAGACCTGATCGGTCAAACCAGTCACAATGTCTGGCACCATTCGCGAGAGGACGGGAGTCCGTTCGCCGAAGACGAATGTTCCATATGCGCGGCATGCCGGGAAGGGCGTGAGCAGTTCGCGAACGGGGAAGTCTTCTGGCGCAACGATGGGACTTGCTTTCCTGTGGCCTACAAGTGCACGCCGGTCCGCGAGCATGGGCAGAGAATCGGAGTCGTCGTTGCATTCGAGGACATCACCGAGCGGAAGCGCGCCGAGAAATCTCTGCGCCAGGCCTTGGACGAAGTGCAGCTTCTAAGGGATCAATTACAGCATGAAAACGTGTACTTGCGGGAGCAGATCCGGAGCGAGGCCGGTCATCACGCCATCGTGGGAGAGAGTGAGCCGGTGCGCAGAATGCTCACGATGGCGGGGAAGGTCGCTCCCACTGATTCCGCCGTGTTCATTGCCGGCGAGACCGGAACAGGAAAGGAACTGCTGGCCCAGGCAATCCATGACATGAGCCCGCGGAAGTCGAAACTCATGGTCAAGGTGAACTGCGCGGCGCTGCCCGCGCCGTTGATCGAGAGCGAGCTTTTCGGACGCGAAAAGGGCGCCTACACGGGAGCCATGACCAAACAGGTGGGTCGGTTCGAGTTGGCCGACGGCTCCTCCATATTCCTCGATGAGATCGGCGAGCTCCCGCTAGACCTCCAGGTCAAGCTGCTCCGAGTTCTCGAGGATGGCAAGTTCGAGCGCCTTGGAAGCCATCAAACGCGCACGGTGGACGTTCGCATAATCTCCGCGACCAATCGCGATCTGAGCGCGATGGTGAAAGAGGGCAAGTTCCGCGAGGACCTCTTTCATCGGCTGAACGTGTTTCCCCTCGAGGTGCCTCCTCTTCGCGAGCGTGTTACGGATATTCCACTCCTGACCTGGAAGTTCTTGGAGGAGTTCAATGCGAAGATGGGGCGGTCGTTCGAATCCATCCCGAAGGCGACTATGGAACGCCTCAAGCAGTATGCATGGCCAGGGAACATCAGGGAACTACGAAACGTGATCGAACGGGCCATGATCGTGAGTGACGGCCGCGTGCTGTCGATAACAATTCCCGAGTCCACTTTGACTCCCGCCAACGATCTTTGCACGCTTGAGGAGATGGAGCGTCGATACATGCAGCGCGTGCTCGAGCGCACAAACTGGCGTATCAGGGGTAAAGGCGGCGCCGCCGAGATCCTCGGACTCCCCCCCACGACGCTCCACTCACGACTGACGAAGCTGGGCATTTCCCGCCCGGCCCGCTGAGAGCCCTAGCGATCTCAGCCACTTTCCGACGACATGCCGTCTATTCGACGATATATCGTCGAATCATGGATTGCCTGAATTTTACCTGCCTCCATCCCCCTGCATAACGCAAACCCTTTCCATGTAGATATTTGCGGATAGCGTATTCTCTCGCATGGCACGCTTCGTGCTACAGGGCGAGGTATGACAACTCATGAGCAACACGCGGTTTTGACATTGGTGATAGACATGTGCTTTACGCCGGAGACCCGTGACCAGGCAATCAGTGTCCTGACTTCATGCATCGGGCGGACAGAGGCGAAGCAGGGATGTAAGGAATGCATGGTCAGTCAAGATATTTTGGTGGAAGAACATGTGCGCTACAGCGAGAAATGGGAGTCGGAATCCTTCTTTCGAAGGCATGTTCGGTCGGAGGACTTCCGGCGAGTGCTGCTTGCGATGGACATGTGCAGCCAGGAGCCGCGAGTGGCGGTCGGCAGCGTGACGGGACAAGAGGGACTGGCTCAGTTGGAAGAATGGCTCAAAGGGCCGCCTGGCGAAGAGGCGTACGAGTAGCCGCATGAACTCGGAGAATCGCGAAACAAAGGAAAGGACAATGAAGATGAAAGCATGCCTATGGATCGTAACCGTCTCTCTGGCTGCCATGACTGTCAAAGCACAGGAAAATGCCTCACCGAGTGGGGGTGATGCGGCGGCGGAATTGGCAAAGAAACTAGCCAACCCGATTTCCTCACTGATCAGTGTTCCGCTCCAGTTGAACTACGACGAGAACTACGGTCCGAATGATGAAGGATCTGTCAGCAAGCTCAATATTCAGCCGGTTATTCCTATGTCGCTGAGTGAGGACTGGAACCTGATCACCCGCGTGATCATACCGGTTATTGATCAGAACGACCTCCCCGCGAAGGGACAGGGCGAGTCGGGATTGGGCGACATTACGGCCAGCCTGTTTTTCTCTCCGAAGGCGCCCACGTCAGGCGGGTGGATATGGGGCGCCGGTCCGGTGGCGTTGCTGCCCACGGCGTCCGAGGATGTCTTGGGCGGCGAGAAGTGGGGGCTGGGCCCGACGGCCGTGATCCTGAAGCAGATGGGCCCGTGGACAGTCGGCGGGCTGGTCAACCACGTCTGGTCAGTGGAAGGCGAGGATGACCGGGCGGACATCAACGCCACATACCTCCAACCCTTCGTATCGTACATCACCAAGACCAAAACAACCATAGGGATTAGTGTCGAATCCACCTACGACTGGGAGGGCGAAGCATGGTCCGTACCCGTTAACGCGACCGTGAGCCAGTTGTTGAAGATCGGTCCGCAGATCTTTCAGGTGAGCGCGGGAGTGCGTTACTGGGCGGAATCCCCCGACAATGGGCCGGAAGGATGGGGAGCGCGAGCGCAGCTTACGTTCTTGTTCCCAAAATGACGGTAAACAGTTGATGACCCAGGTTAAGTGCCGGCAACCGCGGCACAAAGACAAAGATAACCCTACGTTGAATGGATGAAGAACCCGCCGAATGGCGGACAACAAACCACAGGAGAATAAAAATGAATAACGCGAAAAAAATGATCATGATTACGGCCGCCGCTTTGGCGGTGAGCACAGGGGCTTTTGCCGCCGATCAGGAGGGCTGGAAATTCGAGCTCACGCCCTACGCATGGCTGGTTGGAATCGAAGGCGACATAACTGTGAACGGCACCAAGGTGGACTTCGACAAATCTTTCAGCGACTTGTTTGACACCGTAGAATTGGGTGGTTCCTTTCGCTTCGGAGCGGAGTACGACCGCTTCCTGGTCGGGGCACTGGTGGATTATTTCTCCCTGAGCACCGACGAGCTGGACGTGGAGGACCGGCCACAGGGCGGGTCGCTCGACACGGACATGCTGCTCACGGAAGTGGCGATAGGGTATCGGGTTGACGGCTGGGCTGAGGGGCAGAGCTTCGGATTGATGGTCGGTGTGCGGAACATGCACCTGGAAAATGAACTGAAGGTCAACGGTGTGGGCACGTTCAGCAGGGACAACGATGTCACCGACGCTATGTTTTACGTTCTGCCGAGCATTCCGGTGTTCCCGTCGAAGATCGATGGCCTGCGCTTCAACCCGGTGTTGGGCATCGGGGCGGGGGACTCCGAGCTCGCGTACGAACTGTTCCCGCAGTTCCAGTACAACATCACCGAGAACGTGGCCGTGCGCCTGGGCTACCGAACGGTGGGCTGGAAGTTCAAGGGCGACAATAACGATGACAACGAGTTGAACGTCAGGCTGTCCGGTCTAATTGTCGGCCTTGGGGTCACGTTTTAGCCGCAGTCACAAAGTGAAACGGGCAGTCCACTCCCGAAAAGGAGCGGACTGCGACTTCCACAGCGAAGGCCAAATCAAGGATAGACAAATGAATAAATCAAGACACGTAATTCTATGTGGCGCTTTATGCGCCGTCTTCGCTGCAGAGCTGTTAACCGGATGCTCTCCGAAAGCCGACCCCATCCGGGCTGTAGAACAAGCCGACAAGGCGGCAGACATCGCGGTGCCTGGCATCGCTGAAATCAAAGCGATCGCCGAGGAGGCGTTCATCTATGGTTTGCCAATCGTCATGAACTACGCGGTGATGCAGGAGTTCTCGGTTGACAAAAATTCGGGGCAGTTCAAGGCGCCGTTCAACACCATGTGGAACGATGCCGCTACGCTCACGTACAAAGACACTGCCGTCGTCACACCCAATGCCGACACGCCCTACTCAATGGTCTGGCTTGACCTGCGGGCGGAGCCAATGGTTATTTCGGTGCCGGCCGTGCCAAAAGAGCGCTACTACTCTGTCATGCTATGCGACGGCAATACCTACAATTATGGCTATATCGGCACCCGTTCGACGGGTCCGGATGCCGGTCACTATCTCGTGGTTGGCCCTGACTGGAAAGATGAGAAGCCCGCGGGTATCAGGGAGGTGTTTACATCAACGACGCCCTTCGCGCTGACTATTTTCCGCACCCAGTTGTTCGACACCGACGACATGCCGAACGTGGTTAATATCCAGGCCGGTTATAAAGTCGAGCCGCTCTCTGTCTTCCTCAATCAGCCCGCGCCCGAAGCCGCGCCGAAGATCGACTTTTTTCCGGCCACGACGGCAGGGATCAAGGCTAATTTTTACGCGTATCTCAACGCCGCGCTCGAGTTCGTACCCGTCACCCCTGAGACCAAAGAGCTTCGCGGACGGCTTGCCCGTATCGGCATCGGCCCGGGCAAGACCTTCGACTTCAAGGATCTCTCCATGGAACACAAGGCCGCCGTGCTGCTCGGTATGAAGGAGGGGGCGGAAAAGGTAGGGGAAGCCGTTGCAGGCATTGGCAAGACCATCAACGGATGGGGAGTCTACACGGCCTTCGGCGACCGCGCCTTTTTCAACGGCGACTGGCTCCTGCGCGCGGCGGCCGCTATGATCGGCATCTACGGCAACGATTCTGAGGAAGCGATGTATCCGAAGTGTCGACAGGATGCCGACGGCGAAGCTCTTGATACCAGCAAGCACAACTACACCCTGACCTTCGCCAAGGATCAGTTTCCGCCGGTCAACGCCTTCTGGTCGGTCACCATGTATGACGGCAAGAGCCAGCTGCTGATCAAGAACCCGATCAACCGCTACCTCATCAATTCACCAATGATGCCGGACATGAAGAAAAACGATGACGGATCGCTGACCATCTATATTCAGAAGGATTCGCCCGGTGCCGACAAGGAAGCCAACTGGCTGCCCGCACCCGACGGCCCGCCCTACCTGATCCTGCGCATGTATTGGCCGAAGACCGAAGCGCCTTCCATTCTCCCGCCGGGTGAAGGCACGTGGGCGCCGCCGGGGATTGTGAAAGCGAACTGACCACCGCTGGATTTAACGAAGTGAAATTATTATCAATGCAAGTAAATCTAATGGAGCGACAAATGAATAAATCAAGACAAGTACTTCTATGTGGCGCTTTATGCAGCGGCCTCGCTGCAGGGCTGCTAAGCGGCTGCGCGACGAATCGCGACCCCATCAGAGCTGTAGACATCACCCCGGATGAAGTCCGCGCGATCGCCAAGGAAGCCTACATCTACGGTTATCCCATGGTGGACGGCTACCGCATCCAATACGGCTACTTCGTTGACAAGACCGACCCCGAATACAAGGGGGCGTGGAACACAATTATCAACGTCCCCCGCGTTTACACCCCGGCGGACAAGGCCGTCCAGACCCCCAACTCGGACACGCCGTACTCCTTTCTCGGCGCGGATCTCCGGACCGAACCGCTCGTTCTGACGGTCCCGGAAATTCCAGAAGGTCGCTATTATTCGATTCAGTTCATCGACGCCTATACGTTCAACTTTGCGTATGCAGGCAGCCGAACCACCGGTAACGAAGCGGGCAGTATCCTGCTGGCTGGCCCGAATTGGAAGGGCAAGAAACCGCAGGGAATCAAGGAGGTCATCCAGTCCGAGACCGAGATCAACACCCTGATCTACCGCACGCAACTTTTTGATCCCTCCGACCTCGACAATGTGAAGAAAATCCAGTCGGAGTACAAAGTGCAGCCCTTGAGCCAGTTCCTCGGCCAGCCCGCGCCCGCGCCTGCTCCGGCCATCGACTACATCAAGCCAATCAGCCCGGAAGCGCAGAAAAGCTCTCTCGAAGTGTTTAATATCATGAATTTCGTCCTGCGATTCTGCCCGACCGATCCGTCCGAGAAGGAACTCATGGCACGATTCGCAAAGATCGGCATCGGAGCGGGGAAGACCTTTGATCCCACGAAGCTTTCCCCTGAGATAAAGAAAGCCTTCGAGGAAGGCATTGGCGACGCCTGGAAAGAATTCGCGGGCGGCGCGAAGTTATTGGCGGAAGGTAAAATTACCGCCGGCGATGTCTTCGGCACGCGCGCGTTCATAAAAAACAATTACCTCTATCGCTGGCTCGCGACCATGGGTATCTGGGGAAATTCAAAACAGGAAGCGATGTATCCTATTTATTGGGCCGACGCCAGCGGCCAAAAGCTCAACGGCGCTAACCGCTATACGCTGCATTTCCCCAAGGGAAAACTGCCACCCGCGCATGCGTTCTGGTCGCTCACCATGTATCAGCTGCCGGAGAGCTTGCTGGTGGACAATCCCATCAACCGCTACCTCATCAACTCGCCGATGCTGCCGAAGCTGAAACTGGATGCCGACGGCGGCCTCACGCTCTACATCCAGAACGAGGCCCCCGGCAAGGACATGGAATCGAATTGGCTTCCCGCACCCAAGGGACCCTTCGCCTGTTACCTGCGCATCTATTGGCCGGACGCAGCTGCTCTGGATGGTACGTGGACCGCTCCGAAACTGGAGATGGTGAAATAATCGATTCAGCGCGGTTTTGAGAATCGAAAAGAATGGAAATGAAGAAGCAACGAAAATCTCGACCCATCGCGGCCCGGTCGCGTGCGGACGTTGTCGCCAGGCTGATGGCTTGCGGCGTTTTCCTCGCCGCGACGGTTGCGGTCGGCCAGGATGATCCGTCGCATCCGCTCCGGCCACCCGACCGGTCGAACCCCCGTGCCGCGCTCACGACCTTTCTCGATGCCGGGGACGCGGTGGGCTCGTTTCTGGCCCACGATTACCTGCCGTCTCCCTCACGAGAGAAGTACCGCCACTTGGGGGCGCTGATCGCTCATGTTGTGCAGGGATTGGACCTGCACCTAGTGCCGGCGGCTGCTCGAGAAACAAAGGGTGGGGCGGCGGCCATGGCCTTGTACGAGACCCTGAATCGCATCCAACTTCCGCCACTTGAGGAGATCCCCGACACGGATAAGTGGGGAGTACGCGACGGCACCAATTCCGTATACTGGACAATCCCGAACACTGAGATCGTCCTGGTTTGCGAGCCGGCCGGACCGCACGGGCGGGAATTTCTGTTCAGTGCGGAAACCGTAGCCAGGGCGAATGACTTTTACGAACGGGTGAACAGTTTAGCGTATGCCCGTCCTGTACCTCTGGAGCACATACTCGAAATTTCAATGCGCGGCGGAGGTTGGCTGGTTCCCTATGCATGGGTGCAAGCGTTGCCGGCGTGGCTCCAGCGTCCGCTGGCCGGACTGGCGGGCTGGAAATGGATCGCTTCGGCGCTGCTCCTCTGTTTCTTCTGGCTGCTCCTGCGCTTGACGTTTCGCCTGTCGCGACGGGTCAACCGCGCGCATCCACTCATGAGTGCGTGGGCGCAGGTGTCGTTGCCGACGTTCCTGTTGCTGGCGGCACCGGCGCTGGCCTACATGGCACTCGTTCAGTTCAACCTCCGCGGCGGCATCGGAGGCGCCATCGAGTTGGCCGAGACGGCGGTCATGTACCTTGCCGGCGCATGGATCGCATGGCGTGTGGCGCCGGTCGTTGCCGAAGCGATCATCGCGTCGCCCAAAATCCATACGGAGAGCCTCGATGCCCATTTCATCCGGATTTGTACCCGCCTGCTGGGGCTTGCTGCCGGGGTGACCTTGCTGGCCATGGGTGCCGATCGGTTGGGCGTGCATACGTATGGGATCATCGCCGGCGTGGGCGTCGGCGGGCTGGCCATCGCCCTGGCCGCGCAATCGACCATCGAGAACCTCATCGGCGGGATGAGCTTGTTCGCCGACAAACCGATGCAGGTCGGCGATTTATGCAAGTTCGGGACGGATGAAGGAACGGTCGAGGGGATCGGCATCCGGTCGACGCGGATTCGGGGCCTGGACCGCGTGCTGATGTCGATCCCGAATGCGGATCTATCGAAAATGCCGATCATGAACCTTACCGCGCGCGACAAGATGCTGATCGAGTCTGTCATCGGGGTCCGCTACGAGACGACCTCGGAGCAACTACGCCATCTGCTCGTTAAGATCCGGGAAATGCTCTTTAGTCATCCGCGCATTCACCCTGACTTGGCTCGCGTACGGTTTGTCGGTTTCGGGGCCAGCTCACTTGATATTGAGGTGTTCGCGTATGCGACGACCCGGGACAAGGCCGAATTTCTCAGCATTCGGGAAGACGTATGGCTGCGGGTCATGGACATCGTGGAGCAGAGCGGCACCGCGATCGCCTTCCCGTCGCAAACCCTTTACATGGGCCGCGATGGCGGATTGGACACCGCCCGGACCCAGGCCGCCGAAGCCGAGGTGCACCGGTGGCGGGCCGACGGTCACCTGCCGTTTCCGGACTTCTCGGAAGAACAAATACGTCGGCTTCGGGGGTCGCTCGCATATCCACCGCCCGGAGATGTGGGGGCTGTGGAGACGGTGGACATGGCCCCGGGGGTGAACGTTGTGCCATCGAATGTCGGTGAGGGCCCGTCATGAGCAACGGACAGGCATCCTGGCCCGTCAAGGCGGATCGCTGCCACAACAATGTTTGTGGGAGACGATTACAGCGCGTCTGGCTGGGTGCGAACCTCAGTTGCTCAAAAAAGCAAGTCCCTATCCTTAGTTTCTGTTTCCTAAAAAATGATCAAAGGAGATGATGATGATGAGACGATTAAAAGCTGTAATGACTTCTGTTTTCGCTGTGGCTGCTTTGCTGATTTTCAGCGGCTGCACATCCACCTACCAGGGAAGAAAGGTGGAACCCAGTGGTTTTTTGACACACACTGAGCAATTGGCGAAGGGCAAAGGCTCTCAGGCAAAACTGGTTTACATCGATTCAGAAGCTGATTTCTCGAAATACACAAAAATCCTGCTGGAGCCGATAGCCGGATATGGCAGCACGAAAGGCAGGAGCATCAAGAATCTAGATGAGAGGGATCAGAAAAAACTCCTGAATTACTTCGATGCCGCGCTCCGTCAGGAATTATCGAAGAGTTTCGAGCTGGTTGATCAGACCGGCCCGGATGTTCTCAAACTGCGTGTGGCCGTCACCGATGCCAGGGGATCAAAGGTTGTGCTGGATACCGTCTCTTCAGTTATTCCTATCGGTATTGCGGCGAGTACAGTCAAAGCGGTTGCCACCGGCAAACACCTTTCAGTGGGGGATGTCGGTGCTGAAATGGAAGTGCTGGATTCGCAAAACGGCAGACGCCTTGCCGCCGCCGTCGATGTCCGCGTCGGGCGCAAATACACCCTCAAGTTTGACAAGTTCTCCAAATGGCGCACCGCGAAAGATGCCTTTGACTACTGGGCTGAGACTATCCACCTGCGGCTGCGGGAATTGAGCAAGCAGTAATATAGAAAAGTATTTACATGGTTGCCACATATCAGATGACGTTTGACAAAACGGGAGAGGTAGCCCTTCACCTTCAGGGACCTTGGACCACCTCTCTTCTGGTGGCTCCTGCCACCATCTATAATCAAATTCTTTCCCATTCAGTCAAGCTCATTCGGATTGATGCTTCAGCCATTACCGATTGGGACAGCAGCTTGATCAATTTTATTTTTCAAATCAGACTGTGGGCGGATGAGCGGGAACTTCGGTTGGAATTAAACGCGCTGCCCGAGGGGGCATCCCGGTTGCTGAATCTGGCCTTGGCTGTTCCCGAACGCGAAGGGGCGGGCCGAAAATCCCGGAAACCGTCTTTTTTGGCGCGGATTGGCAAGGCGTTTTTCCGGGCCTGTGATGAAACTATGCAGGGCATAAGCTTTGCCGGAGAGGTCATTCATTCCTGTGTCCGCACGCTGACAGGGAAGGGGGCTTTTCCTTTTCGGGATTTTTTAACATTTTTTCAACAGGGGGGACCGGAAGCGTTTTTAATTGTATCCCTGATCAGCTTCCTTGTCGGTGTTATCCTGGCTTTTGTGGGGGCCATTCAGCTTCAGATGTTCGGGGCGGAAATCTATGTGGCGAACCTGGTTGGGATCGGCATCGTGCGTTCCCTTGGAGCTGTCATGGCGGGCATTGTCATGTCCGGACGGACGGGGGCGGCCTATGCCGCCCAGTTGGGCACCATGCAGGTGAACCAGGAGATTGACGCGCTTGAAACCATGGGCATTTCGCCCGTTGACTATCTGGTGCTTCCCCGCCTGCTGGCTCTGGTTTTGACCTTGCCCATGTTGTGTCTGGTTGCGAATGTCATGGGGATTCTGGGCGGAGCTGTGATCGGCATTTTTATGCTTGACATCTCGGCCCCTCAGTATTATCTGCAGACCATTGCCAGTATTCGGCTGAACGATTTTTGGGTTGGGCTTGTGTTAAGCCTGATCTTTGGTTTTCTAGTTGCCGGCGCCGGGTGCCTGCGCGGTCTGCAGTGCGGCCGCAGTTCGGCCGCGGTTGGCAAGGCGACCACCTCCGCTGTCGTCACGTCGATCGTGTCGATCATCGTGGCAACGGCTGTCATTACCGTCATTTGCAGTGTTCTGGGGATCTGAAGTCATGTCTGTTGGTGATCCACATATTACAGTTGAAAACATGACCATGGCCTATGGGTCCTTTGTTATTCAACGGGATTTGAACTTCAGCATCAACCGGGGGGATGTTTTCATCCTCATGGGGGGGAGCGGTTGCGGGAAAAGCACACTGCTGCGGCACCTGATGGGACTCAATCGGCCCGCGACGGGCCGGGTGCTCTACAATGGCAGAAGTTTCTGGGACGCGCCGAAACAGGAACGACTGACGATGATGCGATCCTGCGGCGTGCTGTTTCAGAGCGGAGCCTTATACAGTTCTCTGACTCTGGCTGAAAATATCGCGGTTCCGTTACAGCGTTATACCGATCTCAAAAAGGCCGAGATCCGCCATCTTGCCACCCTCAAACTTGCCCTGGTGGGATTGCGTGGATTCGAAGATTTTTATCCGTCTGAGATCAGTGGCGGCATGCAGAAACGGGCTGGCCTGGCCCGCGCCATGGCGTTGGACCCTGAAGTGCTTTACTTTGATGAGCCATCTGCCGGATTGGATCCGGTCAGTGCCAAATTGCTTGATGATCTGATTCTGGAACTAAATCAAAGTCTGAAGGCGACCATTGTGATTGTCACCCATGAACTGGCCAGCCTCTTTGCCATCGGTACGAATTCTGCTTTTCTCAGTCCGGTGGAAAAAACGATGCTGGTTGGCGGCAACCCCAAAGAGCTGCTTGAGACCTGTGACATCCCCGAAGTACACGATTTCCTCACCCGAGGCGCAAAAGGAGACGAAGCATGAAAGAAGAGAGTAAACCAACCATAACCGGGCTTTTTGTGGTGGCGTCGCTGGTCCTTGGGGTCGCTTTTATCGTCACCCTGGGTGGAGGCAAATTGTTCGGAAGCCAGGAAGTGATTTGCGTGACGTATTTTGAGGATTCCCTCAAAGGACTTGATCCCGGAGCACCGGTCACATTTAAAGGCGTTAAAGTGGGAGAGGTGAGCTCAATACGTCTGATTGTGGCGGAGGAAGGTGTCACGGCGCCGGTTATCTTCAAACTGGACCCGGATCTCTTTTATTTTGCCAGTGAAAATAAACGTCAGGAATTCCTCAATGCCAACCAGGAAATGTTGAATAAATCCGGGTTGAATGCGGGACTCATCATGCAGTCGTTTGTCACCGGGAAAAAGATGATCGAGCTGACAAAGGGAGAGCCCATCACTCAGGTTCCTGCGTATACCGGTTCGGAACTGGTCATGCCTTCCCGCCGCGCGGAATTGAATGCCATGGCGGATACGCTGGCTGATGTCCCGCTGGGAGACATCGCCAAACGGCTGGCCAGCGCGATGGAGGGAATTGACAAACGCGTCAATTCCTCCGAATTGACAAAAGTCCTGCAGGGACTCAGCGAAACGGCTGAAAATCTGAGCACCCTCACCGCCGATGCCAAGGCGCAGCTTAAAGTGTTTGGAACCGAACGCAAGGAGCTGATGGGGAATGCGGATGAGTTGATTAAAAATCTGAACACCGCCACACTGGATCTCGGCAAATCGTTGGAAACGGCCTTGAAAGCCTATACGGAACTGGCCGGGACGGCTGAGGGCCAGGTTAGCGAGATCGGTCCGAAAGTTAAAACTGCTTTCGAAGGCATCCATGAAAGCCTGGGGTCCCTGGAGAAAATATTTGAGGGCCTCCAGGGGGCTTTGGGGAAAGGATCACCCATGTACAATCAGCTTGACAGTGTCCTCCGCGACCTGTCCCGTGCGACCCGCTCGGTTTCCGAACTTGGAGATTACCTCAACCGTCACCCGGATTCACTGCTCCGGGGTAAACAGGACAATTAATTTTTCCTCAACCTACCATGGAGGTGTGAATCATGAAGTCAACGTATTTTTTCCTGCCCCTCACTGTCGTGTTGCTGACCGGTTGCCTATCATCACGCCATGTCCCGACCAACAGCTATACCCTGACAGTTTTGGCCCCGCAAGCCGAAACGCCAGCCTCTTTCACCGTGGCTATTGCCCCCGTCGATCTTCCCGCCTACCTGGATGGCCGCCCGATGGTCAAACGAAGCACTGAAAGTCGCTTAGACATATCGGAGGTGAATGTCTGGGCCGGTGGGCTGCGCGAACAGTTTCAGCGGGCGCTGGTGGGCAACCTGCGCAAGTTGATCGGGACTGGCAATGTCCACCCTCGGACAAATACGGCACGCTTCACTGTGCATGTCGAAGTGGAGAATTTTGAGCTCTATCCGGACGGACAGGTGCGTTTGAATGCCGTCTGGACGCTCACAGAGACAAAGAAAGATAACGCAATACGCATGCGGGAAGAGGTGTGTGTGCGCCCGACGGCAACCGACTATGACGGGATAGCGGCTGCCTACAGCCAGGCCGTCATGCAGTTTGCCGTCCGTGTCTCAGACAGTGTGAAAAAAGCCGATAACTGAACCTAACGAGGCATGCCAATGAAAACAATGCGATCACTGACTCAATTTTTACGTTTGGAGATGACGATGAATAATAGAATCCTGATGGCAATCGGCCTGATGTGTGCCGCTTTACTGCTGGATGGCTGCGCGTTCAATCGACTGAAAAAAGACCTTTCAAAAATCAACGCGCTGAAGCCGGTTTCCGGCACGCTCATTAATGATGCGCAATCTTCCAGCCCGGTTGTAGTTATCCTGTGGTCGCTGGATGATGACTCGAAGAACGGCACCGGTTACTGGGTCGTTCATCGCGATGGCAGCTTTAAATTTCTAAGACCCGGGGGACGTTACTATCTCCTGGCCTTTGAGGACTCCAACGAGGACCTTCATTATCAGGAAACGGAGCGGGCGGCCGCTTTCGGAGAACCTTCGATTATCGATTTAGACATCGACGGAAATTTTGAACATCTGGAACTGCGGCTGCTGCCTCCGGGTCGGGTGAAGATTCCCGAATCCATTCTCAACATGTCTGCCGAAGCCAGACAGGCGAAGTTCGCAGCGCGCCAGGGGCAGGTGAGCACCGTGACCACGATCGACGATCCGGTCTTCAACCTGGACCATGCCGCGCTGGGATTGTGGGAGCCGCTGAGTTTTGCTGAACAACTCGGAGTGAAAGTCTATTTCCTCGAACCCTACAATCCAGACAAAATTCCGATCCTGTTTGTTCACGGGGCGGTCGGATATCCCGGTACATGGAAAGAGATCATTGGCAGTCTGGACCGCGAAAAGTTCCAGCCATGGGTCGTGTTTTATCCCTCCGGACTGCGGCTGGACATGCTGGCGGATATCTACAGCAAACACATCGATGAACTGCGCCTCAAGCATCAGTTCAAGGATCTGATTGTAGTGGCTCACAGCATGGGCGGACTGGTCAGCCGTTCCATGATCCAGAAATACGCGCGGCTGGAATCCCGGTGCAGCATTCCGCTTTACATTACCATTTCCACTCCGTGGGCCGGGCACTCCGGCGCGGCGATGGGTGTGGAACATGCGCCAGCGGTTGTCCCAGCCTGGTACGACATGACTCCCGGAAGTTCCTTTATCGAAGGCGTTTTCTCAACACCGCTCCCGCCGGAAACCGCCTATTATCTCTTTTTCTCCTACCAGGCGGACCCAGGCATGAAGTTCGGCGGCGAAAATTCAGACGGCGCCGTCGCTCTCAGCAGCGAATTGTTTCTTCAGGCGCAGGAGGAATCCGTGCGCGCCACCGGCATCAACGACAGTCATGTGGGCATCCTCTCCAATACGAACACCCTCCGGATACTGAATCAGATTTTCGACCTCTACGCGCATGGGGAATGACATCACGCCGGATATCCGGACGAATCCGCGCGGACTTGAGGTTAATCTTTGATTTTGATGGTGATGAACAGCTTGCGTCCCTGCCGTTCACGGCAGATGAGCGCCTCATCGCCGCTGGTTTCCTTGAGCGCCTTAAGGACATCGTCGACCGATTCCACGGGCTGACGGTTGACTTCGCGGATGATATCTCCCGGCTGAAGCCCCGCCGCGGCCGCCCGGCCGTCCGGTTGAACCGCGGCCACAACCACATTTCCATTGTCAACCGTCAATCCCATGCCGAGCTTTTCAAGCGTGTCAGATCCGCCGCCGTCATGATCCGACACGACGGGTGACGAGTCATCCCGCCGCCGTAGTTTGACGGTGATATTTAGCCGTTTTCCCCGGCGGTCAATCAGAATGGGAACTTCCTCGCCGGGCGCGTAACTTAATATGGCGAATTGAACATCATGCGGACTGGTCATTTTATGACCGCCAATCTCCAGAATGACATCGCCGGTTTTTATCCCCGCTTTGTCCGCCGGATCGCCTTCCATGACATCGTTGACCAAGACACCGTATGTCACGCCAAACTGCCGGAGCAGCTCTTCGTTCATGTCCTGCATGGCGATACCCATCCACGGACGAATGACCTCGCCATCCCGGATCAACCCCTCGACAATATCCGTGACAAGATTGCTGGCGATGGCGAAACCGATCCCCACATTGCCGCGGGATCCGCCGCCGCCGGTGACAATGAAATTGTTGATGCCGATGATTTCCCCGTTCAAGTTCAACAACGGGCCGCCGCTGTTGCCGGGATTGATGGAGGCGTCGGTCTGGATGTAATTTTCATAGGTGTTCATATGGACATCGTGCCGTCCTTTTTGACTGACCACCCCGACGGTGACCGAATAGTCCAAGTTAAATGGCGCGCCGACCGCGATGGCCCATTGGCCCACTTTCACAGTGTCCGAATCGGTGAAGGAAAGAGTGGGCAGGTTTTTGATGTCGCCTTTTCCCAGGCGCAGAACGGCTAAATCGGTCTCTTTGTCATAACCGATAATCTCGAGTTGACCGTCTGCCTCGGAGTCAAAGATCCGGCCATCGTGCAGTTTGACTTCCAACGCGTCGTAATCCTTGATCACATGATAGTTCGTGACCACATATCCATCCGCCCGGATGATGACCCCGGAGCCTTTTCCGGCCGGTTGGGGGACTTGCCGCGCCGAGGGCTCCCGGTCAGGGGGAAGCTCCGGAATGCCGAAAAACTCACGAAATTCCGGGGGCAGTCTTTGCCCGAACTGAACCGTCCGTCCCGGTACTTGTTTGTTGGTGATCACAACGACCGCCGGTGAGGCTTTCTCAGACACACTGGTGAAGGCGTTCTGTAATTCAAGCGCCGCGGACACCGGCGCCGCGGAAACGCCGGTCACCATCAACGAGGCGAGGGTGGCGAGGGTGGAAAACATGAGAAAACGGCCTGACTTCACTGACATCTTTTTTGTTCCTTATTTTGGCTGATTAAATAATGAAACACGCTTGATGAGCGCTCTCACTCTTAGAAACATGACAGCGCGGCAGGTTCCCGCGTCTGAACCAAGTCGACCCGCGTTTGGATGCCCGCGGGTTTTGGACGCCGATGTGACATTTCGCGGGAGAGGGTTATACTGCGCGGTGTCATTCCTCCCGCGTCGGGGGCGGATGGACGCTTGGCCGCTTATGTGGGAAAAGATGGATTATGCATAGAATTTACATTCCGGACGGTCGGTTTGAGGCGGAAACCGTGGCGTTGAATCGTGAAGAGTCGCGGCAGTTGCGCTCGGTGTTGCGGGCTGAACCCGGGCTGCCCGTTGAGCTGTTCAACGGCCGCGGAGAAACCCGGTCGGGACAAGTGACGGAAGTCAGTAAAAGCCAGATTTCAGTGGCCGCGGCTCAGGCGGTGAGCCACCCGCGCCCGGGCTGCGGCATCACGTTGGTCCAATGCCTGGTCAAGGGAAAGCGGATGGACTGGATTGTGGAGAAGGCGGTGGAGCTGGGGGTGGGGCGGATCGCGCCGGTTATCTCCGATCGGACCATTGTGCGCTTGAATGACAAAGAGGCGGCCGCCCGTCTGGAACGCTGGGAACGAATAGTTGTTGAGGCGGCCCGCCAATGTCAAACGCCGTGGTTGCCGTTGTTCTCACCCGTCCAGAGTTTGCGCTCCGCGTTGACGGCGGTCGAGTGTGAATGGAAATCAGTGGCCACATTGACGGCCGAGCATGCCACGCCGCTGGGAAAACGATTGACCGGCCGACCGGCCAGCGCGGCGATTCTTATCGGCCCGGAAGGTGATTTGAGTTCAGATGAGGTCGCGGCCGCTCTGAGCGAAGGATGGGCGCCTGTGTCCCTGGGGGCGACCGTGTTACGGGCGGAGACAGCCGCTCTTTACGCTGTCAGCGCGATGCGCTGCGCTTGGGAAGACGACTGACCGCGGAGGACGGCTCCACCGGATCCGGCAGTGCCCCAGACACCGGGAAAAAGCAGAAAACTCATCGTTTCCGGCTTGTTTTTTTTTATTTTCAAGCCATGTTAATGACTCATTTTATCTCAATCCTCTCAGGCGTAGTGATAACAGTCAGTATTTTCGACACACAAAAAACGGTTTAGGGAAATAGGTAACCATGCCCAGTTCAAAATCAGCATCCAAACATCTTCTCACCAGCGCAAAACGGCAGATGCAGAACCGTATCCGCAAGTCCCGCGTCAAAACCGCCGAGAAGAAATTTTTAGCCGCTGTTGACGGCGGTGATCAGTCGGCCGCGAAAACCGCTCTTTCGGATTGCTTCTCAGTGCTTGACAAGGCCGCCAAGAAGAACGTCATCACCAAAAACAAAGCGGATCGGAAAAAATCTCGTTTAGCCGCCCGGCTCGCGGCCGTGGGAAAATAATTCCGCGTCTTTTGACCGGCGGCTTAGTCTGAATGACTGGGCCGCCTTTTTTGTAACAATTCATCCGCCAGAGGTTTTGCTATGGAAACCTTGATCATCCTTATTTTGGCCGTCGTGGCCGCTGTGGCGGTCGGGGGTTTTGTGGTGTTCTGGGTGGATCATCGCGGCGGAAAGGATGAGGACGGCCCCTCTCCGGCGCCGCGGCGCGGGTTGTCACCCTCTTCGAAAAAATCCTCGGCCCCCTTGTCATTGGTGATCAATTTTCAGATCACGCCCTCGTTGAATCGACATTGCCTGCTGGCTTTTAATCGTCCAGACACCAAGGCGAAATCAGGAACGTGTTCGTGTATGCGGAACGATGTGTCCCTTTGGAGCGTCTTTTTGCGGGCTCCCGTGTTCATGGCTGTCGATGACAACGGGTGCGCCGTCTTTTTTGACGCTGAGGGGGATGGGCCGGCTGTTCGAGTGACACTCCTGGATGTCGCGGGCATTGAGCGGTTTAACGAAGTGTTTTTGACAGGTTTCCTGGAATACGGCGAGGCGGTCGGGGGTGGTTTTGTCTGGGGCGTGACCGAAGGCCCGGGATCCGCGGTCGGCGCGTATGGCGGAGAGCTGCTGGTTTGGGATCTTGAACAGGGGGCGGTCGCCACGCGGGGGTTGGATCCCCGGGCCGGCGGCGGTGTCAGCGGGCCGGTGGTTTCGCTGGTGGTCGAGCCGCGGGCCATCGTCGTCACCTTTGAACAGGGCGCCCCTGTCCGGCTGACGCTGAACAGGCGGGATGGCTTCCGCCGTCCTGACACGGTCGCCCAAGTCGTGGGCGGCGGCCCTAAACCGGAAACGAATTCCGAAACATAACAAAAGAAAGTGATACAATGAGTCCTGCCGTTGGTTTTGTCGGGTGGCGTGGCATGGTTGGTTCCGTCTTGCTGGACCGCATGCGCGCGGAAAATGATTTTAATGGGTTTGAGTCCGTGTTTTTCACCACGTCGCAAACGGGGTCGCCCGGACCGGATGTGGGTGGCGGAGCCAACCCCTTGGAAGACGCCATGTCGATTTCCCGTCTGGCGGATATGGACATCATCGTCACCTGCCAGGGCGGTGATTACACGAACGCCGTGTTCGCTCCGCTGCGGGAGACCGGCTGGCGGGGGGTTTGGATTGACGCCGCGTCCACGCTGCGCATGGCTGATGACGCGGTGATTGTGCTGGATCCGGTCAACCGCCGGGTCATTGATCAGGCGTGGGATAAAGGCGTGCGTAACTATGTGGGCGGAAACTGCACGGTGAGTTTGATGCTGATGGCGATCGGCGGCCTGTTCCGCGCGGGGTTGATTGAATGGGTCTCCAGTATGACGTATCAGGCCGCTTCCGGCGCGGGCGCTAAAAACATGCGTGAATTGCTGGAGCAGATGGGCGCGCTCAATGGCGCTGTGTCCCGGCATTTAGCGGATCCCGCCAGCGCGATTCTGGAAATTGATAAAGCCGTGACCGAAACGTTGCGGGACGACCGTTTCCCCGTGGCCGCTTTTGGCGCGCCCTTGGCTGGCAGTCTGATTCCTTGGATTGACCGGGCGGTGGAGGCCGGGCAAACCCGTGAGGAGTGGAAAGGGTATGCGGAGACAAATAAAATTCTCGGCGGCGACAAGCCTGTTCCCGTGGATGGCATCTGTGTCCGGGTCGGGGCGATGCGCTGTCACAGCCAGGCGATGACCATAAAACTCACCCGCGATGTCCCTTTGGCGGATGTGGAGAGCATCATCGCCAATGCGAACGAATGGTCGTCGGTTGTGCCTAACGAAAAAGACAGCACGTTGCGGTGTCTCACGCCCGCGGCGGTGACGGGGACGCTCGGGACGCCTGTCGGGCGGTTGCGTAACATGAGGATGGGCCCGGAATACATCAGCGCCTTCACGGTGGGCGATCAATTGCTGTGGGGAGCGGCGGAACCGGTCCGCCGGATGTTAACGATCGCGTTGGAAAAAAGAGGGTGACAGGGGTAATCCATCACATGCGCCCGGCGCTTCTTATGTGCGTGTGTTTTTCCTTGACGGGATGTTTGACACCCCGTTCGGGTGATACTGCCGCCCCGTGGCGGATTTCTTCCGCCGCGCCAGCGACGGCGACACTCCCGCGGCGGGCGCTGATTCATGATCATCCTCAGGTGTCGCCCGTTTACCGCGTGTTTCCACTGACCGTGGGTCTGGAAAACAGGGGAGCGGAGCCCCTCCAGGCGGTGTCTGTCTCGCTGAGACTGCCGACCAGTTTGCACGTCGTCAACCCACCTCCCGGAACCGTGGAGGTAGAAAATCAGTTGACGCTTCCCGTTTTTCCCGCGCTCGGGTCCGGGAAACGGGCCACTATGCGCCTGCTTGTCCGCCCCGGCTGGACGGGGCGGTTCGATTACGCCATCGTGTTAACCGCGGACGAAGTGGTGGCCGGCGGCCGGCGCCCGGTGGACATAGGCGGCGGCGGAACCGTGACCATCACCCGCCCGGTATTGCGGTTGACATCCCGGTCCATCCGTGCCGGCGATGACACGGTCAGGTGTGTGGTGTCCATCAAAAATATCGGCGACGCGCCGGCTTTCGGCACGTTGCTGCTTTGGGACATACCCTCGGGGAGCCGCCTTGTCCCTCCCTTTCCGGGAACAGTGACCGGGGGACAATGGCTGGTTAATGTGGGAACGATTTCTCCGGGTGAGGAGATGGACGTGACCGGGAATATTTTCGTTGATGCCGGTCGGCCTGACGCCGGAACCGTGGAAGTCAGCGCGACGGGGGCGGTCCCCGTCCGGCGGGTGATTGACCATCCGCCGCCGCCGACGGATTGACTGAGGCCGGTCTTTTTTCACCAGGTGTCCCGCTTGGTTTCATGTCCTTCGGGATAGCCCCACAGGGCGATATGGATGTCGGAAACGATGGTTAAACAATCCCCTTTTATTGAGTTGATCACTTCCCAACCCGTGGTTTTTGACGGCGCGATGGGGACGGTGTTGTATGAGCGCGGTGTGTTTGTGAACACATGCTATGACGCTGTCTGTCTGTCCCGTCCCGATCTGGTTTTGGAGGTTCATCGCTCGTATGTGGACGCCGGCGCGCGGGTGATCGAAACAAACACCTTCGGGGCGAACCCGGTCAAACTGCGTGAACATGGCTTGAGCGAGAAGCTTGAAGAGATCAACCGGACGGCTGTGACGCTGGCGAAAGAGGCGGCCGGTGACAAAGCGTTCACCGCGGGGTCGGTCGGCCCTTGTCTGCGTCCCCGGCAACCGTGGAATCCGGCGCGCGCGGACGAGCTGTTTGAGGCCTTCGCGGAGCAGATGCGGGTGTTGGTTGACGCGGGGGTGGATCTGTTGGCGCTGGAGACATTCTGCCACCTGGATGAACTGGCTCTAGCCTGTCAAGCGGCCGGCGTGTTTGATGTCCCGTTGCTGGCCTCATTCACCGTGGGCGAGAGTGGTGAGACGATATTTGGCGTTCCGGCCGCCCGCGGCGTGGCCTTGTTGGATACTGACGCCAATGTGGATATGATTGGCTTGAATTGCGGCACCGGCCCGGCGCCGTTGTTTGATGTTCTGGAATCAGTCATCCATTTGTCTCCGAAGCCCTTTGTGGTGATGCCCAACGCCGGCGCGCCCAAAGAAGTTGACGGGCGGATGATGTATATGACCAGCCCGGAATACTTCACCAGCTACGCCCGGAAGTACATTCATTTGGGCGCCCGGGGAGTCGGGGGCTGTTGCGGCACGACCGCCAGCCATATCGCCCATATGGCCAAGGCGCTAAACAGCTTGCCCGCCGTCCCCAAACGTGTCGACATCCGCCCTTATAAAGAGCGGGACGTGGTTGTGAAAGTCACCCCTATGGCGGAGAAATCCAAACTCGCCGCCGGACTGGCCGCTGGCCGGATGGTCACCTCGGTGGAATTGCTGCCCCCCAAGAGTTGTGACCTGAGCGGGATTTTGGCGAAAGCGCGGTTTTGCCTGGATCACGGCGTGGACGCGATTAACATTCCGGATGGTCCCCGGGCCAGCGCCCGGGTCTCGCCGATGATCACAGCGATTGAAATTGAACGCCAGGTTGGTATCGAAACGGTTCTTCACTACTGTTGCCGGGATCGTAATCTAATTGGCATGCAGTCCGATCTTCTCGGCGGGAACATGGCCGGTTTGCGCAATTTGCTGATTATAACCGGCGATCCCCCGAAATTGGGAGATTATCCGGAAGCCACGGGTGTTTTTGATGTGGACGCCATTGGCCTGACCCGGGTCGCGGCCTCTCTCAATCACGGGTATGATGTCGGGGGAACTGCCGTGAATCCCCCCACAAGCCTGTTATTGGGCGTGGGCGCCAACCCCTGCGCGGTCTGTCCGGAGACGGAAATGGATCGGTACGCGCGGAAAATCGCCGCCGGCGCGGAGTTCGCGATCACCCAACCGGTGTTTGATCCTGACGCGCTGTTCCGCTTCTTAGACGAAGCCGAGCGCCGGGGATGCCGCATACCGGTTATCGCCGGCATATGGCCGTTAGTCAGCTACAAAAACGCTGAATTCATGCGCAACGAAGTGCCGGGAGTGACCGTGCCGGATTCGGTTTTGGCGCGGATGGGCGAGGCTAGAACGAAAGAGGACGGCATCAAAACGGGGATTGACATCGCCTGTGATGTCCGCGACGCGGTCGCGGATCGGGTCGCCGGATTCCAAGTGAGCGCGCCGTTCGGACGGGTGGAATTGGCTCTGGCCGTCCTTGGCGGGGGCGGCTGATTAGGCTGTGAGCCCGCCCGCTCCGTGTCCCGAACCCTCATCACTGAGCGTGTGAACGAATGCGGCAGCGGCAATTGGTCGTTGGTTTTTATTGCGTTCAGCCGTCGCGGTGTTACCTTACTGAATGGTGTGAACGTGAACATGTCACTACGTGACTTACTTACAGGAGTGTGACTTATGTCAGGATTGGGACGTAACGAACCCTGCCGTTGCGGCAGCGGTCGAAAGTACAAAAAATGTTGCCTGGCGAAAGATGAGAATGAGGCCCGGGTGGCTCATGCCGCGGCCGAGGCTGACCGTCGGCAATCTGACGAAGAGGCCGGGATGACCGAAAAGGATGCCGACACAGAGAAAGCCAAACCGGTAAAAGAGCGGGGCGCGCCTTTCGCCGGTAAAGACGGCTTTCGGGAACAGGCGAACCGGTCCGGTCGCTCGGGTATGCCCGCGGCTGGCTGGAGTCGTAGCAGTACGGGCAATCGGTGAATGTGAAATGGACGGGCGGTATGTTCCACCGGAGAGTACGGGCAAGCGCTTGAACGCGCTCCCACGCGCGGGCGTCCTTAGTCAAAGAGGATCTTGTTTTCATGAACAGCATTGACCAAAACGGGCCAAACGATATGAATGATGATGAACTCAGGTTTAAGCTGGAAGACTTTCAAGCTGAAACCCAAATGAAAGTTGTCATTCCAACCGCTATTGTGCTGTTTATTCAGTGCTGCCTGGTCTTGGTTGTGGCTGTGGTGACCCTGGTCTCCCCGGAAGAACCACCTGACTTCACCCCCGTGTCGTCTGAAACATCGGCCCGGTCGAATGAGCCAAGGATTTTCGAAACGCTTCTCCCGGCCACGGGCGACACCTATGTGAGCGGGGGGGCCCGGTCCAGGAACTTCGGCGCGGATGAAACCATGGAACTTGTCAATGATGGCGCCCGGGTGGCTAAACCGCTTATCGGATTTTCTTTACCTGACTTGACCAATCACACCTTGAAAGAGGCTGAGCTTGTGCTGACGCCGCTGGACGGCTGGGAGGCCACATCGCCGTCGCTTAAAATTGTCTCCTGTTCGGGCGCTTGGAATGAGAAAACGGTCACGATGGATCATCATCCGGCGTTTGGCGGGCTTATGGGGTTCATTCCCAAAGGAGAGGGCTATGACGGAAAGCGCCTGCGTATTCCTCTTGACATTCATGCCTTACTGGCTGACGGGTTCAGCGGGGTGTGGGTGGAGACGCTGGACAAAACGAAGGGGACGCGGTTCATGACGAAGGAATCCGGCAAAGGGGCCCCGGAGCTGCTCATCAAAGTCGAGGGGCTGGCTCCGCTCCCTGAAACCGGGACACCTGTCGCCGTGCCGCCGCCCGATAAAACCCCCGCGCCGCCCGCGGCCGATAACCCCCCCGCGCCGCCCGCCCGGCCCGTGCCGCCCGCGGATACCGCGTCACCCGCGGCGCCGCAAGTGGTTCAAGGCCAGTGGACACAGCTTCTAAGTGAAGATTTTGAACGCCCGGATGTTCAAGGCTATTCTGAAGGAAAACTGCCGGAGAATGGTAACTGGGTGGGGGCAAGCCGTGGATACGGGTGTGGAAAAAGGGGGATCACAGACAAGAGTGATGGCGGGTTCAGCGCCCCCGGGAACAATGACCAGGCCTTCGCCTTCAGGTATACAAACAGCGGCATCGCTTCCGCACGCAGGGCTATCGGCCCCTTGACCGCCCACGCGAGTTACCGAGTTTCATTCGATGTCGTGATGGACGGTTCGAATGACGGGCGGCGTTATGCAATGGAACTGGTGGCCCATGACGACGGAGAAAATTATGGCTATTTGGATGGGGACCGGCCTGGTGTCGTCCTGGTGACGCAGGCGGGCACCGCGTCGGCGGATGGCGTGTTTTCAACTGTCAGTGTCACGTTCACCCCGGATGCGGACAAGCATGCGGAACTTGTTGGACGGGACTTGAGCGTCCGCTTTTTGGGCGCCACAACCAGTGCGAATATCGACAACGTCAAGGTGGAGATCCTCCACCCGAAGCGCGACCGAACACCGTGATGAGGCGTTACTCAAAAGGCTGTCATCATCGTCTCCTACCTTACCCTCCCGGCGACAGGCCGTAGATATGGGTAAGACAGTAGTAAAGACCGGCCACAATGAACAGTAGCCCGGCAGCCCGCCGGATCCAGATTTCTACCTGGCTCAGACGATTGAAGGCCTTGCCGAGGCACTCGCTGGCGAAGGCGATGATAAATGCGAAGACGATCACCGGCAATGCCGTGCCGCCCCCGTAGACAAGGGGCAGAAGGACGCGTGAACCGTGCTTGAGCGACAACGGAATCAGCGCCCCGAAATAGAGCCCGGCGGACACCGGACAGAACGACAGCGCGAAGAGAACGCCAAGCGGCAGAGAGAACAGCACGCCCCCTTTGGCGGCGCGCGCCTGAAGCTTGCCGCCGGCCAGATTCAGGGACGCTCCCGACCCGATCATCCCCAGCAGCACCATACCCAGAACAATCAGCACCGGACCGAGAATCTCGTTGAGATATTTCTGCAGAAAGCGGGAGAGATCGCCGCTGGCCATGAGCCCCGCCATGACCAGCATGCCGAGGACAACATAGGCCAGCACGCGCCCGGCCGTGTAGAGCAGCCCTGCCTCCAGCACGCCCCGGCGATGGCCCACTTGACGACCAATGAAGGAGATGGCCGCGATGTTGGTGCCCAGCGGACAGGGACTGATGGCGGTCAGAACGCCCAGCCAAAGCGCGGATCCCAAAACAACCCAGGTCATGGCGTGCCCCCTTCCACTGCGTCAGCATCAGGCAGATAGGCACGGATCGCGTCGCTGACGTAGGTGTTGAATTTGGCAACATCGTTCAACAACGTCCACACCTCATCGAGGCGCTGGTAGTCGAGAACGGTTTCCCCTCGCATCTTGGCGACGACGACGCAACTGGAAATCACCTCGAACTGCTTCGCCAAGGCCTCGTTCTCCTGGAAATCGGCCTCCACCCACTCGATGCGGCCATCGGCCAGGGCATCGCCGAACTGCTTGTCCATCAACTCGCGGGTCATCTTCTCGATGGTGTTGCAGGTCACGCAGCGGAAGGTGGCGTGAAGATAGTAGACCCGGAGCTTCACCCGCGCATCGGCTTCACGGGGAACTGTGCCCGTCCCGTCGGGAGCCGCCGACGCGGACCGGACACTGTGTTTGCCCAGCGCGAAACCGACCGTCACGAGAACGAAGGCCAGCAGGATATTTTTGACGATGGGTTCGAGGCGCTCCATGAAGATTTCCTTATTTCGGGGCGCATTCGCCGATTTTGCAGGCCTTGCTGATCTGCTGCGGCGAGAGCGCCATCTTGTCGGCCAGAGACTGCTCGATGGTGATCATCTCGCCGGTTTCCAGCGGATGCTTGTAGACCCATGTCCGCAGATTTTCAGGGGTCTGGAAAAAGCCCTGATGAAAACAGCCGGCCGACACCCATTTGCCCTCGGCGTTTTTCTTCTTGCCGTACCAGGCGACCGCTGTCGGCGGGTCGATTGAGGCGACTTTTCCGTCGAGGGTCTTGACCACGACGAGCCCGCCGGTCAGGCCGTCCGGCTGGCGCACCTCGATATCCTTACCGGTGCGGGCGGCGATCCCCATGGCGCAGTGGGCACAGCAGCCCCAGCTCTGCACGCCATCGATCAGCACCTCGGCGGCATCCTGGGGATAGCAGGCGCGGTCGCAGAACCCGCAGCGGTGGCACAGCTCGACGCGTTGCAGCGCCGGCCAGGCGATAATGCTGCCGCCGGATACCTGCCGCGTCGCGACAGCCGCGTCGCGGCTGGCGAAGGCGCGGATCCAGCGGCGGCCGGTCGCTTCGTCCAGCCCGGTCAGATACACCGCCTCAGTCGCCGCGACCATGTCCCCGGTGGCGAAATCGGCCACTGAAACCCGGCGCTCGAAATCGGTCTTGTCCTCGGTCAGACAGGAATACATGATGAAATAGCAATGCGGGGAACACAGGGTCATGTCGCCTTTGTCCGTTTTGACGACCACGCGCGTCTTCGCATCCACGTCGCCGTCGCAGAAATCGCAGACCGCATCCTTGGCGCGGGCATCGGCCTTGGCCGCTGTCCAGCGCTCGATCTTCGCCGGTGCGGCGGCCGCGGCGAAATCGTAGCCGAGTTCCTTCCACTTGGCCAGAATGTCGGCCTTTGCTATAAAGCCTTCGTGACGCCACAGCTCCTTGCCGTCGGCAGCGAAGAAAATCTGGGTGGGAATGCTTTTGATGCCGTACTCCTTGGCCTTGGCGGCGTTCTCCTTCTGCCACACATCGATGAACTCGACATCGAAGCGGCCGGCATACTCGGTCGTCAGCTCGTCGAGAATCGGCGCCATCATCTTGCAGGGAATGCAGGCCTTGGCACCCAGGTCGACCAGCTTCGGCAGAGCATCCGCGGCCGCCGCGGTCCGGATAGCTGAAGCGGTCAACAGCACCGCCGTCGCCAGGGTGAAAAATCCACGCATAATAAACCTCTTTGTGTTGGGGTTCCAAGTTCCGAGTTATGAGTTCCGGGTTCTTCAGCCCGCACCGCAGGCACCGCCGCCGAGCATCTCCGCTCCTTTGGCCGCCACCGCCGCGATGGTATCCTGGCTGACGGCAGTCTTGCCCTTCTCCATGCCGAGTTCGGCAAGCTGAAGATGGTTGAACTCCGCGAACCCCGCCTGTTCCAAGCTGTTTTTGACGCAGTTCAGCGGACAGCCGTCGATGGCCAGAATCGCGTCGGCCGCCGCGGTCGTCGCCATGATGCCACTCACCCGCCCGCCGATACCGGCCAGACAGAACATCTTGCCCGCTCCGTCCATCGTCATCTTGCGGGCCGCCTGGTCGGCCACCGCCCCCACATCCGCCGCGCCCGAACAGGCGAAAATCAGTTTCGGAGCTTCGCCGCATGCGCATTTGCAATTGGTACTCATCATAAATTCCTCTGTTTTGCGAGTTCCAAGTTCCGGGCCCGGGACTAACCCCTAACCACTGCCCACTAACCACTAAACTAACCACTAACCCCTACTTCATCATCTTCCCGATCTCGTCGGGCGACGGCACCTTGCCCACCGTCTTGACCTCGCCGTCGATGACCAGAGCGGGTGTCATCATCACCCCGAAGGTCATGATCTCGTTGATGTCGGTCACCTTCTCGATGGTGTACTCGACCCCCGCCGCCTTGGCGGCTGTTTCTGCCGCTTCGGCCAGTTTCTTGCATTTCGGGCAGCCAGTGCCCAGAATTTGGATCTTCATGCTGTCAATTCCTTTTTTAGAACTTTAGCGTTCACGTTTCACGAATCACGCTTCACGCTTCATTGTTGGCAAAACTGCCAAGTCTGACGGTTTAAAACCCACAATGTTCCCCGCGTTGTCGCTTTTAAAGTGCAGGTTCCGCCATTTTTCGCATCTCGAACCACGGGACTCAGGGACTCAGTGACTCAGTGACTCAGTGACTCAGTGACTCAGTGACTCAGTGACTCAGTGACTCAGTGACCTCCGTGCTCCTATCCGGCGTGTCTCGCCGCCTCGCGGGCCTGGTTGGCCAGCACCGCCTCGACGCAAGTGAAAAAATTCAGAACGCAGGGCACCTTGAGCCGGTAGAACACTTGCACCCCGCGCTTGTCGTCCTCGACAATCCCGGCATTTTTCAACACTGTAAGGTGCTTGGATACAGTGGACAGATCGGCGCCGACCAACGCGCGCAGTTCGCACACGCAGCGCTCCCCGCGCGACAGCTCATCGACCATCATCAGACGGCTGGCATGACCCAACGCCTTCATGATCCGCGCCCGCGCCTCGAATGTTTCTTTTTCGGATGCTTCCATCACTACGTCTCTCCATTAAAAACGGCTATGCCGCCGGGATTGAACAATGCTTGCCAATATAGCCAAGTAATAAAAGAACGCAAGTTTTGGCGTGTCGGCACATTAGAAAAAGGCCCCGAACGCCATGCCGGTTATGGTGGCCATCACGATCACCAGTGAGACGAAGACGACGGTCTTTTTCGTGCCCATGATGCTGCGGATCACCAGCATGTTTGGCAGGGAGAGCGCCGGTCCGGCCAACAGCAGCGCCAGGGCCGGCCCCTTACCCATGCCCGCTCCGATCAGGCCTTGGAGAATGGGCACTTCGGTGAGCGTCGCAAAGTACATGAAGGCCCCGACCACAGACGCAAAGAAATTGGCCCAGAGCGAGTTGCCGCCGACCAGTCCAGCGACCCAGCCCGATGGAATCAGACCTTCGTGTCCGACGCGCCCCAGGAGTAGACCGGCCACCACGACGCCCCCGAGCAACAAAGGCAGGATCTGCTTGGCGAAGGTCCAGGACGTGCCGAACCACTCCTGCATCTCGCCTTCGGTTGTCGCCAAAACAACGGCCAGACCGACAACCCCAGCTCCAAAGGGCAGGAGCACCCAGAGGTCGTGCGTCGGCAGAGCCAAGGCCAGGATAAGCGGCACAACGCCCGCCGCCGCCACCTTCCACCAGGGGACACCGAACCAGACCACCAGAATGACACCGAACAGAACCGCCAGCCCAGCGGTGACGTGCCATTTATGCCGCCAGATCGATGTCCATGCGCCGGGCAGCGGTGTCCGGCTGGCGATGGAAGCCGCCGGAAGCTCGAACTCGGTGTTCGGTGTTCGGTGTTCAGGGTTCAGGGTTTCAGGGTTCGGGTGGGCGGATTCTGAGCTTCCTGATGCCTGACCACTGACCACTGGCCACTCGCTCGTCGGGGCCTCCCCCTCAAGCAGCTTGACGCGGTAGACGGCGTCCGGCGCGGCGGGATCATCGGGGGCCTGGGTGATTGCGGCGCGGAAGGTCATGCCGTCGTTCAGCACAAACCGGAAATCGTTCGGCGCCCCCCAGTTGGAGAACACCAGAATGCCGACCATGGCGGCGAAGTAGAGCGCGCTCTTCCATAGCGGGCGCGCCACGTCGGGCTCCGGCATCGCCAGTTGCGCGTTCGCCTTCTCGGTCTCCTCCTTGCGGAAAATGACATGCATCAGAAGACCGATCACCACGCTGAAGGTGATCGCCCCCACCGCCCGGGCGATGCCCAGCTCGATGCCGAGAATCCGGGCGGTCAGCACAATGGCCAGCACGTTGATCGCCGGCCCGGAGTAGAGAAACGCGCAGGCCGGCCCCAGCCCCGCACCCATGCGGTAGATGCCTGCGAACAATGGCAGAACCGTGCACGAACAGACCGCCAGAATCGTGCCGGAAACCGAGGCAACCCCATAGGCCAGAACCTTGTTCGCCTTCGCACCAAGGTATTTCATCACTGACGCCTGGCTGACAAAGACGCCAATCGCCCCGGCGATGAAAAACGCCGGAACCAAGCACAGCAGCACATGCTCGCGGGCATACCACTTCACCAGGTGGAACGACTCCAGAACCGCGGTGTTGAACCGCGCCGTGCCTACCGGCAACCAGAAACACACGGCGAATACCGCCACGATTGCCGCCAGTTTTTTCCATTCAGATTTCCAGTTCATACATCACTCTCCTGTAACTTCGTCACTTTTCCGAGTCGTTACGTGAAATTATATAATTTGCCCGTTAACACAAATAATTGGTTGAATCGCCAAATGAGACAGAGTCTTGTTCGCAGTGTTCCCGACATCGCTGCCTTTCGCCACGACTTTTTGCCCGCCCGCCCACTCGCTGAGCCGATGGGCAGTCATGCGGACACAGCCATCGCACATATTCACTCCAGCTTCTCCGCTGCCCTCCGACCTCCGAGCGTCCTTTATTTATTGGCAATATAGCCAAGCATTAGACTGTGTCAATACGATTCGCCCAGTCTTACTGTTTTTGTGGCCCGGTGTCTTTTTATTTCCGTTACGGAAGGTATAGTACCGCCATGTTCAAGAAACGTCCATTCCTTGTCATTCCACCCGCCGCCCACGCGCTCCGGAGCGGGACCACGCCGCCTTGACGTTTCTAATCATCTTCCCCGCCTTGGCTCTTTCATCCGCCAGCTAGTCCCGCCGGATCTAGAAGGCTATCCCGTCGCGACTGCTAATTTCCAGTAAGAGTTTATACTCGAACGCCAGCTATGAACACACAGAATTTATCCGAACAGACACAAAAAACACAGGACCGGGAGATCGCCCGGCGTCGGACATTCGCGATTGTTTCGCATCCGGACGCGGGGAAGACAACGCTGACCGAGAAATTTTTGCTTTATGGCGGTGCCGTGCAGCAGGCGGGGTCGGTGACGGCGCGTAAAAGTCAGCGGGCCACCGTTTCGGACTGGATGGAGATGGAGAAGCAGCGAGGGATATCGGTCAGTTCGACGGTGCTGCAGTTCGACTACCAGGGATTCCGTGTCAATCTGCTTGACACGCCTGGCCACCGGGATTTTTCGGAGGACACCTACCGCGTGCTGACGGCGGTCGATGCCGCCGTCATGGTGATCGACGCGGGCAAAGGCATCGAGGATCAGACCCGGAAGCTCTTCGAAGTCTGCCGTCGGCGCGGGGTTCCCATCTTCACCTTCATGAACAAGATGGACCGGCCGACACGTGAGCCGCTGGCTTTAGTGGACGAACTGGAAAGTGTTCTCGGGATCGATGCCTATCCGATGAACTGGCCGCTGGGCACCGGGTTCGAGTTCCGTGGAGTTTGGGACCGCGCCACGCGTCTGGCGCATCTGTACGAACGCACGCCGCGCGGCACCTACCGGGCGCCAGTGTCCACCGCGGGGTTGACTGATCCGGTGCTGCGCGACATGCTGAGCCAGCACACCTATGAAACTGTCCGCGAAGAGCTTGAACTGTTGGATGGCGCCGGAGCGGGCCTGGATCCCGACGAGATCCGGGCGGGGCGCGTCACCCCCGTCTATTTTGGCAGCGCCGTGAACAATTTTGGCATCGACCTGCTGCTCGACGGGTTTCTGAAATACTCGAGCGCTCCGCTGCCGCGCCGGGCGCGCGACGGCATGATCGAACCGGCACACCCGGCATTCTCCGGCTTTGTCTTCAAAATTCAGGCCAATATGGATCCCCGCCACCGCGACCGGATCGCCTTCGTCCGCATCGTCTCGGGAAAATTCGAGCGCAACATGACTGTCATCCACACCCGAACTGGTGACACCATCCGGCTGGGCAGCGCCACCAGCGTGTTCGGACAGGAGCGCGAAACGGTGGACGAAGCCCACCCCGGCGATGTCGTCGGCATCATCGGCAAGTCCAGTTTCGCCATCGGCGACACCCTGACCGAAGACCCCGGCATCGAATACCATGAGATACCCCAGTTCGCCCCCGAATGCTTCGCTTATCTAGCGAACCCGTCGCCTGCCGACTACAAGCGGTTCCAGAAGGGGTTGACGCAGCTTCTTCAGGAAGGGGTGGTGCAACATTTCGAACTGACCGACGCGGCGCGGAAAACTGTCCTCCTGGGCGCCGTCGGCCCGCTGCAGTTCGAAGTCTTTCAGCAACGGCTGCGGGACGAATACGGCGCGGCCTCGCGCATCGAAAGCGCTCCCTGGACCATCACCCGCTGGCTGCCCCCGGGCAGCAATGCCGACAGCCTTTCGCTGCCTTATGGCGCCAGAGCGGCGGTCGACAGCGGCGGGCGCCTCGCTTTGCTCTTTCCGAGCGACTGGCATCTTCAACTCTGCCGAGAAAAGAATCCCGAGACGCGACTCAGCGACGCGCCGCCACCGGCCTTGATCCGTCAGGACGCGTAGTGAATGGAAAACCGGTGACGCACATGCGTCTGACACCGTCATCCGCCGCGGCGGATGACGCGGGCGGCAAGGGATAATACCCTGGGGGCGGGGCGGGGCGGGGTGTCATCCGGCTAAGGCCGCGCGGCGCATGCATGTCGTGGTTTCGGGCACGGCTTTGAGGCGGTCAACAGGTATGGAGGCGGGGCGGAACTCGCATAAGCCGTATCCTGTGGTAGTTATAGACCCCCGCCTAAATTTGAGTATATGCGCTTCTCGTGTTTTGTTTGTCATTCCAGGAATGATAGTAGGTCGTTTCTTTTCTTCAACCCGGTGGAAAGAGTGTTTGTCTCTTCCGCGGAATCCGCGGGTCGGCGGCCGCGCGCCGGCTTCTACTAATCCGGCAGATAATCACCTTGCCGATTTATTCTGGATTCCGCTTTTGACCAAGTGTCTGAGAATGACGGCGGCCAGCCGCGTGAGCGCGTTGCCGACGAGACTGGCGGTCAGCGAGAAGACAAGGCAGCCGGTCCAGACATAGGTGCTTTCCTCGATAATTTTCCTGCCGCGGCCCTCCAATCTAAACATATCCAGCGCCGCCAGAAGAACTGGTGTATGGTCGAAAATAAGTTTTCCCAGCCGCCGTCCGGCCATGTAAATGGGAAAAGCGGTTAACGGGTTGGTAACCCAGCAGGCGATCAAGGCAATCGGCAGATTCACCCGGAACAGCAGCGCTCCGAACGTGCATAGAAGCATCTGGAAGGGAATGGTCGGCGTGAAGGCCACAAACAGGCCCAGTGAAAGCCCTCCGGCGACAGCCGAGGTGTTAACCGCCCAGAGATGGCTGTGAAAAATGCGCTCCCCGAGCATCCAGTGCAGACGCGTGTCTTTCAGCGATCTGCGCATGGCTCTCTGTTTTCTGATCCACGGTCTAAACCAGCGCCTCATGAACTGAACTCCTCTTCCCGGGGGAATGTCAGCAGACGGGTATACGGGAAAATGTGCCAATGGGACAGCATGCCTAAATATACCGTGTGTGGGCACGCATACCATGCGGAACTACTGGGAAAGACGCCAGTCCGCGTGCTCGTTCCGGTCCTGAACGCCATTCCACTATTCCATCATTCCATCATTCCACTATCCCACCGTTCCGGCTTCCTGCCGGAACCAGTGCTGGGTGCGCAGGCAGAATTTGACCAGCATGAGCATGACGGGCACCTCGATGAGCACCCCGACGACCGTGGCCAGCGCCGCCCCGGAGGACAGCCCGAAGAGTATGGTGGCCGTGGCGATAGCGACCTCGAAGTGGTTGCTGGCCCCGATCATGGCCGCCGGGGCGGCGTCCTCGTAGCTGAGTTTGAGCCATTTAGCCAGGGCATACCCCAGGACGAAGATCAGCATGGTCTGGATGAACAGGGGAATAGCGATCCACAGAATGGTGAGCGGCCGGGTGACGATAATCTCGCCCTTGAAGCTGAACAGCAGCACCAGAGTCGCCAGCAGGGCGATGATTGAGACCGGGGTCAGAACATGCAGGAACTTCTCCTTGAACCACGCCTCACCCTTGTGGCCGATGATCAGCCTGCGGGACAAGTAGCCGGCCGCCAGCGGCAGAGCCACGTAAATGGCGATGGATAACAGCAGCGCCTGCCACGGCACCGGCAGTTTACCAACGCCCAGCAGGAAGCCGCCAAGCACACCGTACAGCACCAGCATGGTCAGCGAATTGATCGCCACCATTACCAGGGTCAGGCCGTCATTGCCGCGGGACAGGTACCCCCAGACCAGCACCATGGCGGTGCAGGGCGCGATGCCCAGAAGAATGCACCCGGCGAAATAGCTCCGCCACAAAGGAATCTGCAACATTTTAACGCCTTCATGGAGGACCACGGTGCCCGCGCCGTGCTCGGCTCCCAGAGCGAGGTCGAGGCCGAACGGAATCTTGACCAGGTCGACCGCGTCCGCTCCGATAAACCCTTTCAGTAGAAATCCCAGAAACAGTATGGAGATGCCGTACATGGTGAACGGCTTGACGCACCAGTTGACAAACAATGTCAGCAACACCGGCTTGCCGCTTTTGCCGGCTTTGACCACGCTGGCGAAGTCGATCTTGACCATGATTGGGTACATCATGAAGAACAGGCAGATGGCGATGGGAATGGAGACCACGGGGGCGCCATTGACATGGATGGCCATCCCGTCCAGCGTTCCCGCCAAGCCCGGCGCGAGCTTGCCGAGAATAATGCCGCCGACGATGCAGAGGGCCACCCATACGGTCAGGTAGCGCTCGAAGACGCTCGTCATGTGCCTGTCATTGGTCGTGCAAAGGTTGTCCGTCATGTCTGGTCCTTTCGGTTGGAATGGTGGAATGATGGAATGACTGCTGTGATTGACATCACGCCTATTCCATCACGCCATTCTGTTTTTCTACCGGTTTACAGGCACTGATCTCCGCCGATCGGACGTGGTCCTCGATGCCGCTGCCGGGGAGCCAGTCCTTGATGAACTCCCGGCTTTCCGGCTTGACATCGACGGCAATCTCGACAAAGCCGATCTTGCGCAGCAGGACTTCGATGTCCGCCGCCGGAACGGCGCCGGCGACACAGCCGCAGTAGGCGTCAGGATTGTTCAGCACTGTTGTCGGCAGCTCGCCGACCGCCACCACGTCCGAGATGGCCAGGCGGCCGCCGGGGCGCAGGACACGGAAGGCGTCCCGGTAGACCTGCGGCTTGTCCGGCGAGAGATTGATCACACAGTTCGAGAGGATGACATCGACGGAGCGGTCCGCCACCGGCAGATGCTCGATCTCGCCGAGGCGGAACTCGATGTTGGCGTAGCCGCCCCTGGCGGCGTTGGCGCGGGCTTTGCCGACCATCTCCGGGGTCATGTCGACCCCGATCACGCGGCCGCTGTCGCCGACCTGGCGGGCGGCCAGGAAGCAGTCGAAGCCACCGCCGCTGCCCAGATCCAGCACTGTCTCGCCCGGCCTGAGCGCGGCGATGGCCCGCGGGTTGCCGCAGCCCAGCCCCAGGTTGGCGCCCTCCGGCACGGCGGCGAGATCGTCGCCGGAATACCCGAGTTTCGCGGACGCGGCGGGCTGCCCCAGCGCGTCCGGCGCACAGCAGCTCTTGCTTGCGCGGCAGCCTCCGCCAGCGGTTGCGATCTCCGCATAGCGCTTGCGCACCCGGTGGCGGATTCCGTCTTTCTCGTGGTGGTCAGCCATTGGAGGTCTCCAGGTTGATGATAATGTCTTTCGGCAAAGCCAGACCCGCGGCGACCTGCATCATTTTGAATAGACCGACCGGAACGGCGCAACCCGCGCAGCAGCCGGTCAGAACCTCCCGGGCTATCGCCAGCAGCGCGCTTTCCGTCCGGGAGTCGATCTCGCCATAGGCATCCAGCGCCCCCGCCGCCGCGAGGCGCCGCCCCAGATCGGCGATCTTCTGACAGTCGCTTTCCAGATCGAACGTCACATGCTGCGAATCGTCACTGAGCGCCGTCGCCTGGGTGCGGAATCCGCAGACTCCGGCTTGAATCTCGCACGTCGAATGCATCGTTGCTCTCCTTATCTTGATATTCCGCGGGCGTTCCGCGCCGGACTGTCCAGCCGCCCCGGCAGGGTTTCGATAAATGCCCTGATTTCATCACGAACTTTTCGATAACAGTCCAACTGGTCTTCTTCAGAAGCCCCCTGTTCAGCAAGGTTTTTCGCCATCTTCGGCGGGTCATCGAAACCGACGTGGATCACCTTGGCGCGGGCCGGAAACATCGGGCAGGTTTCATGGGCATGCCCGCACACGGTGACCACCAGGTCGAAAGGAATGTCCATCAGCTCGTCCAGAAGCTTCGACCGGTGGCCTGAAATATCGACACCCGCTTCCGCCATCACTTTCACCGCGTTTGGATTCAGACCATGCGTCTCGATGCCGGCGGAATAAGCGTCGATGACATCCCCCTTGAGATGCCGGGTCCAGCCCTCAGCCATCTGACTGCGGCAGGAGTTGCCGGTGCAGAGGAACAATATGCGATAGCGCTCACGATCTTGCATGTTTCACCTGATTCTAAGTTCCGAAAACGGGCCCTTGTTTGTCTTTCCTGAACACCGACCACTGAATACCCCATCATTCCGCCACGTCCCGGCAGCTTGCCTGCCGCAGGCGTTTGGCGTCGGCCACGACCGTCTCGTGGTCGTTCAGGCTATCGCGGAAACAGGCCTGCAAACACGCTTCAAGCCGGCTGCGCGGCGTGGCGAGCCGGTAATGCATCCACGTGCCGTCCCGCCGCGCCGCGACGATCCCGGCCGACCGCAGCACCCGCAGGTGCCGCGATATCTTGAAATCCGGCTCGTCAAGCGCCTCCGCCATGACGCAGACACAGACCTCGCCGCGCGTGGCCAGGAGCGCGACCAGTCGCAGACGGGTCGGATCGCTGAGAGCCTTGAACAAATCAGCTTCTTGTCGCATGTCGAGTCTCCTGTCTATGTATCTGCGCAATAACACATATTATAACCGTCGAATCATCAATGTCAAGGCCTGCCGCAGTCGATTGGATCTGTTTGGGGACTCAAAACCGACTGGATAAACCGGCCCAATCCGCAATGGCCGTCGGCTCATCTTCTGTGCCTCTTCGCGGATTGTCGGCGCTGGAACTTTTCGCTTGCGGTAAAAGTCCAAGGGCTCTCAAGACGAAATATGTTATTTTGACGAAATGAGGCGGAATGAAACACTCGTACGCGCGTTTATGTCTCGCATGGTTGGCCGTACTGGGTGGCGCAGTCAGCGTTGCCTTGGCTATATTCGTTTTTGTTCATTGGTGGGAGCATCGGTGGATTACGTTTCCTGAGAATCTCGGCAATGAAAGGGCGTTGAACTTGCTCCAATCCCGGGGGGCTGTTTCCGCGGATGCCTTGAATTTTGCCGTCATCGGTGATATCAACAACGGAACCCGTGCCTTTGAGAAGGTGGTCAACCGGCTGCGTCGAGAACAAAATATGGCTTTTCTTGTCCTTCTCGGCGATTGCGCGGCCAATGCGGATGCCCGTTCGCACGACTACTTTATCGACGAGTTTTGCGAAACAGATCTCGATCTTCCGACGTTCATTGTCGCTGGCAATCACGATGTCAAGCCCGGCAGGATGGAATATCCAGAATTTGAGGCCATCTATGGTTCCGCCAACTTCGCCTTCATCCACGGGCGTGATCTATTCATCGGGCTTGGCGGAATTCATGCGCCTGAGAAACTCGCGGAAACATTGACTTTCCTGGAGACGACACTGCGGGAACGGCGAACCGCCGCGAAGAACGTATTTGTCTTCATGCACTACACGGTTCGCGCGTCGAACGACATCCCTACCGACGGGATCGCTTTCGGGGAGGACTTCCAGCGTCTTTTCGAAAAGCATCGGGTCACCTATGTGATCACCGGGCACTACCATCGTCTGGCCCGAACCGAGGTCAACGGAGTCACATACCTTGTCACAGGCGGTGGTGGGGCGCGATTGCGGCGTGACGAATTTGGTGATTTGGGACTCTTTCACCACTTGACACTCATCAAAAGCGACGGCAACTCGGTGAGTGAACAAACCATCCCGATACCTCCCCCGTTGTGGCCACTGAAACAACTGGAAAGATTTGAGCGTTGGGGGCTGACCACTATCTTGCCATTTGGCAAAGCGCATCCGGTGGCCGGCGCTTTGGGAACGGTTCTGGCGGTGGCGGTGTTTTCCCTTGGTCTGGCGTATCTGGTTCGGTCGCGTTACCCACGCGGGGGACGCTGTCAAAAAGAAAATGTAAGAAGCCCTTTTAGGGAAAATGGGGAAAGGATGTCAAACAATTCCTTTATTCGACCAGAATCGCCGGGTCGTTGATCCGCTGCGGCGCGGGAATAAGGGCATCTCCAAGTCAATGATTCAGTCAAAATCGGTGGGTAAGATCATTCGTCTGGCCGATATAGATCCGGTTGTCGGGATTGGCGAGGACGTAAACAAAACACATAGGACAAAAAAAGGCCGGGACTCCAAAAATGGCTCCGGTGACTGGATTCGAACCAGTGACCAAGTGGTTAACAGCCACCTACTCTACCGCTGAGCTACACCGGAATATTTTTGGAGTCCCGGCCTTGAAAGTTGATTAATTGTATCCGAACCAGTGATCCGCCTGAGGCGGATTAACAGCCACCTACTCTATCCGCCTGAGGCGGAAGCTACACCGGAAAATGTGTTATCCGCACGGTTTCCCGTGACAGAGCGGTTAATATACTCGGTGATCAGGGGGGTGCAAATACCGTTTAAAAAAAAATCCCGCTTTAATGTCCCACCGCGGGACGCGCCCGGGGCGCTGGGAAAAATGATGAAATGTACCGGGTTCAGCTAAAAATATGGCGATCACTTGTCATAGTAAGGTCATATTGAGCCGAAACCGCGAACAACCAGCGGATCGGGTTGTCTGAGTATGGGGCGTGGTTAGGTAAGCGCACCTGTTTTTATCCATGGCTGGCTCTGTGGTCATAGTCAATTGAGGCGACGTGATGAAACGGTTATTTATTGTGTTTATGATGATGGTCACGGGGCTTTGTCTCGCTGATAAACAGGCGGACATCACCGAATGGGTGGCCAAAGGGGATGCCGCGTTTGCTGAGTTTGATAATAAAAAGGCGTTGGAATGGTATGAAAAAGCCTGGGCACTGGAACCCGGTAATGTGGATCTGTTGACCCGGTTGACGTGGACCTGTAACAATGTCGGCGAAGACCTCGCCTCAAAGGAGTCCGAGACATATTTTGAAAAGGCGATTTTCTATGCGGAAAAACTTAAGCGAGCGGCGCCGGAAAAAGCGGAAACCTGGTTTTTAATCTCCATATCGCATGGCAATCTTGGCTTGTTCCAAGGGGGCAAGAAAAAGGTCGCCGGGGCCCGGGCAGTCGTCGAAGCCGCCCAAAAATGTGTCGAATTGGATCCTGATTACGGTCCGGGCTATGTGGCGTTGGGGATTTATTATCGCGAAGTGGCCGGGGTGAACGCGTTTCTCCGCGCCTTCGCGAATCGGTTCTATGGCGGGTTGCCGACGGGGACGCTCGAAGACGCTGAAACATTTTTCCTGAAAGGGATTTCCAAGGATCCTGAAAGTCTTTACGCATACTATCAGTTGGCTAAGACATACGAGGATATGGAAAAAACGAAAAAAGCGGTGTATTGCTATCGTAAAGTCTTGGCGTTTCCCGTCACCGAACATCAGGACGCGGCGTTTAAAAAAGTGGCCGCTGAACGGGTAAAGAAGTTAGAAAAAAATGATTGATTTAAAACGCCGTGACAGCATCCTGCGTCTGCACACTCACCCTGACACGGGCTCGACATTTTGGCGGGATCGACTGGATCGATTCGGTTTGACGTGGCAGGCGGTCATGGATCATCCGGACGCGGTTCCGCCCATGACAGCCGATGACCTTCGATCTTACGGTATCGAGGGATTCCTTCCCCGGCCGTTGCTCGATGACCGTCCGTATGTGATCACCAGCGAGACATCCGGATTTTCCGGACAGCCGGTCTTGACGTGTTTTACTGAGAGCGAGTTCCGGGAGGGTTTTGTTGATCCGTTTATACGCCAGGCGGAGAAGACTGGTTTTCCCCTGAAAGGGAACTGGTTGTGGGCCGGTCCGTCGGGGCCCCATATTGTCGGCAAAGCCCTGCGGGAGATTATCAGATTGGCCGGGGACACGGATCCTTTCGCGGTTGATTTTGATCCCCGCTGGTTCAAGGCGCAGGCCAAAGGAGCGCTTTCCGCCCGGCGTTACTTCGACCATATTTTAAGTCAGATCAAGGACATTGTGTCCCGTCAGCGTATTGATGTGCTTTACGCCACGCCGCCGGTGATCGCCGAGTTGGCCGCTTCCATGCCGGACAGTGTCCGCGCCGGCATCACCGGCGTGCATTACGCCGGTATGGCGATGTCCACCGCGCGATACGCGGATTTCCACCGGGCTTTTCCCAACGCCGTCCACATGTCCGGTTACGGCAACAGCCTGCTGGGTATGTTTCCCGAAATACATTTCACTGACACCGGTATTGAATACGCCACGGATTCCCCGCGCCTGGACATCCGCGTGATCCGCGGCGGTGAGGCGGACGGGTTTTGTCCCCGCACTGTCGGTGAAGAAGGGCCGCTGATGGTTTCCAGATATGATGAAAGCGTTCTTATTTTGAATATGCTGCTTGATGATGTGGCTGTGCGGACGGAGCGCGGGATATGTAATCCGCACCGCCCGCATCATCATCTGGAAGGTAAATTGTTGTATTAGTCACATGCGGCCAGCATAAAAAGCGTGAAGCGTGAAGCGTGAAACGTGAAGTCGTGAAAGGCGTGGAAGTCGTTGAAGGCGTGGAAGTCGTGGAAGGCGTTGAAGGCGTGGAAAGCGTGAAAGTGGATGATTACCGGGCGGTCTGGAAAAGATGAATGTGACACCGAAAAATGAACAACGCGCTCCTGAGCTGTTGGCTCCGGCTGGCCGGATGGATGTGTTCCGGGCGGTTTTGGAAGCGGGCGCGGATGCGGTTTACATCGCCGGCAAGCAGTTCAACATGCGTCGTCATCGGAAGGATTTTAACTTCACGGATGAGGACTTGACGGCAGCCACGCGGGAGGCCCGCGCGGCCGGCCGTAAACTGTATGTCACTGTTAACAGTCTGGTTGGGCAACGGGAAATTCCCGCTTTGCGGGACTACCTGCGGCGGTTGGCTGATATCGGGGTGGACGCGGTCATTGTTCAGGATTTAGCGGTTGTCCGTCTAATTCATGACGAAAACCTGTGTCTGCCGTTGCATTCCAGCACCATGATGAATGTCAGCGGCGTGGACACCGCGCGGGTTCTGAAGGACTGGGGGTTCACGCGCCTGGTCACATCGCGGGACATCACGATTGACACCGTCCGCCGTATCAAAGAACAGGCGGGGATTGAGGTGGAATATTTTCTGCATGGCGACCTGTGTTCCGCTTTGTCCGGACAGTGTTTGACCAGTGGCATTATTTTTGGCAAAAGCGGGAATCGCGGACAGTGCATGAAGCCGTGCCGATGGGCCTATGACTTGGTGTCTGAAAGCACCGGCCGGACGGTCAAGAAAGGGGCGTTTCTTTTGGCTTCCCGCGATATGTGTCTGCTGCAGCATGTGCCTGAGCTGATCGACGCGGGAGTCGATTCACTCAAGATTGAAGGGCGCATGCGCCCGGCCGAGACCTTGGCGCCTGTTGTGCGCGCCTACCGCGTGGCCTTGGATCGCGCCGCCACCGAGCCGCTGGCCGCGAACAAGCTGTTCAGTGAGGCGTTTGAACAGCAGAAAACCCGCACCCGGAATTTGACCACGGGTTTCGCGTTCCGGCATCCGGATGACGCGTTCATGGATCTATCCGGTGAACGCGAACCGATTATATTCTCCACTCACGGGCGGCTAAAAACGGTGGCGGAAAGCGGATCAGTCATGCGTCGTCAATCAGCCGACCTTGGGCGGCAGGCTGTGCCGGGACGGGAAGGATCCACAAGTTGGATTCGGCAGTCCTCTGCCGCTCCTATCGCCGTGGGGACCGCGGAATCCATAAGGTCTTTGTCTTGTCCGCTAGAGCTGACTGTGGTCGCGGGATCGGTTGAGAACGCCCGGGCCGCGGTGGCCGCGGGCTGCGATTGGCTCGTTCTCTCCTGGGAGGGGGCGTTGAATACTGAAAGCGGCTGGGCTCTGAGCGAGTTGGATGCCATCGCTGAACAGGCCTCGGCGCAGTCTGTTCCTGTGCTTTTGACGACACCCCGGGTGCTCGATGAACGCGCCGCCCGGGAATTGCGCCAGGTTGTCCAGGCGAATCAGACCTTGTCGGGCTATGTCATCGCTTCGGTCGGGGCGCTGGAGATTGTGGGGAATGGGGAATATCGAATATCCAACACGGAAGATCCAACATCTAAGGAAGAGCGGGAAAGAAACGAGCGGAACGCAATGACAGGTCCTTCCGGGGCGAACGGGCAGTGTGTATCTCCCCTAAAAAGCGACACGACTGTGTTGTGGGCGGATACGGCGATGAATGTTTTGAACGCGGAGAGCGCGCGCTGGCTTTGGCGGCAGGGGGTGAGCCGGATCATGCCGGCTTTGGAGGCCTCTCTGGACTCGATTGGCCACATGACGCGTGAAGCCCCTGAGTGCGGGTTTGACCTGCTCGTTCATGGCCCCCTGGAGGGCATGCTGATTGAGCACTGTCTGATCGCCATGAACACTCACCACGCCAGCAAATCTGATTTTTGTCCCATGCCGTGTATGGTCGATCACTTTTCGTTGGTGGACAAGCGCGGCGCCCGCCGCCGGATTTTTCCGGACCGGTATTGCCGGAATCATATTATTCTTGAACATGATTTGGCGGCCATGGGATATTTGGACCGCCTGCTTGAGCTTCGACCGCTGTCGTTCCGTATCGACGGGCGTCTTTATGCTGAGGACATGCTGAGTCAGTTGATTCATTATTACCGGGCTTGGCTTGAAAATCCCGCTGGCAGGCAAGCTCTGGAAGCGGACTTTGAGCGGGAATTTCCGGCCGAAAAGCGTAGCCTGGGGGCGTATCCCCTGGGTATCTGCCGGGATGATGAAATCTCACGGATCGATTTAAAGCGGAATGAAAAAAACGAGCGCGGGGCGAAGTGAGCCTCAGCACGTTGTGGAAGTCAGGTGAAAAATGAAAACGGAAGCACAAACAATTCTGGATTTAAAATCAACGTACACGATTCCCTGCCTGTATCATTTTTACCAGGACCCGCCGGTGCTGGTCCGCGGCGACATGCAATATGTGTTCGATAGTGAGGGGAAAAAGTATGTGGATTGCTACGCCGGGGTCACGGTGATGAACTGCGGTCACGCGAATCCCGCGATTATTGAACCGGCCATCGACCAGATTCGGACGTTGCAGCACACCACCTCGATCTATCTGACCCGGCCAATGGTTGACCTGGCGCGGAAACTGGTTGAGTTTCTTGACTGTGATCTGAAACGGGCCTTTTTTGTCAACAGCGGCAGCGAAGCCAACGAGGGCGCCTTGCTGCTGGCCAAGCTCTATACTGGAAAATCCGGGTTTATTTCCCTGCGCGGGGGGCTGCATGGGCGGACATCGTTGACGATGGGGTTGACTCAGATTCCCATGTGGCGAACCGATCCTGCTCCGCCCCCGAGTCTGCGTCAGGCCCCGCGTCCGCATTGCCCGACCTGCGACCTGGATCTGAACTTTCCCGGCTGCGGCTACGCCTGCGTGGACACCGTGGCTGATCTGCTGGCGAAGAACGGTGACATCGCCGCGGTCATCGCCGAACCTATACAGGGAAATGGCGGTGTCATTGTTCCGCCGGACGGCTATTTTGAACGGTTGCGCGAGGTGGTTCACTCCGCGGGCGCTCTGCTGATTTTTGATGAAGTCCAGACGGGGTTTTGCCGGACGGGGCGGCGATTTTCTTTTAACCATCTGGATCATGTTCAACCGGATATTTTAACCGTCGCCAAAGCCTTGGGCAACGGGTTTCCTATCGGCGCGTTTGTCGCCCGGGAGGATATCGCCGCTTGCTACACCAGGCCGGGCGCCTCCACCACGGGGGGAAACGCGGTCTCCGCGACGGCGGCTATACAGGTGCTCAATTACATGGAGACCGAAGGGTTGGACGTACGGGCCCGAGACCTGGGCGATTTCTTGAAAAATGGATTGCTGGATTTGCATGGGCGGTTCCCGCGGATGATCGCGGAAGTCCGGGGCAGGGGATTGATGGCGGGGATGGAAATCCGCCTGGCGGACGGGTCGGAGGCTCAGGTCACGGACCGCGTTCTTGAAGACATGAAAAACAGGGGGTATTTGATCGGCAAAACCGGTTTGGACCGCAATGTGCTGACTTTCATGCCGCCGCTGGTGGTTGAGAAAGAGGATCTAGAAGGAATGCTTGTGGCGTTGGATGCGACCTTGGCGGATATGTCTCGAAAACCCGGAAACGCCTGAATAAAAAACGCGATGAAGAAGAGAACCACAAAACACCGCATGAATAATACGAAACACCGCTGTTTTTTTATCACCGGGGCGACCGGGCTGGTCGGGGGCTACCTTCTGGATCGTTTGGTCCGGGATCGGGACGCGGAGATTCACGTGCTTGTCCGCGCCGAGGACGATGCCGCCGCCCGGGACCGCGTGAAGCGGCTGGGGCAGTATTTTTCCATTCCGGATCTCGCTGAAAACGTCGGCATTCATGTCGGCAAAATCACTGAGCCGGGCCTGGGCCTGCCGCCGACCTCGCTGGAGCTTTTGCGGACGCGGGTGACGGATGTGGTTCATGTGGCCGCCAGCATTTCATTCACCGACACCGAAGCGAATCAGCGGGTGAATTGTGACGGCACCGCGCGTCTTTTGGACTTCATTCCCGGGGATGCCCGATTCTTTTATGTCAGCACGGCGTATGTGGCCGGTTTGGCTCCCCGCCTGGGCGAGGACCAACTGGATCTGGGACAAGGCTTCCGCAACGACTATGAACGGAGTAAATTTGAGGCCGAGCGCTTCGTTCGGGAAACATTCCGGGGTAAGGAAGGGCTGCTAACCGTGCTGCGGCCATCCATTGTCACCGGGGAATGGCGGACTGGCCGGACCTTCCAGTTCATGACCGTTTATCGGGTTTTGCGGGCCCTGACAGCTTACGCACGCCGTCATCCCAGGGATCCTTTTTCGATGGAATACACGCCTGACGGCACGCAGAATTATATTCCCGTCGACCGGCTGACGGATATGATGGTGGAAATTTTGCGAACCCCGCGGTGTTGGGGGGCGACCTATCATTTGGTCAACGACAAACCCATTATCAACCGGGAGTTCAAAGTGTTGATTGAGGACCGTTTCGGGTTTCCGATCATCAACCGGGCGCCGGACGAGACATCCAACAATTTAAATCGGGCGGCGGTGGCGGGAAACGCCGCGTACCTGGCCTACCTCGGCGGTGAGCCGGTGTTTGGCTGTGAGGCCAGAAATTCACTTCTGTCCGCCCGTGAACCGATGCCGTTTGACCGCGACTACCTGGATCGCCTCTTGACGTTTTGTGACCATTCAGCCTGGGGGAGACACCTTGTCATTCGCCGCTGATTTTTTTGACCGCCATTTGCCCTCATTGATCGATCAGCCGTTGCTGGCGGGTTACGAAGGCTATGACATGGCTTGTGAGATTCACTTTCAAGATGTGGGGAAACGCTGGCGCGTGGATATTGAAAATGGCCGGATCCGCGGTGTCCGCGCTTTGACCGCGGATGATCCGTCTCCCCGGGTGTTGTTTGTGGTGGATGAAGCGGTATTCCGGGATATTATTTCGGGCCGGCTTTCCCCTCAAAAAGCCTTTTTCACCCGGCGAACCAATATTAAAGGCGATTTTTTTCAGGGCATGAAACTGGCGAAACTGCTGGGTTTATTTTTTGACAGATTTCCGTATCGGGAGGAGGAGCGTGAAGGCGTGAAGGCGTGAAGGCGTTGAAAGTCGTTGAAAGTCGTTGAAAGTCGTTGAAAGTCGTTGAAAGTCGTTGAAAGTCGTTG
>JAVVEH010000004.1:0-158311 GCA_032251435.1 Lentisphaeria bacterium | reverse complement strand
CAGCGCCTTTTCCGGAAGACAATGCAGAACCAGATTCTCACCGGCCGCACGGAACAACTTGAGGTAGCGGGGGCAAAGCTTGACTCTGCCATTCGCGTCAACCAAGCATTTTTCCTCGCCGTAAAACGGTTCCATTGTTCATTCCAAGGTTGGATAGATCTTTTCCATTTTGTTCCAAAATATTCCAAACTTGGCGTTTGTCAAATGGTTCACGCGTTTTTTAAACATTTAATTTTCGGGCATCCTCTGTAGTGGCGCAAAAGGTTTTGTGAGGGTGAAAGAAAGAGTTTTGTTAAGGGCGAGGGTAGAAAATGAAGCTCCGGGTCTGTCCGGGTTGGTTTAATGGTTGGGGATTCGAGGGTCTGCAATGGACTTGCAGGGGGTTTGCAATGGGGTCGCAGGGTTGTCGCTATGTCATGGCTTGGCTCGTGTTGTTGATGGTTGAAAAATCAGTTGTCATAACGCTCGACAGGTATCGGCGCATCTGTAGGATGAGAATGCAGACTGACCGGTCGCTGGCCATGCCGGTGGCGGCGGCGATCTCGGAGTAGCGCATGCCACGAATGAGGCACGTGATGACGGGCTCCCAGGGCAAGGCGCGGCAATCGCGGGATGTGTCGCGCTGGCGGACAATGGCGTAGAGTCTGGCGACGAGGTCGCGAATCTCAATGACGGCCGCGCCGTCTACGCTGTCAACGTCGTAGGCTGCCATCACGCCGGAATCTAACACGTCCTCGCGGGACGCGATTGGGATCAGCTCGCTGTTGACGCGGGCTTTTTTGTTTTGGATGCGCCGGAAAAGTTGCTGGCGGATGTTGCGCCAGACCCACAAAACAAATGTGCCCCGGTTGTCAATGTCGCAATCCCAGGTGCGCCAGGCTTCGAGCCAGGCGGTCTGCAACAGGTCCGCCGCGTCTTCCGCAGGCACGGATCGCCAGTCGCGACGGATTGTGCCGAGCTGGGCGTGCCAGTGCTGGCGGAACAGGGTCTCGAATGTTTCGGGGTCGATGGGGGTCATAGTCCGAGCTGGGTCGTGATCCAGGTTAGCAGAGTGTTGAGGCTGACTTTGCGGAGAGCGCCCTCGCTGGCGTCGTAAAGCAGCAGATAGTCGCCAGTGGCGAGGGTGGTTGTCTCGGGATACTCGGTCAGGAGCTTGGTTATGTGGACGCTGGGAATGTCGCCGATTCGGATCTGCCCAGCGTCGGTTGACTCGACAGTCCATCCGTCGATCGGATCGCTGATCGGGTCCATGCCGGCGGGGATGGCGGCGATGGCCGCGTCGACCTCCGCGTCGGTGTATGAGTTGACCGCCGGGTTGGCCGGCGGCGTGTCCTCGGGGCGATAGACTGAGTTGTAGACGGGGACGCGGTTGCGGATGACGTGGGCGCTGGTGGAATCGGACAGCTCCAGCATGATCATCCGTGACTGAGCTCTGCCGAGGTAGGCGTAGAGTTCGGTCACCAGGAGATCCACGCTGACTGTGAGCGTCTGCCCGGCGACTGTGAACGCGTCGCCGGTGACGAGCACGAAGGGCGCGTCGTCGTAGCGCCCGTCGGCTTTGACGGTCAGCTTGTAGACCGCTCCGGAGCTCCACGCGGAGTCTGAACGGGAGAATATGACTGTGTGGACGCTGCCGGCGACGAACTGCCCGGTCACGGTGGCGGCTCCTGTGGTTCCGGACACGGCGAACGTGACGGTTTCGGTGGCGTTGAGGGAGGCAGCCAGCCAGAAACAGCAGGCTACGGTGACAAGGATAAGAGCGCGTTTGATCATGGGGCTACCTCAATAGTGAATTCGTCGCTGATTTTGGACAGGTGGATATCTGTATTGCTGACCACGCGCAGGCGGGCGCGGGTGGTCGGCATGGTGTCAACAGGCCAGGTGTAGGTGTTGAGCCCGTCGGTGTTAGGAGCGGCGGTGGCCAGGGTGATCCAGACGGCGGGTTCGAGGGCGAGGCTGTCGCTGGTGGCGTACTGGATTGCGACAGTCTCGCCAGCGCCGTATGACCGCCAGCCGATGACCGCGGCAGACTGGTCGGTGATAACCGCTCCGGACAGCGGGGCGGTGATGGTGACACCGGAGAGTGTGGCGGCGGCCTGGTCGCTGTATTCGCCCGCGGACACCCGGACGACGACGGCGGCGGGGGTGTTGGGGACACGCCAGGTGTAGGTGTTGGCCTCGTCACTGGTGCTGGCCACGCGGTCGATGTAGGTCCAGGACAGGCCTGCGTTGACACTGTAGGCCAGGTCAACCATGCCGGGGGTGCCGGGCGACGCGTCCCACGAGATTACCGCATAGGCGCTGGCGTAAATTTTGGGTGAGACGGCGATCAGGAATCCGGCATCCAGGCGCACGTCAACAGCCGCCACGTCGTTACTGTCCGGATCACGCAGGCGGATAGTGATATCCGCGTTTTCCGCGGGGGGTGTCCAGTCGTAGGTGAGGGTCGCGCCGTCCACGGTGTCGATCGGTGTCCAGGTAACGCCGTTGGCGCTGTATTCGAGGACGCAGGCTGCGGACGGCGTGACACCGGCGCGGACGGTCCACTGGAGTGTGGTCTCGACCCCGGCCAGCAGGCGCTGATCCTCGACCGGATAACTCCAGATCAACGCCGGGCGCTGGACAATAAATTGGGCGGACCTGGCGGCCAGCAGGGGTGACGCGTGATCCGCGACACGGACACGGGCTTGCGCGCTCTCGGCGTCAGCCGGTATTGTCCAGGTGTATGATGTGCCGGTCTGGCTGGTGATGATCGTCTCCCAGCTGGCCCCGTCGTCAACACTGTAATAGAGATCCCAGTTTCCGGAGTAGGTTCCGGAGGGTGTCCAAGTGATGTCCAAATCGTCGCCGTATTCGGCGGCGGTGTCGCCGTCTGGCGCGGTGACCGCGACGCTGCCCGCGACGTAGGTCATGGCGACGGTGTCGAGCGAGACTTGATTGAGTTTGCCGCTGACCAAGAAGATCTGCACGTAGGCCGCCTCGGCTGCGGGGACATCAGCGGGGAAGGCGGCCAGGTTGGCTGTCATCTCGGCGGCGCTGTTGGTTGTGGCGGCGCTGTAGGTTGTGGAGACGGCCAGCTCCCACCGATCGTTGGCGGCGTTGTAGTAGTACCAGAGCGCGTTGTCCGGACTGACGCGGTATCGCGCGTATCCCGCGTTGGCAGCTCCGTAGGTCTCGGTGAGTGACCCGGGCATGCCCGGGCCGAAGGCGGCGGGATCCACGGGTATGACAAACGCGCCTTGGGGATATTCGCCGTAGGTGGCGGTGAATGAGTGGGCGCGGGGGGTGCGCAGGCTGTCCCAGCTCCAAATCTCAATTTTGTAGCGCATGGTTTGCGAGAGGCTGTCGAGTCGCATGTCCACGGACTGATCGTAGATGTAGGCGCCCGCGACCCCGTTGTTATCTGTCCATGTCGCGCCGTCGTCCAGGCTGACCTGGACGCGGGTTCCGCAGGCTCCGCGCCGCCAGTTGATATCCGCCGCGGCCGCGTCGAGCGAGACGGGCGAAACCAGCAACTCGGTGCATTGCCAGGAGAAGTTGTCGGCTCCGGCGACCATGCCGCCGGTGTCGGTGAGGAGGTCGCCGGGGGTAATAGTGTCGTGGTAGACAACCTGCCCGCGCAGATAGGCGGCATAGGCTCCGGTGGCCGCATCGTATGAAAACATGACGTGATTCCAGGCGCCGGGATAGAGTTTTTCGAGGCCGATCATGCGCTCGTTGGTCGTGCCTGCCGCGGTGCGGACACGGAGCGACAGCGAGGCGTACGGATTATCGATGTCGGCGGGGAGGATGATAATTGACCATGGGGCGTTGAGTCCGGAGCGCCCGAGCAGTGTAGCGGCGGAGGCGGTGGCGGCGTTGATGTCATCCTCGACGAGGATCCACATGGAGACAGCGACGCTCGATGTGTCCATGGCGGCGGCGTGTGGGGCCGTCATGTAAGCGCCCTGGGGGAGGCGGACCGCGTAGTCCCAGATTCCAGGCTCGCCGGCCACGGTGTCCACGCCTGTCCAGGCGATGCCGGTGGTGTTGTCCGTGTGTTGATTTCCGGACAATTCGTTAAAATTCCAGACCGCGGAGGGCGCCAGGTCGTCGGCCTCGACCGTTGTGCGGATGCCGCCGTATCCCAGCGTGTCCGGATCGATGTCGCCGGTCAGCCTTACGTAGAGGCGATCCTCGCCGATCGCGTCGTTGTCGGCGATAGCGTATTGCAGCGCGGAGAGCGCGCCCGCTGTCCCAGCGGTCAGATTGTAGCCACCGGTCGACAGGCTGGCATAAACTACATCGGGATCGGCAATAGCGGCGGAATAGTAATACTCGTTTGCGGTGCCGCTGGCCAGCCAGTAGTCTGTGGTTCCGGCCGCGTCGCCGAGGAGGGGGGTAGTTCCGGCGGCGGGATCGGGGATGGTCATGTCGTCCGGGAGAGCGGCCCAGCCGGGCTGGTCCGTCCATGCGAATCCGAGCCAGGCCGCGTCCGCGCCCGCGTCGAGCGCGGCGGAGACAAAGTAGGGGGCTCCGGACGGGGGCTGGAGATCATAAGCATCGCCCAGGGCGGGAATGGATAGAATGATTGCCAGGCAATAATGCCAAGCCAGGGTAACTCGGGAGTGGGTCACTTGCAGATCCTCCGTCTGATAATGCGCTGGGTCTCTGGGAGCCGGGTTGAGAGGCGTCCGGTTGCAATGCGGGCGGTGAGCTCCGCGAAGACCTCATTGATATCCACGTCCGGCATGCCGCCGCGGCGTGCGGCGGCGTATTCGGCTACGACCGCCTGGCGCTCGATGTGACTGAGCCCCTCGTAGATGGCGTGCCCGATCTCGTGGGCGTAGACCTCCGCCAGGCGGGCCGGGGAGGCCCATAGGTCGTGGTGGATCTCGATGAGGCGGCGGCCTCCGGTGTGGCGTCCCTGGATCTGGCTGCCGTCGTCGGCCGTGGGGAGCGTGTCAACGACGACGCGGTATCCGCGCTCACGGGCGTAACGTGCCAGGCCGGGGTATTTGATTTTGACGCGGTCGTTGACGGCTGCGAGGGTGGCGGCGGTGCGGGCGGCGGCGGGGTAGTGCTCCGAGTCCGCGGGGACAGCGATCTCGATGCGGACGGGCCGCGGCTCGGCCGCGGAGACTGCGCAGGCGGTCAGCAGGAGTATTGTTAGAGTACTGCGCATTGGTTATGTCTCCGAAACTTTTATTGCTGTATTCTCATCCGCGTCACTGTTAGCGTAATTTCCGACTGGGGTGGCGCCCACGGCACGCTCGGCGAGCAACTCCGCCCCCGCGGGGCCGCCGTCATCGTAAAACACATACGATTCCACGCCACCCTTCCAAATATCCGAATCCAGTTTGAGTATCGCGGCGCCGGGGCAGTCGTGCCACACCGGGGTCCCTGACGGATTATAGCCGTATTCGAGTACGCAATCGCTATAGACGATAATGTCGATGTCGGTGTAGTCTGTGGCCCATGTCACGATGGCGCCGGTGCTTAATCGCTTGATCTGAAAGGTGTCCGCGGTGGCATTGGCGACCATGTGGAAATCTGTGTTGATCGCGCCATCCCCTCCGCCATTAACGTCAAGGTCCACAATGTCGCCATCAACGCGGCCGTGTCCGGGATAGTTAATTGTACTCGTGCTGGCCGGGCCGGTCGCGCCGTTAAGCATCGTGGCCGTGTTATCCGCGCGCCAGAGTTCGCCAGTTGTGCGCGCCACTTCACAACTGCCGCCCTTGTAACGCAGCTCAAAGCCCGCGCCGCACTCCCAGGCGACCGTAGCCGCAGTAAACGCTCCGGTCAGATTATTAGTCAGAACATAACTATCACGCGTCGCCGCTTGTCCAGGCCACATTGGCGGGCCTACCCGCACCCACACCAGCAAAGGTTCTGTCGCCGACGCTGAGGCGGTGACAACCAACGACCCGTCATCCTTATCAAGTGTGAGCGTGTAGGGCGAATCCGTGTAAAGGGTCACATCCTCCGCCGGTGCTTTTTTCACGCGTTTGTGAACTGGGGTTATATCCGCGGAGTCCGCGGAATCGTTAACGTCGGGCAGGATATCCAGATAGCGACCACGGCAGTCGATAGCGCCATACGTCGCGACTGTTCCCGACCCCGCAGCCAATTCCATAATCAGGATCTGAGCCGCTCCCTCAAAGTAATTATTGATAACCGTGGCGATATCGTCATTTGTGGGCACGTCCGGTATCACCGGTGCCACCGCCTCGTAAAAGCCTCCACAGGGGATGGCCAGGAGGATATCGCCCACGGACGGGGAGCCGCCATGGACAAAGACCGTGGCGGCCGAGAGAACGGGATCGACGGCGGCATCGGCGGCGTCCAGCGTGCGGCGGTAGATATCGGCGGTGTATTCGTCTCCGGACACGTGGGCCGTGATCTTGGCCAGGACCGCCCGGGACTGACCGCGGGGGGCATCAGGCCGTTTCCCCGGTCGGGATCCGGAGCCTTTTTCCCGCCCGATCAGGCGGGCGAGCTTCCGAGCCGTATCCTCTTTCATCGCGAATAGTTTTTGACCGGCCATGTTTATCCTGTCACCGTTGCGGGGAGGGCGAGTGTGCTCCAACTCGTCTCCTTGTTGATGTAATGGGTCTGGACGTACGGTGTCGCGCCAACCGCGAGCACCGCGCCGGCGGCGTCCAGGTGGACTGGTTTAGAGGCGGGCTCTCCATCGATGTATATGACCTTGCGCTCACCGCCGACCAGAGCCCGATAGCCGCGGCTGACAGTCCGGTACACCCAGCCGGAGCCTGGCTTACACATAATCCGGTACGTGACCCGCTGATATGTGGTTCCGTCGATCGTCTCGGACACGCTGTCGTAATCAATCATCAGTCCCTGTCTCGCGGACAACGCCAACCCGGCGATCGTCACCGCGGCGGAGTTAAGGCTGTCCCGGACACTGAACGCGCTCGATGGGCTGTAGCTGGCCTGGTACCGCGAAATTGTGACCAGCGGGTAATGCCGGTCGATCTCGATCGGCGGATCATACGGATCACCGGCGGTGTTGAGGATGGCGGCGCCGTCTTTGTCCTCCTCAGCGATTTCGGACAGGGTGTAGCTGCCCCAGGAAATATCCGGGGGAGTGTCAAGCGGATCCGCCGTGAAGTCGGTGGGCTGAAGCGTCTTGTACTCCACGTCCACATGCCAGTTGCGCCGCCCGATGCCGACAACCTTGGGCGCCAGCGACATCACGATCGCCGACGTGTCACCGGTGAAACCCGCGTTCAGCGCGGGCAGGCCGGAGGCCCCGAGAACCGTGACAGCCGAGTCCGTGTCCGTGTCCGTCTTGACCAGATAAGTCTCGCGGTAGGACCGCTGCCCGCCGCGGTCCTTGCGGCCCGACCGTCCTCTGGCTATTAATTGCGCTGTGCCGACGACTGCCATTTACACGATCCCCAATACAACATTGCCGTCCATGGATATGTCCATACGCTCAACAGCCCGGGCAATGTCGCCCAGGTGCCCGATAATCGTTTTCCGGTCCCGGTCCTCGGGGCTTCCACTGGTCGTGGTTACGCTTTCGCCAGCGCCCCGGACTGTCACACTGCCGCTGGCCCGGTACTGGTGCTCCATGCGGGCGCTGTAGGCTTCCCGGCTCCCCAGCAACGCGGCCCCCGCGAACCGCACGCCGTTGATCGCCTTGGCCGTTTCCTCGCCCGCCGTCTTCGCCGCGGACTTCGCGGTTTTGTCCACCGCGGAGATCGCCGCCTCGCCCGCCTTCTGAGCGCTTCCTTTCAGGACTTCCTCGCGCCTGCGCAGCCGGTCCCGGTCGATCTCCAGGCTCTCATTCGTCCAGGAGCGGTATTCAGCGACCTGAGTGATCTCCGGACCCTTGATGCCGGTGCCGCCCAACAACCCGCCTTGCCCGTATTCGTCTTTCAGGCGGCGGCGTTCCGCGGCCATTCGCTGTCGCAACTGTTCGGTTGCCGCTCTATACGCATCTGTGCCTATCTGTCCTGATGCCTTGGCGGCGTCCAGGGCCGCAAGTTCTCTGGTTCCGCGATTGAGAAGAGCCTTCTGCATCCCCGCCAACGTCCCGGAGTCATCACCGGTGAACTCGCTGCGGATCAGGGCTATCGCGTTCTTCGCGATCTTCGGCATGTTGCGGAACAGCTCAAACCAGTTTTTGCCGAACCAGTCAAGCAACGTCCCGAAATTCTCCCGGAGGTTCTTGAAGCCCGCCACCATGTTAAACAGGAAGACCTCACCGGCGCGCCAGTATTGCTGGAACGCGCTGTCGATCTCGATCCACGTCAGTTGCGCGGTCTGGATCACGATTGAGCCATATTCGTCCCAGGTGTCTTTGAGCCAGCCAAGCGTCCGTTTCCCCGCGTCCAGCGTCTTGCTGAAGGCGTCCACCATGCGCTCCTTGAATGTGTCGCCCCTGCCGATGATCTGCACCAGGGCGAAGCCGACCCCGGCCACAGCGGCGGTCACCGCGAGAACAACCGGCAAGGCCGCCCCGATAAAGCCGAACAGCGCGGGCATCGCGGCGAATCCGGACATGGCCAGCCCCACCCCAGAGACCAGGCCCCCGAGAACAATCAGCACGGGCCCGGCCGCCGCGGCCATCGCGGCCATGACAACCACAGTCTTGCGCATCCCCGGCGACATCTTGTCGATCCAGCCGGTCAACGCCTCGACTCTTCCGGCCACCCATCCATACACATCAGCCAGGCGCAGCGTGTCGGAGATCATCACCCCGATCGACTCCCGCAGTTCCCGTGTCCGGGCCATCAGCACCCGCATCCGGTTCGCCTTGCTGTCAGCGCTCCGGGCCCAATCGCCAATCGCGTTTTTGCTCTGGCGCATGGCGATGTCCAGGGTGGCGTAAGCTTTCGCCTGGCGTTCGGTGGCGTAGACTCGTCCGGCCGCCCGGTTGACAGCCACCTGGGCTTTGACGTCCTCCTCGAGGATGGTGATGCCCAGGCTCTTGACGCTCTCGCGCTCACCCAGCAGGGCCTTGGTCAACGCCTCGCTGGCTCCCTTGGCTCCGCCTTCATAGTTTGTGAAGCTGGCCAGGTCGACCGAGAGCGTCTGCACCTGGCTGGAAAGATCAAGCGAAGCCTCCTGGGCGAAGCCGAAGCCGCTGAGCAGATCCCCGGTGCCGGACAGCATGTCTTGAGCGGAGGACTTCGCCAGGCCGTAATTGTCCCGGAGGTTTTGGGCCATCGCGTCCGCGTCACGACTCACCTGGCTGAAGACCACGCCGTACTTGTTGGAGATTTCCTCCGCCTCGGTGGCGGCGGAGACACTGGCGATTCCCAGGCCGACAATCGGGATGGTCGCGCCGATCAGCGCCGCCCGGCCGACCCGGCGCATGCCCTGGCCCGCCTGGTTCAACGACCGCCCGAGCCTCCCCATGTCCGCGATTGTTCCGGAGACGGCGCTTTTCACGCCGTCCGCGTACATTCTCAGCCTGATCGCCAGTGTCTTCTCGCTCATTGTGTCACCTTTCCTCGCCGCCCATCATCCGCGCCCACGCCTCGATAGAGGCCGAGATGGCCTCGTCGTCCTGTGGCTCCGTCTCGCCAAGCTTCAGCAGGTAATGATCCAGCGGGTCGGCCTCGCCGCGCCACGCCAGATGAATTTCCTGCATCAGCCGGGCGAAGAGATAGTCCCGCCGCTTGTGTTCCCGCGCCCGCAGCCTGTACTCCGCCATATACAGGGCGAAGTCGGCTGAGTCCACCGACTCCTGGAGCTGCCGGAAAGGCAACCCCAGGTCGATGGACAGCTTCAGCCAGTCCCGCAGCCACGGGCGCTGAATCAGTTTTTTTCAGCGTCTTCGGCACCCTTGGCTCCTGTGCGGTTCATGGCGTCGGCTTTGGCGAACAGCGGCTCGATAATATTGGACGGGAGGCTGTTGATCACATCCCGGTCCCTCGGGCTGTCGTCGAACATCAATTTGCCGTCGGCGTCCACCAGTGTCAGGGCGAGCAGCTTAGGCTTCACGCCGTTGACATCCTTCATGTTGCCGTTTTTGTCCTGCTTCGAGATGCAGAAGCTCTCGAACTTCTCCCGGGCGCTCCCGGGCATGATCCGCACGCCAACCTCGCCCAGGCCGGGGACCTTCACGGTCTCAATCCTGGGCTTGGCGGCGGCCATCAGTTGTTCTCTTGTCAGCATGATGAATCTCCTTAAGCCGCCGCTTCGATCACGACCGGGGCGGTTTCACCGGTGGGATTCTTTCCGGTGACGGTCAGGGTGAAACTGGCCGTCTGCTTGCGCTCGCCGCCCTTGGCTTTGATTTCACCGGGCACCCAGTCCTTGATAAACGCGTTGAACTTGACCACCTTGCTGTTTGACAGAGTGATAATCACGTCGGCCTCGATCGTCGTGGCTCCCTCGAGGGCGGGCAACGCGTCCACGTCCCATTCCGTGTCAAACTTGGCGTCTTTCCACTTGCCGATCACGGCGGGATCCTCCATCTCAACCGTAGATGCCAGGACCGTCACGTCGACACCCTCACGGCCGAAGCCGGGAATCTGGAAGCCGATCACCTTGGCGATCGCGTCCCCGTCGAAACTGATGGCTGTAACTCCATGTTGCATGGCTTACTCCTTCCCCCCTTTGGGGGCGGTTTTGGCGGCCAGGGATTTCCCCGTTTCCACCGCGGTTTGGATTTTTTTCAGACCTTCGGGCGTGCCGTCATACGGCGGCGGTGTCCCGAACTTTTGGTGATAGGCCTGTTTAGCGGCCTGCTCTTTGCCCGCGCTGATTGTCATTGCGAGAACTCCTGTGTTGTTTCGAGTTGCACCAGCCAGGCGGAAGCGCCCTTTTTGACGGCTTTCGGCTGGATGCCGGTGATATGATAAGCCAGGCCGTTAATGACCAGGGGAACAGTTGAGTCGTTTTTGTCCGGCCGGAAGAGCGCCAGGCAGTCCCCCACCAGCTGGAGAGCGCTGTTAAGCTCCCTGCGCTTCGTCGCTTTGAACGCGTCGATCAACAGAATGCCGGGGCGCATGCCGATCTCCTGGGTCTCAAACGGCCCGCCGTCAAAGTCGATCGGGCCGAAGACCACGGCGGCGGCCGGCACACGGCTCAGCGTGGCCACGTATGTCACCAGGTCGCCGTAGTTGGTCAGAGCCAACACCTCCGGCGCGGCGCGCAGGCCGGGCATGTTGTTGATCAGCAGATCAACCAGGTCGTTGCCGATATCTTCAAGTGATCTCATCGCGCGAACACTCCCCCGGCCGTGGCGGCCATGCGATTAGCCTCGGCGACGCCGATGGCGTTGATCACCGCCTCATCCGGATACCATTCATCCGGATCCTGATCCACGCGTGTCCGGAGGACGAACAGCGGGTGGAAGTCCCCGTCCTCCTCAGCGTATCCCAGCAGGCCGATCGTGTCCGGATCTCCGTCGATGTCCAGCGTGAACAGCTCCCGGCCGCCTTGCTCGAATTCTCCCGCGCGTTTACCGCGTGCCTCATCGGCGACCGGGATGGTCAGCGCCCTGGCGTTCTTGGGGCGGATCACGCCGCCAGTCTGCTTGTGCGCTCCGGCGATCGGCACCCACACCTGGGTCTCCTCTCCGGATACGGTCCGGAGGACTGTCTGCCGGGCCACATCCTGCCAGAACGACTTGCCGCCTTTGGCCCGGGCGTTCTTGCGGAACTGGATGGCGCAGCCCTGTCCCCAGACCGTCAGATAGGCCATGGGGTCGGCGAGCACCGCCGCCGCCCGGGTCAGAGAGTTGGTGACTTCCTCGATGTTGTGGGTGATTTCCGGCATCAGTATCCTGCCATTTGCGGGCGGGTCATTTTCGGTTCCGAGGCATCGACCAAAACCACGGATTCAGCGTCATTCTCGGCGGCTGTGCCGAACGGTATTTTTCCCGAGGCGATGCCCGCCAGAGTATCCCGGACCTGCTTCGCGGCCTCCGCGAACTTCGGTGGTATCTCCGGTGATGTCGGCCGCATAAACGCGTGGTCGGCGGCGATAGTCCGGCACCAGGACCGCGCCAAAGGCAGCAGGGTGGTGTCCGTGACCGGCACCGTGTAGCGGACGGAGAGAGACCCGTCGATCTCGGCGCAGGCGGCGGCGATATCCTCCTCCGCGTCGCTGTCCTGGACTTCCTCGAATTCGTCCATGTAGATCTCATCGTAGTAGTTGCGGAGGGCTTTGCGGAATTCTGCTGCTGTCAGATACATAGGTGCCTCTTGCGGGTTAAAAGTCCCCGGGGCCGGAGCCCCGGGGTCTGGATTGACGGTTAAGCGGAGACCATGCCGCCGATGGCCAGGTGCGGGTAGCTGCATCCGGCGGCCGCGCGGCCGTCGGCGCCCATCTTGATCTCGCCGGTCTCGTCGATGATCTGCGGGTCGGTCGTCATCCGGAACACCGGCTTGCGCCGCTGCTGGACAAAGACGGGCTTGAGGAACTTGCTGCAGTCCAGCAGGACCCAGTAGTTCGCGTAGTCGCCGACGAAATCGGGGATCTCGACCGCCGTCACGCGGTTGTAATGGCGGTTGCGGATGCCCGCGCCGACGTAGGTGGTGGTGGCGTCGCCGGTGGCTTCAGCCTTGACCACGTACTCGCTCTGCACCAGCTCGAACACCGTGCCGGCCAGGCCGGGGCCGTGCAGCAGGTGGGTGAACTTGGGCCGGACCAGCTTGCCGTTGGAGAACTTCCAGGCGGCGGCGGTGTTGAGGGCGGCCTCGAACACGGTCTTGGTCAGCGCGTCGGTCACCAGGTTGGCCAGGGTGCCGTTGTAGCCCTTGGTGTGGGTGGCGTTGAAGAACGTCTTGCCGTCGAAAGCCTTGTGCTGGTTGGTGAGCACTTCGACCACCAGTTCGTACAGCAGCACGGGCCACTCGGTGCCCTTCTGGGTGAGCAGCGGGGCGAAGATCCCGTGCAGATCGTCGTCGATCACGTCGCGCTTGACTTTGCGGCTGTACTCGAACGGCCGGTTCTTGACCTCGTGCATGTGGGCCACGAAGTCCTTCCAGACGCGGTCGCCGTCCCACTCCTTGAAGCCTTCCGGGGCTTCCTCGAAGGGATAGGCGTTCTTGCTGGTCACCGACGGGAAGTCGTTGACCAGGCCCAGCTGGACGAAGTCCACCGGGGCCGGGGTTTCCATGCCGGTCGCGAACGCCGCCGACAGGGCGACGAAGAGACTGGCCATGTTCGCTTGGGTGATGATCATGTTCGTGTGTTCCTTGTGTTTTGATTTGTCCCTTGCTCAAGGGGGTTGTATCGAGCGTCGTCAAAGGGCGCCGGGGTTTACCGCCTCCCGGCAGGGCTCATGCCCTCGGTCAGAGGGAGGGTATAGCTTACGTGTTGTCGATCACCCAGGAAGCGATATCGCTTGGCATCGGGTTGTCGGCGATCCAGTTGCCCGCGTCGCCGGCCACGAGCCAGAGCACCTGGCTCTGGGCGTCGACCGCGTTGGTGACCTTCTTGGCGGCGGTGCTGCCGAGCACCGTGTCGCCCGCTCCCGCCTGGATGCTCACATCGTAGGCGGCGGTGGCGGTCAGGCGGAAGATGCCCAGGCGCATGCCGGGCACGGCGGAGGGCAGCGTGAGCGCCATCCCGCCGTCTTTGCTGGCCGAGAAGATCCGGTTGCCGGCGAAGGCCTCGGCGGCGGTGACGGTGTAGTCGTCGACCTTGGCGGTCAGGACCGGCGGGGCCAGCGTCCGGGCCAGAGCCAGGGAGGTCGGGCGCATGTCCACGAACACGCCGTCGTCGGTCACGTCGTAGACGAGCCCGGCGGCGACGAAGTTGGTGGTGATCCCGGCCACCGTGTTGTCATCCTCCACGAAGCAGGGCCGCCCGATCATCGACCGGGTTACCGCGCTGGTGGCGCTGTTGTTCATCAGGCGGATTTCCAGGGCCGGAGCCAGGGTTTCGCCGTCATCGGTGTTGTCGACGTAGGTGTCGACCATGCCCTCGACAATCTGTCCGGCCGTGTCGGCGGCCATCTTGATTTCGTTGTCGCTGCCCCGGGACAGCATGCCGCCCTGGTACATGATTTCCGTCGCGAGAACCGCGAACTTCGAGACGCGCCGCTTGGGGCTCTCGATCAGATCGGCCGTGCGGCCTTCGGTGAGTACGCTCATGTTATGAGTCTCCTGTGGTTAGCCGGTGATGCCGGCCATGGATTTTTTCTGTTTCAGAAACGCTTCCTCGGAGACGCCGCAGTCGGCGGCCATCCGCTTGTCTTCCGCCGTCAGCGCGAGTGAATCGGCGGGGGGCAGCGTCCCGCGGTCCACGCGGTCCACCGGCACCGCCTGGGGGGCGGTCTCCAGGAACGCGGCCAGCGCGGTCGAGTCCATGCCCTTGAAGAACTCGCCTTCCATGAAGGCTTTGGTGAGCTGCCCGGACTGTTTGCCCTGGCGGACCAGGTCGTCCTTCTTGCGGCTCTCGGCCTCCAGGGCCAGCGCGTCGACGCGGGTCTTCAGCTCGTCTGCGGTCTTTCCCTTCTCGACAAGGCCGAGAATCGCCGCCTGAGCCGTTTTAAGGTCCGGGTCCCCGCTGAGTCCGAGGCTGTCCTTTACGGAGCCCAGAAACGATTTCTGGGCCGTCTGTGACGCCCGCAGTTCCGTGACCTCCCCGGCCAGATCCGTTAGTTTCCGCGCGACAGGCTCCGGGAGGGCGTTGTCGTCGCTCAGCGAAATGGAATCCATCCCGATGAGCGGAGCGATGAGCAGCAGTAGTTTTTCCATTTTGGGTTCCTTTTGTTTACTGCTTGGGGTTATGGCCGCCACCATGGCGTCCAGACTTGCCGCCAGAGCATCGATGTCCCCGGCTGGATAACAAGAATCGTCTTCCGCCATGGCGGCCAGGCTGTTGAGCTGGTCGATGGCGGGCTGGTTGGTGAAGGCCACGCTGGTGATCCGCAGCATCCCGTCGCTCAGGCCCCGGAACACCGGGGAGAAATAGCGGAAGATGCCCTCGGCCATCAGCTTCCGGGCCAGCGGCACGTACTCCACGCCCACCACCCACAGCCCGTCCTCCCGCATCTCCAGGGAGGCGTAGCCGAAGGTGCCGCGTTTGTCCGGAAGCAGCTTGACCACTTCGCTCTCGTCCACCTGGAGCTTTTCGGCCAGAGCGTACAGAAAATGCTTGCTGTCCAGCGGAATCTTGCCGCCCTTCTGCGCGAAGTGGGCCAGGATAGAGTCCGCCGCTTCCCTGGTGAAGTCCCCGTAGATCGTCTCGCCATTGCGGGTGATGGTGAACTTGCCGAATTTGAACAGCCGCCAGGCGACCGGCGCGCCGTCCGCGTCGCGCTCCACCCAGCCGCCGCTGTCCACGTGCACCAGGTCGTTGATCCCCATGGCCAGCGCGTTGCCCAGCCCCTTGACTGCTTGTTTAAAGAGTTTAATCATTTGACTTTCCCGTCTTTGCCGGTTAATTTTGGGTCATCAACACAAGGAGAAGCATTGTGAGCACCGTCAAGGACCTGTTCGAACTCGTGGAGAAACTTCTTAAACGCTCCAAAGACCGTGCTGATATCGCCATCATACACGAGATCCAGACCATCATCGGCTCCCTCATGCAGGTGCAGATGGACAACCTCGAGAAGCTGGCACAAGCGCATGAACGAAACGAGCTGCTTCTTGTCGAACTTGCCGCTCTCAAGAAGCTCAATTCCAAGCAGGAGCACCTTCTCGCGGAGGGCGGCAAGGAGGCTGTTCGTGTCCTCACCGGCATTGAGTTCCGCAAGGGACCCCGCACCGGCGGAGCCTGGCTCGCGTTCTGCCCCGCCTGCCACATGCCCGCCGTCACCTTCGAGAGCATGTCCGGAAACCCCAAGATCGGCTGCTCCGGACAATGCGGATGGAGTGTCTATCTGTCCGCTCCCGTCGATGTTCTGATTGATTCGCTCGCTTGACTTTTTCATATTTTTACCTATATTATTTGTGCACCCCGGAGGATGCTGGGCGTCAGCTTAATCCCCGGGAATGACCGTCACGATGACGCTCCGTCGCTGGCGGTTTCCTTTCGTTCCCCGTAAATTCTTTCCGCACCGTGTCTGCCGTTGTCCAGCTTTCTCGCGTCATGGGGGAAGTACGTTCTCGCGTCGCCGGTATCTTCATTGACCGCCACCAGGCACCCCGTGAACTTCCTTTCGTTGCGGCCCTCGAATTTCTGCACGTAAGTCCGTTGCCAGCTGCCGTGCTGCCTGTCATACACGCGCCATATCTCTTTGGGAGCTTCCACAGTCCGGACGGCCATATTAAGTTTGCGCAGGCGGCCGTAGATATTATTCTCGTCGATAGCTTCCGATCCATCCAGCCCGTTCCAGTGATCCAAGACTCCCTGGCCAAGCACAACATCGCCGCCCTCTATATCCGTCAGCCGGATTCCGCTTTCCAGTCGGGCCTTCGCGTCTCGGGGTTCGGCCCGTTCCGGTCTTGGCAAAGCGTCCCACTGCTCGCTGCTGGCCAGTCCTTCGCTCTTCCAGTCAACCCTTATCCGCGCTTCTTCAGGCACAGGATTCGCGGCCGCGAATGAAAGGATGCTCTTCTTCCCGGTCTGATATGTCCCGGCCGCGATTTCCAAACTCTCTCTAATTTCCCTTCGCATGTCCAGGTTCTTCACCCGGCCCATGTCGAACTCGGCGAACGGCTCGTCGCTGCGGAAGACAAACCCGCTCGGGCTGGGGGGAATCTCGATCCCCGCCGCGCCGGTGGCCGGGTTGACAATCTTCGCCGTCTGGCTGCCGTCCGGGTTCTCCGTCGTGACTGCCTGCCCGGTCCCGTATTCCCGCGCCTCGGCTTCGTCCGCGTCCTCTTTGTCGCACCGGCATCCAAAGTCCCAGGGTCCCGTGTGCGTGGCCCAGAATGGATTGGTCTTGAGCAGTATCAGATTGTGCAGCGCGCCGTGGCTCGGGCGTTCGCGCCCGTCGTCCCGGCTGAGATACCGCCAGTACGGCCACCGCTCCATCACCGCGGGCTGCAAACTCACCTCGTCGCGCCCCGCGGCCCAGGCCATGCGGGCGTTCTGATCCAGGATCAGATCCACACGGCGGGTGCTGGCCAGGTTGGTGATCGCCTTGCGCTTCTTCCACTCATCCTCGTCCATTCCCGCAGGTGGCGTGTCGGTCATGCCCACGTCGTCCGCATTGTAGCCGTGGCGCGCGAGGGCGGTCTTGATCCGCCAGCGCGCCGTCGCCTTGTCGGCAGTGCCGGCCGCGTAGTCCGCGAGCTCTGTCCGGATATCCTCCAGCACATTCGCGTCGTTGACTTTGGCGCTGAAAAAGCAGTGCATCCGGACGCGCGCGTCGAACTCCGGATCCAGTGCCAGCTTGGCGCTGGTCATTTTCGTCGGGTAGTTCACGCGACTGGCCAGCCACTTGTTGGCGGCATCAAAAGTCATGGGCGTAAATTGTGCGGATTCCGCAGCCATGCTAATACACGATCCTCCCGATCAGATCGCCCAGACCCCAGGCGGCCGGCACCAGAACGACCGCAATGGTCAGAGCGCAAACGAACTTCCAACGCAGTTGGTCTTTCGTGACCGCCAGCCAGGCGAAACGCAGGCGCTTGGGCATGCCCTGGCGGACCAGGCTGGACCAGTAGTTCTGCATCACCTCGCGGCGGCGCTCCACCTCCCGGGCGGCGCGGTGGGCGGCGGTCTGCGGGCTTCTCACTCGTGCGGGTCTCGCTGGCATGTCAGTTCTCCTTTTTCTGCAGTTCTTCGGCGCGGGCCGCTTTGCCTGCGGCCGCCGCGCCGTACATTGTCTCGGCAAGCAGCGCCTCGAACGCCGCCGAATCCATCTCCGGGAACATGCCCGGCAGCTCGTCGGCCAGCGCGGCCACGCCGGCGGCGAAGGATTCGTCATCCTCAATGGCCGCCAGTTTGTCCAGCCGTTCCTGGACGGCGCGCGTCGGGGCGGACAGCAGCCGGCCGGCTTTCGCCGTCACATCCTCCGGCAGCAGCTCCGACAAGGGCAGTGCATCGCCGCCGCGGGCCACCCGCAGGAAGGCTGCAAGGGCTTTGCCCGCGGCCGTGTCGTCGTCGCTCAGCGCCGCGGTGTCCACGGCGGCGAAAAACGTTGTCCCTACCGGCCCGACGATCTTCTCGGCGGCCGCCTGGTCGATCCCGGCGTAGGCGCTGGTGATGATCCTCACCGCCGTCTCCCTGGGAATCTGCTTTTGGGCGGCGGCCTGGACAATCTCGATCAGGCTCTTGACCTGCGCCCCGTTCAGCGTCAGGCTTACACTGGCCGTGCCGTCGCCGCCGCCCTCCGCGGTCCCCGCCGCGGTGTCCGCGCCGCCTTTGAGCGTCACGCTGTACCCGGTCGCCTCCCGGATCTCCTCCGTATCCAGCTCGTAGCCGCTGTCGGTCAGCAGCTTGATGACATCCGCCTCCGCCTTGCTGTCCTTGGCGGGCTGCACGTCGAACCGCATCTGGGGCACCGGCGCGTCCGCGCCGTGGTTGAAGCGCGCCCAGGGCAGCAGTATCCGGGCGTTCGTGGTGGCGGCCACCTGGCGGCAGTCACTGTCGCGGATGTCCATGCGCACCATGTGCTGGGCGCCGTTGTTGGAGACACCGCCCGACCCGCTGGTCAGCGTCTGCCCCAGGATAACCCGCTCCACCGCCTCGCGGAGGTATTTGAGCAGCTGGAAATACACCGCGCCGTGGCCGCTGGCCGCCTGTAAAAGTTCCGCCTCCATGCCCTTGCTGAACAGCCCGCCGCCGTCCGGCCCGAAGTTGCGGATCAGCCGCTTGAGGGTGTTGCGCTCCGTCTTCCACGAGTTATCGTCCACCTTCAGCATCAGGAACGGGAAGCCGTAGCGCTCCACGAAGCGCAGGAGATCTTTAAGATTGAGGCTCTGGAAGCTGTGCAGCCAGGCCAGGCAGCGGATCAGCCCGCCGCGGACCGCGTCGCCGCCCTTCGCCCGGTGCCAGTGCAGCGCGAACTTGCCGAACGGCAGCTCCATGCCCGCCGGGTTCTCCCGCGTCTTGAGTTTGGGGATCCGGGAATCGACAAACGTGAAATGCCGCTGCTCCACACTCTGGAAACCGATGATGTCGCCGTCGCCGTCCCACACGATCTCCGGGGCGGCGAACCCCGGCAACAGGCCGGAGAGCATCTCGAACTCCACCATCTGCTCGAAGCTGAGCAGGTCGTTGTCGATCTGCGGATCGCGCAGCATCGCCTCGGCCTCCTCGGCCAGGCGCTTCGCCGCGTCGCTCCCGTCCGCCGGCGTGATCGTCCAGGATGTCGCCGTAACCGCCGCCCGCCGCGTGTGCAGCGCCGCCGCGATGTCGAAGTTCTTATCCTCGATCCGTTCCGCCAGGCGGCACATCTGCTCCGTGTCGCCCGAGTCCGCCGCCAGCATGATCGAATCCACCGACTCCGGGGAGATGTCCCGGCTCGGATCGATCAAGTCCCGGTCCCCCGGCTCCCAGTCCGCGAAAAGGCCAGGCCCCGGCGCGTCCAGGGGAAACTCCTCGATCTCGCGTCCTCTGCTGTCAACCAGATATTTCATGCGCTAAAATCCCCATCCTGAGCCGGTCGGTTGATAATCCTCGTCAAAATCCGGCGCGCTGTCCGCGAACGTCGTCACCCCGCGCCGCCACTGCCCGCGCCCGCTCTCCCCCGCCGGCTCGCCGAAGACGGCCGCCACGCCGCCCAGATCCCGCCCGGCCTTCTTCGCCAGCGCGCAGCTCCAGGCCATATCCGCGTGGCTGTCCGGCATCAGCCGGTTTTCCTTCTCGATGTAGATCAGCTTCTTGCCGGTCGTCAGGCCGAATTCAATACAGGCGATATCGGCGCTGATGGACGCGGGCTTTGCGGGGATGATCTGCAGGCCGTTCTCGAACACCGCCGTCAGCAGTGTTCCAAGTTCCTTCTTGGCGGCGCCGAAGTTGACGCCGAGGAAGCGGCCGGGCTTGCCGTCGTATCCCAGATACTGGTGCTCCAGCGTCTCGCAGGTGTCCATGCCCAGGCCGGTGGAGTCGCCCGCGCCGACCGCGTTCGGGAACATGTCCAGGATATGTGAGATCAGTTCGCGCTGGCTGGCGAACTTGCAGTTGTGCAGCAGGATAAGGCAGGCCAGCTGGTACTTGCCCGTCTCGAACTCGTCGTCGATCCACACGCTGGACAGGTGCCCCGTCCGGGCGATGTCGTAGCCCAGCACCGGACGGCCCCGGAAGTCAAACGCGTCTCTGGTCAACGCCGCGATCAGATAAGCGACGCTCGGGTCCACATCCTCGCCGGGCTTCGCGTCGCCCTCCACCTTGTGGAAGATGGCGGGGTATTCCTGCTTGGAGGCGAGGAGGTCATTGGGCTTGACGGCCTTGCTGCCGATGGCGTTGACCGGCATGCATTTGTACTGGCTGAGCCAGGCGGCCTCGGTGCGGCACTTGGCCCGGCACTCGGCGCGGAATTGATCGTCGGTGAGATCGACGTACTCCGGATTGGCATCGCGGCGGGCGGCATTGATCTTGGCGACTATTCCCTGGGCGATGGCATCGTCGATATCGACTTTGTGAAAGCTCCAGTTCATGGGGTTGCCGTGCTCCTCGACTTCTTCGACGAGCTTGGCGAACGGAGTCTCGGTGCTGCCGTCGGCATCGTAGGCGGAGATAATTTCAAGCTGGCCTCCCCACATGGTGCAGGGGGTGGCCATGTCGATAAGCACGCCGCTGTCGTCGTGGAGGTCGACCTCATCCAGGAGCACATCCCCGCCCTTGCCGGCGAACGCGTTGGGATTGCTGGAGAGGGAGACGATCCGGGATCCGTTGGGAAACCGCACAATGTAGGCGGTCATGTCTTTCTTCGGGTCGATCAGCTCCAGCTTTTCGCCTTCGAGACCACTGGCCACAATGTTCGCCAGCTTGCACCATTTGGCGACGTAGTCGGTCACAAATTCACGGGCGAGCAGCAGGTCTTTGGAGCTGACCCACTGGGTAAAGTTTTTCCGCTTCATGCATTTGCGGACACAGCGGTAGCTGGTGGCGTAGGTGAAGCCGATACGGCGGCTTTTCGGGGCCAGCTTCATGGGGGCGGGGTCGTCGATCCAGCGCCACTGGTAGGGCGTGAAGAAGTCACGGCCGAAACGCTCGGAGAGGGACTTGACGTCTTCCGGCGTGACGGGCGCGGTCTCGAATTGTATCGCCTTTTTAGCCACCGCGTTTCCCCAGGAGTTCGTCCATCTGCTGTCCGACCTGCTCCAGGTCGACGGTCGGGCGGCCGCTTTCGAGGCTGATTCCCGCCCGGTCGATCGCGTCGCGCATCCGTTTATTCTCTTCCCGCAGGAATTCGAGGCGGCCATTGAGCTCAGCGACCGCGACCTCATGGTCGCGCTTGGCTTTCTCAAGCCGCGTGTCGGCGTCGAGTTTGGCTTCGGCCACCTGGTTGCGGAGGACCGGGGCGAGCGCCTTGGTGATGCCCCCGAGAGTGTCGATATCCAGTTCCCCCGCCCCGCGTGTTTTCTCGCGGAAGGCGCGGATAATGTCCATGATAATCAGGTCGGTGACGCTCTCCGGGCCCCGCCCGTCGTTGATGGCGGTGGCCAGCACTTGATCCTCGGCCATTTCCGCGTCGAAGCCGGCGCGGACATCGCGGTACCGGACATATTCGTCGGAGGTCTGCCAGGCCTTGAAGCTGTTGTTATGCAGCTTGGATGTGGTGCGCCCGGCCATCTCGGCCCGGATATCGTCATAGGTCGCGCCGTCGTACAGCATGCGCGAGACGATCCGCCGCAGGTCGCCATGCAAAGCCGCTATGTTGTTGCGCTGGCGGCGGCTCATAACGCGATGTCTCCCCAGATCATGGGATCCAGCTTGACGGACATCTCCAGCTGGGCGACAGCGGTTGCTGTGACGCCCTTAAAAACAGGGTCCAAAGAGTGCTTCAGGTTGACCAGGTATCCGGCGCTTGCCAGCTCCAGGCACATGGCTTTGATCTCTTTGAGCTCAACGTCTTCTCCAAGGTCCAGAAACACGGCGGTTTTAACGCGGCCCGCGTCGCATGGCGCGGGAGACTGCTTGGCGATTGCCTGCAAAATAACAAGGCGAATGGCGGGCTTATCCATGGTGGATACCTCTGTCGTTGGTGTGTCCGCGGAAGGCGCCGTGCAGGCCGTCGACGCGGTTGCCGATGTTGTTGATGCGCTCGTCCTGCCGGGTCGTCTCCTCGACGTAGCGCTTGAGGTCGGTTTGCTGATCCCGCAGGGCGGAGGTGACGTTGGTCATGGTGACGCCCAGGGCGGCGAGCTTGCTGTCGATCTGGTGGGCGACGCTATCGGTCGCCGCCTGGCGGGCCTTAAGCTCTTTGATTTCGCGCCCGACCGTGGATCCCTGGCAACTGTTGCGGATAGTCTGGATGGCGTCCTCGGCCTTGCCGATGCGATCTTTAATGGCCTTGTGGACTTCCTGCTTGAGTTCGCGCACGTCCTGGGACATCCCCTTGAGCCAGAGGATGAGGACGCTGGCGAGCAGGCCGCTGCCGACGAGACCGGATAAAAATGCTGATCCTCATGGTTTTATGCCCCTTGATTCTGAGAGAATCCGGTTATTTCACCGCGTCTCACGCCAGGTTTTCCGCTGAAATCAACTTTCCGAAAAGAGAAAGTGTTTAAAAAAGCCGCCCCGGAAAGGGTGTCTCTTAACTTTTGTCGGTTAAGTTACGGACACACCACTGACGGCTCTGTTAATCAGTCAAAACAGGTTGATGGCGATTCTGAAAATCACGGGAACCATTTTCCGGTCTTATATCACGCGGCGGTTACTCATGGCGCCTCTGGTCATGCTGGTGATGCTGAGTGTGACTTTTTTTCTTATCCGGCTGGCGCCGGGTGGGCCGTTTAGTTCCGAGCGCGATGTGTCTCCCGCGGTGGAACAGGCCTTGCGGGAGCGATACGCGCTGGATCAGCCTTTACCCATGCAATACTGGTCCTACCTCCGCGGCGTGTGCCGCGGCGACTTGGGCCCCTCGATACGGCATCGGGGCCGTGATGTCAATACGATTGTGGCGGATCACCTGCCGGTGTCGTTTTTATTGGGCGGACTGGCCCTCTCGCTGGCCGTCTGCGTCGGTGTGTCGGCGGGGTTTCTGGCCGCGTTGAAGGCGCGAAGCTGGATTGATTACACGGCGATGGGCGCGTGTGTGCTGGGCATCAGTTTGCCCGCATTTGTGATCGGTCCGCTTCTACAGGCTTTTTTCGCCCGCTATTTGCATTGGTTTCCCGTGTCCGGGAGCGGCTCGCCAAAGCACGTGGTATTACCGGCTTTGGCTTTGGCTTCCCCCTTCGCCGCCCGTTTCGCCCGGCTGGCGCGGGCGGGCTTGTTGGAAGTCTTGTCACAGGACTTTATCCGCACCGCCCGGTCAAAAGGATTGCGGGAACGGGTGGTTCTACTCCGGCACGCGGTGCGCGGCGGGCTTTTACCCGTGGTCGGCTATCTTGGCCCCGCCATCGCTTCCATCACCACAGGCAGTTTGGTGGTGGAGAAAATATTCGGCATTCCAGGCTTGGGCCGGGAATTTGTCGAAAGCGCGCTGAGTCGGGATTACATGCTGGTGATGGGAACAGTCGTGGTGTACGGCGGCATGATCGTGCTGTGCAATGTGGCGACCGACGCGTTTCACGCCTGCCTGGATCCGCGGATGAGGGAGAGGAACGGATGAAGCATGTCGGATTTAAGGGGAATGTCGGAGCTCGGAGGTCGGATTCCTCACGCTTTTCACGCTTTCACGTTTTCCACGCTTTCCACGCTTTCCACGCTTTCCACGCTTTCACGCTTTCCACGCTTTCACGGTTTTCACGTTTTTCACGGTTTTCACGCTTTCACGCTTTCACGCTTTCACGGTTTTCACGGTTTTCACGTTTTTCACGGTTTTCACGCTAACTAGTTGACACCCATGTCGATCTTAAAGGGAAACAATCACGTGTCGGTTCGGGGGGTGGCGCCTTGGCGGTTGGTTATCTGCCGGTTGCGTCGGCACCGGTTAGCCATGGCCGGTCTGGGACTGCTTGTGTTCATGTGCCTGTTTGTTTTGGCGGGCGGGTGTCTGGTTGACACGCGGGCGGAGCAAACCCGTCTATGGGTCGGGGCCCGTCCACCGGGGTTTTCCCACCCGCATTGCCAGGCTGAAATGATTTTTGAAGTGGGGGGGGTGGCGCCTTTGGCGGGAAAACCCGCCCGGTGTGAGCGGTTGGTGTATGAGTGCCGACCTGTTGTCTGGCGGGAGTTCAGGATTGTGACGCGGCGCGGTGAAATTCAGTCGATTACGGAAGGAGCGACTTCATTGGATGAGTTGGATCTGAGCACCCTTGCCGGGGACGTGTTTGAGCGCCTGGAGGGAAACGTGGATGGGCGGCGGTTACCCAAAGTGAAGCTGGTGAGGGGCGAACGTCCCGCGGACGGCATGTTCGCGGACGGGCAACGCGTGCTTTTCGCGGGGTGGCGGGAAACGGGACAATTAGAGCGGGTCAGCGTGCGGCTGGTCAACCAGCGGGTGACGGAGATCCGGGCGGGGGTGGGCACCATGATTCCGGTAAACCGCCGCGTGGTCCGCGGCCATGAGGTGGAAAAAGTCATCGGCGACGGCAAAGAATTGCGTTTGACGCATCCGCTGGGAACAGACGAGCTGGGGCGGGACATGTTGCTGCGCGTGGTCAATGGCGGGCGGGTCTCCTTGCTGGTGGCGGCGGTGGCCACCACGGTCAGCCTGCTTGTGGGCGTGAGTTACGGGGCGGTATCCGGTTACGCCGGCGGCGCCACTGACGCGGTGTTGATGCGGGTGGTGGATATTTTGTATGGTTTGCCGTTTATTTTTCTCGTCCTGGTGTTGATGGTGGTGTTCAACCGGAACATCATCCTGCTGTTCGCCGCGTTGGGCCTGGTTCAGTGGTTGACCATGGCCCGGATTGTCCGCGGGCACATGATGAGTTTAAAACAACAGGAATTTGTGGAAGCCGCCCGCATGGGCGGGGCGTCCCCGTTCCGCGTCGTGTTTTACCATTTACTGCCCCACGCTCTCGGCCCGATTGTGGTTTACGCGACCTTGACGGTTCCCGTCGTTATTCTTGAGGAGAGTTTTCTGGCGTTTATCGGCTTGCCTGTGCAGTTTCAAGGGACGACCCTGGATTCATGGGGCAGTTTGGTGCACATGGGCATGGCGGGTCTCGGTGAAGGCGGCCAAAAATGGTGGCTGCTGGTTTTTCCCTCTTTGGCGATGGTGTTAACCTTGTTCGGATTAAATTGTTTCGGAGACGGGCTGCGTGACAGTTTGGACCCGAGGCAGACGTAAATGATGAGCGCTGAATGACCCCCTCTAATACCCATTCTGAAGATCTGCTGGTTGTCCAGGATCTGCGTGTCACGTACCGCGGACTGCGCGGAAGCGTGCTGGCGGTGGATGGCCTGAGTTTGTCAATCGCCGCCGGAGAAGCGGTGGGACTGGTCGGGGAAAGCGGCTCAGGCAAAAGTACGGCGGGCCTGGCCGTCATGGGGTTGTTGCCATCCCGGAACGCCGTGGTGACCGGCAGTGTCCGGTTTCGCGGAGAAGAGCTGCTGACGGTGTCTCCGGAAAAAATGCGCGGACTCCGCGGTGACTCGATCGGCATGGTGTTTCAAGATCCCATGACGAGTTTGAATCCCTACTTGACCGTCGGGGCTCAAGTCATGGAAACGCCGGTCGCCCATGGAATGAGCAAATCCGCGGCCAGATCATTGGCTCTGAATCTGATGGAAACGATGAATATCCCCGCCGCTCAAGACGCGTTTCACCGGTTCCCGCATCATTATTCCGGCGGCATGCGGCAACGGGCGATGACAGCGTCGGCTTTTTCCGGTGACCCCGCTTTATTGATCGCCGATGAACCAACCACCGCTTTGGACGTGATCACTCAAGACAAAGTGTTACGATTGATGAAGGAAGAACTTAAGCGGCGGGGCATGGCACTGCTGCTCATCACGCATGATTTGGGCATTGTGGCGGGTTTGTGTGACCGTGTCGTGGTGATGAAAGACGGCCGGGGGGTGGAGACCGCGCCAGTGGAGCGGTTGTTCACCCGTCCTGTTCACGATTATACCAAGCGGCTGCTGGCCGCGGTCCCGCGGGTGGATACGCCGATGCCCGCCGCCACGGACCAGCCGGGCGCGGTGGGGGGTGGCCCGGCCGCGGGACACGGGGAGAAGCCCACCGCCAGACCGGTGGTTGAGATAAAGAACCTGACGGTTGAATTCACGTCCGGGAAAAACGTTGTCCGGGCGGTGGATGATGTGTCGCTATCCATTTTTCCCGGTGAGATTCTCGGCTTGGTGGGCGAGAGCGGATCGGGAAAGTCAACCTTGGCGCGGGCGGTGGCGGGATTGATCACACCGGTGAGGGGGACTGTGGAGGTGCTGGGGCGCCCGGTGCGGCCTCGTGACCGCCGGGCGCTGAAAGAGGCCCGTCGACACGCGCAGTTGGTTTTTCAAGATCCCCGGGGCAGCTTGAATGGCCGATTGCCTGTTGAGGCGATTATTTCCGAACCCTTGCGGAATTTTGGCTTGGCCCGGGGAAAACAGTTGCTTGAACGGACTCGGGAATTATTGGACATTGTGCGTCTGCCGGGGGACTGGGCCACGCGGTATCCGCATGAGCTTTCGGGTGGCCAATGCCAGCGTGTCGGTATCGCCCGGGCTCTGGCGGTGAATCCGGATGTGTTGCTTTGCGATGAGCCGGTGAGCGCTTTGGATGTCTCCATTCAGGCGGATGTGCTTGATTTGTTAAAGGATCTTCAGGAAAGACTGGCGTTGACGATCGTGTTCATTTCTCACGATTTGGCTGTCGTGCGTCAGTTCGCTGACCGGGTGGCGGTCATGTGTGAAGGCCACATCGTGGAGTTAAAACCGGCGGCGGCTTTATACGCCACCGCCGAACACCCCTATACACGGGACTTGCTGGCGGCGGTGCCGATTCCCGATCCGACGAAATACCGCCTTTGACGCACGGCCCCCCAAGTCCCGTATCACGGCCGCTTATTTTAGGGGGCTGCTTGACTTTTATTATTGGGTTCCTATCTTTCTTTTCACATTAAGATAAATGTCAGCGTGCGTTGCCGTGCTCATTTTATGACATCCGCGGGTCGGCGTGCGGCCTGACGGGATAAGGCGCCCATGTCTCGGCGCGGCTATAGGGTAAAAAAGGAAAAAGAATGTCGACGATTGAACTTCAAGCGAAAGATTCAGGCGGGAAACGCCCGAATGTCATGCTCATTCTGATGGATGATATGGGGTTTTCGGATCCCGGCTGCTACGGCGGCGACATTGACACGCCGAATATTGACCGCTTGGCGGCCAACGGCTTGCGGTACACCCAATTTTACAATACGGGGCGCTGCTGGCCGACGCGGTCAAGCATTCTCACCGGCCATTACGCGCCCACGGTGTGTATGGATCCCCCCATGCGGGGGTACCGTCCGTCCTGGCAACGCTTGATTCCCCAGTTTCTGAAAGCCGCGGATTACCGTAGTTACCACTCGGGAAAATGGCATGTGATGAATACGAAAGATCCCGCCGCTGAGGGGGGTTTTGATATCAGTTGGGGATACGATATTGAGCAGTTAAATCATTTTTTCCATCAAGACGATGGCAGTGTGAAATTTTCCGCCACGGCGATTACGGATCACGCCCTCGACTGCCTCCGGAAACATCAGACGGCCCATGCGGAAACGCCTTTTTTCCATTATGTCTGCTATACAACCCCTCATTTCCCGGTTCAGGCGGAACAGGAGGATATTGACAAATATATGCGCCGTTACCTCGATGGCTGGGATGTGAAGCGCAAACAGCGCTGGGAACGGCAACGGCGAATGGGCATTGTCAATTGTGACCTGTCCACCCGTGAACCTGACGTGCCGGCGCCGCATTACCTGGCCAGCAAAGATGAATGGGCGCCTCTGCTGGGACCGGGGGAAATCGAATACGCGGTCGCTTGGGATACCTTGACCGATGAGCAAAAGCGCTTCCAGGCGACTAAAATGGCGATTCACGCGGCGATGGTTGACCGGACCGACCGTGAAATCGGCCGCCTGCTGGATCAGCTAAAGGCCATGAATGTTCTCGATGACACCTTGATTTTATTTCTATCGGATAATGGCGCCAGCGCGGAAATGATGATCCGCGGACAAGGCCATGATCCGGCGGCTCCCCCCGGATCGGAAAAGAGCCATCTTTGCCTGGGACCGGGATGGTCAAGCTGCAGCAACGCTCCCTTCAGACGCCATAAAATCTGGGTGCATGAAGGCGGGGTATCCACGCCGCTGGTCGCATGCTGGCCGAATGGCATTCAAGCCCGGGGTGAGTTGCGCCACACACCGGGGCATTGCGTGGATTTTCTGCCGACGATCCTGGATTTGGCGGGCATTGACCCGGCCGATATTCCCCAGGCTGAAGGGGCGCCGCCGCTCCCCGGAAGAAGCCTGGCGCCGACGTTCCAGGCGGATGGGAGTCTGGACCGGGATCATATTTATTTCCACCATGAAGGCAACCGGGCTTTGCGGGTCGGCGACTGGAAAGTGGTCAATGAATCCTTGGTCAACCGCGGGACTGAGGATGATCCCTGGGCGCTTTATGATTTGGCTACTGACCGCTGTGAAATGGTGGATCTTGCCGCCTCCATGCCGGAAAAATGCCGGGAGCTTCAGGATCTCTGGCGCGCGTATGAAAACCTCTACCGGACACAGCTGGCGTAACCGGTGTCCGCGTCGGGACATCGCCGTTCCAGCTCAGGAAGACGCGCATGCCAATCGCTTTATTAAGCGGCTTTGATTGTTGGGGCGGTTCAGCCGTCAACACGTCCTGGGCGGCGGTTGAGGCGGCGGCTCCGTCGCTTGCACCCGGATGGACGGTGCGGAAGGTCATGTTGCCGGTTTCATGGACGCGCGGTCCGGTGGAGCTGGCGGCGGCTTGGAGCGCGGATGTGGGCGCGGTCATCGCTTGCGGGATGGCCGATATTACCGCGATACACGTGGAACAGATCGCCATTAATTTGACTGGCCCGGGTCTGGCGGATGTGGACGGGCTGCCGCCGCCGTCGCCTTGGGTGATACCGGACGGGCCACCGGCTTATTTCAGCGGGCTGCCCGTCACCAGTTTGTGTGAGGCGATGCTGAAGAGTCATATTCCGGCGGTGAAAAGTCCTCATTGCGGGACTTATTTGTGCGATTTTATCTTTTATTGGCTTATGCATAAGATTCATTCAGAGCGATTGGGCATTCCCGGCGGATTTTTGCATATTCCCAGCCCGGCTTCCCGGCTTGACCCCGCCACACTCGCCAGAGGGGTCGCCATCGCCACCGAACTCAGCGTCGCCCGCGCGCCATCGGGGCAGTGTGAGAAAAACCCGCTTTAAACCAACAACCCAGCCGTCGCGGATCGACGGTGATATGGAGAAACAGTCGTGCGGCCAACAGAAAAAAAAAGCGATTCGTCCCGGCTGACGGCCGGGGATATTACCGTTCGTCCGGCGACAATTGATGACCTGGCCGGCATTTTTCATTTGGGAGAGAAGGTTTTCACCGCTGACAACCTCAGCAATCTTTACCGGACCTGGGATGAATATGAAGTGACGGGCCTCTTCCATGCGGAAGGCGAGCATGTGCTGGTGGCCGAAGCCGGGGGCCGCGTGGTCGGCTTCGCCATGGGAACCGTGATTGAAAAAGCCCGGACGGCCTGGAATTATGGGCATTTGCTCTGGCTGGGGGTTGATCCGGACTGCGCCCGGCTGGGGATCGCCAGTAAACTGTTTTCCCGGTTCCGCGATCTAATGGAAGACGCCGGGGCCCGCATCATGATGGTGGATACTCAGGCGGATAACGAACCGGCCATCCGCTTTTTTCAGCGTCAGGGGTTTGTCAACCCGACGGATCACGTCTACATGACGCTTAACCTTGAGACCGACAATGGCTGAGCGCCACTGCCAAAGGCGGATCGACCGTGGACGTTTGATGTCCACTCTCCGGAATTTAGTCGATGTGTACAGCCCGTCGGGCAAGGAAACGGAGGTGATGGCGTTTTCGGCGGATTTGCTGGCCAGCCACGGGTGGCAGCCGGAACGGCACCGGGTCAGTCCCGGGCGTTTTAACATTAAGATTGGCGCGAGCGGTTTCCCGCGGGTGGCGTTTGTCGGTCACCTTGACACGGTGCCGGCCTTCGATGTTGAGCATATTGGCTATCGGGAAGTGAATGGCCGCGGGTTTGGCCTCGGGACCGCGGATATGAAAAGCGGGTGCGCAGCGATGCTGGAAGCCTTTATCGCCGCCGGACCGGATATCGTGGCCAAAGCCGGCGCGGCGCTTTTTCTCGTTGTCGGCGAGGAAGAGAACGCCGATGGTATAACCGCTTTGCTTGATGACTTCGCCACGATTCCCTGGGCTGTTGTCGCTGAACCCACGGATCTGCGTGTCTGCCTATCGCATTACGGCTATGTGGAAATGGCCCTGCAGTCCTTCGGAACCCGTCGTCACGCGGCGATGGCCGGCCGGGAGTATAATGCGATTCATTCCATGCTGGGCGCCCTGCTTGATTTGGGGAATTATGTGGAATTATCTTATCCCAAAGCGGTCATGAATATCCGCGACCTGCACAGTTCACAAGCTGGCTTCGCCGTTCCCGACCGGTGCGCGGCGTGGGTGGATGTGCATATCAGCCCCGCGTTTGAACCGGCGGCGGTCGCCGGGGATCTGCGGGCGGTGGCGGAACGGGCGCTGGAGACGGGAAAGACGGTCAGGCATGAACTTGATTTCCCCACTCAAGCGAAGGGCTTCGAATCGCGCTTGGACAATGCGTCCATAGACGCGCTTAAGCGGGCTTGCGCGGATATTTCACTGCCGTGGAAGAAGGGGGTTTTCCGCAGTCATTCCGATGCGAATCTGATGTATAACGCCGGTTGTCAACCGGTCATTCTTGGCCCTGGACAGCTTGCCCGCGCTCACACGCGGGATGAATCGGTTGAGATCGCTCAAGTTGTCCGGGCCGCGGAACTGTATCTGGCCCTGCTAGTCACATTGGCGGGTTCTGATGGAATGCCGGATTAAAGGGAATGTCGGATTTCGGATTTCGGATGTCGGATTTCGGATGTCGGATGTAGGAGGTCGGATGTCGGAGGTCGGATGTCGGAGGTCGGAGGTCGGATTTTGGAGTAGCGGAATAAACCCGCTCCGAAAAGGAAGAAGCTGAAGCCCGACAAGGTGCGGGCTAGGTTTAGTTTCAAGAGACCGCCGCCGAGCCACCACCCATGCCGCGTGTTTATCGCCGGAAGGCGTGTTTAAGCTGCAAAAGAATGGGGACACTCCACATTCGGGTGCTGGTTTTCGCTTCGAGTTCGTTTTCGATATGATCAGGCAGTTTCCGGAAGAAATCCAAGCCGGAAAAGTCTTCCACGGTGTCAATGCTCACCAGGCAGCGCCGCGGCCATTGCCGCCGCTTGGATTCTTGCGAGAAAATAAACGCCAGCGCCCGCAGTTTACCGTCTTTCTCGTCCACAATAATCTTGTAATAAGCCTCGGGAATGGCCACGCCGGACTCCAGGCGGTCAACGTCCTTGCCATAGATGGGGCCGGTCACAACCCACACCTCGCCACAGGATTGTCCGTAGAAACGGGCGACCGCCATCTCCACGTCCTTCCAGGGCCCCCGGTTTAACGCCGGTTTTTGAGGGGCGATGTTGCTCATTAAAAACGTTTCGATCTGGGCTTGGCGGCCGTAGCGGGTGGCGATGGCGTAATTCGGCGCCATGTGGCCCCGGTCGTAGCCAGAGCCTTTATAATCGTCGTGCCGGACTTGGGCGTAGGTGCGCTCATCCACTTTAAACCGGCTGGGGCGCTCGCCGGACACCAAATCATCCACCGTGAAAACCCGGTAGCCAACCCAGGAAGGGTTGCGGCTGGATTCATCGTAACCGACCACGTAGCCGGTGTTTTTGAACACATGCGCCTTGTTGTCGAACAGCCAGCCCTTCGTCCGGGGCGGCCCGGCGTACAGGTCATCCCCGCGGAAAGAGTTTCCGCCTAAATCAGCCCACGCTTCCTTGCCGCCAATGCCGACGCTGTCGGTGACACCAGTGACCGTTTCTCCCAAGCAGACCACCGGCCACAGCAGACCCCGGCTTTTGCTCACCCATTCATTCTGCCGCCGCATATCCATGTGCACAAATAGCCAGGCGCTTGAACAGGCGGCGGCGCCAAGAGCGAGAATAATCAGAACAACTTTTCGTTTGCGCCCGCGGAAAATACTGAGTTTCATTCAACAAACACCACTGAAAAGTTAGATGGAGGATCAAGAGTTCTTACTATATCAAACTTGAGGCGGCTGGCAACCGCTTAAAACAGCCGCGGGTCCGTTCGTGTTTCGGGATGTCGCCATGATGCCATTCCTTTTCCTGTTTTCTATGGACAAAAAAATGGAAGGCGATGAAAGAATCGTGACGGTTACCTGTTTTTTACTGCCATGTCGTGGCCCCAGAGTTTTTTTTGGATGGTCCAAGTATACAGCACAAGGGCCACGAGACAAATGACAACCGCCAGTGGCAGAAGCAGATGAAAATCGCGGGTTCCGCGGATACTGATAAAGGCGTTGATCAGGATGAATCCGACCCGCATTTCCGTGGGGCCCAAGCCCGCGTGGTAAATTTCAAATTTGTTTGTGGCGGCGAAAGACAGAAATGAATTCACCATGAAGGCCGCGACAATAACCAGCAAACCGAAATACCAGTCAACCAGTTCGGGAGGAGAAATTTTATAGCCGACAAACACCAGGGAGCACAGGAAAATGAAATCCAGAAAATGGTCCATATAAAATCCCCATTTGATCAGTCCGGTGTTCCGCTGCCGACCGACTTCTCCATCAAACAGATCCGTCACATATTGGAGAATGATCATCGCGGAAACCAGCCACAGCCAGTGCAAACTGTGTTTGGCGGCGTAACCCAGGAGCACATTGACAGCGCTCCAGAGGATGGTCAACAGAGTTAAATGATACGTTTCCAGCCACCGAGGCAGCCGCGGAACAGCCCAGTCTTTGAATCGGTTTTCAGGGCCGGACAGAATAGAGGCCCCCACTTTTTTATCACCGGAAAAAATGTCCATCGTCCATGTGTCCTGAATCAATGAGTCAAATAATCCTATTTCCCGAGTTATGGGATCACAGTGGATTAAGATTGAGATTAAGGTTGAGAGAGGGAAACGAGTTTATTCGCCGGGCTTGAGCGGGGTGGCGGCGGGGTCGTCAATAGCTATGCCGGGCAGTCCGAAGATGATGAAGGTCAGATCTCCGTCTGAATCCGCTTCCAGAGAGTGGGGGATCCCCGCCGGAATGACGGCCACGGTGCCCGGACTCAGAGAGTGCGTCTCGCCCCCCAGCCACATGTGACCGGTTCCAGACAGGACATAATACACTTCGTCATAGGCGCGGTGATAATGCTCGCCGCCGCGGCTCACGGTGACCACATGCACATTCGCACCGGGAAATTCACCGCCCGTGATGACTCGCCTCACCTGGCCGTACGGGCAGGTGACAGCATCGGTTTCGTTCAGGTGACGGACAAGGGGTTTCACAGTGTTTTCAGGCATGATTGTTCCAAGTATGGCCGGGTCGGATTCGCACCCGGGTGTCGAAGCCGCCGCGGCTCACAGAGCTTTCACCGCTTGAACCGCCTCGGCGGCCAAGGCGGAAATCGCGTCCCAGTCGCCGGCTTTAATCTTATCTTTCGGGGCCAGCCACGTGCCGCCGACCACCGGCACGTACGGCAAAGACAGGTAACTGGCCATGTTGCCAAGTTTTATGCCGCCGGTGGGACAGACCTGAAGTCCTAAATGCATATAGGGAGCGCAGATGGATGTCAGCATGGGAACCCCACCCGCGGCCTCCGCCGGAAAGAATTTTAAATCGCTGACCCCAAACTCCAGAGCACGCTCAATATCGCTGGGTGTGCAAATGCCCGGCGCGAAATCAAAGTCCGCGTCGACCGCCGCCTTGACGACCGTCGGGTTGCATCCGGGCGCCACGGCGAAAGAGGCGCCCGCGTCCATGGCTCGGTTGAGATCTTTCACCGTGAGAACCGTGCCGGCGCCGACGGTCATGGTCGGGAATTCCTTGACAACCGCCTTGATTGTCGCTTCCGCCGCATCGGTCCGGAAGGTGATTTCCGCCGCCGCCAGGCCGCCTTTCATCAGCGCTTCACAAAGGTTCAGTCCCTGGTCCACCGTATCGACCGCGATGACGGGGAGAACGCCAAATTCCGCCAATTTTTCCAGCATAATGTGTGTTCCTGTTTACGGGTTGTTTTATTTCGGGGAATAGTTAAAAAATTGATCCAGCGCCTGGTCAGCTTCGGCCCCGTTGTCCCGGGCGGTTTGGTACCACTTCCGGGCGTCATCCATGCGGTCGCCGGTTTTGTCCGCCCCCAGAAGCAGGGCCAGGTTGAAGGCCGCTTCCGCGTATGTCTGATTTTGTTTCAAGGCGCGGCGGAATTGGACTTCCGCCGCTTCCCGCCAGCCGAGGCTGCTGCAAGCCACGCCCAGTTGCGTGTGCGTGGCCGCGGAGTCCGCGTCCAGCGCCACCGCCCTGGACAGCATGGAAAAGGCCATGTCGGCCTGCTCATTGCGCATGAAGGCGAAACCCAGCTGGGTCAGTGTGTCGACGTTATCCGGGTCCACATAAAACGCCCGGTTTAAATAGATGATGGCGGCGGTTGTGTCGCCATTGGCTAAAGACAGGGCCCCAAGCCGTCTGAGCGCGATCACCTGTCCGGGGTCGTATTCCAGCGCCCGTTGATAATTCCACGCCGCGGCTTCCGGGTTGCCATCCTTCTCAGCTTGAACACCTTTATGCAGGAGGGCGGTGACCCGCTCAGTGTCTTCCGGGGTGACTGGATCGGTATCTTTGGAAATGACCGGGGCAATATCTTTCGGAGGCGGCGGCTCGGTGGTTTGGCCACCGGCGGAGGACTTGGCGAGTAACTCTTTTTCCAGTTCGGCCACTCGATCTTTCGCCACCGCCAGTTCGGCTGTCAACCGGGTTTCCAGCGCTTTTTGGCCGCTGACCGCCGACGCGGTTTTATCCGTGACGGCTTCTAAACTGGCGGCCAGCCGCAGCCGCTCTTTTTCCGCTTCGTCCGCCCTCTGGCGGTAGGCTTGAGCTTGGGCCAAGGCCTTTTGCATGTCTTTTTTGGCTTCACCCGCTTTTTGGCGGTGGTATTCGGTTTCGGTCAACGCGTTCCGCAGGTCTTGTTTGAGAGCGGCGACATCCGGCGATTCAGTCGGCGGTTGAGGTTTGTCGAGCAGGTCACGGTTTTTCCGGGTCAACTCATCAATCTCGGCGCCCAATGTTTTGATTTCCTGTTCTTGCCGACGTAACAGGTTCAAGCGGGCGTCCGCCTGCCGGGAGGCGCGGTCAGCTTCCGCCCGCAATTCCGTGATGGTCTCTTCATACCGTTTCACTGTTTCCGCAGCGCCGTGTTGACTTTGGGAAAGATGCGTCAATTTCGCCTGCAGCTCATCCAAGCGCGCCAGATGGGTGGTTCTGTCGGCGCGCAGTGTTTTGACTTGGTTATCCAACCGCAGCGCCTCGGCGGTCCGGGTTTCCGCCATGGCTTGCGCCCGGATCAACTGTTGTTTAAGCGTGTCGGACTCGTCCCGGACGCTTTTCAGCTCCAAGGTCAGCGCTTCCACGCGCTCATCTTTCGCCTTGACTAGCTGGCTCAAGGTGGCCATTTGTTTTTGGGTGTCCGCATCCACAGGCCCGCCTTCGTTTTGACTCTTCTCCGCCTGACGCAATTTTTTTTCCAGATCCGCCCGGGCCGCCGTCTGGGTTTTGTTTTCCAGCTGACTTGCCTCCAGTTGTTTAGACAAAGACTCAAGCCGCTGATTCGCCATGGCTGAGCGGGCGCGTTCCTCGCCGATCAAGCGGGTCAATTCAAGCACCGTTTTTTCCCGGGCGGCCAGTTCGGCTTCTTTTCGCGTCAACGCCGCTTCATGATTGATGAGGGCGGTTTTCAATTTTTCCCGTTCCGCGCCCGCCGCGCTGTGCCTGGTTTCGAGGTCGGCGACCTGGGTCCGCAGAGCGGTTAGTTTTTCTTGAAGGTCCGCTTTTTCAGCTTCGGCGACGGTTAAACGGTCCGCCAACATATCCGCCCGGCGTGTTTCCCGCATGTCCTGCCGGGCTTCCAGCAAGTCTTTTTCCAAACGCTCTGTTTTTTGGCTGAGCAGGGTGATTTGATCAGCCAGGGATTGTTTTTCGCGGAGGAGACTTTCGGTTTGTTCCCTGGCGGCGGCGTTCCGGGCCGCTTCGCGGCGGGCCCGTTCCAACGCTTCCGACGTGGCGGTTAAATCCCGTTCTTTTTGCCGCAAGGCCGATTGCAGGGAGTCGAGTTTTTTTTGTTGCTCTTCACGGAGCCGTAACAGCTCATTCTTACTCATGGTTTTCACGCCTGACTCGATACTCGCGCGCAGGGCTTCAATGCGTTCATCACAAAATTTAATCCGGTACCGGAGCAGGGTGGGATTCCAATCGGGATAGCGGGTTTTCACATCGGTGAAAATCTTTTTCGCGGACTGGTAGAGGGCGGTGGCGGCTTCATGGCGGCCGTCATCCTCGGCTTGCCGGGCTTCCTCGAGTTTTTGATAGCCTGTCATCCAGGCCGCCCGGGCCTCGTTCGCCTGAGCGCTGGGCACCGCGGAAAGACAAGACACCGCCACAATGGCGGCGAAAACAAGGCGGAATAAGGGAGATATGCGCATGAGAAAAACCTGTGTGTTCCCGTCATAATCAAAAAAGCCCCAGGGTGGCCGCGCCTTCCCCGGAGCTATGGTGTCTTTTCTGAAAACACCCCCGCGTCTTTATTGAGCCGACGGCGCTGTCCCGCGGTCCATCACAAAAACGCCACCAACGACCGGACGGGGGGCTATTTGATTTGCTGGCGCAAGGCGTCGTTTTGTTGACGCAGGGCCGCGCTGTCCGCTTGCAGCGCGCTGACTTGCTTGCTGAGAACTTCCAGCTTGTCAGCCATTTCCCGGCGTTCGTCGCGGAGCTGTTTGACTTGCGCCCGAACGGCGGCTTTTTCGTCCGCCATCGCGGATAAGTTCGCCTCTAAATCCGCGGCGATGCCGTTCAGATCACGGATGTCTTTCCGCAGTTTTTCACCTTTGGCGATTTCTTTATTAGCCTCTTTCAGCGCGTTTTCACCCGCCGCGACGTGCTCTTTCAACCGGCTCACTTCGGCTTTCAGCATATCGTTTTCCGACTGGAGTTCCGTGAGGGCTTTGTCGTCGGCGACAATTGGCTCCGGCACGATGTGTGTCGGGGGCTCGACGGGGACAAGCGGGGCGACACTTCGCGCGGCTTCCGCTTTCTCCAGAGCGGCGGCGACTTGTTGTTCCAAATCCGAGATTTGCGTCTGCAGAGTTTGGTTCAAGGTGATCAGCTTATCCTTGGACAGGTCACTTTGACGCTCGGTCAACTTGGTGTTTAACACGTCGATTTTCCGATGGCATTTTTCCAGACGGAAGGTGACGACATCCGCCTTCCACTCGGGATGTTCGCTCTTGATCGTCTGCATGTCCCTGGCCGCGTCGCGGAACAGGCGTAAAGCTAAGGCGTCATTGCCGGCTTTCTCCACTTCAAGCCCTTCCATATATTTGGAATAGCCGCTGATCCAAAGTTCCCCGGGCGCCTCTTCAGCCAAGCTGGCGAAAGCGGTTCCAAGCAGGATGAAAATAAGAGAAAGACTTAAAAATTGCGCGCGCATGTGAAGCTCCTTACTAATCATTTTACGTATTCTGTCTCAGCTGTCGCCGTGAATGGAGGAAGACATAAAGTTTTTTCCGTGCATGAACCATATACTATTTATGTCCCGGCGCAAGTCAACTAATGGATATTCTTCGCGTCAGAAGTGAGAGGAATGGGGCTGCCCGCCCGCGGGCGGGGCAGACCAAACAGTTTCGCCACGGTCGCTCCGACATCGGCGAAGGATCCTCTTTCACCTAGAGTCTCGTGACCCGGCACCCGGGGGCCGGCGATCAAAAACGGGACGTGTTCCCGGGAATGGTCGGTGGATGCCGTGGTCGGATCAACCCCGTGGTCGGCGGTGATGATGACCGTGTCCCGAGCGCTCATCGCTTGAAAAAAGTCTCCCAGCCAGCGGTCAAACGATTCCAATCCCTGTTTAAATCCTTCACAATCATTGCGGTGTCCCCAGTCCTGATCAAACTGGATCAGGTTGGTCATGATCAAGCCGTGTGGAGTGACGTTCAATTCAGCGCGGGTTTTTTCCATGCCATCCTGGTTATCCACAGTGGTGATGACTTTGCTAATCCCGCGGTGGGCGTACAGGTCATCAATTTTGCCAATGCCGGTGACGGGGATCTCCGCCGCGGTTAACGCGTCCAGCACATGCGGTGGGGGTGCCAGCGCGTAATCATGTCGACCGGGCGTGCGAGTGAACGCGCCGGGTTCGCCGGTGAAAGGTCTGGCGATCACCCGGGCCACGCCGTGTTCGCCGCGCAGAAACTCCCGGGCTACGGCGCAGACCCTGTATAATTCCGCCACCGGCACGACATCCTCATGGGCGGCGATTTGAAAGACCGAATCCGCCGATGTGTAAACGATGAGCGCGCCGGTGCGCCGGTGTTCTTGGCCGAGCCGGTTGATAATCTCCGTGCCGCTGGCGGGTTTGCCGAACAAGGTCTCATGCCCGGTCAGGCGGGTGAACGTCTTTAGAAGATCAGCGGGAAAGCCATCGGGATAGACGGGAAACGGGCGCTCTGTGACCACGCCCATCAGTTCCCAATGCCCCGAGATACTGTCCTTCCCGGCGGAGAGTTCCCGGCATGTGCCAAAGCCGCCGATCGCGGCGGGGCAGGGGGGAACGCCGAGTACCGCCGTGAGATGGCCCAGGCCCATCGATTCCAAACGCGGCAGACGCAGACCGCCGACCGCCTGGGATAAGTTGCCCAGGGTGTCGTTGCCCGCGTCACCGTAGTCCGCCGCGTCTGGCAGCGCCCCGACTCCGACACCGTCCAAAACAATTAAGATAACTCGCGGAGGATTCATGTGAGTCATAAAAAAGTCCGGTTGGCATCCGGGGTTGACGTGGCATCGCCTTTAATTATACACCATGCATCCGGTTTTGCCCGTGCGAACGGCGCTGGAGCGCGTCCGTCCCGGATGCATCCGTTTTAATTGGTCGGGTCACGCTCATTCAGCGTCCGTTGTTGAATGTGACGCGTCTGTCCAGCCGGAACACGCGGTCATTGGTCCGGACCCGGGCGGGGACTTTAAGTGTCACCAGCCCGCGGGCGACTTCTTTGACGGGGCGTTCGTCCTGCCGGGGGGATTCCGCGGTGAATTGAACCAGACCCGTGGTGGGGCCTTCGATGGCCAGCAGATCTCCGGCGGAGAACACGCTGTCTTGAACAAGTATTTCGGCGACACCGATTTTGGCGAAATAATTGCGGACCACCCCCACAAAACGTTTTTGCAGCTCCGCGACACTGCCGTCCACCCGGCTGAATGTCTCAATCGGCCGACCCATGTAAAAACCACTGGAGAATTGACGGTTATAAACCTTTTTAAGGCGCTTGACGAGAGTGGTCTTGCGGTCATCATCAAACGTGCCGGAGAAATAACTGTCGATGGCCTCGCGGTAGCAGGCGGTGGTTTCGGCGACATATTGGGGGTTGCGGTTGCGGCCTTCAATTTTAAACGAATGGATCCCGGCCTCAATCAGTTTATCGAGAAAGGGCAGGGCGCACAGATCTTTGGCCGACATGATAAAATCGGATCCCAGTTCAAACTCGTTTTCGGGGTCGGTTTCATCAATGACCCGGTAGCGGCGGCGGCAGTTCTGCAGACACGCTCCGCGGTTACCGGATTTGCCCGAGGTGAACTGGGAGAGAAAACAGCGGCCGGAATAGCTCACGCACATGGCGCCGTGAACAAAGGTCTCCAGTTCGATATCCACGGTTTCGCGGATGCCGCGAATGTCTTCTAACGCGCATTCGCGGGCGAGGACAATGCGTTCCGCCCCCAGTGAGCGGTAAAACTCGGCCGACAGGCTGTTGGAGACGGACGCCTGGGTGGAGATGTGAAACGGGATACCCCGGGCCCGGCACAGGTGGATGACCCCCGGATCACAACAAATCACCGCGTCGACGCGGCCCGCCGCGGCGTCAAGCAATCGCTCGGCGGTGGGGCGGTCATGGTCAAAGAGGGTGACATTTAACGTCAGGTATTTTTTGATCCCGCGCGGGGCGCAACGGGCGGCGATCTCCGGCAGGTCATCGACAGTGAAATTGCGGGCGGCCTGGCGCATGTTCAAGACATCCAGCCCGAAATACACCGCGTCACAGCCGTTATTGACCGCGCAGGTTAGATTGGTGAAATCCTGGACGGGCGCTAGGAGTTCAGGTTTGGATTTGGGAGTGATTTCGCGCATGCCGGAGGTCAATGTCAACGGGTTGGTCCCGAAGGAATCCTCTTCACTTTCTTCTTCATCGTCATCGAATGCCAGTCCCTGACAAGCAATGGGTCAAGGAGTATTTCAAACTGGGTGTCGCGTCTCTGAGCGAGTCGCTCCGCGGGAAACATTTTAACCAGACTCTGATAAGGGACATCTTGCAATCATCAGCTATACCGTATCCAAAATGCTGCGCACTTCAAGCATGTGGCAACACTTTCCAGAGATGGGTGGATTGTTGTGAGCCCAGATTGGGTTTGGGAAGCCCCGCGCATCCACTCTAAGAACCGGGATACGGAAGCCGCCGACGCGCTGTGGCGCGCGGGTTCCGCATGCGCTACATTCTCTCCCCGCCTGGTTTGACAATCTTTTTACAATTGTTTTGCATCGTTTTGACAAAGGTGACACGTTGGGGGATAAGGTTAGGATCATGCTTTCGGTCAGGGGTCCTTGGATTCATTCAGGGACCGCGAAAGGTTGATGAATTAATCAGGTTACGACACCTAAACACATGTGGAGACGCGGGTGTGAAAAAATTGTCGCTTTTTATTCTCACAGGATGGGTGATTTGTTTCGTGGCGCAAGGCGCGCGGCTGACGTTGACGGCGGAACTCCAGGAAGAGGTGATTCCGGCGGAGACCGCGAAAGAGGCGATGCTCAAGATCAGTGTCATGACCCCGGAACTTGAAACCGAATCGCAAACTCCCCGGGTGAACATAAATTTGGCTGTGGTGTTGGATAAGTCCGGCTCCATGACGACTCGGGGGAAGTTAGAGAACGCCAAAGAAGCCGCGGTCACCGCGCTGAGAATGCTCGGTGAGGATGATTACTTTTCCCTGGTGACCTATGACAGCCAGGCCCGCACCCTCATTCCCGCGCGGAAAGCCGGGGATAAAGCGGGGATAGAGAAAATGATCAGAGCCATCCAGGCCGATGGCAACACCGCGTTATTCGCCGGCGTGGCGCTGGGGGCCAACGAGATTCGCAAGCATCGTTCGGAGGAGTATGTGAATCGCATGATCGTCCTGTCTGACGGCCTGGCCAATGTTGGTCCCTGCGCCCCGAAGGAACTGGGCGGCTTCGGCGCTTCGCTGATCAAAGAAGGCATATCGGTCAGCACCATCGGGGTGGGCGGCGATTACAATGAGGATCTGATGACCGCCCTGTCGCAGGCCAGTGACGGACATTTCTATTTTGTCGAAAACAGTCATGACCTGCCGTTGATTTTCACTCAGGAAATGGGAGCCGCTCTCAGGGTGACAGCGAAGGCGTTAACCATCCACATTGAGTTTCCCGACGGCGTTGTTCCCGTGGGGGTTCTGGGGCGCGACTGCAAAGTGGTCGACAATAAAATGGCGGTCTACTTCAATCAGGTTTACGGGGGGCATGAGAAATCACTGATCATCCAGGTGAGCGTGCCGCCCAAAAAAGCGGCGGAGCGGATTGACCTGGCATCGATCCGCATGAGTTATCAAGACGCCTTTTCCGGAGAAAATTTGACCCTGACCCGGACGGTCAGCGCCGTGACCAGCGCGGACATCCAGGTGGTGGAAGCCAGTTATAATCAAGATGTGGGCCGGGATGTCTCTCTGGTGAACAACGCGGTGATGAAGCAGCAAGCCATTGAACAGGCGGATCAGGGCAACTGGGATGTCGCCCAGAAGATTCTGAGCGAATCCACCCGGCAGTTGGAAGAAGCCGCCCAAAAGACGGGTGATCAAACGCTGGCCGCCGAGGTGGCCCGGAATCTCGCGCATGAAAAAGAAATGGCTGAAAATCAGCGCCGCGGCAGTTTTGATAACCGCAAAGTGTTGAAAGGCGAGTCGTTCCAGGACTTGAACGGCCAGTTCTACAAGCAGAATAAACCATTACGGAAAGGGAAATAGCCGGAAACCGAGTTTTCCCGATCGCAACAAGAATGAAACAGGAGTCAGGAACCATGAAATCGTTATACGCGGCAGGTATTGTTCTATTTGTTTTGAGCGCGGGTCTATCCGCTCAAGTTGTTGAAGTGACCGGCAAAAGTGACATCTCTGCCGTCACGCTCTACCGGAATCAAGCCATGGTGTCGAGGCAAGTGACCGTGGGGGACGAAACGGGTGAACTGGCGGTGGTGGTGGAGAATTTGCCGGCCACGATTCAACCGGACAGTCTCTTCGCCACATCGGACGCGCTGAATATCCGGTCGGTTCGATTTCTCACTGAGTATGTGACTCAAGAGGATGATGACAAAAAGGATGAGGCGTCAAAAACCCGTAAAGAACTGAAAACGATCCGCATCGCTCTTGAGGAACTCCAGCCGGAACGTGAGTTGATCCGGACAAAAGCGCGGTTTATTCAACAGTTGGAAACGCGGTATCTGGCCGAATTAGGTCCCTCGGCCACGGCTTTGACCAAAGACACCCTGACCCAAACCGGTTTTGATTTTGAAACCATTGAGACGATGACGGCTTTTATCTTCGCTCAGCAGAAAGAGATGGCCGCGGCTTCTCTGGAACTGACCCGAAAAGAGCGGGAGCTCAATGAGCAAGCCGATGCCCTGAATGAGAAACTCGCGAAGTTGGGTTATCAAGGCGGTTTTATGGGGAATCAAGGCAATAATTCTCCGGTAGCTCAACAACGCGAACAATTAAGCCCGCCCCAAAAAATATTGCGGAAAGCCATGGTCTATGTGGCCAAGAAAAAAGCGGGGAACGGGACGTTGGTGTTGCACTATCTCGTGAATGGATCAGGATGGAATCCGACCTACAATATGCGGATCGAAAAAGCGGCCGCCGAAAAATTGGAGGTCGAATACTTGGCTCATGTGCAGCAATTAACGGGGGAAGACTGGAACAGTGTGAGGCTGACACTATCCACCGCCACACCGAACATGAACGCGGACATCCCCATGCTGGCGCCCATGTGGGTGCGGTTGGTCCCGTCTGATGAGCAGCCTTCGTCGACGGTGGGGAGTATTAGCGGGGGAAATCTGCTGGTGGACAACAAGGCGAAACAAGTGATGTTAAACGCTGAGTTCCAACAGATAAAAGGCGGGGGAAAGGCATATTCTGATTACAACTTCAAATTAAATGACATGGCGGTTAATCGCCAGAGCTTAGAGTTTAACAATCGGAAAGACGTGTTGAAAAATTGGTATCAGGCCGCCAAACGGGCGGGCGCGGGGATCGCGGTGGAATATCAAATTCCGGATACCGTCACTCTGGCGTCGCGGCGGGACAATCAAATGGTCCGGATTTTGACCGCGCCGGTGGAGGGACTGTTGTTCTATGAGGCCGTGCCGCTGCTGTCCGAGTATGTTTCCCGCGGCATGGAGGCGAAAAACACTTTGAATCAACCGCTTCTGGCCGGCCGCTATTCGGCCTTTATTGACGGCCAATACGTGGGATCCGGCAACCTGCCCTTGACCGTCAGCGGGCAAATGCTGTCCCTCGGCTTTGGCTCAGAGCCCCAGTTGAAATGCTCCCGGGAGCTGAAAGATAAAACCGGGGACAAGGGGTGGGGCCGTCGTACGGAGACCTACACCTATGAGTTCACCGTGGACAACTACATGGACACAGCGGTTGACATCCGCTTGCTGGACCGGATCCCGGTCACTAAAAACGAGGGGCTGAAAATCACCTTGAAGCAAGGTGCGGACAGGCTGTCAAACGATGAGGAATATCGTGAGTTTGAATACGCCAAGGGGATTCTCCGCTGGGATATGACGCTTCCACCGGCTTCTTCCGGCTCAAAGGCGACCGCCTTCCAGTATTCCTTTGATGTGAAATTTGATTCAGACATGAAAATCTCCACCGAAGGGGAAACGATTCGTCAGCAGGTTGAGGCGGATTTGATGGAAATGCAAATGCATCGGATGAAAAAGTGAGGATGATGATGAAAATCTCAACAGTATTGACATGTGGGCTCGCAGCGGTGACCTTGGGCGCTCAAGGCGGGGAAGCGGTGCGAACGATCGCTCCGGAACGGCGGGTGGAAGTGGTGTTTGTGCTCGACTCCACCGGCAGTATGAGCGGGTTGATTGAAGGAGCGAAGCGGAAAATTTGGTCCATCGCCAACACCATCGCCAGCGTGGAACCCGCGCCGGCTTTGAAAGTGGGATTGGTTAGTTACCGGGACCGTGGAGACGCCTATGTGACGAAACGGTTTGACTTGACAGATGACCTGGACGAGGTTTACGGCAACCTGCAGGGCTTTCAAGCCCAAGGCGGAGGAGACACCCCGGAAAGCGTGAACCAAGGTTTGAACGAGGCCGTCACTCAATTATCCTGGAGTGATGGCGCGCAAGTGACCAAGATCATTTTCCTGGTGGGGGATTGCCCGCCGCATATGGACTATGACGATGATGTGAAATATCCGGAGACCTGCAAGCTGGCGGTGACCAAGGATATGAAAATCAACACCATCCAATGTGGTTCGGACGGTCAAACGACGCCGATTTGGCAGGATATCGCCCGCAAAGCGGAAGGGGAATATATCGCCTTGGCTCAAGATGGGGCCATGCAGGCGATCGCGACCCCCTACGATGAGGAGATATCACAAGTCAACGTGGTGCTCAATGGCACGTTGATCAGCTACGGTTCAGAGAAGCAACAACGCGCGGTGGCGGGGAAATTGTCCTTAATGCGGGAGGCCAGTTCATCAGCGATGGCGGACCGGGCCGCGTATAACTCCAAGGACGGGGGGAAGGTTGTGCAGGGCAGGGGAGACCTGGTGAACGACCTCTTGGAAAAAGAGGTGGATCTTGAGAAGTTGAAGGAAGAAGAGTTGCCGGAGAATATGCGGGAAATGACCGCTGATGAGCGGAAAAAATATGTGGCTGATCAAGCGGAAAAACGAACGGCCGCCAATGAGAAGATGATGAAACTGGTTCGGCAGCGGGACGCCTACATCGCGAAGGAAAATAAGCGGTTGGCGGCGACGGGCAAAGGCGACAGCTTTGACCTGAAGGTTGTCGAAGTCATTAAAGCGCAAATGAAATAATCGCCTGATATGAAACGAGGGATTACAATCAGTGTTGCTCTGATGATCGCGGCAATGGGTGTCGCGGCGTCGGGGGAACAGGCGCCCGCGGACAAACCACAGCGCGAATTCCGCGGCACTCCTGTTACTATGGGAAAACTCGGATACCCCATCGGCGGCAACACATTCCCCGAAGAGGCCGCATGGCCGCCCCGGAATGTTCTGAAGTTGGAGCCTTTCCTTGTTAACGAAGAGGCACTGACGCCAGAGGTCACAATAGAATGGCAAGGGCAAGAGGATTGGCTTCTGGCGATCTGTCGCCTCACATTTCAATGGAACGGGGAAGAGGATCTGAAGACCTTCCGGCTTCAGAACTGGCGAACCGGGAAAGAGTCGAAAGAAGCTGAGGAAGATAAGCGCGGTGTGTACGTTGAATGGGAACACGACGGGCTCAGCTTTTTCGGGCGAAGAGATTTCCGCAAAGGGAAGTGTTTGTTTTTAGTTCTGCCAAGGCCCGGCGAGCAGTTTGATTTTGCTGGAACACTTCCGTCCGCGCGGAATCTGCTTGATTCATTGGTTAGCGAGCGGGTTAAGCTTTCCCTCACGCCTCTGAAGCAACCACGGACCATTCCTGTGAACGAAGGCGATGGACGGACGGTTCGCAAGGTCTTCAAGACACCGGTTATGGTCAATGAGGAGCATGGGGATGTGTTGCATGTGAACTACTGGCCCGAGACGGATGACGCTTCAGGCCTCAGGCCGTCTGTATGGGTCAGCCGGGACCGTCTTTTAATCGTCATCCCGGATCCCGTTATGACCGCTTGGTCCGGCGAAGGATTGGTCCCGTTGTCTCCACCCCCTGACAGTCTGACGAACCCGAAGAACGCCACGCTGGATGACGCCGTACATGCGGTTGACAGCCTCCATGTTGGTATGTCCCACGATGACGCGCTGGAAGTCATTGGTAAACATGGCATCCATCCGTCAGGCGTGACGGGAGGCAGTATGGCATGGGGCGCAGGTGCGATCCTGTCTGACAAGTCCCAACTCCTCCTTGACTTTCGGCACCAGTCTCAGGAGCTCCGGGACAAGGGGCCAAGCAAACTCACTGGATGGAAGGTTCTCGATCCATCTGGAGAACTTTTGTCAAAGTATTCCCTCTCCGAACCACCTGATTCACCGAAAACATTTATAAAGAAATATTCAAAATTCCTTGAGATCGATGCCCGTCCCGAAATGACTTGGGAGTTCCTTTCTAATGGCACATTCAAAGCATACTCCATGACGTCCTCATATGGTTTTTCAATTGAAGGGACATGGAAGGTATTGAAGAATGACCAGATAGCCTTGTCTGGCACCACTTACAACACCAGAACCAAGCAGAAAAAGCAACTATCTGACATATTTAAACGTATGATAATTTTGAAGCATCGCCCAAACTTTGAATCATCGGTAAAGATAGAACATGAAACAGAGATCTCAGCCTTTTAAAGAAAGAGGTAAGCAGTCAATGAAAACGGCCGGTAAAAGGTGCCGCCGCAGAAGACGGTCATATGCGAATACCGCGGATGACAAGAACAAGAAAATCTCATGCGACCAAACCGGCGATCGAAGGCCACAGCGCGATGGCTTTGACCCGAAGGTTGTTGAAGTGATTAAAACGCAAATGAAATAATTAACGGAGATTGGATATGAAACACGCGATTGTTGGATTGTTTTTAGCTTGCTTGTCATCGGTCATGGCCGCGGAACCGGTTTTCACCGACAGTTCGGTTGAGTCGATTGGCTTGTTTAAAAATGGATTGGCGTATGTCAGACGGCAGGTGACTGTTGACAAGCCCGGAACATACATCATAAAAGATGTCCCCCAGCCCGTTTACGGGACATTCTGGATTGAGAGCGATGCGGATGTGGTCGCCCGGGTGACGAAAATGGATCTGGAAGAGGATATCACCACCGACGGGACCCCGGATGATTTTTTCGCCGGCAAACTGGTGACGGTGCAGTTGAAAGGAGAGAAATTTCAAGCGCCCGTCAAGGGGGTTTGGTTGAAGGACGAGCAAGATAAAACGATCAATTGGAATCGGAATTATAATCCGAATCCTTACGGACACTACGGCTGGCAACCCCAGGGCAATTCACAACTCCCGCCTTCCGGGCAATTTATCCGATTGCGGACGCATACGGGTGTCACCCTCTTAAACCGGGGAGAAATCGCCTCCATTACCGCTGATGATTGTCACACCAAACGCCTGCGGGAGAAACCCGTGCTGATCGTCGAGGTGAAACAGGTGAAAAAACGGGGAGGAACGGTTCAAATCAGCTATCTCACGCAAGGGATTTCCTGGGCGGCGGGATACACGGTCGATTTATCCGTGGAAGGGAAGTTGACTCTGACGCAGAAAGCTGTGGTGAAAAATGAGTTGATGGATTTTGAGAATGTGAAGTTGCAACTGATTTCCGGATTCCCTCATGTGACGTTCGGGCACGTGACTTCTCCATTGTCATTGAATACCAGCTGGAGCCAATTTTTTCAACAGTTGAACCAACAGCCGAACCAGAGGGGGGGCGTCAGCAGCAATGTGATGAGCCAGCAAGCGGTCATGTTCAATAGCGCTCCAGCGTCCGCGTCAGCCGCGGGCATGCCCGAATCCATGAGTGACGGCGTGGACGTGTTTTACAATGATATTGGCGATAAAACCATGAAAAACGGGGACGCGGTGGCGTTTAATGTGGCTACGGCGGGCGCTCCCTACGAGAAAATCGTGGTATGGGATATTCCCGACAACCGGCAGGCGAACGGGCGTTACATCGAAGACTACGAGCGCCGGAATAATCCCGATAAATATCAAAACAACATCTGGGACGCTATCCGCTTCAAAAATCCGTTTGATTTTCCGATGACCACCGCGGCGGCCGCGTTTGTCCGGGAAGGAAAATTCATTGGTGAGACAATCAGTTATTGGGTGAATCCCGGTGAGGAAACCCTTCTAAATACCAGTAAAGCCTTGAGTGTCAGTACCCGCTCAACGGAGAATGAATTGCCCGGTGAACGGGAAAAACTGGTGATTTTCGGCCGCCGTTTTCAAAAGTCAAAAGTGGCGGCGAAACTGGTGTTGAAAAATTACCGGAAAACCCCGGTGAAGGTGATGATTAAACGGCGGTTTTCCGGTGAGCTTTTGGCCGCCGATGACAATCCGACGTGTCAGTTGCGTGAAGAGGGGGTATATTCTGTCAATCAGCGGAATGATCTGGTTTGGGAATTAACGCTGGAACCGGGAAAAGAAAAAGAAATAGATTATTCGTATGAAGTGTTGGTTGATTACTGATCGTCGTGAAACTTAAACTGGCAGCTTTGATTATGGTGTTGGCCGCGGTGGCTTTGGCCGCCGCGGCTTTCCGCTTGGCGCGAAAAGAGTCGGATCGTCACGCCGCCGGTTTGCGTGATCTGCTGGATGGCCGGTGCGTGGAGCTGGCCGGCAGGTGCGCGGATGTCGCGCGGGCTGTTCAACGGGACACCGAAGACCTGTTGCGGGACGCGCGGCCCACCGCCGAGGACATCTTGGGCCTGGAACGGCGGTCGCCGTTCATTCGCGATGTCTTTTTCCTCGACAGCGGCTATGCTCCGGTCTATCCGGATGTCGACAGTGACTTTTTCACACATTACCACACCCTGTTTTTTGAGCGGACAAACCTGGCCGCGGGCGCCGAGAACACTCTCGGGCTGATGAACCCGTCCCCGCGGAACGACACCTCCTCCGTTCAGCGTTTCGTCCCTGGCGAAAACGATGTCCAAACGACCCAAATAGCCCAGGCGGCCCAAACAGTCCAAATGGTTCAAGCCGCGGATGCGCGGAACCCTTTCACCGCCCGGCAAGGGATGAATCTTACCATCTATGAAGAGTCGGCGGGCAGTCAGTTTGAACTGTTGTCACGGGGTCGGTCAGCGGGCTGGATTCCCTGGGTGAACCAAAATCAGTTTATGCCTTTGGTGTGGATCAAGCGGGAAGACACCGGGATGATCGCGGGCGCCCGGATCGAATCGGCGGCCGTCATCGCCCGCCTCATTCCCCTGATCTCAGTTCCGGGCGACGGTTTTTTCCACATTCAATTGACCGATGGCAATTCAAAGGTCATGACCGGGTCGGGTTATCGATTGAACAATGCGGAGACGGCGGCGGTGACCGTGGAGATTTCCCGCGACAGTCTGCCTGGATTCCAATTGCGTGGATTTCTGAATCCGGCGGTTCATCAACGGGGCAACAGTTTGGCCATGGCTAATATTCTCCTGGTCGCCTCGTTGCTGCTTGTGGTTTTGACCAGCGCCGGTGTCGCCTTCTATTTTGTCAATCGGGAAATGATTCTGGCGGGCAAAAAGACGAGCTTTGTCGCCAATGTCTCCCATGAGTTGAAAACACCCTTGACCAGCATCCGCATGTATTCGGAAATGTTGCGGGAAAATCTTGACCGGCTGCCCGTGTCAAAACGGGATCATTACCTGAAAGTGATTGTGTCCGAAAGTGAACGTCTGACCCGGCTGATCGCCAATATTTTGGATTTTAACAAAATGGAAGCCGCGGAGAAACAGTATCATCCCCGGCCGGTGGAGGTGAGCGAGGTGGTGGTGGAGACCATGAAGGCATGTGACCATTTACTGGCGGACGCGGGCTTGAGGGTTGAGCTTGATGTGCCGGATACGGATGTCTGTGTGCTGATCGACCGGGATTCGCTGGTGCAGGTGATTCAAAACGTGGTGTCCAACGCGGTGAAATACGCCAAGGGAGCGGACAGGGTGCGGGTGAGTGTGACATCCCTGGATGCCCGCCGGGTGGCCATTGACATCGCCGACAATGGTCCCGGGGTCCCCCCCCGCGCCCGCCGCAAGTTGTTCAGGAAATTCTACCGGGTGGATAATGACTTGACCGCCGCCACCAGTGGCAGCGGGTTGGGGCTGACCATCTCCCGGAAGCTCATGCGGGATCAGGGCGGTGACGTGCGTTTCGCCCCCAATCCCGGAGGAGGAGCGGTCTTTTCGATTACTTTAACCCAGCCCGCCAACGGTTTGGAGGCGCCCAGTCATGACTAGACAATGGAAAATTTTGATCGCCGAGGACGAGAAAAACATCCGTGACGGGTTAGTGGACGCTTTGGAGCTGGAAGGCTATGCGGTGAGCGCGGCGAAAGACGGGGGTGAAGCGCTGAGATACTACCACGAATGGCGACCGGACGTGTTGCTGCTGGATATCATGATGCCGGTGAAAAATGGCTATGATATCTGCCGGGAAATCCGGCGGCGGGATGCCGACACACCGGTCATTATGTTGACGGCGAAAAGTGAGGAAATTGACAAGGTTCTCGGGCTGGAACTGGGCGCGGATGATTATGTATGCAAACCCTTCAGTCTACGTGAACTCAACGCCCGGATCAAAGCGGCCCTGCGCCGGATAAACCATGACAAGGAACCACCGGCGTTGGAGAAACAGATGACGATCACGTTTGGCGATGTGGTGATAGACATGGATAAAATGACCGGAAACAAGGCCGGACAGATCTTTGAAGTGACCCGGAAGGAAGTGGAGATATTGTCTTTTTTCTTATCCCGGGAGGGATGCGTGGTTAAGCGGCGGGACTTGATGACCTTCGTCTGGGGACCCGGCTATCACGGGGCGACCCGGACGCTGGATCAGACGATCGCCAATTTGCGCAAGAAAATCGAAGCCGACACCCGTTCCCCCCGGCATATTAAGACCGTCTACGGGATCGGCTATAAATTTGAGCGCGGATAGCGCGGCGGGTGATAAATACCGGGCTCTTTCCGGAAATCTGTAAAATGTATCACTAGCGAAGCTCCGCCCTCAGTACGTACAGCCTCGCTCGTCGGTTTGGGGCGGAGCTTCGCTAGTCCAACCCTGTCCAGAACTTTTTCCAGAACCGACCAGAACCGAAAATCCATTGGGACTTGATTCGAAACCCGGCGAGACCACTCACTTTGAGGGTTTTGGCGCGCTGCCCTCCGGTGTGTCACTCCCCGATTCTTGGCGCTTGATCACCTGTTGTTTCCGGTTTCCGAAGATGATTACGAGAGGAAGGAAAACGCTGTATGGAATCCACATGAGGTACCGGTACGGACTGGGTAAACCGAGAAGCAATCCGAAGAAAATCAAAATCCCAATCCAACACACGACTGCCAATTTGATCATGAAAGAACGCTCCAGCGGCCCGTTGGTGTTCTTGATGCTGAAATACGTCCCGATTATCCCCCCGGCGAGACCAAGGACACCGCCGGCGATCCCGCCAATCAACCCCCACATGGCACCGTTGTTCATCTTTGTATTCCTTTAAGAGACGGGAATTGCTTTCCCGAGCGACGAAAGGAGTATAGTCAGACGATGTGAAGATGTCAAGAAAAACAGGAAAACTTCCAGCGCCGCAGGACGTTAATTCCGCGACGCCGCATTTGTTTTCGGGGGTCTTGCAACACGGCGGGAACCCTCTATATTTATGCGACTGAAGTGGCGCTGACAGCCTGGCGGCCGTCTTGAAACAATCATGTTCACGGAGAACAAAGATGTCGAACGACACACGTGACAATCCACTTGCGGGCCAGGATATTTCCGATGCGGAGAGACAGTCGCTGGAAACGGCGATGACGATGGTCCCGGAGGCGGGGGGGAGCGCCGATGAGGACATCGTGACGATGGTGACCGCGGCGGGGGGAAACGCCAAACATTTTTCCGGATTGAAGCGCGGACAACGGCTTGGCAAGTGTTTGATTGAAAAGGAAATCGGGCGGGGGGGGATGGGCGCGGTTTATCTGGCCACACATTTGACGCTTGATTTGCACGTCGCGGTTAAAATCCTGCCGCCGCATGTCTCCGACCGTGATCCGCAATTCGCCGAACGGTTTATGCGGGAAGCCAAGTTGTCGTGTAAAATGCGGCATCCTAATGTGATTCAAGTGATGGACGCGGAACAGGATGAGAGCACCGGTATTTGCTATATCGTCATGGAATATGTGGATGGTGGAACAGTTAAAGATTTGATCAAGCAGGGGGCGATGGCTGAGAGACGGGCCGTGGATATCGCTCTCGGTGTGGCTCAGGCGTTGACCGCCGCTCAGGAGTTTAATGTCGTTCATCGGGATATCAAACCCGAAAACATCATGCTCAATCACCGGGGGCAGGTGAAACTGGCCGATTTGGGTATCGCCAAAGAGCGCGCGGCGCAGGGGACGGGATTGACCGTTTCGCATATTATGATGGGAACGCCCGCCTATATCGCGCCGGAACAAGCCAGTGACGCCAAGGCTGTGGACGCCCGGGCGGATATTTACAGTCTTGGGGCGACGCTGTATCACATGTTGACCGGGACTGTGCCCTTTTCAGGGAAATCAGTTTTCGCTGTGCTGAATAAAATGGCCACCGCGCCCGCTCCGAATGTGTTGAAACGGCGTCCTGAATTGCTCCCCGAACTGGCCGGCCTGGTGGCTCGCATGATGGATAAAAACCCCGCCAACCGACCGCAAAACGCCGGTGAATTGGTCCAACAACTCCAGCTCATTCAAAGTAAGCTTACCCTTCGCGACGCGAACCGGGCCGGGGAGCCCGAGGGAGCACCGGGCGCCGACGAGCTGCTGGAAGGGCATATTGACCGATACGCCTTGCGGAAGAAACTTGGCCAGGGCGGATTCGGCGCGGTTTTCCAAGCGCGCGACACAGAAGCGAAGGTCGATGTCGCCATCAAGGCTCTGCCCGGGAAGCTGTCCGCCACGGCGGAGGAAATGGAAGAGATCCGCAATAATTTCGCATTAGTCGAAAAGTTGAGCCACCCCAATATCGCCGCGCTCAAGTATTTGCACAAAGTCAAAGAAATAGACGCCGGCGCGGCGTCTGAACTGCAAATGACCACGGGCGACTATATCGTGGTCATGGAATACGTCAGAGGGAAGACTCTCAGCGCGCTGCGGAAAAGCAATCCAGACCAAAAAATACCGGTTGACGAGGCGTTTGACATTGCCCGCCAAGTGGCTGAAGCCCTGGATTACTCCCATTCACAAAAGATCCTTCACCGGGATGTCAAGCCCTCCAATGTCATGGTTCTTGAAGAGCCTCAGGAACGGATGGCGACGGGGAAGGACAGCCGTCAGACGCGGTCGAAAATGCGGGTGAAAGTGCTTGATTTCGGTTTGGCGGCGCAAATACACTCATCCATGAGTCAGCTCACACATCAGGATAGAGACACCAGTGGCACCCGGGCCTATATGGCGCCTGAGCAGTGGGCGGGACGGCGGCAGGCGTCCTATACGGATCAATACGCCCTGGCGGTGATGGTGTACGAATTAATTTCCGGGCGGGTCCCTTTTCAATCAGCCTTTGACCGCGGAGATGTTCTGGTGATGATGAGTGTGGTCGGGGCGCAAAAACCCGAACCGCTGACAGAATTGAACAAACGGCAAAACGCCATTTTGCAACGGGCGTTGTCAAAAGATCCGGAAAAAAGATTCACCACGTGTGTGGAGTTTGTTGACACCCTGCGCGCCGCCGGAGTCGGAGGAAAACGGGCTGTCTTCACCTGGTCCCGGATCGCCGCGGCCGCCGCGGCTGTGTTTCTGATCTTTTTGTGTTTGGCCGCGCTGATAAAAAAAGAGAACCGGGACCCTTATTTTTCGGAAATGCCCTCGCCAGAGGATACTCCCGCGGATATTGGCGCCGCCGTCGCGCCGCCGTCGGCGAATGGTGCGCTCAGGTTTCCCCCCGGCCCGGTGGATGTCACGCCGCCGCCGGTGGTTGTTGACCAAGCGGTTGAGCCGTCGGGGGTGGTGAATGAGACGCTTCGACCCAACCTCGTGAAACCTGTGACACCGGTGCCCGTGGAGCCGATTGGGGATGTGAAACCTGTTTACACTGGCGGCTCTTTGTCTTCCGTGACCGCGGTGCCATTTCCGGGGAAATCCTCTTCGGAAATCCCCTATGAACGATTGAATCCGGTCGCGGGTATGAAATTAATGGGGCTTGAACGGCAACTGGTCCGCGCCCGCCGCAGTGACGCGGTCATGTTGAATGAGCAAATTAAGACGCTTGTCGCTTCAACGGACTGGTTGCCGGAGACAATGGTCGCCACAGTGCCGGGAATTGGCATGCGAATGGCATTGGTTAAACAGGGGACGTTTAAGATGGGAGACGCGGCGGGTGAAAGCGATGAGCGCCCGGTGAGAGACGTGACGATCAGTAAGCCGTTTTGGATTGGCGTGTATGAAGTCACTCAGAAAGAGTGGTCGACGCTCATGAGTAAAAATCCAAGCCGGTTCAAACACGAGGAAAATCCGGTGGAAACGGTGAGTTATGCGGCCGCCGCCGCGTTTTGTGAGAAATTGACGGAACGGGAGAGAGCCGCGGGCCGATTGACCGCTGGCTATGAATACCGCTTGCCGACAGAGGCGGAATGGGAATTCGCCGCCCGGGGCGGTGTGAAAAGTCAAAGCGCGGCTTATTCGGGGATGGACAGTGTGGCCATTGAAAAGGTTTCGCGCGAGGACCGCATGTACAAGCGGTCCGCCGCCCGGGCGAAAGGTCCGGCTTACAAAGGGGGGCGGTTCAGTCCCAATGAATTGGGTGTTTATGACATGTCCGGCAATCTCTGGGAGTGGTGTCATGATTGGTACGACACGGGATTCTACGCCCGGGCACCGCGGACAGATCCCTATTGCGCTAAGAACACCAAGGCGCGCTCCGTGCGCGGCGGGGCGTATTCAGAACGGATTCTTCACTGGCGGAATGCCGCCCGCTGGTCCTATCCCGCCGCCAAAGCGCACAGCACCATTAGCTTCCGGGTGGTTTACGGACCGGTGATACATGCTCATTAATTCAATAGAATGACATGACAGGGAGTCGATGATCCGCAAGATGGCGCGGCGCGCGCTTATCGTCGCGTCAGCGCTGTCTTGGCCTTTTACAGATTTTCCGGGCAGAACCCAATTTCCTATCTTTTTATTTGCAAGATTTTCGATGATCATGTATAATTTGGCGTGGGTGGTTTCGCTTTCGCTTATAGAGGCGAAAACCGCCAGGTGGTCTCGACGGTAGCCGTTGGCGCTTTGGGGAACGAATGATGCCGGTGAAGAGACGGCGGAAGCGGATCCCGGAACCAGTGGGCTGGTTTAATGGTATCGTAAAGGAAGATCTGATGCATATGCGAAAATCCGTGCCTTGGCTTTTTGTGCTGGGTGTTCTGATTGCGTCGCTGCCGGGCATCTGCCAAGAGGAAGCCCCGGCCACCGAGCCGCCGAGCCTGTTCGATCTTGATCTGGAACAGTTGATGGATATTGAGTTCTACACGTCCAGCAGGACGCATGAAGACATTCGAAAGATCGCGTCTGTTGTCACGATCGTCACCAAAGAACAGATCGAACAGGAGGGGCTGAAGGATCTGAATGAAGTCCTGAAGCGGGTTCCCGGGTTTTTTGTGGAAAATGGCAACAGCGTGCAATCCTTCATCACGCATCGGGGGATACGCACCGACCAGAATGTCTGCGTCCTGGTGCTGATCGACGGGCACCCGCAGAATGTCAACTCGGTCTATGGCGTGAACAGCCTGCATTTGTTTCCGCTGCTGGCCAATGTGGAGAGAATTGAAATCACCCGCGATCCGAACTCCACGATGTGGGGCAGCGATGCCGCCACGGCGGTCATCAATATTATTACCAAAGACGGAACCGCGATAGACCCGGACCGGCACCCGGCTGGCCGGCTTAGCTTGAGTCTGGATTATGAGTTTCGTGACAGACAGCGAACGGCCAGCGCGGTATGGGGAAAGCAGTTTGCTGATGGTGACCTCATGCTCAGCTATACGAATATTGTCGCGGATGGCGATCCTGAATACGATTATCGACCAACCGCCGCGGGCCCCGCGCCCGTTGACACACGCTGGAAGCCTTACGCGATGATGCCGGAAAGCCATGACCTGTACCTGAAAGGGCGCCTCGGAGACTTCGCCCTCAAGCTGGGTTACTCAGACCTGAGTACCGGCAATGGCCAGAATTCCAGCTACGAGGCGGCGAAAGGCGGCCATCCAGGTCGCCGCAGGACGCGCAGAGCCTGGGGGGACGTGTCCTATACGGTCGATGTGAACGACTATCTCAGCAACGAAACCCGTGTTTTCTTTGACCGGAGATTGCTTGATCATGACCGTTCAGGGGTGCCGAATCTTTCGTCCAATTGGTGGAAAGAACAGGGCTACGGCATTGAAAATATTTCCCGTTACGCCCGGGACGACTGGAGCGGACTGCTGGGATTCAGCTATCAGACAATGCGATATAAGCATTCGAGATCGATGACCACGACATTGGATATTGACGGCCGCGAGGAGATAAAGGCGGCCTTCGGCGAAGTTGGCTACAACCTCATGGAGAATCTCAAATTGACGGTTGGCGGCCGCCTGGAGGAGAGTGACCTGAGAAGCGATGGAACCAACTTCGCGCCGCGCGCGGGCATTGTCTACGGACTTTCTGATCTGTGGACGGCGCGTTATTCGTATAGCACGGGCATTGTCCGTCCGCAACGCGAATATAACGTGGCTGACCAAGGATGGATACGGCAACCCGACGGCAGCTACCTGCTTGGAACCCATGAACCTTTGTCATCGGAGACGCACGAACTCCAGGTCGTATTCAGAGATGAAATGACCTCTTTCGGGCTGACCTTATTCCATGTGAACATGAAGGACTTGTTCACCTTTTCCTACACGCCCATTGATGACACCGACAAGCCGATTCCGGGGGATCCGGCAATCTACCGCGTGTTTTACGCAAGCATCGACTCGGTGACATCCTATGGCCTCGAACTCGAGTGGGAGCATCGTTTCAATGAGTCGTGGCGTGTCTATGGAAACGCCACCTGCCTGCGCGTTGGGCGCGACAATGACAAGCTGAACGCGGGATCCGGCTCGACGATCTCATTCGCGGATACAACCAACCAGTTCTATGACAGCGATGACAAACCGGTTGCCGTGCCGGAATATATGTGGAACCTGGGAGTCGATTATTTGGTGATGCCGAAGGTGAGTTTGAACCTGCATTACCGGGGATGGGGCGGGTACAAAGAACGCTACAGCTCACGGGAGACCAGATCTCAGCATGCGATGCATTTTGTCGACATAAACCTGACGGTCAGGGACGTTCTGGATGGCATGAAGATGGCTTTTTACGTCAAGAACGCTCTCGATGCGCGGTATGACGATGTTTTCTTGGCCAACAATCCAGGCCGGGAAATTGGGGTTTCGCTATCGTTCCGGTTCTGATTCCGGGAATTCGCAGCCAGCCGTCTCCATAGCCATCGCCACAACGGTGCTGAGCTGGGCGCCTCGGAAGGGCTTTTGGAGGAAGCCAGCGAGGCCTTCCGTCTTCATGTCCGCGATATCTTGCGGCCGCGTAAAGCCGGAGGAGAGCACGAAGCGGACACGGGGATTGATTTCCCGCAATGCTTTGAAGCAGTCGCGCCCGTTCATTCGTGGCATAATCATATCGCAGATGACCAAGTCAATCTCTTTCGCGCGTTCGCGGTACATGGCCACCGCCTCCTCCCCGTCCGCCGCGAGCAGGATCTCATATCCGTACCCCTCGAGATACGCTTTCGCAGTGGCCCGCATGATCGGTTCATCATCCACGACCAGCACCAAACCGGAGCCGATGTGCCGGTGAACAACGAACGGCTCCCGCTCACTGGCCTTCTCCGACAACGGCAGCAGGATGTGAAAACATGTCCCGACACCTTCTTCGCTATAAACTTTTATCTCCCCCCCATGTTGCGATATGGTGCCATAGGCGGCCGAAAGCCCTAGGCCCGTGCCTTCCCCTTGGGGCTTCGTGGTGAAGAAGGGCTCAAAGATGCGTTTCTGCAGGTGCATGGGTATGCCGCAGCCGGTATCGCGCACGGTCAGCTCAATATACTTGCCGGGTGTCAATTCGAAGGTGCTGGACTGGCAATATATCGGATCAAGAGTTGTGGTCGAAGAACCGAATGTCAGAGTCCCCCCCTCCGGCATGGCATGACAGGCGTTGATGCCGAGATTGAGCAACGCGTTTTGCAGATGCGACGGGCTTCCCACGACCGTGGGGGTTTCGGCGTCGAGATGGAGTTCGATCACAATGCGTTTGCCGATGGTGTTTTCCAAGATCGCCACGGTGTCGGCAACCACTTTATGCAAATCAACCGCGGTTGAGCTTTTTGCTTGCTTGCGTCCGAAGGCCAGCAGTTGGCTCGCCAGCTTTGCCGCGCGGTTGGCTGAAGTCTGGATCATGTCCAGATATTCACGAGGCTTGGGCTCTCCCTCCGGAATCCACTCTTCAAGTAGCTCCGCCCCTCCCATAATGCCGCCAAGCATGTTATTGAAGTCATGCGCCACCCCCCCCGCCAATTGGCCGATGGCATCCATCTTGCGGGCCTGGTGCAACTGCTCCTCCAACTGGATCCGCGCCGTGACATCATCAACTCGGATCACCGCTCCGTCAATCCCGTTGGCGATCAAAGGAAAGATGGTGACCTCCTCGAACCGGGTCTTGCCGGTGTCGTCTTTGGACTGGCGTTTTATATATTGCATTTGCCTGCTGCTTATGGCCTCGGTGACCCCTCCCATATCCGGCTCCATTCGCGGCATGACCGAGGGCAGGGATTTGCCAACCGCCTCCTCACTGCTCAGGCCGGTCAGCCGCGCGGCCTCATCGTTCCAATGCGTCACGACGGCATCGCTGTCCACCCCGACCAGCACCGAAGGCATGGAGTTGATGATGTTCGCAATGGTTTTCCGCGCCTGCCGCAACGCCGCGTCCCGGTGTTCAATCTCGGAGAGCATGGCGTTGAAACCCTGTGTCAACAAGCCGATTTCATCGCCACCCGCAACGCTGGCGCGAAGGGAGTAATCCCGGCTTGCCGAGATGTCGCGGGTGACGCGGGTCAGGTGTTCAAGCGGTCCGGAGATCAGACGCTGTAGTTTAGCCGACAGCAGATAGGCGACCAGCAGCACCCCGAGAAGCATCGCCGCCAAGGTCGCGAGGATGCGATTTCGGAACGACGACAGCTCAGTCAGGTCGGACTGCACGAATACCGCCCCGATGATTCTACCGTTCACCCGGATTGGCTCCAGCGCGACCATCGCGTCGTCGTAACGGCGTTGCTGGCCGAGTTCCGGCGGTGGTTGCGGTTTCTCCCGGAAGCCGTCCCGATGATAGTCCGCCAGGGTGGTGCCGTCCGTGCGCTTGATGCAGGCGTAGACGACCGTGGGGCATGTCGACAGGGCTTCGAGTACCGCTCCGGCATCCCGGGAATCGTCAAACTGAACCGCCGCTGAACAGTTGCTGGCAATCATCCTGGTGATGGACGCGAGCTCCGCCGCCATGCGCTTCTGGTACAGCGACATCAAGAATGCCAAAATCAGTGTTACGAACACGATCAGGGCGGCGGAGCAGACCGCCATGATCATTGTCAGAAGCTTCCGCCGGATGGACATGCCCGGCAGTCCCGTTTTTCCCGGCAAGTGTTGAGACGTTCTACTCACGGGTGTCCTCCCCCGTCGGCGGGTCAGTATCGACAATCCGCGCCGCAAGGCGCATCAACTGCGAACGGACGGCCAGGCTGGCCTTTGCCATGGCGGATTGGTTGATCTCGAAGGCGACCCGCCTCTCTCTCGTGACAAAGCCGATGACTCCGCCTCGGTCGACAAATCCCGGGCAGTCCCCGATGGTCAAGATTGGCCAACTGGAAACCGCCTGGAGAATCCGCCGCAGATTCTCCTCGTCCGCATCGGCAAGAAAGAGCACCTGACAACGTTTAAGCTGCGCGATGTCCGCATTGGTGTCAAAGTGCCTGACGACCAGCGAACGCGATCCGATCCGCCGCCCCTCAATTTCCCGCAAGGTGTCACCAAACGGATTTTTTCCCACCACGCCAATCGTCAGGGAGGAAGGGGTTTCATCGGTGTCGGGCCATGTGACGAACGGCAGCAGCTTGTAGATCAAGGCCGCCTTGATATCATACTCCCCGGGAGATTCGGCGCGGCAACACGCGCGCGGCGCCAAGATTACGAAGGCGGCCAGCAACACCAACAAAAGTTGTGCCGGGGATCGCATTGGGTTTCCAATCATTCGAGGAAAGTAACTGAATTTGCTACCACCCGCAAACAGTAGTCCAAACGGATAGAAATGTCAAGCGCATGGCTGATTTTTATTATATTTTGGGGCAAAAAAGAAGCCCGTTTCCGCTTGGGAAACGAGCTTACATAGGGATTGGCGGAGGGGGTGGGATTCGAACCCACGGAGGCTCTCGCCTCAACGGTTTTCAAGACCGCCGCCTTCGACCACTCAGCCACCCCTCCGAAAAGCGTGGAGCACGGGGCGGGTCGATGCCCCCGTCGCATGTTTCGGAAAACGAGAGTAATCTAATTCATCAAGTGGAAGAGGCAAATACGGATCGATTATTTGCCCGACTGGGTGAGCGCTATTCGACCGGCCTGTCACACCCGGATTTTAGAGCGGGTGAGCAACCACAGGAAAAAGGGCCCTCCGAGCAAAGCGGTGATGACCCCGACGGGGATTTCGGCGCTGTCAATGAGGCTTCGGGACAGGGTGTCGCACAGGGTGAGAAAGCTGCCGCCAAAAAGCAGGGAGGCGGGCAGTAACCAGCGATGATTGCCGCCGACCAGACGGCGGCAAATGTGCGGAGCCATCATGCCGACAAAGCCGATGGGGCCGCAAAAGGCGACCACCGCGCCAATCATGAAGGAGGTGGCGAAAAACAGCCGCCGCTTGACTTGCGCGACCGGGACACCGCGGCTGGCCGCGATGTCGTCGCCGGTGCCCAGCAAATTCAGTTCGCGGAGGTTTAACCATAAAACCAGGATCCCGATTCCCACCGCGGGAAGCAGGTTGAAAAGCGATTCAAAATCGGCGTCGGTCAATCCGCCCATGAGCCAGCGCATGATGCGGAACGACTGGGTGAAGTCACTGATGTACTGCATGAACAGGATCAGGCTGGAGAAAAACATGCTGACGGCGACACCGGCCAAGAGTGTGTACGCCGGCGAGAAACCCCGTCGCAGACAGGTGAGGGAGTAGACCAGGACGATCGCGCCCAACGCTCCGAGAAACGCGGCCAGGGAGATGCCGGAGATGCCGAACAGGGACAGGGACAGGCCCAGGCGCATGTACACCGCGGCGCCCAGGGAAGCCCCGCTGGCGGTGCCCAGGGTGAAGGGGGTGGCCAGCGGATTGCGGAACATCGCTTGAAAGGCCGCTCCGCCGCCGGCCAACGCCATGCCGGCGAGAAAGGCGGTGAACACCCGGGGCAGCCGCAACGTGAAAAAAATATCACGGGTGGCGGGATCAGCCTGATCGCCCCATAAGGCCACCAGGGTGACGGCGTGCGAACCGATAAACGGGCAAGCGCCCAGGGTCCCCAGGGCCAGGACCGACAGGAGCAAAATGATGATGTGCGGATGACGCGTTTTCATAGCCTTTTTTGACCTGTCCGGCCGCCGGGAACCAGCATGGCCTGCCCCGTTCCGGGGTGAGGGACGAAGAGAAAGGATGCCCCGTAGATTTTTTCCAGAACGGGGGCCGTCATGGTCTCCGCCGGCGAACCTTGAAACATGATGGTCCCATCCCGCATGGCGATGATCTGGTCGCTGATCATCATGGCGTTGTTTAAATCATGGGTGACTGCCAGGATGGTGCGGTTCTCTTGCTGGTTGACACGCTGGAGAATCGCCATGATCTCTTCCTGATGATGAGGATCCAGGAAGGTGGTTGGCTCGTCCAACAATAATATCGGAGACTCCTGGGCCAAGGCGGCGGCGATAAAGACTTTCTGCCGTTCTCCGCCGCTGAGGGTGGCGTGCGAGCGGTCCGCGAAAGCCTCCATGCCTGTGCTGACTAAAGCCTGAAAAGCCGCTTCTTTATCGACCGCGGAAATGGAGGAAAAAGGACTGAGATGGGGATAACGGCTGAGCAGGACGAAGTCAAACACGGTGAAGTCGATAAACCGTCCTTGAGCTTGAGGAACATAGGCGATTTTCGCCGCTAATTCAGGCTGTGAGTAGCCGCTCAGGCGTCTGCCGTCAACCGTGACCGCGCCCCGGGAGAACGGCAGGATGCGGTTAAGGCACTTTAACAACGTGGTTTTTCCCGCGCCGTTGGGACCGATCAATGACACACACGCGCCGGCGGCGACCGCGAGCGAGACATTCTTGAGAATCTCCTGGCCGCCCAAGACGCAGCTCAATCCGTCCACGGTGAGCACCGCGTCGGCGTTCGGTTTGTTTTTTGGCGGGGACAGTGTCATTCTTGAGAGGGGAACAGATCCGGGTGCAACCGGGCGGCTAATTTTTCCAGGGTGTTTATGATCCGCGGACCGGGGACGACATCAAAGGCGTCGGTGAAGAGGTAAACCCGTCCGTCCGCGACGGCGGGCACACGGCAAAGCGCCTGCCAATCGGCGATGATGTCGGCATGACTGACCCCCTGGGGCGCCAAGTCGCCGAGCATTTCCACAATCACATCCGGGGCCATGTCAATGATATTTTCCTTCGACACTTGGGGCAGGGGAAGGGTGCCGGGATAGGCGTTTTTTCCGCCGGCGAATTCCAGCAGGCTGGTGTAGAAATTATTTTTACCGGCGATAAAAACCCCGCTGATGTCTCCCGCGCCGGCTTCACGCCCCGCCGTGATCAACACGGTTGGCCGCGGCGCGTTCCGGGTGATGTCGGCGACCCGGTCGAGTCTGGCTGTCAGTGACGCGCGTAATTCCGCGGCTTCCGCGGTTTTGCCGACGGCCGCGCCGATTCGGGCGATACTCTCCAACAGTCCCGCCAGTGTTTCCTGGTTAACGACCAGCGTCCGCGGGCCCAGGCGTTCGACGCGGGTTTTCTGACTTTCCTGTTCCGGGTAGAGGATGATGAGATCCGCCTCCAGAGCGGCGATCGTCTCATAATCCGGATTGAAATACCCGCCGACACGGCGTTTCCGCGCCGCCTCGGGCGGATAGGCGCAATAATCGCTCACGCCCACCACGCGGTCCCCGCACCCCAGGGCGAAGAGGACTTCCGTAATGGCCGGCGCCATGGAAATCACCCGGCGGGGGGCACCAGCGTCGGCGGATGATTCAGCCCGGGCGGAAAAGCGGGTTTCCGTCCAGCGGCGGGCGATCCCGGCGATAAGCACCAGGCCAAGCGCTGTGACAATAAAGAGGATGACTTTCGTGTGTTTCATACAGAAGCCCTAAAGGGGTGAAATAAAATAGGGGGTTGTCACATCAAAATGTCTATTTCCGGGACGACCCCTATTCCATATTGAGGCGTTGCCCCTAAACTCCCCCGCTTTTCGGACATTGCCAAAAAATTAGGAGCGCACCCATAGTTTAATACCCCGGCGGGGACAAACAATCCTTGCAAGCCGTGTTTTCAAGGCTATTTTTACTCCGCTTGGTCACGTCGCCCGATACTGGCGTGTCCGGAGACATCCTCAACCTATAGAGATCCGCATGAACCGCATCGACACGCGACAATTGGACGGTATTGATTGGGCGGAAATCATTTACCGGGGCGTGGAAACCCAGGAACTGGATTATAAAGCGGCTCAGAACTGGAAAGATCTGCCCCGGGTGGGCAAGGCTAAATTTGTCCGCCACGCCATGGCGCTGGCCAATACCCGGGGCGGGTATGTGGTGGTGGGCGTGGGCGAGGACACCAATGGCAATCCCACTGACTACCAGGGCTTGACGGAGGAGCAGTTGCGCTCGTTTGATCCCAGTATTGTCGGTCAGTTTATTAATTTATACGCGGATCCGAGTATTGACTTTGATATCGTCCGCCCGGAAGTTGACGGCAAGCATTACGCGGTTTTCGTCATCCGGCGCTTCAGCGGGTTGCCGCATGTGTCCAGCGACCATTGCGGCGATGAGCTCCAGCAAGGGGCGTTTTATATCCGCACCCCGGACGCCCGAAGCCGGCCGGCGTACCGGGCGTCGGAGCTGCAGGGAATTATCCAACGGGCGCTGCGCAATCAGCGTGAAGTGCTCGGCCGCATGTTGCGGGGCGTGCTGTATGAGGGGAATCAATATGCCGAGCCGGATGCCGAACGACAGTTTCAAGAGCAACTGGAGGCATCCGGTGAGAATTGCCGTCAGGTGATCGGCCCGGCCCGGATAAACAGCACGATCACGATGAGTTTGAGCGCCTACCCGGACACGTTTGTCAGTGATCGCTGGATGTTGTCAGACACCCGCTCGGCGGTTGAAAGCATCGCGTTGCCGATTCCCGGATTATTGCCCTTGCCCGGCGCCGGGCAGGGGCAGGCGTTTGTGACCAATCGCTCCTTCACCGGTAATTTAGCGGATTCGAAAAGCGGCCGCTTTCATTTCTTTGAAGCTTTTCCGTCCGGTTTGTTGTATCATGTCTACGGTACGGGAACGCGGCGGAAAAAAGGCGGGGAACTGTCGTATAACCGCCTGGTGCCGCTGATTGACGCGGCGGTCCGGGCGATTGGCGAGTTTTACGAGAATCTTGGTGTCCAAGAGGACTTGATCACCTTGACAATCAGCCTTAATAATGTGAATGACTGCCGGCTGGCGGGTGTTGAAGAGCGGGGTGACACCCAGCCGTATGTCTGTCATATCCCGGATATCACCGTTCGCAAACGGCGGACGGTGGCGGACTTGGTGGCCGACCCGTCCGAACACACGCTGAAAATTGTTAAAGAAGTGTGTGAACGCTTTAATTATCCCGCCCGTCGGCATCCGCGTTTACGGGAAATGTTAAGGGGAATACCGGTGTGAAGATAATGTTGACAGCCGATGTTCATATTGGCCGCCAGCCGTCACGGATTCCGGTTGAGCATGCCCAGGAGTTTTCTTCCTCCAACACGTGGCGGGGCATTGTTGACCTGGCGCTGCGGGAGCGTGTCCGGGCGGTGATTGTGGCGGGTGATCTTGTCGACACCTCCAACCAGTTTCTGGAAGCCGCCGGGGCTTTGGAAGACGGCCTGAAGCGCTTGCGTGAACAGGACGTGGCCGTGATTCTGACAGCGGGCAACCATGATGTCGAGGTGATACCCGAACTCGCCCGCGTGGCGGCGTTGGACAGCCTGACGGTTCTTGGAGAAAACGGGCGCTGGGACTCTCTCACATTACCGACAGAGGCGGGTGATATTTCTCCGCAAATTTTCGCCTGGTCCTTCCCCCGTTGTGAGAATCCGGGTAATCCGGTGGCCGCTTTCCCGCGTGAGGCCGTGGATATCAGCCGCCCGTGTCTGGGCATCCTGCACAGTGATTTTGGCTCTCCAGGCAGTCGCTATTGCGGGACATCGCGGACCGATTTCACCGGCTTGCCGGTGGACTTGTGGGTGATTGGGCATTTGCATAAACCCGTCCTGTCCGCCGCCGATGCCCCCGCCCGGATTCTCATTCCCGGTTCCCCCCAGGGGATGGATCCCGGTCCCGGCGAACAAGGCCTTCACGGTGTCTGGATACTGGACACCGCGGACACCGCGATGACACCGGTTTTCGCGCCGGTTGGTGGCCTGTGTTATGACCAGGTCGCGCTGGATGTGTCTGATATCCGCGCGCCGGGTGACTTGCCGCGGCGGGCGAGAGAGGCGATTGCTGACACCTTGAATGGCCTTTGCCGGACGCATCCTTCGCTGCGGGCGGCGCATGTCCGTTTCGTGGCGCGCGGCCGGTCGCGTATGACCCGTGATCAGGTGGCGACGGTCCTGTCTGAAACACTCAGTGAGCCGTTTGAAATTGACGGGATCCTGGTTTTCGCCCATGACTATTCCGTGGATGTGGAGCCCGCGTTGGATGTGGCGGCGATGATGGAGGGTAAAGGCGTGCCGGCCCTGTTGGCGCGGGTCGCGGCGGGACGGATCGAGGAGGACGAACGGGCCTGGTTGGCGGCGGCTTTTTCAACCTATCAGGCGGCTGTCCGTGATGACCGGTCTTTTGGCGACATCGGTTCCGACGGCGCGCCGCCGGATGTGTCGTTGGACATGGCCGCCCCGCGGCGGTGGGCACTGCGGCTGTTAGAAAAGGTGGTTGGCGCTTGAGTGATCCCTTTATCACGTTAAAAGAGCTTGAAATCCGCCGGTTCATGGGGGTGGAAAAACCCTCGGACAGGATGCTTTTTCCGCCTGGGTCTTTTTCTCCGGGGTTGACGATTGTCCGCGGGCCCAATGGCAGTGGCAAGACGACTCTCGCCGAGGCGGTCCGAGCTCTGATCTGGCCCGCCGCGGTGAAGGAGAAAAATGCCGGTCTGGCGGGGGTTTTCGAGTATCAGGGACGGGCGCTGAGCCCGCGGTTTGACGGCGGGGTGTTCAGCGGGGACGCGGGGAGCGCCGCCTTTCCGCCCGTGCCGCCATCCCCGAAGCCCTATGTTTTGGCGCTGCAGGATTTACTGGTTGAGAATGACGCGGATCTGGCCGCGGCCATCCAGGAGGAAATGTACGGCAATGTGGATCTGGACGGAGCGGTCGAGGCTTTGGGGTTGACGGTGACGCCGCCAAGCCGTAAAGCGGCGGCGAAAAAACTGGCCGCGGCCCGGAAACATCGTCGGAACGTCGCGTCCGCCCAACGGCGGCTGATCCTGCGGGCTGGGGACATCGCGCCGTTGGAAAAGGAGTTAGAGGCGATCCGCGCCGCCCGGGAGATGGCCCGAATCTGGGAGGGGCTGGATCACGTCCTGGAGCTGACCGCTGAGTTGGATCATTTGACAGCCCGTCTCGAGGCGTTTGAACAGCCGGAGAGTCTGGCCCGCGCCCGGGGAGATGACGTGGAGCGTTTCGCCGAATGGATGGGCGATTTAGAGCGCGCGGCGGCGGCGGCCCGGGGGCTGGCGGAACAGGTTGAAAGGGCTGAAAAACACTGTGACCAATCGGGCTTCACCGCCGCCACGCTGCCGCCGGAGCGGGTTTTGGCTGAAGCTGTCGATGTCACCGCGCAGTGGGAACGACGGTTGGACGCCCTGGAAACCGCCCGGGACGCGTTGGCGCGGGCGGAAGCGGGGGAGACATCCGCCCGTGGATTCATCGGCGGGAGGGGGCGTTTTAAAGGGGCTGAGCCGCCGACGCTGGATGATGTCAGTCATCTGCCGCCTTTGTTCACCGCCTGGCGGGCGGCCCGGGACACCCGGGACGCCATGGCCGCTGTTGAGACCCTGAACCGGTCATTTCTGGACGAGGACTCTGACACCCGCCAGGCCTCGCGGGGTGTGGATATTCTGCTGGACTGGTTGGGTGAAACGGATCAGGCGCCGTCGGCTAAAGTCGCGCGGATGGGTGAATGGGCCGCCCTGGTGACAGCCTGTCTCGGCGCGGTGATCACGCTGTTCACGCCCCTGGGGCTTTTGAGCGTGCCCGTCGCTCTCGCCCTGTTCGTATGGAGCGTCACCCGGCGGGGCGCCCCGGTCAGTGACGCTGACGCGGTGCGTGAAAACGCCCGGGAAAAATACGCCGCGTTGAGTGGTGTTCCCCCGATCCGTGATTGGACGTTTCGTGAGGCGCGTGAAACTCTGCGGGTGTTGGAGACCAGCGCCGCCGAGCAACGGGACCGCGAGCGGTTGCTGGAGCGGATTCGACTGTTGGAGAATGACCGGCTGGCGGCCGAAAAACATGAGCGGAACAACCGGCAGGCGCTGGCGGAAGCGCTGGCGGAAAAGGGGATTGACTGTTCGCCGCCTCCGGAAGACCTTGTCGCGGTTTTGACCGCTCTGGCCACGTGGCGGGAGGCGGTGACCCGGAAAGCTGAATGCCAGGCCTTGGTTCAGGAACGGGACGAGCGGGTGGCCGCGGCTCGGAAACACTGTGTCGAGTTGGTAAGCCCTTACGCTGACGCGCCGCTTGAAACACCGGCGGCGGTCCGAGCCGTGATCAATGACGTGAGCCAACGGCGGAGAGCCTGGCTGGAAGCGGACAGTCAGATCAAAAATTGCCGCGCCCGTCAGGAAAAACTCGAAGCGGACGCGGATGTCGCGCGGGAAAAAATGGCGGCTCTCGCCAGCCGTTGTTTTGGCGTGTTTGACGGTCGCTTTGACCATGCGCTTGAGGAGCTGAAGCGCCTGGCTCCGGTGGCGGAGGATTATAAAAAAACCTTGGCGGAAGTCAATGCCGCCGCCCGTGCGATCGACGACGCCAAGCGCCGACTGGCGGTTTTGCCTGGCTGGCGGCCAGAGTTCCTGTCGCTTGCCCGGGACCAGGCGCGGGCGCATTTGGCGGACTGTCAGGAACAGGTGGAACAGTATGACATCAAGCACAAAGAACTGGTGGCCTTGGAAGAAGAGATCCGGCGGGGCCGGGAAGGGCATGATTTGGAGCGGGCCGTGGCGGAAGAACGGGAAGCGGAACGTGAGTTGAGCGACTTGATGGATCAGACGCTGGATCACGCGGCGGGATTGGCCTTGGTGGATCTGGTTCGGGAAAAAGCGGGCCGCCTGTCATCAGCGGTGCTGCGCCGGGCGAGAAAAATCTTTGGCGAGGTGACGGCTGGCGGTTGCGAGTTGCTGGTGGAAAATCATGGTGGTGACGTGGCGCTGAGCGCCATGGACACCGTGGCCGGGGAGAAACGGAGTCTGGCGGAATTGTCCAGCGGCACCCGCGTTCAACTGCTTTTGTCAGTCCGGCTGGCCTTTTTAGAAGAACAGGAGGGCGGCGGGGCGGCTCCGCCGTTAATCCTGGATGAGATATTGGCCAACAGTGATGACCAGCGGGCGTTGGCGGTGACCGAAGTGGTCGCGCATGTGGTGAAAAGTGGACGGCAGGTGATGTATTTGACATCGCAGGAAGACGAGGAAGCCCGGTGGCGGCGGCTGGCCGGCACGGCCCCGGAGCTGGATGTGAGGTACCTGCGTTTGCCGATGGACCGTGATCATCGGGTTGACACAGAGTCGTTGCCCCCTTTGCCCCCGGCGCTCGAGATTCCTCCGGCCGACGGTCTCAGTCAATCCGAGTATGGCGATCTTCTCGGAGTCCCGGCCTTTCCGCTCTCAGACAGCGGTTGCGCCAGCGCGCACGTGTTCTATGTGACGCGCTCCCCGCGGCGCTTGGAAAGCATTCTGCGCACGGGATGCGAAACCATTGGCCAGTTGCGCATGATGCTCAAAAATGGCGGCGATCATTTTCTCACACTGGCTGGGTTGAGCGACACCGATGATTTTTCGAAAAAGGTGGCCTGTCGTGTGTTTTTGTTGGAAAAATTGCAAAGCCTGTGCGCGATTGGCCGGGGAAAACCAGTCACTCCCGATGTTGTTTTATGCTCCGAATCTCCCGTCTCGCAGTTGAAGCACGCTCGGGCCGTGGCTGATTTGGCGGTGTCGGTCAATGGTGATGGACAGCGTTTGATTGAGGCTTTGCGGAACCGGGAGGTGCGGGGGTTCCAAATGAAAAAAACAGATGAATTGGAATCCTGGCTGGAGGCGGAGGGCTACGTGGATAACCGGCCGCGGTTGCCGAGAGAGGACATCATTCTCCGGGTCCTCGCGGAGAGCGCGGGAATGATGGCGAAGGCCGGTGTCACGGTTGATGAGGGCCGGGAGCTTTTTCGGCGTGTTTTGAATCGGCGGTGACCCCCTCCCGGTTGATCCCCGCGACTCCCGGGCCGAGGCTGTCGTTCGCGGGAAGGTTACCGAAAAGCGGGGAGAACGCCGGTATTGCCGGATTGGTTGCCGCCGCCGGGTTGAGGCAGCAGGGGCGGCCCGCCGCCGCCGGCGCCCGATGTTCCGCTCTGCCCGCTTAAACTGTCGAATACAGCGTCAGACATCGTGCCTTTAATAAAATCCGCCAACAGTTTTTCGTAGAGATAGTCCGCCGCCTCTGAACTCACATACCCGCCTCCAATGGCCCCGATGATGCCGCCGACAGCCGCCCCGATTGGCCCTCCCAAGGCAAATCCGGCGATCCCGCCTTGGGTGCCTCCCGCCGTCGCGGCATAGCTGCTCACGGCGGTTTTGATAATTTCTTTCATCATGGTGTTGAAGGCCGTTTTAAATCCTTCTCTGTCGCCCGTGTCCAAAGCCTGTTTGCATTCGATGGATAGATTGCCGAATTTCACCGCTTTAAACGCGAGGTCAATGACTTTGGCGTATTTGCCGGCCTTTTCGACCGCTTCAATGTATTTAGTGTTCTGGGTCGCTTCCTTGATGATGTATTTGAAGTTGTCCTCGGTTGTCAGGACTTTATTCACAGTGTCATAACCCAAATTATCATGAACACCCGTGACACCATCGCCCACTTGTCCCAGAAAACTGCTGGACTGAGGCTGGGAAGCGGTCGGCTCCGCCGCCCAGGCGCTCATGACGGGCGCGGCGCAGACCAGTAGGATAAGAGCGGCCGAGAAAAGCGACCGTTTCAGGGGATGTAAGGAGTTGTGTGTCATTTCGCCACCTCACGCCAAAGGTTCAGTGTTTGTTTTGAAACGTCCAAGTCAAGACATTCACAGCTTAGTTTTTTGTTTTCATCCGCGGTGTCCGGACTGGATATGATCAGCACATATTTCGGGGCGTTAGCGCTGACAAAGGCCAGGATAAATCCCTTTCCCTGTGTCGCGAAGTAAATAGGGCCCACTTCCTGGCGGAACGGGGCCGGCAGCTCCCGGTACATGGCCGCGGCTTCCGCTGAGGCGCCAGGGGTCATCATGTTGACCAACTCGTCACCGTCGGCATGGATCGCCGCGACGATGTCGCCCGCCAGCGTTTTTATGGATGTGTGTTTACCGCTAAACAGTTGCTGATACATGTACAGGCGGTGAATCATCCGCGTTTTGATCAGCGCCAGTTCCTCGTCAGGCGGAGCGAAGCGTTTCCCAAAGTCTCCGGGCATCAGCTCGGCTTTCCCCGGGGTTTGGTAGACTTGTTTAAAGATATCCAATGTCCGGTTATAGTAACTGGCCAACTGAATAAGCAGCGGGTCGGTGTCATGGTTCAAATGGAACAGTTCGGCCGCCGTTTTTGGGGTTTCCTCCCGCCAGCTTTCGCCACACACGACGGCGAAATCAGTAAGTTTTTGAGCGGTGGGGGATCCCTCGATTTTCAGCAGGACGATCGCGTCACTCCAAGGATTGTAGCAGGCGGAAATGCCGGTCTGGGCTTGCGTGGCACCTGCCCAGACCACGGCACCGGAGAAAAAATCATGCCATTCGATTTTTTCTGTCTTCTCAAACATTGTCATCACAGACCGGCGCCACTTGTTTTGAAAAAACTCAGAGCCCCATTTCTTAACCGCGGCGTCGATGTCGCCGCTGGCGTCTTTTCTAAACGCGGCGGCGGTCAGCGCGGTGGTTACCATAAGCGTGTCCTTTTCACTCGTGTTTTTCTGTGGCGCGTCCTCCGCCCATGACACAACAGCCATGGCGATGGTCAGCCCGATGATGAGTTGTTTAGTCATTCTTTTTTCCTTTGGAGCTTGGTTGGACAAGATTGTGGAGAATGTTCCAGGTTTTCATCCCATGGGACGACTGTGTCTCCGATCGATATTTCAATCAAGGTATGGGTAAGCAAAGTCCGCACATGATCCGCCGGAAGGCGGCGACCATGGCGTTGCCGAACACACCGAAATCATCGCCATTGATGGTGCCCTCGGTCGTGAATGTGGCGCCTCCCGGGTTGACCAATCCCACGGATGCGCCGATCAGGGGAACCATGATCATGACCAGAAGAACCGCATATTCGGCCAGCACGTCTCCCCTCTCTGAACACCAAACGCGCCGGCACCATGCCAGGAAATGGAGGATCGTATGTCTCATGTTGAAAACATCTCCTGTTTCAACGGGAAACCTAACATGGCCGCTTCCTCGAAAAACGTGGGCAACTCACCGTGACCGGTGAACTCGCCCTTGATTTTTCCGTCTTGCCCGTGACCCTGATGATGAAAGGAAATAAGGGGGCGTAACTCATAATTGTCGTCCTTCAAGCCGAGAACTTCCGCGACTTCGGTGATTTTCCGGCTCCCGTCCGGCAGCCGGGCGGTGTGCACCACGACATCGATGGCGGACGCGACTTGAGCGCGCAGGGCGGCCAGGGGAATGTCAATGCCGCTGAACAAGGCGCAGGTCTCGATGCGGAACAGGCAGTCACGGGGGCTGTTGGCGTGGATTGTGGACATGCTGCCGGCGTGGCCGGTGTTCAGAGCTTGGAGAAGATCCAACGCCTCCCCCCCGCGGATTTCGCCAATAACCAAGCGGTCAGGCCGGAGGCGCAACGACGAATGCAACAAGTCACGGATGGTGACTTCTCCCTCGCCATTTTTGTCGGGTTTCCGAGTTTCAAAATAAACGGTGTGCGGTTTTTGGAGCTGGAGTTCACTGGCGTCTTCCAACACCAAAATGCGTTCTTTTTCTTGAATGAATTCACTCATCACATTCAAAACAGATGTCTTGCCCGATGACGTGGCGCCGGAGACCATCACATTTTTGTGGATTTTCACAATCGTGTCCAACAGTTGCGCGCCCGGCACGGAAATGCTGCCGAAATCGATTAATTTGGTGATCGTGAGTTTCTCCTGTTTGAATTTCCGGATGGCGATGGTGGTGCCGCAGCGGGCCAGGGGGGGAATCACCGCGTGAATACGGCTGCCGTCGGGAAGGCGGGCATCCAGCCGGGGTTGCGCGTCCGTCAATACGCGGCCGACAGATTTGGCGATATTGACCGCGGCGGCTTTCAACGCCGGTTCGCTGACGAACCGGGCCGGTGTCAGTTCCAATTTTCCCTCTCGCTCAATAAAGATCTGCTCCGGGCCATTGATCATGATTTCAGAGACATCGTCATCTTCCAAGTAAGACCGAATTGGCTCAAGGAAGAGAACAAGAAAAGAATTATCGCGCGTATCCGGCATAGTTACTCTTTGGTTGGTTGGTGAATGGACTCGGCGAAGCCGGTCAAATGAATGTAAAACGCCTGAATATTCTCATAACGGCGGTCTGGAGACAGATCCACACATTTCGCCACGACTTCTTTCAGTCGGGGATATTTTTGGAAAACGGGAGCCGCCCATGAGCAAGGGGTTTTATCCGGGCGTTGGCTGGCCCGCATCTGCCGCGCCTGATCAGGATCACCGGGAAGGCGGGGGTAAGCCCGTTCACCAGTCAAGGCTTCATATAAACAACATCCGAGGGCGAAAATATCCGCTTGAGCGGGGTTCCGGTTGAACATTCCCGCGGCGGCTTCGGGGGGCAAGTAGTCCGGAGACCCGCCGACGGGCTTGTCCCGGATGTCTTTAAACCGCGTGGCGGAGCCAAAATCACAGAGTTTCGCCATCTCCGGGGTGTTTTCCGGCGCGTAAAGATTGGACGGCTTGAGATCACCGTGGGCGATCGGTTCCGACAGGGTGTGCATGTGCACCAGCGCTTTCAAATAACGATTAAACAGACCAAGCGCCTCCGCCAAGGGGAGGGCGCCAGCGGCGCGGAGGCGTCCGCGCAGGGTGTTGGCGGGAAGATTTTCCAGGTACTCAAGCACAAGAATTTTCCGGAGAGCGGCCCCGTCGGATGTGTCGAAACTGTCCAGGCACTGGATAATGGCCGGATGGTTCAGACGGTCTAAATGACGTTTCTCATTTTCCAGGCACAGCGCTTTGCCCCCCGTGCCTGTTTTCAAGGCGACAGGACGCGCGTCTTCCTGACGAATTCCGTGATAGACCGAGCCCTCTCCATGGGCGCTGATCAACCGGTCAACCAGGTATACGGTCTTGGCGGGGGTGGTGAGTTCCGCCGGCACATGCCCGTCCCATGGCGGCGCCGCGGCGTCCGCGGAGTCCGGCGCGGGCCCCCCGGGCGGTGTCGTCGTCGGTGGAGTCGGCGCGTCGTCATCGGTTCCGCGACAGGCGGCGATGACGGCCGCCAGCGGCTTGACCGCGGTGTCCGCGGCCGGTATCTCCATTCCGATTCGGATAACGATAGTCGTGATATTATCTTTTCCGCCCGCTTTGTTGGCCAGGTCGATCAAGGCGCTCACTGTGGCCGCGGGTGACGGTTTCGGGTCGGCTAAGAGTGTTTTACGAATGACTTTATCTTTCAGCATACCGGTCAATCCGTCGGAACAGAGAAGAAATATGTCGCCGGCTTTGACATCGATGTCCATCACGTCAAGCTCGAGGCGATCGTCAAACCCGACGGTCCGGGTCAGCACGCCACGAAACCGGCTGGAAAGATTTTTGACACCGGACAGGCTGGCCTCAATGGTGTGGTCATGGGATAATTGGCTGATTTTTTTTTCCCGTAACCGGTAGAGGCGGCTGTCGCCGACACACACCGCGATCGCCCGGCTGGCGGTTTGGGGATCAAACGCCAGAAGAACAACCGTGCTGCCGGTTCCTTTAAACCAGTTTTCCTCAGCGAAGGCTTTGATCCTCCGATTGGCTCGCCGAATGCCGTCCGCCAGCGACTGGAAGCGTTCCAAGGGATCCTCGGGAAGATGGTCACAACAGGCGGCGATCTCTTGTTTAAGCATGCCGCTGGCCACTTCCCCGGCTTCCGCTCCGCCCATGCCGTCGGCCACCATGAAAACGCCCTGCCGCGGACATGACAGGAAGCTGTCTTCATTATTTTGGCGAATTCGCCCCGGATCACTGTCCGCCGCGGTCCGCAACCAGGAAAAAGGGGTTTCATTAATGGGCATTTGCCGCGTCCCGTCCCGCCCACATTCTACGTACCATCGCGTCACCCGGCAATCCCCGGCTCATGATTTCCTCACGGATTTCAATTTGGCGCTCGGGAGCGCTCCGGCCGTATTCCGCGTTTAGAGCGGCAAGATCCAAGCGCAGTTTTCGGAACTCAGCGATGACTTTATTCTGTAACTTTTCTTCTCCGCAGATCAGTTCTTCCGGCTTGTCAGCCAAGCGCAAGGCGATGCCGCCGGAGATGAGAAAGCGGCGGCCGGTCAGTTGTCCGGTTTGTTTAACGATGGCCGAGACCAGCGCGTCACGGGCCGCCAAGGTCTTCCGGCAATTTTCCACAACGGTTCCCAAGGGGCCGTGCCCCAGCCATAACCGCTCCGGATCGTTCATGTACGTGATAAAACTTGCGCAGGTTTTGAGGGCTCTTTCCGCCTGACTTAAGCGGGTTTCAATGGTTGTGCCCAGCATTTCCCGGTCCAATTCCTCCGGTAACACCCGTAGAAACTCGTATAATTCCTCATTGCCCACCAGTTGGTCATACACGCCTTGTGGAGACTCCCGGCCGCGTTTAGGCAGCTTCCCTTCCATGATGTCACACGCCAGCACCCGTTCCATGGCGGCCGGATCGCCGAAGACGGTCAAACACGGGGGAATGTTTCCCTTGACACTGATTTCGGGATCCAACTGACCATACAGGTAGGCCACGTGCCGGGCGGCTTTTTGGATGGAGGTGTGAATATCGGCGAAATCCTGACGTTTCTGGGATAACCGGGGATCCACCGCGCAGCTTTCAGGCGAGGGCAGCGCGATGTCGACAGACAGAGCGTCATCAAATCGGACTTGGCGGAGATGCTCGGACATGTCGTTTAATTTTTGAAAACTATTCGCCAGGCTCATGACAGGTTGCAGCGTCATTTCCGCCCGTTTCCGCAGTTGTCCCCGTTCGCCCCCGGCTTGCTCCTTAAGCGCCTTGATCATCGTTTCGAAAGGCGGGGACTGCAAGGTGATCGCGTGGATCGTCTCATCCAGGGCGACATTGCGTTTGATGGCTTCATTCAGCTCATCGCGCATGCCGCGCATTCTGACCAGTAATTTGTCAAAGTACGGCGGGGCCGGGGACGGCGTGTCAGCCAAGACGCGGGTGAGAGACGCGGCGATGTCACGAATGTCATCCAAACCACTGTCTTCTTGTTCCATGACCTCGGTGCCCCGGTGATAGGAATCAAGAATTCGCTTGGCCAGCATGGCCTTTTCTTTTTCCTCCAAGGCGCTTTTATTCCAAGTCCAGACATTTTCCCGCTCGGCTTGGAGTCCTCCAAGCGCCCGTGACGCCGCGATCCAGTCTTCGCGGGTGAGGGCGGCCCGGGCGTCATCCCACAGTTTTATCGTGTTGCGCCAAATGGTTAACTTCCGCTCGAGATCCGCCCGTTCAAGTTTGTTTTTATCCGCTCCGCGGGCCACTTCAGCGCTGTCGAGCAACTCGTCGGCCTTTCTGAAATCTTCCCGGGCGGCGGCCCTGCGGGCCTGGCTGACAAGAAGGCCCGCCGACGGGCGCAGGTGTTGGTAACCCCAGTAGGCGAACAAGGTCAAGAGCAAGGTGACACCGATAATTCCGAGGCGCAAAACGACTTGATAATTATTGTGGGGAACCGCTCCGTCATGGAAGACCAACTCAAACTGGGCGATTGAAATCCGGTCCTCATCCTTGAGCAGGCGTTCTTTCTCGGCGGGCAGGGGAACATCGTTCACCTTTAAACCGTTTTTACTGCCCGGATCCATAATCCAGCAGCTGTCATCCTCTTTTTTCGTGATCACCGCGTGCCGCCGGGAAACCAGCATGTCCATCAACGGCAAATCCGCGTCGGTTGATGATCCAATCACCGACTCAGGGGCGGAGAGTTCAAGTCTCCTGCCCTTCAAATTGCCATGTGTGACCAGAATGCTTGAGGGCTTTTTCTCGACCATTCCCTTCCCGGCCTCATCCACGGTGACGGAGCAACTGCCAATGGTCACTTTGTCTCCGGGTTCGAGGAGTTTTTTCTCCACCCGTCTGCCAGCCACGTAAATACCATTTTTACTGCCGTTGTCGTAAATCCAAATCCGCCCTTTTTTGGGGATTAAGCTGGCGTGCTTTGAACTCACCACGCTGTCTTCTTTCGGAATGACCCAATCACATGAGTGGCTGCGGCCAATGGTCAATTCACCCGTGATGTCACCACTATGAACGGTCTGAACCGGTCGGCCGTTAACCTCCAAATGGATGTTCAGTTCTTTGGATCCCATGGCTCACCATTGGTTTTTGCGGATTTCGTAGTATCGTTGATCACTCCGGTCAGAAAATACGCCTTTGCATATTTCGGTGATCCGGTTGACTTGTTTTAAGTCGCCCTTGGCTTGGGCGTTGAAAAAAGCGATTTTCTGGGCGTTGAACCAGCGATCCTGGTTCTCCCGCAAGCGGGTGAGCAAACGGGCCGCTTCCTCGTTCATTTTGGTGTCGTCAGCCATGGCTGTTTTACGTAACGCCGACATGATCAGTGTTTCAATCGCGGGCCAGGTGGGTGGAGAAGCCTGTTCCAGTTCAATTCTCACTTGCTGAATTTGATCCGCCGGGTCGGCGGAGCCGATGTCGCCGCCCCCTTCCCAATGCCCGCGGACACAGGCTGGCGAGGGATAGACATAAAAGCGGTTCAGAACCATGTCTTCCGCCCGCACGCGTTCTTCCGCCGGCACTTCCCGGCGGAGAACAATCCGCCGTGAACCATAGCGGAAAAACAAGGCCATGCCAAACCAGGCTTGATCGTCTTCCCGGTGATAGGGAACGGTTATGCACGGAATACCGTTGCCTCCTCCCAGAAACAGATCGCCTGACGGTGTTTCAAAGCTCCAGCGTCCTTCGGTCTGTTTGATCGCTTCCATCCAATCGCTCAAGGAATCTTTCCGGGTTTTAATGAGTTCATTCTTGTCTTCGGTCTCGGTGAGAATGAGTGTCATGGTGACATTTTGATCCCGCCCGATGGGGGTCCGCACCGTTAACCGCCCCGCTTCATCCGTGTGGTGTTGCCAGCCTTTAGCTCCCGGAAACACCAAATCATAGCCGCCTTCCGCATAGCTTCCGAAGACGGGAGACGGCAGGAAGGCGTCCATATAATCTCCTTCCGCCCCCTTGGGCCAAGTCAACATGTCTTCGGGTTTTTCCTGCCGGGGCCAGAAAATGAGAGCGAGCAGAGCTAAAAATCCCAGCCCCCCTCCCCACATGGCCAGCCGGATCTTGCCCTCTTTTTGCTGCTGCCGTTTAAGCAGTTCAATTTCCTCCTGGCTGGCCAGCCGGGTCTGCATGATTTGGGTGCCGCCTTCGACCACCGAATCAAACACGTCCCCCGAAGAATCGGAAGGAAAGTAGGTAAACCCCATTCCCGTTCCTTGCGCCGCCGGCTCGGGAGCGGGTGGCCGCCAGGGCGGGGTGTCCATGCCAGTGTCTCCGACACCGGTGGCATCGATTTCCTCCTCGGGTGGTGTGAAGCCCGACTGGATGCCGGTCTCATCGGTGCTCGGGGGCTCGTCGATGACGACCGGCGGCGGGGAGAGACGCGATTCCCGCGGATTTTCAAACAGCGCTTCCGTGCTCAATCCGATGGTCAGCTTCGCCCCGGACATCAAGGAAACGGGCTGGTCAATGGGAACTCCGTTCAGGGCGCTGCCCGCCCGGCCCAGATTTTCAGCCACCGCGTCCTCTCCCGTCACGGTGATCACGAGATGCTGCCGTGAAATGTCCGGCGCGTCTAATTTTATGTCCACAGAACGGGACCGGCCAAGGGTGTTGGTCCCTTCCTTCAGGTCAAAAACAGTCCCTTCGCCGGCGCCTTTAGTAATTGTTAAACGCATTGCTTCCATATCCAGTTATTTTGCCATGAAATTACCAATACCCGAGTCCATAACTCTCAGCGCCACCGGGGTGAAAATAACAATAAAGACGGCTGGAAGAATGAAAATCGCCATTGGAATCAACATCAGGGAAGGGGCCCTGGCCGCCTTTCTCTCGGCAGTGTGATGGCGGCTTCGGCGGATTTCATCCGCTTGTATTTTCAACGTGTAGGCGATACTGCTGCCCATCTCGGTTCCCTGGGCCACAGCTTGCACCAATGAGTTGAATTCGTCCAGTTGAACCCGGCTGGCCATTTCATGTAATGCCTCAACCCTGGATTTTCCCAGTTCTGTTTCTTTCAACATCACTCCGAATGTTTCGATCAGCGGTGACACCGGACTTTCATTGACCAGATTCCGGACCGCCCCGCCAAAATCCTGACCGGCTTCCATCGCCACGGTGATCAAGTCAATGGCGAAAGGTAACGCCCGGGACATGCTTTCTTTACGAGCCCGAGCCGCCCGCGAAACAAAAATGGCGGGGGAAACCCAGCCGAGAAACAGACCGCCCAAAAAAACCCCGGCGGTGACACCGCCATGCAGCGTAATTAAAAAGAAGGTCACGGCCGCTCCAAAACCCAGACACACACTCGCGAAAACCTGCATGCCGTGAACCTCCTCGACTTTGAGGGGAAGGGCGGCCGCCAGAATGTCCAGCTTTAACTGCCGGGTCTTTTGCGGAAACAGTGTCGAGACGGTCGGTTCGGCTAATTTCGCGCAGGCGCTCACTTCGGAGGCGAAAAAGTCGAAGAGAAACGGCTTTTTGGTTGTCCCCACAGGAGCGGATTTGCCCGTCATGATCGTTTTAATCCCCGTGACCAGTAAGAACACGGACATAAACGTCAGCAACTGGATTAAAATGATGTTGACATCCATCTCAGACCTCAATGGTGACAATTTTGTTGATGAACACGAAGCCGACAATTTCCAAGCAGGCCACGCATCCCAGAGCGACCCAGCCGAGTTTGTTCTCAATCATGGGCATCATTAATTGGCGGTCAATCAAAAACAGCATAAGAAACGCGACGGCGGGCGCCGAGGCCATGGCGATGGCTTCAAAGCGTCCCTGCGCCGTCATGGTGCGCAGTTTCTCATTAAATTCTGTCCGGGATCGGATGGTGTCGATAATCCGGTCCAGCACGTCAGCCAGACTGCCGCCGGATTGGAGGGTGAGCCGCACGGAGGTGATCAGCAGCAGCAAGTCCTCGTTGGGCATGCGTTGATACAGGTGGTTAAGCGCCTCCGGCATGCTGACCCCCAAGCGGTGCTCCTGCAACAAAACACTGATTTCCTCCCGGACTGGTCCGGGGATGGAATGGGCCACCAGTTCAAGGGAATGTTGAAAGGCCACGCCGGCCCGCAAACCGCTGCTGATGCCTAAAATCAATTCCATGAGTTTACTCTCAAACAGGCGTTGCCGCTTTTTGATCTTATAGGTCACCCACCACCGGGGAATTTGGAACGCGCCCACCCCGCTGACGAGGCTCGCCCCACCCAAAATGTAGGGGTTCAGGACATTGGCGAACAGTAAAACACAAGCGGCCAATCCACCCCCGAAGATGGCGGCCGACCAGCAACTCTGGTGCAGGCGTTTAGGTGTGGTGAACCGGTAAATGGGGGCGGTCGATCCGGCGGTGGCGCCGCTGATGTATTTGCCTTCGGACCGTTCCAGTCCGGCCATCGTGATTAAGGGCGCGATCACCCACGTGCACCAGGATACGGCGATGAAAACCAATAAAAATGTGGCCAGCTCTAGCATAAACGCCTCTAATTTTGGGGCACAAAAACCTTGCGATTCAATCTGAGATCACCCTTGCGGTCCAGGATGTCGACAAACTGAGGAATATTCCCGGTGGCGGCATAGCGGCCGACAATCATGCCTTTTTCGTCGTAACCGTCTTGTTTGAAATTGAAAATGTCCTGCATAAGGACTTGATCCCCCTCACAGGAACCTGATAATTCAGATATCGTGATGATTTTACGCGAACCATCCGTCAAACGCGTTTGCTGGATGACAATATTGACGGCGGAGGAGATTTGCTCCCGAATCGCTTTGGCGGGCAAGTCGTAGCCCGCCATCATGACCATGTTTTCCAGGCGGCGCAGCGCGTCCCTGGGGTTGTTGGCGTGGACGGTTGTCAACGATCCGTCATGGCCGGTGTTCATCGCCTGCAACATGTCCAGGGCTTCACCGCCGCGGCATTCCCCGACGATAATCCGGTCAGGGCGCATCCGCAAGGCGTTGATGACCAAATCCCGGATCGTGATGCGTCCCTTGCCCTCGATGTTGGCGGGACGGGCTTCCAGACGGACCAAGTTGTTGTGATCCAATTTCAGCTCAGCGGAGTCCTCAATTGTCACCACCCGTTCGTCAAGCGGGATAAACTGGGATAAAACGTTTAACAAGGTGGTTTTCCCTGATCCGGTCCCGCCCGAGACGACGATATTCTGGCGGGCGCGGATCGCCTCTTCTAAAAACAGGGCGATCTCCGGGGTCATGCTGCCAAATTTGATGAGGTCTTCCGTCGTCAGCTTCGTGGTGGCGAATTTCCGAATGGTCACCGACGCCCCGTCCAGGGCCAATGGCGGAATAATGGCGTTCACACGGGAGCCGTCGGGTAACCGGGCGTCAACCATCGGGCTTGATTCCGAGATGTGCCGCCCCAGCGGTTCCACAATCCGTTGAATGATGGTGACCAAATGTTGATCATTAAAAAATTTCGCTCCCGTGGAAAACAACCGGCCTTTGCTCTCCACAAAAATGGAGGAGGGGCCGTTAATCATGACTTCATCCACAGTCGGGTCGCGCAGTAACGGGGTGATGGGGCCGAAAGCCAGTAGCTCATCGAGCATATTCTGGCGCAGACTGTCAATGGTCACGCGGGCCGGGATCTCATGCCGGAACTCCCGCAGTGTTTTTTCCAGTTCGCCTTCCACCCGGACCCGCATGTCCTCATTCTTTATGTCATCCATCGCGATGTCATTGAGGTTCATTTTCTCTAAAATGCTTTGATGCATTTTCTTTTTTAACCGCATCAGCTCATCGCAATACAAGGCGTTGTTGCGGCGGACTTCCGTGTTTTCCTGAGGGTGTTCCGAGGCCGCCGGCGGCTCAGGCGCCGGGCGGGCCGCCACCGCCGCCGGGGCGGGGCGCTCGGCGCTCTCGCTGAACAGGATTCGGGTGCCGCCTAATGTGACCGTGTCACCGGGAGACAGTTCGGCGGGACCGGTCAGAGGGGCACCATTGACCAGTGTGCCGAATTTACTGCCGCAGTCCTTGACAAAAAACAGGCCGTTAATTTGAAAAAACAAGGCGTGTTTTCGGGACACCCGATTGTCGTTTAACACAATGACATTGTCATCCGCCCGCCCCACACTGACTTCCTCCGTGACGGATAAATCAACAGGCGGGGGCGCGTCAACCGCGGTTTGGATGATCAGAAAAGGCATGGTTCAGGTTCCGGGAAAATGATTAGAAGAAAAAGAATTTGCGTTTTTTTCCGCCTTTTTCCATCCGTTCCTTGTTGGGAGTTGAGGCTTTTTCATCCGTGTCGCGGGTGCTGACGGATGTCGGCAGCGTGATTGAGGGGCCGCCAGCCAGGCGCGGGCTGAGCAACACCAGCACTTGGGTGTCCGTCATCCGGTTTTCAGATTCGGAAAAAAACCATTGAATGACGGGGATGCTGCGGAGAAACGGCACGCCGGATGGTCCGCTGCTGTTTTCCACGAGCCCCTTCATGCCGCCCATGACCATGGTTTTCCCCAGCTCACAGGTCAGTGACGTGCTGAGGCGGTTGCGCTTCAAGTCATAATCCCCGTTTTGGAGAAACTCGGGCGCGCTGAGTTCCAGCATGACTTCCATGGTGGCGGTTTTGCTGTCGGACAGCCCGCCTTTCACTTTAAGCATCAACCCGTAATCAATGTCTTCCAATGAGGCGGTTCCGCCGTCGCCACCGGTCAGCCGGACTTTCAGTGTGCCGCCGCTGTGGAATTCCCGCCAGGTCGGGGTGTCATTGCTCATAAATGTCAAGTGGGCCGCTTCTCTGAAGCGGTTGACACCATTCGCGGCCATAAAATTCAAGGTGCCGGCCAAGCCGCTGTTGACGCTGTAGCTGCCGGTGTACCCGGATGAGCGGTTGCTGCCGATGACACCGGCGAATCCCGCCGCGGTCGAGTCAACGACCATGAGTCCCTGCTTGGCCAAATTCACACCCAATTGCTGGTTTTGGATATCACTCAACCCGACGTAGACGACATCCAGTTCCAACATCACTGGTTCGACGTTGATGTCGATAACCACGGGAACTTTTCCCATCAGGCGATCCCGTTCTTCGGCGCCCACAGTCAGCCATTCTTGCGCGGTGATGATGCGGTTGATCCGGTTGATGTCACTGGGGCTGGGAACACTGCCGGAAATAAGGACCATGTTGCCTGAATATTTTAACAACAGGGTGCCGACTTGATTCACCGCGCCTTCGTTCACGACGGTCATGCCGGCTTTGGTCAGAGCGTCCTGAAGGCTCATCATGGCTTCCGGAGCCGGCCGGAAGGTGGCCAGATTCAGGTATTGCTTTTCATAGCTGGCCAGAACTTTTTGCAGGGTCTGCCAGTGGGCGATGTTGCTGACTTCCCCTTTGATCACCACCACATCCCGATTCGCGGTCAACTCCAGTTCGGGAACTTCATCCAAGTCACGGCGCATCGCGGCCAAGACAGCCTTCACGTTGTCCCGGACGGTGACAGAGCACAGCATAAACGCGCCACCTTCACCCAGAATTTGAATGTCGCTGGAGCCGATTTTGACACCCGTGACCCGCAGTTGGCGTCCCGCGGCGTCTCCGCGCACCAGCTCGGGATCCGCCACTTTAAATCCCTTGATCTCAAAGGGCACATCGACAATCTCCATCGCCCCGACAGTGAGCGTGATGGTTTTCGTCTCCGCGGCCACACCCGTCAGCGCCACCGTCAGACAGGCGCTCACTATCAGTTGAATCAGCCGGACTTTGTTCATCGCAGTTGTTCGCATCATACACCTCACTTGATTTATTTTTTATTGTCCACAGCACTCGGAACATTGGGAATAATAACCGGGTTCAGGTTTTTCAACAAGGCGCCGAAGCTCTCATCGTCAACCATCCCGGCGTCAATGCGGCTCAAGTTTGTCTCGTCATTGGGCCGCCGCAAGGCCAGGGTCAATTCGCCCTTGCGTTGAGCGGCGATAAGAACTTGCGCCTGGCTTGGGGGAAGCGCCAGGATAATGCTCTCCGCACCGCCGCCTTCGCCGCCGGACTGCAAATTGCCGGCGTCCAGGACGCGCACTTTCGGGAATAAGACAATCGTGGCCTCCCGTTGCTCTTGCCTCACCGGGGCGGACAGGTCAGTAGAGGCTTGTTCAGTGGTTATATTAAAGGTGCCGATAATCGCCACCTCATCGCCAGGTTGCAACATGCGTGGAATGCCATTCTGGTTGACCATCATCGAAACCGCCCATTCTCCTTCCCCGACGATGTTTCCCATGCTTCCGGACAATCCGACATCGGACAATAACACATAATCGCCTTGAACGATGGATCGTAACGCTTTTTGACCCACCACCATGCTGATCCGGGACCAGTAGATGGCCTGGGCTGGCAAGGCGTTCACCGGAACATCCTTTTTCATCAACAAGCCTTCACTGACAGTTTCCCCCTCATCAATTTTGCCCGCCGCGGCGACGACTGAAACGGTTTTTTCCGTGGCCATGCGCCGTTGAGACAAGAGTCGTCCGACGGCCAGCACCGCGGCCAGCCCTAAGAGTACCGCCAAGATTAATGGAATCATATTTTTCATCTGTGATCTACCTTTATTTTATCTCGTGTTTCCGTTGGGCAAGCCGTTTGTCAACCGGCGCGGATGGAGCCGCTCGGGGGATCATTCCCCAGGCGAGATCCGTGCGATCCGCCGACAGTTCCGAAATCATGACTAAAACCTTATCTTTTTTCCACCGCCAGACCGTCAGTTCACGCCGCTGTCCGGGTTTTGTGTTTAACCGCACATTTTTTTCCAAAACGCATCCCTGGTGAAGGAATCTTTTCTGAATGTCCGCGCGGGCGTTTCGATAGGCGGTCGGCACCGTCCCGGTTTGACGCCACGTCCCGCCACTGGTGTCAAGGGGAGTCAGGACTGTCTTGTCCGGCCAGCGGGGAGAAAACGATTCCCGCGGCGGCCGGGAAAACACCTGCTCCGCATGCCCGGCCAAAACGAGAATCGGAACGACACAGATTGTCAGCCCGCTGACCCGCATTTAATCACTCCACTTGACAAAGGTGCTGAATCGTTTGTATTCCTGGTCCGCCTCACCTGGCGATTCGCCGTTTCCACCAGCACTATAGCCGCTCAAATCATCGATGGAAGCCCAGCCCTCCTGGTAAACCTGCTTATCCCAGGCGTCCCCCGGAATAAGTTCTTTTCCCTGCCAGGAATGAGGCCCTTTCTCACCCGCTTTCGTGCGGGCCAATAAGACGTGGTGGGACTCGGCCTCGATGTCCCGTCCGTTCAAATCAGCCGCCTCGTCCAATTGGCGGCTGTCTTGCCAACTGACACCGGCCCGCAGCCACCCCTTTGTCCAAGCGGGCATGCTCACGTTCAGATCCACGGTGGCGCCCACCGGTTCCGTCCAACGTCGCGGTCCGCCTGCCGCCGGAGGGGGGGGAGGGGGATCCGGTGGAACGAGATACCACCGCCGCCACCGACGGAAAAAATGGCCGGCGGGTGATTCCATCGGCAGACACATCACGCCGATCGCGGTGACACAAAAAACTCTCATCCGCCAGCGGGTAAGCATGGATGTAAACTGGTAGAGTACGGTTTTCATACGGTTAATTTTGAAGTTTAACATCCGTCACACGCTGATCCCCGACCTGCTCTTCCGGGAATATATGTTGCTGCAGCGTTCCTTTGATCGCTCCCGAGCCACTGTCGGCGTGCCGGTTGCCGGCGGTCCAGGCGGCGAACCGGTCGGCGTTCACCAATTTATGCTTGGCCAGCATGAGTTCCCCGATCCAGAAAATGCCTCCGATCAAGACCACAAACAGGGGAATGACCATGATTGTTTCCAGTAACACGGAACCGCTCTCATCGCTGAACAGATGTGTTTTTTTTCGAACCGCCATTGTTCTTGATCACCTATTTGTGCATCGAATCATGGTAGGATTTCGCTTTTTGCGCGTCGCTGTCCCGGTCATTCCGCCGCATCTCCAAATCCGTGGCCGCTTCCGTGTGCTGTAATGAAGCCCCGTCTCCCGCCGCGATCATGCCGGTTACGACAGAACGGCCGAAAACCACGACGGCGACCACCGCGGCGGCGGCGATCAACACCGCGATGATGACATATTCCATTTGCACGGCGTAGTGCCTGATGACGTTGTTACGCCGGGGTTCAGGCCCAGGGCTGGCCGACTTCGTTAAAAAGGCGTATTCGTTTTTCATGATAACATCTATCCGCGCTGGGTTAATGCAAAATGATTTTTTCCGCTTGATTCGGCGAAAACGCGCCCCCGTTCATGCCGGGAGGGGCGGTGTCACCGCCGACACCTAATTTTCCTTTGACTTCCTGGAGAATTTTCCCCGCGGTCTCTCCGTTCCAGCTTCTGCCGGTCCGTCCGTCCGCCCACGCGCGGTGCAGAGATAACAACACCGCGTCCCAGTCGCTTGTCCTTAAATTCCACATCTTGTCTTTGTCACCCAGATCGCCACTGTCATCCTCGTATGTCACCTCATACTCACCATCGGGAGCGCCTCCCGGCTTAATAAAACCCGCTCTAGCCGCTGAGGCCGTCCACATGTGGCGAGCGCCCCCGGGAACCGTGAACGCTTTATATACCCCCGGCTGCGCCCCGCTGAAAATATAGGCCAGTGGATTGTTCAACTTCCGTTTGAGCCCGACCACCACAGCTCCATCCTTGCCGAAAAAGGTCTCTTTCAGAACTTGAGGTTTCGCTGTTCCGGTTTCATAAAACGTCGAGTCATAGCCATCCTCACCCTTGATTTCGCTGTTTCCGTTCTTTTGGGCGACGAGCACGCACACCTCTTTGACAATCCGCCACTTGCTGCTGTACCAATCCCACTTGGCCACCAGCCTGTTTCCCTGTTGCCGGTACTCCCGGGCGATGCCTTCGCCGCCCTGGGGCTGCCGGACAAACCAGTCATCAATCCCTTTGTCAAAGGTCTTTTTAATCCCTTGATCAAACCCTGAATGGGTGAGAAAACGCTTCTCATCCTCTTCCGTGTTCTCTAACACGCGAAAATAATTTTTGCCGACAATGCAGGTGTGACTGATATCCGCGCCGCCTGCGGATTGATCATTGGCTGTCGCCTCAATATTCGCCTTCACAACGTCCTCAACCGTCTTTTTTATGCGGTCATTCATCTGGTCAATCAGATCTTTCTCCGCCTCATTCATATCCTCAATGGTCTTTTTCGCCTGTTTTATTTTTTGTTTTAATTGCCGGTACCCTTTTTGTTGTCCGGCGGCGCTGGCGCGGGCCATGCGGATTTCCTCCACAAGCGGTCGATGGTGGTTATTTAACGTCACCTGCTTGTCAAGCGCGGCGTTAATGCCGTTCCATAGAGCGATTCGGCGGATCGTGTTACAACTGCCGGCGTTATACATGACGACATCCCGCTCGTTCCAGTCCCATTTGTCAATGACCAATTCCAGCCATTTGTCGACAATCGCGTCCATTTCCATACGGGTCAACTTCACATAGGTCCAGGACATGGCCCGGTTAATGGCCGCCACCCGGCTGAGGGTGTCCGCCTGGACGACGGCGCCGGAGTAGGCCGCCGCGTCCGCCGCGTTCTGGAGTTCCACCCGTTGGCGCACGGTTTCGCCAATGGCGTAGCCTGAGCAGGCGATGATGAAAAGAATCAGAAAAGCCAGCACGGAAACAGCCAAAACCACCCCGCTGTCATCCAGCCACAGGCGACGGCAGGTGTCGTTCGCACGCGCTAAAATGGAATGGCGGCAACGCATGATGTCACCAGCCTCCTGATGGAAGATTGTTCTTCGGCATGGTTTTGTATGGCTTGCAAACGATACTGGTCTCGGAAAACCGTAGATGGGGATAGCCTATCGAGTCCTGATGCCGATGCGCGTCTCCGGTCATGTCCGCCCGCCGCTCAGTCCACTCATAGGGGTTGACCGCCCACCCGATCACCGCGCCGGCGATGGGCATGACCAGAGCGAAATCAAAATCAACGGTCACTTTCACGGTCCAGTCGTCCACATCGTCAATTTTGACAGTCGTCTTTCTGTTGACCGCTCCGGATCCGGGAATCTTTCCCCAGCCCGGAATCTTCTTTTCGGCTTCGCCGCTGGCCTGTCCGATACTGACCCAGGCGCACACTTCTTCCGCCGCCTGGCGGCAGGCCTGATCCCGTTCTGAATCATGGCAGATTAGGGCGGCGCGTCCGGCGGCGAAGGCGGCGTAAGACACCACCTGCCTGGCCATCCAAATATGACCAAATTGCGCCGCCCCCATGATTAATGTGAGCACCACCGGAAAGGCCAGAACAAATTCCAGCGTGACGGATCCTTGATCGGACCGCCACCATGTGTTCCTTTTTCCTCCGTCGGGGGCCATGTGTCAACCTCCGGTGAAACGTGGGAACAAGGGAATACATGTGCCGACGGCGATGGCTAAGCTGAAGGGCACCCTGACCCGCTCGGAGTCCGCGGGAGGAAGATTTTCCCTTCCGTTTCGGCGATCATACCGCCAGTCAAAGACGCAACGGGCGTAATGGCGGATCCGGGCTGTGTCCAGTTTTTTACAAGCCAGCATCAAAAGAATGACCAAGACACCGCCAAAGGATGTGAACAGCAACAACGGTAACAGATTGCTCCAGCCCACAACAGCGCCCGCCGCGAACATCATTTTCACATCACCTCCACCGGCTCCATGGAGCAGAAAGGGAATGAACAGAAAAAAACCGGCCAGACAGGCGGTGGCGAAACCGTCAAGAAACAGTCCGCCACCGCCATAGCCTAAACGCCAGACCAGCGCCACCGCCGCCCCGCCAAGCGTCAGCCAGTTGGGCAACCGCCGTTCACGCCAGTCTTTCCAGCACAGAGCCAGCAACCATATCATGACAAGCGTCAGCAGCATGTTTTACCTTCAAAAACGGGTAACCCCCGCTTATTTGTGCATGCTGTCGTGATAGGTTTTCGCGTCTTGCGCGCTTTGGTCTTGCTCCACCTGAGTTTGATCCAAGGTCGTTTTCGCACCGCTATGGTCGCCGGTGGCCCCTTTGCCCGCGACATCAAACATGCCGACAATGGTTTTACCAAACATGGCGACAGCCACGACCGCGGCGGCGGCGATCAACACAGCCAGGATGACGTACTCCATCATCACCGCGCCTTTTTCGTCGCCAAAGAGGCGGATGGCCACGCGGCCGAGGCGACTTCTCTTCATCCGTTCAAGTCTTGTTTTACTTCTCATTCGAATCACCTATTTGTTGTCTGGTTTATGTGAGTTCACGTCCAAAAGCGTGAACGGAACAGTGTTTGTGTCGTCGAAAGTGGTCATCCACGGTCTTCAACAGAAATTTTTATCCGTAAACTAACGGAAGGTGACGATGAATGCAAGTGAAATCATAAAAAAAAACAGACACCCCATACGGGGCGCCTGTTTGGTGACAGCCAGTTTACTTAATACAATCTTCCCGCCAGCAACAGTTCATCTGCGGACAGGTAGTCCGGGTCCCGAAACACGGCTCGTTGCCTTCGGCTTCTTGAATACGCGTGATGACAGCGGCCTTGCCGCCGTTGGCTTTAAGACCCATTTTCTTCGCTTTCTCGCGCACATCGATCATTTTCATCTTCGCCACTCCTTTTTTAAATCGCTCGTATTGAGTCAGTAAAACAAACCACTGACCGCGGACCGGCTTCAGGCCGGATGCTGTCTCGGATGTTTTCGAGCTGTCAATCGTTTCTGAAACCGCGCTTAATATACACGTTTAAATGCCTTTTCGCAAGCTTGGAGGGGCTGAAACATGATTCTAACTTACTTGTAACAAAGATATTGAGTCCTTAACTTCCGAAAGGATAGAAGATCCGCGCCTGAATCATCAAGACGCTTCTTCTCCGCCCGCTCATCTCCGTAGAATTCCGCCGTCATGGTCTTCACAAACAGCTTGGAATCGATTATCGCGCCCTCCGTCCAGTGACGCATGCGGCGCCGACTGGTCAAAACACCGGCCAGCCCACAACCCGCCGCGCCGTCCATGCGGCCGTGTCCGGTTGAACCAGGTCGTAAAATGCTTCTGAAAATCCTTCATCACGGCGCTGGCATCCCGCATCCGGCCGCAGCCCGGCCAGATCGAGAAGGGTCGGCGCAATGTCCGCCGTTTGCACCGGCGCGCATCGTTCCTCCGCCGGTGAAAGCGGACGTTAACTCGCGACAGCGACAACCTACAACTGACAAACCGCAATAGAGGGCCAGTGCAAGTTCTTCGGAAAGACTTTGAGCCATCCGGGATTCCGGGATTTTGATCTCCCGCCATGGTGTCATTCTGGAAAGGCCGCGGCGATTTCAGCGTGAATTTTCTCATCGGCTTGCCGTCGGCAGGTTGGCTCGGTGGAGACAACGAGATCCGCGCAGGCCGCGTACATCATCCGGCGGTCTTGATAAAGCGCCTCCGCTTTGGCCCGGGGATTTTCACAGGCCAGTAATGGGCGGTCGCTTCCGGTCGTGCGGGCGATGATGGTGTCCATGGAGGCTACTAACCAGACGCAGAGAAAATGTTTTTGTAACAACCGGCGGTTCTCCGGACGGGTGACCACGCCCCCGCCGCAGGAAACCACGGTCTCAATGGAACTGGCCAGGGTTTCCAGAACCTGAGTCTCCAGTTTCCGGAAGGCTTCCTCGCCGTCGGTTTGAAAAATGTCGGGGATGGAGCGTCCGGCGGTCTGCTCAATGGCGCTGTCCATATCTTTGAAAGCCCAGCCGGTTTCGCGGGCCAACCGGCGGCCATTCCGGGTTTTGCCACAGCCCATGAACCCAATGAGGGCGACGCGTCCCGGGAATCCTTTGGTGTGCAGTTCCAGCGCTTCGGCCATAATGTCCCGGGGATAGGCGGTGTCTTGAATCATGCGGGCGAAAGCCGCCCCGGCCCAATCGAATGGCCTGGCGATCTCACTAGAGTCATTCCCAGGCTCGACATGGAAACCGGTCAAGCCTGTGTCGCCGACCGTGACGACATTGGCCGTTCCCGCGGCCGCGGCCGACGCGTCCACCGCGCTGAGTAAAGGAAGAATGTCCCGCTCAAAGGGGGAGGTGACACTCAGCCCCTGAACATCCAGAAGCCGCGCCAACTGGACCGCCTCTTCCGCGGAGTCCGCGGCGAGCCGCAGACACTGCCCCGGTCTGCCGACCTGCCTCAGGGCGGCGTTGATCATCTGGGGCGTTTTGTTCGAGAGAACGGGGTTTCCTGTCACAGCGAGAAGGATGGGCGGGGTGTCAGTCATCGTTTTAAACCATTTGATCCAGAACACGGCCAAGTTCGGCGAAGCTGATGAGTTCGATGACGGCCCGGCCGATACCGTCCAGCAACACAAAACGCACGCCGTCACCTTCCCGCTTTTTGTCGTGGGTCATGGTTTCCAGTAAATTGGCGGGAGTGGCGCCGAGCGTGGCGGGAAGATTTAATTTCTCAAGGATGGCGACAATCCGGTTCACGTCATCCGTGGTCAATAAGCCCCGCAATTGCGAAAGTTTCGCCGCCGCGACCATGCCCAGAGCGACCGCCTGGCCATGCGGCACACCGGTCAATTTTTCCACCGCGTGTCCCAGTGTGTGCCCGAAGTTCAATTTCCGCCGTTCGCCGGCTTCTTTCTCATCCTTGTTGACCACCGCGGCTTTAATCTTCACGGAATGCTCCACCAGGCGGTTGATGACGGCCGGCTCGAGAGCCAGCGCCTGGTCAATCCGACTCTCCAGCCAGTCCAGCATGGGGGCGTCGGCGATCAACATGTGTTTGACAATTTCCGCGAAACCGCAACAGACGTCATCCGGCGGCAAGGTGGTCAACATCTCCGTGTCACAGATGACGAACCGGGGTTGGTTAAAGGTGCCGACAATGTTTTTATACCTGTCCAAATTGACCCCGTTTTTACCGCCGACGCTGGCATCGACTTGAGCCAGCAGGGTGGTGGACACAAAGCCGAAATCAATGCCCCGCATATAAGTCGATGCCGCGAATCCCGCGACATCACAGACAATTCCCCCGCCAATACCGACGATAAAGGCCTGCCGGTCCGCTCCCGCGGCGATCAGGGCTTGGAAAATGCTCTCCATAGTGGCCAGTGTTTTATGGTCTTCCCCCAGGCCGATTTCAATCACGGTGGCGCTGTCCGGGAAGTGATCGCCGTAAAGGCGGTTGACAGTCTTATCCGTGATGATAAACACGTGGCTGGCATTCGGGGGAATATGCCGGGCCAGATCCGCGAGTTTTCCGCCAACCAGGATGGCGGATTCCCGAAGACTGCCGGTGACGATGATGGGAGTGACCATGGCGGTGAAATCCTGTGACAATGAAAAACCCGGCGAAGCACCGGGCCGGCGACTGATTTTCGCCTTAAGATAACCTGCGACGACCAATTCTCAAGCGGGCTCGCATAGCTTGAACGCAAGACAGGCGGCCTTGCCAATTCACACGCCTTGGACCGGTCGCGTCCCCGCGACCATCCGCCCCGTCAATCAAGCCGTCCCGTCCTGGTGGGATTTTTCCGCCAATCGACACCGTCTCAACCAGCCAAGACCTCCCGGCCAATTCACACGGATGCGCGTGAGGACACGCGCGCTCCAAATCTTTCCCGCGGTTTTAACGACTTCAACGACTTCAACGACTTTTCACGCTTTTCACCCGCCCAAAGCTATGCAATGAGGCGGGCAGGCGCTTTCCACGCTTTCACGTCTCACGCCTTTTATTTCCCAAAAGGGAAAAACAGGAAGTGGCCCGAGCGTTTGCCATTTTCTTTGCGCAGGTGAAAAACGTGCCAGAGAAATGAAAAATCACTGTTTGCCAACTGGTTGTCTGCTGATTGTTCGTTCGTTTTATTTGACGAACTGATTGTGCTGTTCCAGGTAAAAAACGGGAAAAAGTCGCGGTAGATACTGTCTGGTGTTTTCTCGCGTCTGTATAAGTACCGTAAAACACTGATTTTTGTTTGATCGCCCTGACGATTTCCATTTGCCATGCCCAGCAGAAAACTCCAGCGGTTCGTTTCTCCTGTATGCGAGAATTTAAATACCAGGGGGATGTGCGTGGAGGACGATGGATAGGTTTCACTTTTGGCTTTTGCCAGTTTTTTGACCGTCTCATAGAGGATAATGGCCTGGGCATCCACGTTGTCTGCGGATTTCGCACGCGTGACCTCTTCTGATATTTCAGGATATTGTTCCAATACATTGATCAATTGTTTCTGTTCTGCAGAAAATTTGTCAATACCGGAAGCGGGTATGTTCCATCCGTTTCTTGTCAGAGCGATATCTGATTGCCGCCAGTCTCTCACGGCTTCTGTAAGCTCATCATCCCAATTCGTGATCCTTAAATTTGTTGCTTTGCGGTGAAACCAGAAAGGGAAAACCGACATGTTTTTTGACTGGAGTGGCCCCTGATTCATCTGCTGCCAATTCCAGAGGGCCCAACGGTCGAATAAGGTGTCTTCGTCCTGATTATATGATCGACTATTCATTAAAACGAAAAACGATTTCTTCTGGGTGTTCAACGATTTCTCTGTCTTAAAAACGAGTGGGATCTGAAAGTTTGACCGGGTGTAAACATCCGTCTTATTTTGGGCGTAGGCGATCATCGCTTCCTGAACGGTATCAACTTTTTCCTGAGGTGTCATTCCCGGCTTGAGCCGGTTAAGAATGGCCGTTGCCTCCTGATTTTTTTCGAGACAGGCTTTGAGTCTGTTTTCGAGGGCATCAAGTTTGCCTTGACTGTCATTTCTCCGGGCATTCAAGACTCGACTTTGCCAGTTGTTGGCCAACTGTCTGGCTAACAGTGGTCTGCTTTCCTGCTTATAGGTTGATTTTTCGGAAATGACAAGAGGCAGCAGTTTAAAAGAGGTGCTTTGCAGCAGCCGATGGGGTTGCGCCCAATGGTAGGGACTAAATTGGTCCATTCGATTCAGACCGTCATCATTTGCCTGATAGCTTGACTGCTGATAAAGAGTCAAAAAACTATTTCCTTTCGATGTGCCGTCTTTCTCAATCTCCTTTTCATGACTGTATAGGAATCCCCAGCCCAGGCGCATGTATGTGTGCTGCGGGGTGTTCCCCGAAGAAAAGAAGGCCAGGTAGTTGGTTAATGAATCGCTCCGGGGCTTGTCGGTCCCGGATAATCTGTTAATAAAGGGAATCAGGTACCATTCTTTCCATTCAGCGGATTGGCGATATCCCGAAAGGAGTAGCACGTTGGTGGAAGATCTGTCGCCGCTCTCCTTCTGATAATACAGGGGTAGAGCTGATGTGATCGTCTCCTTTTTGGTCTGGGTTTTTCCCCAGAGAGGGGTGACAAACAAACTGAATTCGTCGTCATAACGGTAGCTATTGACGAGATTCATCTTGAAAAGTGGATCGGAGAATGTGTTTCGTTGATGACGCATGACACCGGCCAGCGGCCAGATGTGCCAGGAGGTGGCATCCGTATTGGTAAAAAAGCGTGTGGTTCCCCAGAGATAATAATTATCTTTTTTCCGGAGTTTTTTTGTCTCGTTGGTTTCGTCTTTTGTATAATAGCTGTTCAGAAATGTGCCGATTGGCAACATGTGGAAATTAGATTCTTGGGGCCTTTTCTCAACAAAAGCCAGGGCGCCTAAACCCAGTGTCAGCTTGTTCCCATTATCATGCCAATCCTGCCAGCGGTAAAGAGGCAGCACCCAGTGTCCCCGGTTCCGGTTCCAGGCCATGGCCGGGAAAACCCCTGCGCTTTTGACCACATCCTTGTTCTTTGACCACCAAACCGGCCCCGCATATTTAAACAGATTCCCTCTGTGAAAGAGGGGGAAGACACCATATTCCCCACCATCCCAGTAACACGTCCCCAGCCAGCCGTCACGGTGTTCCGGGTTCCAGGCACAAAGAGGAAAGAGAATAGAATAGTTATGCTCGTCTTTGTTAAATAAGGGTCGGATGGCAAATCCCTTGTCATCAATATCGATGACCGGCCAAAGCACAGAGGTTGCCTCGGCATCATGATATGCCAGTGGCCATAGATTGACGCGTTCGGCACTCATCGTATTGCCACTGCTAAATGGTGAGATGCGGAATGCCCGGTCACTGGAAGCGCAGGAGCATAAAAGTGCCCCGAGAAGAATGGCAAATAGTGTGGCTGGCAGTTGCAGACGAATGAAGCGTTTCATCATGTGGTTTACCTACTTAATAAAGCTTGAGCAATGCCCCGGCAGTCTGGACTTCAACTTTAAACCCGCGAGATCACCATGGCATACTGTGGTTCATTAAATCGGGAAATCAAAACCTGCAGCGGGTAATTCCCGGGTGCCAGCCGGCTGATTACCCCGGCCGGCGCCGGGCGTTGTTCATGACGGCAGTGCCAACCGCCTTCCAGTAAAGACATCTTTTAGGCAGGCCTTGAGGCTTTCGGAGACGGAGTTATAGTGCTATTCAATTAATTTTCATACCGGCCATAGCCCTGAGGAGTTTCGCCCGTGCCTATTTACGAATATCTTTGTGTCCCCTGTAACCGGGTGTTCAGTTTTATGGTGAAAAACCACGCCCAGGCTCAAGAGAAACAGCCGACCTGTCCGCGCTGCGGCGGCAAGGACATGACCCGCGTAATGTCCAGTTTCGCCATTTCCGGACAGACGCGGAAATCCGCCCGGGGCGATGACGGGGGCGGCGGGGATGACCCGATGGATGATCCCCGGGTGGAGCGGGAAATGATGAAACTCATGGCCGCGGCGGAGTCAATGGATGAGAATGATCCCCGGCAATTGGGAGCGCTCATGCGGAAAATGAGTGAGGTGTCCGGAGAATGTCTGGATCCGGAAATGGAGGAAGCCGTCCGCCGTTTGGAGGCCGGCGAAGATCCGGATAAAATCGAGGAAGACATGGGGGATCTGCTTGATGACGACCCGGGTGGCATGGGAGGGGCTATGGGCGGCGGCCCAAGTTATGATGATGGCATGTATTCCCTTTGACCGTTGCCGGCGCCGCCGGTGAATGGATCGTTTATGACGCTGTTAAATCCTATTTTGCTCTTTGGCATGCTTTTCGCCGCCGTGCCAATCGCCATCCATTTGTTGAACCGCAACCGGTACCAAGTGGAGCGTTTCGGTGGTATGATGTTTTTGCGGCAGGCGCTGGCGGTCAAGGCGCGGCGGTTGAAATTGCGTCAATTCATCCTGCTGCTCCTGCGCTGCGCGGCGCTGGCCTTGCTGGCGCTGGCGCTGGCCCGTCCTGTGTCGCGGCCACGGTCAGGCGGCGTGGCGGACGCTCCCACCACGCATATCATCGTTTTAGACGGATCACAGTCAATGACCCGGGGAGAGGGGGCGGAAAACGCCTTTCATCAAGCCCGGGAACAGGCGCTGGCGATTGTGGACAAAATGCCCGCCCGGGATAACGCCCAGATTATCTGGGGAGGACAAAAGCCGACCGCTCTGTTTCCAATCCCGACGTTTGATAAAGTGCACATCCAAAACCGGCTGCGGAGTCTTGAGCCGAAAGCGGAGTCAATGAACGCGCCTCTGGCTTTGGAACAGGCGTTCTGGGCGGCGGACGCGTCCCGCTTGCCGCGGTCACGGGTGTATGTGTTGACTGACGGGCAGGCGAATGGCTGGGAACTGGCTGATGAGGCGGTTTGGAAAAGGGTCAAGGAGCATAAAACCCTGTTGCGGGTGACCCCGTTTGTGTATGTCGTGACGGGAACGGCGGAAGAACGGGAAAAAAACGTGGCGGTGACGGATATTCAAACCGTGTCCCCGGTCTTGGATGTGTTCCGCCCCGCGCGGTTTTCCTGCTCTATTCATAATTTCGCCTCCTCCCGCCAACGGCGGCGGGTCCGCTTTCTGGTGGATGGCGTGCTGAAGAGGGAGCAGGACATTGATCTGCCCCCCGGGGTGACCGACTGGCAATGTGAGCACACGTTTGATTCTCCCGGCTCGCACTATGTCACGGTGGAAGCCGGGCATGACCGACTAGCGGTTGATGACCGGCTGACAATGGCCTTTGTCGTCAAGCGCCGGGTGCGGGCACTGGTTATTGAGGGACGGAGTGATGAAAATCCCTGGCAGGCGGATGGCGGTTTTTTGCGAATGGCTTTGGAAGCGGGAGCGGGCGGGACCAAAGACGGCCTGTTTGACGTGGTGACCCGTCCGCAGGCGGACATGGATGCCTGCGGGATCGATTATCTGCGCGCCTTCCAGTGTGTTATTCTGGCCGATGTGACATCTGTGTCAGATTTTTTTCTTTTTGGCTTGGAACGGTATGTGGAGGAAGGCGGCGGTTTGCTGCTGGCGCTCGGGCAGGGCGCGGTCGCCAGCGAGTACAACCGGATGTATAAAGACGGTGACGGTGTTCTCCCCGCCCGTTTGGTGGAGATCAAGGTGTATGATCAACGCCATTTTCAACCGACATTTCCAGCCGGGGCGTGGGAGGGGGTGGTGGAGTGTTTCGATCCGGGCCGGACTCACCACCTCGCGCAGGTGAACGTCGCCCGTTTCTGGCGGACGCTTCCCGCTGAAAACGCGGCGGTGATCGCTCATTTTGATGGTGAGCCATTTCTCGTTTCGAGACCGTATGGAAAGGGCCGGACAATGGTCTGGACGACGACAATCAATCCGGAATGGTCCAATGTTGTGTTGACACCTCACTTCCTGCCGCTTATTCAAAATGTGGTGATGTATTTGTCCGCCAGTGTGACACCGCCCGTGAATGTGCGGGCCGGGCAGAGCCTTTTTTACAGTTCTAAACGCCCTGTGTCGGGTGAGCGGCGCGACGCTTTGGCTCCGTCGCCCGCCGGTGATAAACCGGTGGTGTGCAGGGTGTCCTATCCATCGGGCGAGCAGCGGGGACTGCCCCTGACCAATCAAGGAGGAGAATGGGTGGGGCGCTGGGATGAAACCCATGAGGTGGGCGTTTACACATTTGAAACAGACGATTTCCCGACGCGTTATTTCGCCGTGCGGCCGGATCCGTCGGAAAGCGATCCCGCCACATTGAGCGGGCCGGCGTTTGAATCCGCCGCCCAAACCATGGGGCACATGATGCTGGTTAGCGGGACGACGCGGTTAAGCGAGGAAATCCGCAAGGAAACCGGCGCCCGGGAATGGTGGCAGGTTGCCGCCTTGACCGCGGTGCTTCTGTTGGCCCTGGAAGGCTTTGTCAGTTGGAGGTGGCGCGCGTGAGAATCCTTTTTTCAGGCCAGTTTCCCATTTGGCTGGCCGCCCTTGTTTTCGTGATTCTCGTCGGCCTCACCGTCCGGCTCCATTGGCGGCTGAATCTTCCCGGCGGCTGGAAATATGTGGTGCCGGGGTTGCGGATATGCGTGTACGCCGTGTTGACGGGCGCGTTGCTGCAGCCGGTCATCTCCCGCCAATGGCGGCACATCGTGCGGGGAAAGATCGCCGTCGTCCTCGATGACAGCGGCTCAATGGGGATCACGGACACATACAGTCCGGCGGAAAAAGTGAAAACCGCCTGGAAGCTGGGCTTGTTTCCCAAGGACGGGCGCTGTTCCGCGTTTGAAACCGCGGTCGGGCGAGCCGATACATTTAATGATGAGATGACCGCCTTGATGACCGGTTTGGAAAAGATCCGGATCGCGCTTGCCGATAAGGGAAAGAGTGATCGAGAAATCCCGCAACGATTGCGGCGCCAAATTGAAGGAGTCGACAGCTTGGCGTCGGCCATCCGCCGTTTGGGCGGAGAGTTGCGGGAAGCCGTTGACGCGACGGGATATTTGTCTGAAGACGGCATCGCCGCCATGATGGCCGGAAAAGTCTTGTATGAACGGTTTGATGATATTGACGGACGGGACGTTGATCAGTTAGTCCAGTCAGATAAATATCCCGACCGACCGGATGCCAGCGCGATGCTGGGAGCGTTTGAAGCGCCCGTCGACATCGGCGAGCGTTACGGCGCCCGTATGCGGGCGGTGCTGAGCCCGCCGATCAGTGGGGAGTATCAGTTTTTCATCTCCGCCGACGATCAAGCGGCTTTGTTTTTTTCCGAAGATGTCAAGGGGACCGATCCGCGCCGTGTCGCGGTTGTCAAGGAATGGGTGGGGCGGCGGACTGTCAAGCGGCCGGAGCAAACAAGCGCGCCTGTCACCTTGGATAAGGACAAACGGTATTATGTGGAAGCGTTGTTCAAAGAGCAGGGGGGGGGAGATCATTGCGCGGTGGGATGGAGGCGCCCGGACGGACGTGAGGAGACACCGATTCCCGGCATGTACTTGTCGTCTGTGGCCGGCACCGTTGAACAGGCCAAATTCAAGGAGGCGTTCGGGGTGTTCATGAACGACTTGGACTTAACGTTGAGACGGGTTGAGCTGTCAGGGGAGGAGTTGGCGAAGACAACCACCATGCCATCAAATCAATTGCCGGCGGCGCTGGCCGCGGTGTCGGGTGAACTGACGCTTCCCCGCAAAACCTTCCGGGACACGTTGGTGCCACGCTTGGAACAGGTACAGAGGCAGGCGGACGATGTGTTGGCCGCGGCGGGCGTGGATGGCGTGCAAGCCGGCTTGGATAAACTGGCCGGTATGACCCGGTTTGATTTGGCTGTCCACCTCCTGGAAAAAGGCGCACTGAAAATATCGACGCTGCGGAAATATGGAGATGTTGACCTGTTCCTGATGAACGAGCCCCCCCGTCCGGTGAGCTTGAACAGCCTGAAAAAAGGGCGGGTGACACCGGCCCGCGACGCCACTCGCCTGGGATCGGTGGTGTATGATGTTCTGATGTCGTACGGAAATCAGCCGGTGTCGGCTGTGATTGTCTTGACGGATGGCAATAACAACGCCGGCCGGGACCTCAGTGAGAGCGCGCAAGTTTTCCAGGCGCGGGACATCCCCTTGCTCGGCGTGGGGATTGGTTTGTCGGCGCCGCCGGATGATATTTCCGTGGACAGTGTCAGCGCGCCGGTCACCTCGTTCAAGGGTGATTACCTGGTTCTCACCGCGGTGATCCGGCGGCATGGCTACGCGCGGCGGCCCATCCGCTTGCGGGTCAGTAGCGGAAACGACACACTGCATGAGGATGTATTGCCTCCCGGTGAAGAGGAAGTGGTGTCTGTGGACCTGTCCTTTGTCGAGGCGAGAGACGGATTCCGCCATTATGTGGTGGAAGCCGAGCCCATGGGCGGTGAGGTGTTGGTGAACAATAACCGGAAAAGTGTCTCGGTGAACGTGTTGACAGATCCTGTCAGGGCCTTGGTGATTGATCAATTTCCACGGTGGGAAACCCGTTATGCGAAAATGATGCTGGAACGAGACACCCGCGTTGAAGTTCGGACCTTTTTCACGGGAAACACGGGCTCAGGCCTGGAGCGCCCCATGCCTGAGGCGCTTTTCTCACGTGAGGAGTTGTTTGCTTTGGATATCCTTGTTTTCGGGGATGTTCCCGCGCGCGAGTTCACCCCGGAGGAGTTGGCCAATATTCGGGCGTTTGTGGTCGAGAGGGGGGGCTGTCTTCTGCTTTTGGCCGGCCCCAATCACATGCCCAGAGCTTACCGGCAAACGGCGATCGAAGAGGTCTTTCCGTTTAAAATCATTCCGGAACCGGCTGGCGTGACGGATCATGCGAAACAGTCGAAAGCGGTGCGGTCGCTGGTTCTGACCGAGTCCGGAAAACGGGCGCCCCCCGTGCGATTGGCGGTGTCGTCGAAAGATAATGAATTCGTCTGGGAGCAATTGCCCCCGTTGACGTGGCTGGCTGACGGGGCGCATCCGGCCGTCAATGCGGACGTGCTGGTCACGACGGCGGCTGATGACACACCCGTTGTCATCATGTCCCAGGCCGGTTTAGGCCGGGTGTTGTTTCTGGGGACGGACGCTTTCTGGCGGTGGCGGCGCGGCGCCGGCGGACGGTTCCACCATCGGCTATGGGGACAAGTGTTCCTCTGGGCGACTGTGGGGCGCACGACTGGAATGGATGAGCATGTGAAATTAATGACCGAAAGGGCGGAGTACTCTCCAGGCGAAGCGGTTGTCTTGAAGGCCCGGGTGCTGGGGCCGGATAAACTCCCGCTGGAAAACGGCGCGGTCACCGTGGATATTGTCAACAGCCAGGGGGAAACCGTCAAACGTGTGCGATTCACCTATTTGGAACATTCGGGCGGTGAATACCGGGCCTGGGCCCGAGATCTGCCTGAGGGTGAATACACGGCTGTCCCCAGTGTGCTGGAACTGGCGGGGGTGGAGCTTTCGGCCGATTATCCATTTGAAATTAAGCATGTCCCCACCAGTGAATATGTGGAACTGGCGTTGAACACGCCGGCTCTGTCCGTCTTGACTCAGGAAGCGGTTCATTTCCTGGACGCGGAAAACGTGTTGGCGAAAATACCGGATGTCTCTCTGACAGAAACCCGCCGTGAGGATATTGAAATCTGGGATACCGGCTGGCTGTTGCTTCTGGTGACGGTCTTACTGGGAGCGGAATGGCACATCCGGAAAAAGCTCGCGCTGCTTTAACCCGCCGGGAAGTCTCCCCACTACCGGCCCTCCCCAATCACCTCTCGCTCCAATCCCTTTTTAACAGCCAATATCCAATACGGAATATCCAATAACCAACGGAAAACATCCTTTCACGGACAGAATCATCCCCACTTGAACCGTTGGGTGTCCCGTGGTGGATAGTGGATATTCAGTTTTCATTACTTTCCATAACTTTCTTGACAGAATCGCGGCGGCTTATCTTTGAATGGAAGGAATCAGGGTGAATCGCCCTTCCCCGGCCGATTTGCTCAGCAATTCCTGGTAAAGAAGGAGTGACAGCGCTGGGGAGACACCTATCGGCGGGACACCGTCCGCTTTTCCCCGCCGCAAGATGTCCCCGAGAATTTGATTGCGGGTGAGAAAATCCGGCGCGTGAACCGGAACGGTCACAAGAACTGTGTCAGGCAATTCAGTCGGAAGACCGTCGATCGGTTGTCTATCCGCGTCAAACACATCCTCGATCCCGACATCCGGAATCAGTCGTGGCGTGTTCCCTGACTCGGGAAAAAGGAGGACGAGAGCTTTTGTGTTTTCCCGCCGGATATCCACCATTTCCGGCCAGTATTTATCTGTCGACCTCACGATCGCTGTCTGATAACCCCCTAAATGAAAGAGTTCTGTCAGCTCCATCGCGTCAACGTCGTTCCGTCCGCTGACATAGGCGGCAAACGCGGTGGCCGCCGCCTCGCTCCCCTCCAGTCGAAAAGGAGATGGAAGGGTCATTGTTCGCCAAAAGTCAGTTTCAGTTCCGATGAAGCCGCCTTTTTCAGTCAAGATTGGATACTGGCCGGTTTTCGCGAGGGACCGTCCGGCCGGATCGCACCACGCCTGAGGAGGCATTTCCGCTAGAATACGGTTCGCGGTGTCGACGGCCCGCTCACGATTATTTTGTGAGACAGCCTCTAGAAAATCCGCCATGATTTTCTCCGTCTCGGCCCGGCCGACTTGATGGATTAAATGGTTGAAACGCGCCCGCCCGAGCCGATCCCGGATCACTTGGGATGTGTTAAAATCCTTAACGCTTATAAACCGGTCCAGCGCCTCCGACTGAACCCGGACGGTGAAGGGGAAAAGCTCACTTTCTCGTTTAAACCGCGGGCGCGCTTTCTCAGGTTGGCCCAGACGTTCATACGCTTCCGCCAACATCCAGTTGAGATGCGCGACATCCGGCTCCAATTCCATCAGTAACTCTCCTAAACGGGCCGCTGTGAATGGATCATTCAAGTTGGCCAGAGACAGTTTGACCGCCTCGTAAAGCCGCATGGCCTCATGCGGAAACAGGGTGTAGGCCCCGACCATGTGATCCCGGGCGGCGAGAAAGTCTTGACGCTCCAAGGCTAAGCCGCTTTCGCGGGTGCGCCAGCCAAAGCGCGTCCGGTTCCACACATGCTGGCCAGCGAACAGGAATAAGACTAAAGTCAGAATGACGCGCGCGAGCCGCAGGCGCCCTGAGAACGCGGCGGCGGCCGCCTCATCGTTATTCACGCATAAAAACCGCAGATGAAGTCCGAGAAAAACAAGCGCCGGAAGGGCGGTGGCGGGCATGAACAGTGTGAGGTCGAACATCCCGCAACCCACAAGAATAAAGGCGGAGTAATGAACGGTTGCATGACGCGTCCCCCGCGTTTTGAAAATCAGTAAGGACACCGCCGCCAGAGCCCACACCGCCGCGGCGGGGATGCCGCCGACCGCGGCGATACGCAGACATTCATTGTGCGGGTGGATGGTGATGGCGGCGGCTTTGGATGACTTCATCTGCCAATCCGAGCGATACGCGACAAACTCGCGCCGGTAAGCCCCCGGCGAGACACCAGTAAGCGGATGATCGGCGATGACACGCAGCGTGCTCAGCCAAATCGGGCCCCGCACGTCATCCGCCAGGCGGTGAATGACCGCGTCTTTTTTTAACCAAAACGCGGTCAGGCAGATCAGCGCGGCCAGACCAGTGATCAAAATCCGCCGCCAGGCGCGCGTTTGAAGAGTGACGCATGCGACACCCGCGTAAACACCGAGAACCAACCAGGCCGCCCGGCTCCCCGCTTGATACATCAGCAGCAAGGTGATTCCCCCGATAAGCGCCCCGGAAAAAAACCGCCACAACGTGTTCTCCCGCCCCATGCGGCAGGCGCTTCGCCAAGCCCAGGGAGCGCTGGCGGCGATAATTGCCGCCAGCCAGTTGCGGTTGCCCGTCAGGCCCACGACTTGCCAGCCGACAGCCAGTTGCTGAAGGCCGTGAAGCGCGTGGACGACCCACAGCAAAGCCATGCTCTCCGCGAAACGCCGGGGAAACGGCCGCGGGGAAATCACGCAGTAAACGGGAATGATGAACAAGGAAAGAAAGGTGATGATTTGCGGTAGAGTGGAGCCGCTCAGCCACCAGACGGCGCTGAGCCCCGTGACGTAAATAGCGCCGCAACCGGTTACGAACGGGTGCTCTTTCGCCCATGCTGAAACGGGGCGGCGGATCAATCCCGCGAGAAAACCGATGAGGCAGAGAATCGTCCCGATGAACAGCGTCGGCACGACCAGATCATAGCGGAGATCCACGCCGACCCGGGTGGGGATACATAACGCCAGCGGATAGGTGATGAAGCACAGAGCCAACAATGAACCGCCAATCAAGGCCGACAGCGTGATTTTTTTTGTCAAGGTTTCAGCTTTCAGGTTTCAGCTTTCAGGTTTCAGCTTTCAGCTTTCAAGGTCATAAATATGCCGTGAAAACGCTCCGGAACAAGGCGGGAATAGTTGAATTCAGCGCCTTTGACGGTATGTTTCCCGCTGTTTTGGTTAACATCACATATATCAACGTCGCGGCGGGGTGACGCCGCGAATAGAACTGTTCCTCATATGAACGAGAAGACAACCCCCGGCAATCAGTTAAAGGTGAGTAAAACCGCTGTCAAGCAGCGTCTGGCCGCCGTTGATGAGCGGAAACGGATTCAACAGGCGCGGCGGCGGCGGATTGAACAAGCGTTTCTCTTGCTCCTTGGTGTCTTCATTGTGGTGATTTTCATCGGCATTAAACAGCGGTCACCCTGGTATGTGAACCATGTGGAGCCCGTCGTCCAGAACATCATGACCGCCACCCGCTCCGGAAACGCGGAGCGGACGATGGACAGAGCCTCGTTGCCCACCTACACGGACGCCTCGGAATCTGGCTGGCTGGAAGACATGATGGACGCGCCTGTGTCGGACACCCCGCCGCCGGTCGACAGCGGTGTCGCGCCTCCCCCGGTCCCGAATGATGATCCGGTCCCCGGCTCTGATCAGCCCGTGGCCGCCTCCGTGGTGGACACGCGGACACGTCCCCGCCCCGCGGATTTGGATTTCCATTCGTTAAAGAGCCAGGTGCGGCGCCACGTGTTCAGCCAACCGGCCAGTCTCCGCGCATTGGAGGCTGAACGGGTGACGTATGTGGCTTCCGCCCGGAGCCATCTCATTCTTTTGATGCGGTTTATTCCCTATGAGACAGATGCCGGGGGGCTGCTCCTGAAAAACGGCCGCACCGGGCCGGGGGCCGTTGTCGGCGCGAATGAGCGGGGATTCCTGTTTGTTTCACACCGGACGGAGAAACGCGCGGTCATTCCTTGGGACACCGTCTCTCTGGAACAATATGTGGCGTTTTTCCAGTATTATATCGCCAAACGCCTTGATCTGGATGGCATCCCGTCGTGGAATGTGTTCATGAAGGCCGGCACCCTCGCTCCGGTTCAAGGCCGCCGGGACGCCGCCGGCGAGTGTCTGCTGGCGGGACTGCTCTGTGACTGGTACGGAAAACCGGAATTCGGGGAAAAGTTTCTGCGCCTGGCGGTTCAGTATGACCCCCGCTCGCCCGCCCGGAAGTTTCTCGACCCCTAGTCCAACGAGTCAGGCAAAAGCCGTGAGGTTCGCCGCCGGAACGGCGGACAAACGGCGTAAGCCGCGCCGCGGCAACGCCGCACACGCGGGGCTTAGCCACGTTTCTCGTTGACTGGCAACGAGATCACGTCGCCAAAGGGGTGGATTTTTCACGCCGCGTGAAGCGGGAACAGCGGAGCGGGACAAAAAAACCGGCCCGCGGCGACCGCGGACCGGTTTTCTCATGCCTCGACAGGCGGCCGCGGATTCCGCGGCGGCGAGGTCATTTCGTCAGAGACTCGGCCATGATGGCGCTGATGTCACGGGCGAAGTCGACGGGATTATCCAGTTCCATGCCCGCGGTGAGTTTGGCCTGATCCACCAGTAATCCGGCGTATTTTTTGAGGGTGACATGCTTGGCCGTGTTCTTCACCATGCCGTTGAGGGCGGTGACGAGGGAATGGCCGGGATTCAACTCGAGAATGCGCTTGGCCCCGGGCATGGTCTCATCCCCGTGCATGGCCCGCATGATTTTTTCCATGTGCACACCCATGTCATACTCGTCTGAAACCAGGCAGCAGGCGCTGTCGGTCAGCCGGTTGGACATGCGGATATCTTTCACCTTGTCCTTCAGTTCCTCCTTCAAGAAAGCGACCAGTTCAGCGAACTGTTTGTCGGTCTCTTCCTTTTCCTTCTTGACATCCTCGCTGTCATCCAGTTCAATATCGCCCTTGGCGATGGATTTCAGCGGTTTGTCAGCGTAGGCGTTCATGCTCTGGGTCACCCATTCATCGATGGGATCAGTCAAGAACAGCACCTCAATATCCCGGGCGGTGAACTGCTCCAGCAAGGGAGATTTTTCCACCGCGGCGCGGCTTTCTCCCGTGATGTAATAGATTTCTTTCTGGCTTTCGGGCATGCGGTCCACATATTCTTTCAACGTGCTGTGGTCCCCCGCCGCTGTTTTGGACGATTCAAACAGGGCCAGTTCTTCCAGCTTCTCCCGGTTAGCCAGGTCCAAATGGATGCCTTCTTTGAGAACCTTGCCGAATTCTTTCCAGAACCGCGTGTATTTTTCACGGTCATTCGTCAGCATGTCACTCAGGGTGTCAAGGACTTTCTTGACCACATTCTTCTGGATGACGCGGATCACGCGTTCCTCCTGAAGCGTCTCGCGGGACACATTCAAGGGCAGGTCGGAGGAGTCCACCACGCCTCGGAGAAAGCGCAGCCAGCTCGGGACTAACGCGTCACATTTGTCGGTGATAAACACTCGGCGGACATATAATTGCACGCCGCGCTTGGACGCGTCCGGCGTGAACAGGTCGTAGGGGGCTTTCGCCGGCAGATAGATCAGTCCCCGGAACTCGGTGGTTCCTTCGACATTCCAGTGCATCCAAGCCGCCGGATCTTGGAAGTCATGGGAAATATGCTTGTAAAACTCGTTGTATTCCTCGTCGGTCACCTCGCTTTTGGGGCGGGTCCAGATGGCCTTCCGCGAGTTCAGCGTCTCTTCCGTGACGGTCGTCTCCTCCTCATCGCTGTCATCCTTTTTACGCGTGCGGGTGATGTCCATCACGACAGGATGCTCGACAAAGTCGGAATACGTTTTGATGATTTTCCGCAGCCGCCACTCATCAAGATATTCCTCCATGCCTTCTTTCAGGTGGAGAATGATGTCGGTTCCGCGGGACGCTTTTTCCACTTCTTCAATGGTGTAGCTGCCCGCCCCGTCGGACACCCATTTCAGCGCCGTGTCGGAACCGGCCCGCCGGGTGATCAGCGTCACTTTGTCGGCGACCATGAAGGCGGAGTAGAAACCCACCCCGAACTGGCCAATCAGTTCCGGGGCGCTGGATTCCTTCGCGTCCTTCAATTGTTCCATAAAATGCCGGGTGCCGGAATTGGCGATCGTGCCGATATTTTTCTCCAGCTCGTCCACAGACATGCCGATCCCGTTGTCAGAGATTGTCAGAGTTTTCGCGGCTTTGTTTGGAATGATTCTAACTTTCCAGTCGGCGTCATCCCCGAGAATGGTCTTATCGGACAACGCCTCAAACCGGGCCCGGTCCACCGCGTCGGACGCGTTGGAGATTAATTCGCGCAGAAAAATTTCCGGGTGAGTGTAAAGCGAATGAATGACCAGATTGAGTAATTGCTGGACTTCTGTTTTGAATTTGCGTCGTTTGACAGCCATAATGTGACCTCCTGTGTATTATGGGTTGTTTGAAGGTAAAAACAGGCGTGTAATGTAACCCCTGAGCGTGTCCCCGCAAGTTAAAAAAATACGCCGTGTCTTGACACGTCTCAATGGCGCTGTTTATTAGATGATGGATACGCTTCAGTGAACGGAAACCCCCGGAAAGGAAAGTCATGGAAGAAGTCCTCATCGCTCTCTGCGGAACCAGCCCGGCTGAGCCTGACGGCGATGACAAAGATGACGGCGATGACGGCGGTGACTCGGGCTGGCGCTTTCCGCCGCCGGCGGCCATAAAATCCTAAGTCATCTCGGTCATCTCCGTCACCTTCGTCAATCAACCGCGCGCCCCGGCGCGCTTTGAAAAAGGAGACATCCCATGCCCACCCCTCTTTTTGAAAAACGCGGCGGCTACCGGCGGCTGCATAGCTTCACCTTCGCCACGCTGACGCATCTGGAGACAATCCGCTTCTGCAAACGGTTTGTGCCCTACACGGACGACCCGCTGGGCAAGACCAGCGGACAGATGGTCGGGGCGGCGCGTTCGGGCCGCCAGAACATCATCGAGGGCAGCGAGCGGGCATCCACCTCCCGCGAGACGGAGATTAAACTCACCGATGTCGCCCGCGCCAGCCTCGCCGAGCTGCTGGGCGATTTCGAAATCTACCTGGCGGAACACGGCGAACTGCCCTGGAGCGCCGATCAGACGGATCGGCGGCGGCTGGGCGAGATCATGCTTCCGGCGTTCCACTCACACCGGGGATACCCTGTATGACTACTGGAAGTACTACAACGAACAGGTGAAACCCTTGTTCGCTCCCTGGTTTGACAATCGCGGCGCCATCGACACCGCCCGCGCCATGCTGGTCATCATCCAGCGGACCATGTATCTGCTGGACCGGCAACTTGAACGGCTCGGGGATGAATTCCTCGACAAGGGCGGCTTTAAGGAGCGCATGCACGCCTGCCGAACCGAAGTCCGGGACGCGGCCGCCGCGCCGGTTCCGGACGCCCCGCCGTGTCCCGACTGCGCTCGGCCCATGCGCAAACGCTTCCCCCGCAACGACAGCGGCAGCTCCGAACCGTTCTGGGGCTGCCCCGGTTTCCCGAAATGCCGGGGAACCCGGCGGTTTGAAAAAGAGTGACGGAGATGACGGCGGTGACGGAGATGACCCGAACCGGCCGCCAGCGGCAGGAAGGAAAAAACTAAGTCACCCCCGTCATCTTCGTCACCGCCGTCATTCCCGCAGGGATGTCTCCGGATATCCCGCCGCTGGCCGCGCCGTCGGCGCGGGCTATCTTTTCTGCGTGAGGCGACCAATACGGGAGAAAAAAACATGGCCACACTCTATCTGAACGGCATCGACACCGAGGCGAAACTGGCCGGGCGCACCTTCCAGGTGTCGAAACTGAATGAGGAAACCGGCGACATCGACACCATGAAGGTGCCGCTGTTCGATCTCGACCGGGTGGTGGTGGCCGGGCGGCCGGCGATCACCGTGCCAATGCTTCAGGCCTGCGCCCGGGAAGGTGTGCCGGTGGCGTTTGTCACCAGCCGCGGCCGCTGGGTGGGCAATTTTGTGCCCGACACCAACGGCCACGCGCTGCGCCGACTCCGGCAGTACGACCTGGCTCGCGATGAAACCTTTGCGCTCAAAGTGGCGAAATGCTGTGTCGGCGCTAAAATCCGCAATGGCCGCCGGGTGCTCCAGCGCCTCGCTGCCAACCGTGGATTGTCGCAGGAGGAGGATCAGGTCGCCGTCGGCGACGATCTTCAGGCGACTTTGAGCCGCGCTGAGAACGCGTCCGACCTGGACACACTGCGCGGCTACGAGGGCGTCGCCGCCGCCATCTACTTCCGGCGGCTTGGGATTTTTTTCCCGGCGGAACTGCCCTTTAACGGGCGCAATCGCCGACCGCCCCGTGATGAAGCCAATGCGATCCTGTCGTGGACCTACATCATCGTCCTCGGCGAAATCGACGCGGCCGTCCGCGCCGCCGGACTCGATCCGTGTCTCGGGTTTCTGCATGGAATCAGCCATGGCCGGTCGAGCCCGGCACTGTGCGACCTGCTGGTGCTTAACATCGTCAACCACGGCATTCTCAAAGCCGAGCACTTCGAACCCAACGCCGAGGACGGCGGAGTCTACATGAAAAAGGATGCCCGTAAGATCTTTTTCACCGAATACGAGCGAACTATGTTGCGGCGTTTTTCGCCCGCCAAGGGTGAGGCGCATACCGACTTCCGCGGCATTATCCGGGCTCAGGTGAACGCGTTGCTGCGGGCTATGGAAACCCTGGAGCCGGAACCTCTGTTTCAGATGCCCTGACGGAGATGACGAAGATGACGGCGCTGACGTAGGGCATGCCTGCCGACGGCGGCGGAAAGCGAAGTCACCTTTGTCATCTGAGTCACCGTCGTCAATCAACTGCGCGCCCGCGGGGCGTGGAAAAATAACGATGTCCGACCTGGCCGAAATAAACGAATGGGATCTATATGTCCCCGGTGTGACTGAATTCAACCCCGAACCCGGAACCTGCGAGGTCCGCGATATGCTCTATTTGGTCGCCTACGATGTCACCGACCCGCGCCGTCTGCGCAAAGTCGCCAAAATCTGCGAGGATTACGGTGTCCGGGTCGAGAAAAGTGTCTTCGAATGCGATTTGCCGCCGGAAGTCTTCGACCAGCTCTGGTGTCGGCTCATCGACACCGCTGCCGAGGACGAGGACGCTGTCGTCGCCTACCGCATCTGCAAAAGCTGCCTCAAGGAGGTCGAGAGTATCGGTGTGGTCGCCCGGCCAAAAGCCAGGCTGCTTTACTGCCTGTGATATGTCAGCCGGTCGGCGGCGCCCCGGAAACGCCAAAAACCCCGTTCCGCCGCCGAACCCATAACCCGTTATATGCAAATATATTAAAAAAAAAGATTCCCCATGCCGAACAAGAAAAAACGAAAGAAAACACCGCCGCCGCCGAACCCACTTGTCAAACCCTTTGGCGGCAATATGTTAAACAGTAGGAACTGTCCGAAACAGTCCCCCAGCCGATCCGCCGTAGTCAGACTATGGCGGGACTGCGCGCCTTGATGGCGCTTGAGGGTGATTGAGCTTCCGCCAATCGCCGGGAACCCCGGCGCTTTGAACCCCCGTGACGGAGATGACGAAGGCGACGGAGATGACTCCGGCTGACGCTTTCCGCCGCCGGCGGCCATAAACCACGAAGTCACCTCGGTCATCTTCATCATCTCGGTCATCCCCGCGGGACATCCTTGGACACCCGCCGACGGTGCGCCGTCCGCGTTTTTTTCACGCTCCCGGGACTTGAAAGTTTCTGATTCCGCGCTCTATTATTATTGGTTCAACAGGGCCGTTTTCCGTGAAGCGGGCGGGGTCGCTTTCCGGAGGCGGGCCGCTATATGAAAGGGTGCGGATTATGAGTGCCATCCTATTTTTCATCGGCGTGATGGTCACTTCCCTGGGCTTCTTCCTGTTTATGATGGAGGCTTTCAAGGAAAACATGTTATGGGGCTTGGGCTGTCTGATTATCGCCCCGTTGCAATTGATTTTCCTGCTTCTGTACTGGGATGTGGCCGGCAAACCCTTTTTGATCGAGGCCGCGGGGTTCGCGTTACTGTGTCTCGGCCTGTTTCTCGGCTCCGGCGCCTGATACCGATTCCCCGTCCCGGTTCTTAGCGCCGTCTGAATCGCCGCCGCGGGGGTTCCGTCGGTTCGCGGTCATGGCCGCCGTTCCCGGTTGGCGCGTGCCCTGCGCCGGGTGTGTCTTTTCTTGAGAATCACACGTGTCTCCGGGGGGAGGGGGGCCACGTTCTTCCGAGCCGAATAAAATTCTCTGTTGCCTTTGCCAAATCAAAGGGTATAGTATTTGCCGACTGCTGGAAGCAAGCACCTTTTCAGGGACCTTGATATGAAGATATTGGTTCTAAATGGACCGAATATGCGGATGCTGGGCAAACGGGAGCCAGACATTTACGGGTCCACGACGTATGCCCAATTGGTTGACCGCCTGGAGGAGCTTGGTGATGAGCTCGGGGTGGAGGTGAATTGTGTGCAGAGCAACCATGAAGGGGAACTGGTGGATGTGATCTGCGACGCCCGCGGGGATTATGATGGGATTGTGATAAATCCCGCCGCCTTCAGCCATACCAGTCTGGCCATTCATGACGCCTTGAAGGCCGCCGCCGTGCCGGCGGTCGAGGTGCATGTCAGTCACATGGTCAGCCGCGAGGACATCCGTCGCCGCTTGGTCACCGCCCCCGCCTGTGTCGGCATGATTGCCGGTTTAGGCGTGTCGGGGTACGAATACGCTCTCCGCGCGCTGGTCGAACGGTCGTGTGGAACGGTTTGACAGACAATGTGATATCGAACACTTTCGCAACGGAATAGCTTGGTGGATTTCCCCCGGCGTGTGTCATGCCGGGACATGACAGCCACCACCCAATTCAGGAACCAACAGATGAATTCAGAAGAAATCAAACGTATCGCCGCCGTCATGCAGGAATTTAAACTCACCGAGTTTAAACTGGAAAGTGACGACTTGAAAATGGCCATCAAACGGTCGCATCCCACGCAGAATGTGACTGTGACCGCCCCCGCCGCCGGCTACGCCCCCCCCATGTCCGCGCCTCCCGCGGCGGCGGAACCCCCCGCCGCGTCTGCGGCGGAAGCCCCCATGGGTGAAACCATCGATTCGCCGATTGTCGGCACGTTTTACGCCGCGTCCGCTCCAGACGCCCCCGCGTTTGTGAAGGTCGGCGACACGGTCACCCCTGAGACCGTGGTCTGTATTGTCGAAGCGATGAAAGTGATGAACGAAATCAAGGCGGAGACATCCGGGACGGTGAAGAGAATTCTGGTTGAAAACGCCACCCCGGTTGAATTTGGTCAACCATTGATCGAGCTTGGCTGACAGCCGCCGTCCGGGCCGGAACAGCATGTCTCCGGGCCGGGTGAGAATCCGGAACGCCTCTCCAAGGGGCCAATCATCGGGACTGCCTTTTTTATGATTAAACGATTACTTATCGCTAACCGGGGGGAAATCGCCTTGCGCATCGTGCGGGCGTGCCGGGAAATGGGAATACACAGCGTGGTCGCCTATTCGCAGGCCGACCACGACACTCTCGCCGCTCAAATCGCCGATGAGGCCATCTGCATTGGTCCGGCGGCCAGTTCCGAGAGTTATTTGAAGATCGACCGGATTATCGCGGCGGCGGAGATTTCCAATGTTGACGCCATTCATCCCGGATACGGTTTTCTGGCGGAAAACGCGCACTTCGCGGAAGTCTGCGGTGACTGCGGGATTAAATTTGTCGGGCCAAGTCCTGACGCGATCCGGTCGTTGGGCGACAAGGCTAACGCCCGCAAAACCATGATCGCGGCCAAGGTCCCGGTGACCCCCGGCAGTGAGGAAGTCATCAAGGACGAGGCTGATTTGCTCAAACAAGCCAAAGCCATGGGCTACCCGGTTATTTTGAAAGCCTCCGCCGGTGGCGGCGGCAAGGGGATGCGCGTGGTCCGCAATGACGCCAGCCTGATTCAGAACTTCCACGCCGCCCGCAGTGAGGCGGAACGGGCGTTTGGCAATGGCGACATTTATATGGAGAAATTCATCGAAAATCCGCGGCATATTGAATTCCAGATTCTCGCCGATGAGCATGGCAATGTCGTGCATCTGGGTGAGCGGGACTGCAGTCTGCAGCGGAATCATCAGAAGTTGGTGGAGGAAGCGCCGTCGCCCTGTCTGACCGCTGAGATGCGGGAGGCGATGGGCGATGCCGCCGTCCGGGCCGCGCGGGCCGCCAATTATTCGAATGCCGGCACGATCGAATTCCTCGTCTCCCAGGAAGGGGAGTTTTACTTCATGGAGATGAACACTCGGGTTCAGGTGGAGCATCCGGTCACGGAAATGGTGACGGGCATTGATATTATTAAAGAGCAGATCCGGATCGCCAACGGCGAGAAACTGGGTTACACGCAAGAGGATGTCAAACTGACTGGGCACGCCATCGAAGTCCGCGTCAACGCGGAGAATCCCGCCCGTAATTTCGCTCCGTCTCCCGGAAAAGTCACCTTTTACTGCGCCCCCGGAGGTCCGGGTGTGCGTGTGGATTCACATGTCTACAACGGGTATGTGATTCCCCCGTTCTATGACAGCATGGTGGGCAAATTAATTGTCCATGGACGGGACCGGAATGAGGCCATCTGGCGGTTGCGCCGGGCGCTCAGGGAGTATTTGGTGGAGGGAGTGGACACCACCATCGAGTTCGCCGGCGATCTCTTCACCCGGGAGGAAATCATCCGTGGCGATTACCATACGGGGTATCTGGGGCAACTTTTTGAAATGGGCCGGGGAGATGGTTGAGCTGACACAGTTTGACGCGGGCGCCCGGTCGGGGTTTTCCGACGGTCGGCCGGATGCCCCGCGTGACGGAAAAAGAGATTGACACACGATTACTCAGGAGATTGATTATGGCTAAACAGAATCCGCTTGGCGACAAACAGGCCACACCCATCATTGACGCGGTTCCCGCCGAAAAGGATACGGGGGATGGCGAGATTGATTCCATTCGCATTTCCGAGAATGTCATCGCGTCCGTGACACGGAAGTACGTGTTGGAAATTGATGGTGTCGTGCGTTTTCACACCGGCAGCATTGTCAGCGGTCTGGCCGAAATGATTGGCCGGAAAAGTCAGGACCGCAGTGTTGTGGTGACATTGGATGGTGACGCTGTTCATATTGGTGTCAATCTTGTTTTACGGTTCGGGGTGAAGGTGCCTGAAGTCGCCAGCCTGGTTCAGGAAACCATTCGCCAGAAGGTCGAGGAATTGACCGGCAAGCATGTCACCGGCGTGCGCGTGACTGTTCAGGATCTACAGGAAGTTGAAGAAGACGTTGAGGAAAGATCCGCGGCGGAATGAGCGCGCCGGGAGAGTGATGTCACTTTCACACGTCAGATCATCACACCGTTTTCGTATGGCTGAGTGATTATAAACCGCAGGGGTGTTATCATGACTTGTTACGACAAAATCGCCCGGACGTGGAAGATGCCTGAATGGTTGGGTGTGGGTGAAGATTTCCAAGATGGGTTCTTCGCCGGTATCGCTCTGTTTCTTGTTTTGTTTCTTCTCCTGGTGCTGATTAAACGGGTGGCGCTGCGGAAGCGTGGCACCGTCGGCATCGCCGTGGGAGGCGGCATGGGAGAATTGTTCATCACCACCAGCGCGGTGCGGGAGTTCGTCGCCCGCTTGCTGGGCGAGTTTGACGCGGTTCACCTGCGCGCCTTTAAATTAGTCACCCGAGGAAAGAAAGTGACGCTCACCTTGGAGATTAGTGTAGCCGCCAGGACGGGCCTGCCGCCGCTCCGGGACGCCATTCAAGAACGGGTGATCACTGAAATGGAAGAGAAACTCGGGCTGAGCGCACCCCCCAAGGTGAATCTGAAAATACGCAGTTTCCAGGTGAGTGACACATCACCCCCTAGTGAACCCGCCATGACGGATGTCGACCCCGAATTGGCGACCGTCGATTAAAAAACGGGCAAACTGATTTTTCTGTCTTGATAGCGTTTAAACACCGGATATATTAACCCCCGGTTTTAACCCAATGCCTGGGTGGCGGAATTGGCAGACGCGCTGCGTTCAGGTCGCAGTGCCCGCAAGGGCGTGGGGGTTCGAGTCCCCCCTCAGGTACCATTAACGCTTTAAAAGACCGCTTGGATTCGCTCCAAGCGGTCTTTTTTGTGCTCGAAAGTGTCGTATTTTGAGTCGTGTGTCCAATCCTCTTGTTCTTGTTTCAAAGGATCCCCGCAAGCCTGTCAGAACCGTCATTTTAGCGTGACATCGTGACAGCGTGACAGCGTGAGTTTTTTTACGATTGCTTCCGGGCGATAAGTCCATCAATGGACCAGCGGTCCCGGTGGCAAAAGAAAAGACCGACGCAGCAAAGCAGAACAAACAAGCTGTTGTTGGCGACAACATCGCCGTTACCGAGAATTTTCATGGCTCCGCAAAAGTTGAGGATGAGCAGCGCGGAGGTGATAAAGGCGCCCCGCAATTTATAGCCCGTCAGCAGCCAGATGGCGATCGCCACTTCCAAATACGGCACGATCCACGCCTGGCCAGTCACCAGCCACGCGGGTGTGCCGGTGTCGGCGAAGAGCTGCCGCATGCGCTCGACAGATACCCCGACCCCGCCCGTCACTTTCCGCAGGCCGGAAAACCCGAGGAAAATGATGATCGCCACCCGCATGAAAACCGAAATCCACGTCGCGTTCTTTTCGTCCACTGTGATATTCATTGAACAACTCCTTTTTTCTGGTGATAGAGGCGGACAAGCTTTTTCACAATACCGTGGATGAGACACTTAACCTGGCGGGATGTTCATGTCTTCACGGGTCTGTGAGGACGAAAAACGCGAAAAAACAAGCGCCTGCCGGTGAATTGTTTCTTATTTGATTTGCTTCTTTCTTTCCGGCGCTTAAATTCACGGTATGGAAATTGGAATGATTATTGTTTTCGCCATCGGCGGTATTCTCTTGATCTTATGTGAGATCTTCCTGCCTGGCGGTATCATTGGCGCGATGGGCGGGTTGATGCTGATCGTGTCTATCACCGCCGCCTTTATTAAAGATCCCACGCTCGGGGCCTGCCTGTTGATTGGCTCGTTGATTTTCGGGCTGATCGCTCTGTGGCTCTGGGTGAAGTTTTTCCCATCATCGCCCATTGGCAAACGCGTGTTTTTAGCCGCGGATGGCAAGGAATGGGAAGGATTTGATCATACCAAAGCGTCTTTAGCGGGCCAGCGGGGCGTGGCGCGGACGGATTTGCACCCCGGTGGCATCGCGGTTTTTGACAGTAAACGGGTGGATGTGGTCACCCGTGGCGAATTGGTGGAGGCGAACACGCCCATTGACGTGATCATGGTTGAAGGGAACCGGGTGGTCGTGGCCGCGACGGCCGCGGAACCGGATTCAAACGACTGATTTATCCAGGGCCGGCGACCGGCCGGATCGTTAATTTCCCGCAGGTACAATTCAGGAAAAAAAGGATAGACTCATGAAACAGATTATGCCCTTCGTTTTTATTTTTCTCGCCCTTGTTTTATTAGGCTTTTTGGGGATCTTTTTCTACTTTTTAAATGTGTGGGTGCGGGCTTTGGCCTCGAAAGCGCATGTGAGTATTTTGAACCTGGTGGGCATGCGTCTGCGTAAGGTCGCTCCCAATTTGATTGTGGAAGCCTTGATCCGCCTGCGGAAAGCGGGACTGAGCGAAATGGACACCGACGCGTTGGAAGCCCACTTCCTCGCTGGCGGGGATGTCTTGAATGTGGTCAACGCCTTGATCGCGGCGGATAAAGCCGGCATCAATTTGACCTTTGAGCGGGCCGCCGCCATTGACTTGGCTGGTCGTAACGTGTTTGAAGCTGTCCGCACCAGTGTGAATCCGAAAGTGATTGACTGTCCGGATCCCACGAAAGGGCGGACCACCGTGGACGCCGTGGCCAAAGATGGTATCCAAGTGAAAGCCAAGGCCCGGGTCACGGTGCGGGCGAATCTGGAACGCTTGGTCGGGGGTGCGAAAGAAGAAACGATTATCGCCCGTGTAGGCGAGGGGATCGTCACCACAATCGGGTCCTCGGATTCCTATAAAGCGGTTCTGGAAAATCCGGATTTGATCTCGAAACGCGTGCTGGATAAAGGGCTGGACAGCGGCACCGCGTTTGAAATCCTTTCGATTGATATCGCCGATGTGGATGTGGGCGACAACATCGGGGCGCGCTTACAGGCCGACCAGGCCGAAGCCGACAAACGGGTCGCTCAGGCGAAAGCTGAAGTCCGGCGGGCGGCGGCGGTCGCGGTTGAACAGGAAATGAGAGCCCGGGTCCAGGAAATGCAGGCGAAAGTCGTGGAAGCCCAGGCCGAAGTTCCCCTGGCTATGGCCGCGGCCTTGCGTGACGGAAATATTGGGGTGCTTGACTATTACCGCTTGGAAAATATCAAAGCGGATACTGAGATGCGCTCGAATATCACGACTGACGGCGAATAAACTCACCCGTTTTCCAATCGCGCCGTCCGCGGGTTGACCGCGGACGGTGGTTGGGATGGTGAAACCAAAAGGATGGTCCGCGATGCGGGGACTCCCGATACTTTTTGTTGTGATCGTGGTGATCAATATCGTTGTGCGGTTGATCAAAGCCGCCAATGAGGGCCGCCAGTCGGATGAAGATTGGAACAACAGCGGTGACGACAGTGAGTGGTCGGACTGGACGGCCGGGAATAAACCGGCCGCCCCTCCTCAATCCTTTATTCCGCCCAAGCCGCCGGTGTCACGATCCACGGCCCACCCGCGGCCCGTGATCAAGCCCGGGACGCGCCGTCAAGCCGCCATGTCCGCTCACGTGTCACATCCGGGGACAAACAAACCCCGGGCGACGACCCTTCAGCAACTGTTGAGTGATGTGCGGCAGGCGGTGGAAGCGCCAAAAGCCCCGCCGCCCCCGCCGCCAGCCGTTAGATCCACGGTCGCCCAGGAGACAAAAAGTGTCTTTACGGATATGCCGGAAGTGGATGCGCCGCCGATCATGCCTGGCCAGTTGACGGACTCGGAAATGACGACCCATTTGCAGGTCGCCGCGGACGCGATTGACGCGGCTTTCCCTGAAGAGAGCGGCGGCGGCATGATCCAGCGTCACAATGAACGCCCGTTGCGGCTCAAGATCAAGGGGAAACGGGATCTGCGCCGGGCGGTGTTGGTTCGGGAAGTCCTGGACCGTCCCCGGGCGTTTGATATGTGAGCCGGTTTCGGGGGCTCATCATGGATCGTGACCGCCTGGATGTCGGCTTGAAGGCCGGGACAAGGAATCCGGAGTTTCGCGGGTTTCCGCATGATTTTTGGGTTGTTTAAAAGGATTTCGGTATGGCTCCGTCAAAGCGACACGTTCAGGAATGGTTGACGGCCTTGGGTGATTTTCATCGGCGGCGGGAAGCCCGTCTCCAGTTGATGGCTTTGGCTGATTGTCCGGTTGAGCCATTGATGGCCATGGTGGCGGATACGTCCCTGCCGTTGAATCAACGTTGGGCGGCGGTCACCATTTTGGGTAAGGCCAAAGCTGAAGCCGCGGCGCCGTTATTGGTGTCGGTCATGTTTAGCGAGCACAATCTTATCGGCGACGCGGCCGCCGCGTTGGCGTCCATCACGGGTCTGGATCATGGGTCCGTGGCGGAAGAATGGGCGAAAGCGTTGGGCTTGGAAGTGCCGACGGAGCCGTCCGGGGCGGCGGAATCGGCCGAGGCGGCGGTCGAGGAGACTCTGGCGGAAATAACGCCTGACGCCGAACCAGAAAACACTGCCGAGACACTGACGCTTGATCAAGACGGATTGACTGGTCTGGTCAAAAAGGCGTTGGGAATCCGGGCCAAGTACGTCGAGTGGGATGAGGGAGGATATGTCCACACGGATGTGTATGTGAGAGACCGTGAACAGCAGGTGCTGGTGGCCCCTGGCGCCGCGGTGGGCGCGGATGAAGATCAACTGATGATTTACACAGAATGCGGTGTGATTCCCGGCTTGTCGATGGAAAATATTCTGCGAAACGTGCCGCCGGCCCCCATCGGGGAATTGGAAACGGAAGATGTTGAGGGAGGCGTGCGGCTCACTGTGCGTTATTGGCTGCCGGTGGCGGAGCTTGACGCCAGGCGCTTGGACGACGCGGTGACGCGCGTCGCGGAGTACGCGGATCTCATCGAGGAGACACTCACGGGGCAGGACCGGGTGTGAGTGTCATGGGGACACTGTGATCCCATAACTCGCGGGAATCGGATACGTCAGGTTTTTTGTGATCAGAACGCGGCAATAGAACTCCACCCTTACGCGCCACCCAGTCGCACGAACAAGTATCCGAACGGGTTTGGGATCGACGTGATCAGTCCACCGCCATCCATGTTTGCTTCCCCGGATCCGCTCAGGATCTCCACTTCCGTGAAGGAACGGGGAAGGGTGAAGCGATGGCTTCGCACCGGGTTCCTCTCGTTGAACAAGACCGCGTAGCTATCATTGTTTTCTTCGCCAGAGGAGAGGAAGCCTGTCCAGGCCACGCCGTCGGGCGCGTCGCCAATGGGGATGATGTCGCCGGCAAAGATCTGTTCTCTGTGCTTTTTCCAGCACGCCACCAGCGGCGCGACTTCGGCGACGTAATCATCCGTCAGCCCCGTATTCTCGAACCAGCCTAACGGGTTGGCAAACATCACCGAGGCGAACAGGGTCGCGGGCGGATAGAGGGATGGCGCCAGGGGGTCATCCTCATACTTATGATCGTTGCGGGCGTTGTTGAGGAACTCCATGCGCAGTCGGCGCGGGTCGATCCACTGGCTCAGTTGCCAGAGATTGCGCAGAGTGAAATGGGGCCAGTAGCTGTGCCAGTCGGTATAGCGGTTCTCCACGAACAACGGGCCCGTGGTCAGTTCGCCAAAATAGCCTGGGCGCTTGCCGGCCGTGACATCGAGGTCGCAGATGACCTTGCCGTCGGATTTGCCGAGAATGGCCTTGAACATGGCCGCCAGGTTGCGTCGCGCCGTGAACGTTTCCGCCGTGATACTGTCGAGTTTGAAGTGGTGGATACCGTATGTCTGATGCAGTGTCACGATCTGGGCCGCGTCTTTCTCCCAGTTCCGGAACTCCTCGTGGGAGTCGGGCGCGTACCAGAGCCCGATTTCGATACCGTGTCCGGACGCGCGCTTGAGCAGTGGTTCCAAGCCGTTGGGGAAACGCTCCGGATCAGGCGTCCAAAAGTCGGGGTCGGCAACCCAGAATCCTGACCAGACACCGCCCTTTTCCTTGGCCTCGGCCGAGTTGGCCGAGCGTCCCTTCTGCCAGCCGTCGTCAATCTGCACAACGTCGACACCCAGTTTGGCCGCCCGATCGATCTCCGCAAGCATAAACGCTTCCTGAATGCGCTCATCGCGATTGCGGTCACCCCAGGAATTGCTGACGAACTTCGGCACCCGGTGCTGTTCGGTCTGTGGCCGCAGGGATTGCTGCCAGCGGTGTAGTGCGGTTGTCATTCCGATACTGCCGCCTTCGAAATCGAGCGCGACCCACGACTCCAGGTCTTCCGGGCCGGTCTGATGCAACGTATAATTGAAGCCCGAGGGGTGGTGCGGAGTCACGGTCAGATCAATAACCGGCGCCTCCGCCTCGCGAATATGGGGCAGGGGCGCGCGTTTAACGAATACCTTTCCCTTTCCCGTTAGCGTGCAGTCAACCGCGAAAAGGTTACCAGTCAACAAAAGGCTTTCGGCATCCTTATTGTGCAGCAGCCATTCTTTGGTGTGGACCAATTGATTGTTACGATCTGTGACATCCAGTAATTCAACCTGAATCAGGCGCTGGTGATGGTCTTCGATAGAGACCACCATGGCATCATTTGACACCGGCGCCTCGTTATCTATTTGTTCGTCTATCTCAATGCCCTGAGCCATTGTTCACCCCAAATCTGTTTCGATCCCTTAAATTACCGTCTGTCATCGTTTCCTTCTTCCGAGCTTCGCCGTGACAGGCCGCCCGTCATTCGGTTGTCAGTTTCACCTTGTTCAGAGCGGGATTCGAGGAACTCGCAGATTGGTTCGGGCGCGGCAGGTCAACCATTGACCATCTCGACCATTGGAAGAGTACTATATACGGTCAGGAGTGGCTATCAATTTTCATTTGTGAATCGGCAACTGATGGAACTGAAACTTTGTGGAGGTGTTGGGTGGAGAAATGATGGACGTTTCGGTGTCGGAGTTGGGCAACTCGCTGGGATTAAGCAAGAACACAGTCGACCGCTATCTCGATCTGCTCGAAAAGGTCTTTGTGATTTACTGCCGCACAGGTTTTTCGCGCAACCTGCGCAAGCAAATAACCAAGAGCCGACGCTACTACTTCTACGACAACGGGGTGCGCAATGCCCTGATCAACAACTTCAACCCTCTAAACTTGCGGGCGGATGTGGGGCAGCTCTGGGAAAACTATATTTTGAGTGAACGCAGCAAGCGCAACCTCTACTGCGGTCGCCGCATTCAATCGTACTTCTGGCGGACCTACGATCAACAGGAGATTGATCTGGTGGAGGAAGCCGGCGGGCGTCTGATGGCCTATGAAATGAACTGGGCAACCCGGAAGGCAAAGGCGCCCGCAGCATGGTGCAAAGCCTACCCCGAAAGCGAATTTTCGGTCATTGACCGCAAGCACTATCTGGGGTTCATCACCTGATCAGCCATCGACACCGGCCTGGCGGGACTGGGACGGGCAGGTGCTTCGTCGCTGCCGACAATGATAGAAAAGCCGGGCAGCGTACCGTTGGAAACACTGATATCGCCATCGCCTGCGGATATAATTCCGTCCAGGCCCTTTGGGGCTGGAGACCCTACCACCTGAGTAGTTACGGTTTCTCTCTATTTTTTAAGGCTGTTGATTGCCTGATATAGACTGTTGTCTGTTCACTGATTGCTGGTCACGGCTCGCGACTCTCCCGCCACGGCGCGCGGCCGTTCCTTTCAACTTCGGCATCAAGCTCTTCCATGCGCTGGGTGAGGGCCTTGACAAGCTCGGGTTTCTCCTCGGCCAGATTGCTCTGTTCGCCGATGTCGTTGGGGAGATCGAACAGCATGATGTCAAACTTGGGCGGCCCCTCGACCTTGGGCTCTCCTTTCCGGCGATGCTTCTGCCGCTTCAGCAGTTTCCAATTATCCTGGCGAATGCCATCGAGATTGCCCTTGCTGGAGTAGTAGAGGAATTCCTCGCGCGGGGTTCGCATGGTCGGATCCGCCAGCAACCCCGAGATATCGACCCCGTCGATCTTGCGGTCTTTTGGGATGTCTGAATGGGTCAGCGCGGCGATGGTCGGCAGCAGATCCAGCGTGGTCGCCAGTTGATCGCACTCGGTGCCCGCGGGGATGCGGCCGGGCGCCCACACGACGCAGGGGACGCGCATTCCGCCCTCGTAGGTCTGGGCCTTGTGGCCCCGCAGCGGACCGGCCGAACCGGCGTGATGTCCCAGGTAGGTCCAGGGGCCATTGTCGGACGTGAAAATCACGTAGGTATTCTTGTCCAGCCCCAGTTCGCGCAGCGTGTCGAGCAGGCGCCCGGTTTCGGCATCGATGTGCTCAATCACGCATGTGTAGGCGTTCGTGGGATCGGGGTCATAGCTGTCTTCCGGAACATACAACGGGACGTGCGGCATGGAATGCGGCAGGTAGATGAAAAATGGGTTCTTCGTTCCTTGTTCCTTGTTCCTTGTTTCATTGGATTTGATGAAATCGATGGCTTTGTCGGTGTAGCGCCGTGTCACGGTGCGCTGGTCGGTTGGGCACTCGATGATCTCGTCGCCCTCGACCATCGGTGTGTTCCACTGGGTCACCGCCGACTCCTGATCCTTCCAGAGGAGATCCGGCTTGCTCCACAGGAGTTTTCCCCCCTCCATTTTTTTTGTGTCATCGGGGTGGTTCATATCGTTGGAATACGGGATGCCGTAATATTCGTCGAACCCGTTCCGTGTCGGCAGCGTTTCCTGGTGATGGCCAAGGTGCCACTTGCCGAAGCAGGCGGTGGCGTAGCCCTGTCCCTTCAGATGATCGGCAATGGTGTATTCATCCGGATTGAGACCAATTTTGCTGTCCGGAAACAGCACGCCTTTGTGCATGCCTACGCGCTTGGGGTAACAGCCGGTCAGCAGGGCCGCGCGCGACGGCGAACAGACCGGCGAGCCGACCATGAAATTCGTGAACCGGCATCCCTCCTTGGCCATGCGGTCGATGTGGGGCGTCTTGATTTTGGTCGAGCCGAAACAGCCCAGGTCGGCGTATCCCTGGTCGTCGGTGAAGATGATGACAATGTTGGGCTTGTCGATGGACCCCGCCACCGGGCCGGGGGCACGCGTTTCCTGAGTGGTACTGACGCAACCCGCACTGGCGGCAAGAAGGCTGATCACGGGAATCCGGGATGCGGAAAGAGCGGTTGTGCTTTTCATTTTCATCATTTTCCCCTTACCTGTTCAGGATCTTAAAAGTTCTGATCTCGAATGGTTTCATCGCCACCTCGACACGCCCACTGCCGAGATCCTGGAGGTTCTTCCATTCCAGGAGATTTGTCTCCACCAGTGTCGCAGTGGCGTCAGTCAGGTCTACGGTTGCCGTGGTTTCGCAACCCAGACGCTCAACAAGCCGAATCACGAGGCAATCTTCTTTTTCAGCCTTCTTAAGCACTTCCAGGCTCGCGCCTTTGCCGCTGACGGTGACAGGAACCGTGGCAGCACCAGCTTTGTGCCCAACAAAAACAGCTGGTGGTTGATTGAGCTGAATCGCCTGCTCCTGGACATCCGAAGCAATAAGATTCCCGTGATGAGGCAAGAGACTGTATGTGAATTCGTGATGATCAAAGTCCGCATCCGGATCAGGTTCTGTCGGGGATCGCAGAAGATTCAGGTCCAGCACATTATCAAGGACCTTATAGCCATACTTGCAGTCATTGAGCAGGGCCACACCGTAACAATTATCTGAGAGGTCTGCATACTTGTGGGCAGCCACCTCGAAACGGGCCATATCCCAGCTCACATTCCTGTGGGTATTCCGTTGTGTATAGCCATATTGAATATCGAAGTTTGCGTGATCCGAACGGATGACTGTGGGGAATGCCACGCGCAGCATGCGGTGACGTTCCCGCCAATTGACGGTTGTTCTGAAATCAAGACGCTTGCTGTTTGCATCAAGGTGTACCTTCTGCGTGAGGGTCGACTGGCCAACAGTAAGGTCGAACCGCATGCCCTGCCGGACCTTTCCCGCACCAAGAGAAGAAGTGCTGACAACGCGAGCTGTCTCCATCGCCTGCTCCTCATAGAAGATGTCAATATCCCACGCGTCGTTAGCATTGGGTCGGTCTTCGTACAGGGTCAGAACATTGAAGAAGTTCTTGCCATGGATGAACTGTCTCACCATGGATTCGCCGCTGATCAGGTTACAGTCGGCCTCAACCCACATACCCCCCTGTGGTTCCCAGGAGCCATGCTTGACCGCCTGCTTAATCTTCGCATAGAGCTTGGGATAGTGCTCCTTGATCATGGCATAGTGAGCAGGCTGAGAGGCCCCAAAGACGTAGTCGGGATACTGCTCTATGAGTGCGATCTGGTTGGAAAAGGAACGGGCGCACTTGCGTTTGGCTTCGCGCACCGGCCACAACCATCCCGTATCAATGTGGGCGTGCCCAACTGCAGTTGCGGTTATGGAAGACGCGTTGGCTTTCTGCTCAAGCAGGGGACGCAGAATATCACGACAACGGGGCGCGTTGTCCGGATTGTCTGCAAACGCATCCACGGCATCGCTCAAGCCGCGCAGAATGCGGACAGCGCGTGTGCTTTTTTCGGGCAGGGCCTTGTAGAGATAGGATAACACAAAGAAATCATTGCTGAGTTGTTTCAGCTCATCATCGAATACCGCCAGCCTGATCTTGTTGACCTTGCCGACATAGGTGCCGTATCGCTCAGGGGTGCCGCGAGGGATGTCCTCGCGCACATTGCGGACACCAGTCGTGTGGTTGGCTGCGGCCTCAACCCAAAGCGCTACTTCTTCGCCGCCCTTTGCGGAATCAAAGAGAGGAAAGGTGTCACGGCTCCAATTCATCGTGTAGACCGTTTGATTTGCCAGCCCCTGCAACGGGGTTCCGTCTTCACCAAAGATCAAAGCCTCGCCATTGAAATCAAGCTGGGCAACCACCTTCCTGCCTTGCCATTCTGTCGGCACCGTGCCCTTCAGCCTGAACCAGGCGCTCTCCCATACATCACCCCACTTCCCGCCCTGCTTGATAGGTGTGAAGGTCAACCCCAGACGGCGGTCGAATGGCGTTGGCTCAACGGAATGGCTGAACGAGGCCTCCATCTCAACGGTCGGACCGACAATCATCTCGGATATCCGTTTTCTGAACTGCTCTATTCGCTGCAGGTACAGCTCTCTCTTTTTGTCACAGATCATGAATCACCTTTCTTATGCAATGTGAGTTGATTCTCGTTCGGTATCAACCTTGAGGTCACGAAATATCTCCCAGCTCAAACAGGTAGCAGGCAGTACCGGGGCCACCATTCACATTGCTGCCGCAGGGAGCGTAAAGGTGGGTCGGCACCCCGTCTTTGAGCAGCAATTGTGGACGCTCGAAGTTCGGGCTTCGGTAATGTGTGCTGGTATCAAATTCGTCAGCGGTCACGTAGGCTGCCAAAGGTTTGTAAGCCTTGACGCCATCATCATAATCAAAGAAAAGCCCGTCTGCTGAACGCAACCAGCGCCCCCCGCCGCCGTTGTCATTATCAGTGACCAGCATGTAGAACGTACCGTCCAAAATAAAGACGTAAGGGTCCTCGATGTAGCCTGGGTTGTTGACGACTCTGGCAGGGTGGTAATCATACGGACCTTGAAGGTTGTCTGCCATTGCCACGCCGTAGGTATTGCGCCCTTCCATCCCGGGGAATTTGATTCGGTAGTAGAGGTGATATCGGCCGTCAGGATGCTTGATCAGCGCGGGGTTATCTGTGCCGCCGTTATAATCCTCCGGCACCAAAGGCACCTGCCTATGTGTCGGCGGATCAAGAATCTTACCAAGCTTGGTCCAAGGCCCGTTGATGCTTTTAGCCGTCATCATGCCGATCAATTGACTCGGACGGTTGCGCTTGTCAACCGTTGACATACTGGCGTGATACGAGAGGACGTAGGTGTCGTCAATTCGTTTGATACTCGGGTTGTGTTGCGTACCACAGTCCCAGCTACCCACCGGTGTCTGACCCGGTTTCAAAAGGACCTTCACCAACGAGAACGGGCCCTCGGGGCGATCCGCGGCGTAGTGTGCTATTTGCGAGGTTGCCCACCATGTGTCGAAGCCGGTGACCACGGGGATTCGTGCGGCAAAGACATGCACCTTGCCGTCATCCCCCCATATCGGAGAGGATCCCCAGATGTGATAGTCCGGATCCTCGATGATAAGGCCCTTGTATGTTAGGCTTTCAGCCCAAATCTTTCTGTAATCACTCATGAATCAATACTCCTCATTGCCTTCAGTGCGCAAAACGGCCTCGTCTCCCTTATCCAGATGGAGTGTGAGAAGACCAGCGGCGTCTTGTGTAACGGTTGCATCACTGCCATTCATCTTACACACGGGTGCGGCCATGTCGGTCTTGATTCTGCATGGCTCGCCGGCAAGACTCTTGATCCGAATCCACTGCGTGTAGCCACCCTCACGGCGGGCGGACACCAGGAATGCCCCTTCGGCGCGCAGGTCATGAAACTCGATTGTCTCGCTCTGCCACTCGGAGGGAAGGGCGGGGAACACGCGGATCGGGCCGGGTTCGTCCAGGGCCGGATCGCTCCAACTCTGAAGCAGCATGTCCTGAATAATCGTTGCCAGTCCGAGAGTTGATTCAATGCAGGGGTTGCCGCCGCAGCCCCACAGGCCATTACGTTCGAGCTCAGCCTGGATGCGCCTGAGGCCAGCAAGTGCGCCGTCGCCGTTGCCGATGGCAGCTGCCATCGGTCCGGCATGGGTCTGCACCATCGCCACATTGTTAGGTGGTTCGCCGCTGACGCCTCCCGTGGGATCGTGTGCCTCTACGTACGATGTATGCAGCAGTTTAGCCGCGTCCGGCTGGTCGATGTTCTTCAGGAAAAGCGGATAGATCATCATGAGATGCGACAGATGCCGGTGGTTGTGGGGTCTGGTCACCTTGCTTCCGAGCATGAACCCGCGCTCATCCACAGGGAAGTCGATCAGCTTCTCGATTGCTTCCTTCCAGCGTGGAATCAGCGGATCCTCAATCCCCAGTTGCTTACAGGTCTTCAGCAGGATGTGGCAGCCCCACTTGCACAGCGCCAGATCGAAGTTGGCATCATCAACCACCCCTGTCTCCGGGGAATAGGTGGGTTGAAGGTGCAGGCGGCCGTCGTCATCTTCCCACATGGTGTGGAAGTAGAGATTCATGCTGCGCTTAAGCAACGGATAGATGGTCTCGCGAAGCATGGCATCATCCATCGAAAAGCGATACTGCCACCAGGCATTGTGCAGCAGCCATGGCAGGCAGCCGAGGCAGTCGTAGTAGCGTTTGTCCGAGCGGCGTGACCCGCGCATGTCAGCGGCCGTCGCCAGGTGCAGAAAGGCGGCCCCAGCGGGGACATTTCCTTTTCCCGCTCCGAGCAAAATGAAACCTTTTTGGGGCAACTGGTGCTCAGATTTCAATAGAGCGGAATTTTCCTGCCACTCCTCCGGCAGGACGTTGGCTGCCAGCGTGTCCTGGGCGGCATGCAGTCGGTTGACGACTTCGAGCCCCTGATCCAGGCGGTTGGCCGCATACACGCCCCAGTGCGCCGACTGCGTATTCCAGTCGTGCGTGGAATAGGGCCATGGCGACGGCTGATACCAGATGCCGGCGGTGTCGATGTAGTATCGGCCTGCTCTGCTGCAGCAGGCGTAGCGGTAGATGGTCTGCCAGTAGAGCGATTCCAAGTCCTTGGCCGGAAGCTCCAAATAGCTCAGCGGATAATAGGCATGCCACCACTGGCGATGGATCTCCACCCACTCGGTCATTGAGTCAGGACCTTTGTCGTGAACTTTGTCGTGAACTTTGTCGTTTCTCTGGGGTTCTGCCGCATCAGTGGGGAGAGCTGCCCTTTTCGCTGTATCGACAAAGTTACCGACAAAGCTCGCGACAAAGTCGTTCGATTGCTCCCCGAGCCACGGTGACGCCACAACTGCGTCCGCCGCCTGGTCAGCGGCCGCTGATGCATCCGGGTACGTGTTGGCGATGCTGATCACCGTGCGTTGGGTTCCATCCTCGACCCGGCCAGCCCACGCCGTCGCATACTGGCCGCCGGCCAGAAGGTTCTGCACCCAGACTTGTGTATTCCCGCGCGTTTCCAGGCGTCCTTCCGGATTGGGCGTCAGTGGCTTTAGCGTTTCTTTGTAATGGCTGCCATACTTTTGGGCGAACTGTTTGAGCGTTGCTTCATCTTTCGGGTATCCGGGACGGGTTGTGGCTGCGGGGTAGGGATGCCACGTCCACTCCGGCAACCGCTCGTCGCCTGATGCGGTCAGCTCGGTGACGATTGCCATATCCTCCGCGTGGACGAAATGGCGGATCGAAAGCGTGCCCTTATCGGTCGTCAGCGTTCCGCTCAACTCCGCATTCCACAGATCCAGGCGCAGGCTGCATGCGGTCGGCGCACCAGCCGTTTCGAGGGTGAAATAGCCTATACAGAAGTGAGGTCGGCTGTAGGCCGTCCAGCCGTGAGTTTCGTCCCGGTGATCACAGACATCCGCCCGGAACACCTCCAGAACAAAGCGTTCGTCCTTCACGTAAAGCATGGACCCCAGCATGGCATTGCCAAAATGCGGCGCGTCCTTCCATCCGGTCGGCAATTCGTCGAAATGCAGATCGTGCTGTGATAGAAAGCCCGGCCAGTCGATGTCTGTCTTCTGGAGTGTTGTCGTGCTACTGCTCATGTAAATTCCTTAAAAGCTGTTTTCATCCCGAGATCTGACACAGGTTAATATAGCCCGAGGGGGGAGTATCCAAGCACGTCACTCCGGTGCTTATTTTTACCTCGGATTCCCGTGCCAACTCCCCTGTACAACTATGCACCTTCATAGACCACGTGCCGTGATCGGCATCTGCTTGCAATACCACCTGCCCCATACACGTGGCATTGACGATCAGGATATGCGCTGGCAGGGTCTCGGGGAGCCTGATAACCGTCTTGGCGAATATGCCCACCAGGAGTTTTTCATCAGTTCTTGCCAATACAGCGGGAAACGAGTTCTGCGGCTCCAGCGGCATGAATTCGCCATGGAAGATCACGTCCCGATGTTCCCGCCAGAATGCCAGGTCGGTGTGCCGACCGGACATGGGATTCCACTTGTAATGGATATCTATGACGGGCACTTTCCAGCAGATGCGGGTCTTTTCCGGGATGACCTGCTTTTCCGCAGTGATCGAAATCCTCAGATCGGTGATTCCATCCCCGTGTTCTTTGTGGCTGAAGGAATACTCATGCCCGCGATGGGGTACTTGATCGAAAATGTGTAGCCGACGGCGGTGTAGGAGGTATTCACTCGAATCAACACTGCTCCTAATTGGATACTGATTAGAGTCTTGCGAAATTGCGAATTTCGCAAGCAAGGTGTCAGGTTTCGGGTGTCGGGACAAGGTGTTTCGTGCTGAAACCTGAACACTGAAACCTGAAACCACCCTATGGAGGGCTATTTCGCAATTCTCTAGCCTGATTAATTCACGCGTTCATCGTGCCGCATATTCTCGCGAGGGCGTTGCGCTGCAAGGCCCGAAAGCAAATGGATGCTGTGGTGCCCACTGCGTCCATGCAGTTTCGCGAGAAGATGCGGTGGGAGGGGCGCGCCCTCCGGGTGAATTTTCGGGTGAAATCAATCAATACTAACAAAATTTACAACCGCTTGCATTAAAACTCAATACAACTATCACCCGAAAATTCATGAATTAATCAGGCTAGGATACTGCTTACTGATTAAACCGGTTTGCAAAGACTTAGTAAATCATCGACATGTGCGGTCGCCAGACACTCGACGGTGTCGGCGGCGCCGTAGTAGATCTTTACCTCGCCATCGTCTTCCAGCAACATACCCCCGGGGAAAATGACGTCTTCCCTGAATCCATCAAAAGAATTGCCTTCAGGCACGTCGTTACCAGTTTCGTACCACGCCGTTGGCGCGAGCAACGGTTGATCGCAGAACCCGATGAGCTTCCAAGGACTCTCCAGGTCAAGCAGCATCAGGCCAGCCTGGTAAACCTTGGGCCATGTTTTCTCCCAACCGTTTCTACCACGTTCATTGTCGCGCCAGACTGCGTGGAACGTGGTGAGCCAGCCCTTTGCTGTCCGGATGGGTGGAGCACCCGGTCCGATTTTGCAATTGGCGAAGGGGATGTCACTGTTGGCAAGAATATGCTGGCTGAATCCCCAATGGTGCAGGTCCGGCGAATAGCTCATCCACATGCGGGCTGAATTGTCGTTGAGATTGTTGCCGCCAGCGGTGTCGACCGGACGTTCAAGGCGTACGTAGCGATCGCCTATCTTTTCGGGAAACAGGACCATATTCCGGTTGTCCGGCACTGACGCTGAGAGTACCTCCCAGTTATCGAGGTCATCAGTGACCGCGATCCCACCACGGAGACCATTGGCGGTGTCTACGGCAAAACACATATAAAGCCGTCCGTCAATCACGGTCAGGCGTGGGTCATAGAATCGCCTCAGCTCGGTGTCGGGGTTCTTCCCCGGCATGAGTGGAGCGATCAATTGGCGCGCTTTTTCAAGTGTGATGCATGGTTTTGGTTCGACATCCCAATGGACACCATCCGGGCTGAAAGCCAGTCCCAGGTTAGTGCCCTCGAATCCACGATCGACATACTCCTTGCGGTTGACCGGCCCAAAATCGTTGCGGAAGACCATGACGTATCGGCCCTGGAATTTGGCGATGCCCGCATTGAACAGCAGACTGCACGGGTAGTCGACATCTTCACGGGTTAGTAGCGGGTTCTCGGGATGACGCTTGAGTATGCCTACTTCGGTAAATGGTATGGGTTCAGACATGCTTGGTAACTCTCTTGTAACTTCAATAATCAGTAAGTCATTAATCAGTGCTCAGCGATCAAGTTTGAGACTTTTCGGAGCGGGAAAAGAAAATGCCCCCGCTGGGGTCGCTCTCCTGGTTCTTTTTCCTGTGTTCATTTGGCTACCTCCATTAGAAGCTGGCGCTTCAATTGGTTTCGCCAGTGTTCGTTCTTCGGGAAATCCTTGAATGATTTCAGGGGTGCCATCCGCGGATCGTCGCGGTCGATTCCCAGCGTATGCAGGAGGCTGTAATCCTGCAGGGATTCGGCAAAAACTTCCCAGCGGATCGAGTCAATGGGTCCATCCGGGCCGGGATAGACCTGGAAGGTGTCACCATAGGCCCGGTTGGGCCATTTGCAACCGCCGGAGACCATGAAAGGATCAATCAGTTGCCGGGTCTGCGACTTGTCCCAGTAGTTGTAGCCCCAGTGCAGGAAAACCAGAGCTGGCCAGCGGATTGGAGGCGGAACCCCTTTCCGGACGGCGTCCCGCTGGAACCACGCCTGCATTGAACGGGGGCGGCCGGTTCAGGCCAGGGATTTTAAGCGCCAGAGAATGAATTCTTTGCGGGCGGAATTTTCAGGCACGTCACTGCCCGTGCTTTCCGGATCCAGCAATTTCTCGTAGAGTGGCCGGGCCTGGCGGGTATTCCCTTTTAGGTCAAAGTCAATGGCTTTCACCAATGCCAGGTGACTCTCCAGGCCGTCTTTGGCAGGCTGCTCCCGGAACTGGTCATCATCGATTTCACCGAGCAGGAATCTGGCATCATGCCACAGTATCTGGTAGTCCGTGTATTGATGATAGTCCCGGATGGCTTCCAGATCCGCCCGCATGCTGTCCCTCTGGCCGATGAGTCCTCGAACGACGGTTGTCAGGAACACTTCAGAGGCCCCTCGATCCCACCACCAGAAAGTAGAGGAGCGCACCAGGTGGATTTTTTCCAGGCAGCTTTGCGCTTCATCTGTCTCCCCGGCATTTAGCAGGCGAACCGCTCTTTGGGAAAGAAGCCCATAGTAGATTTTCGGTTCGGGTCCCGGTCCTGAAGCGATGATGCTCTCCGGGGCGGTGATGCTTGTGAGGTATTGAGCTACTGTCGGATCTTTGCTCTCGGGATAATTCCGCGCTACGTCCATTCGGCCCAGGTTCTTTAACACGGTCAGATGCCGTATCGGCGGCCGCGGCCAGCGCTCAAGGAATTCGTCGTACCTGCGGAGAGCCAGATAGGCCTCCTGGCAGTGATCGGGATAGCGGCGGATGGCTTCTTCGGCGCGTCCCAGTTTGACCAGTGCGTCAACCATCATTTCAGGATCGTCTACAGCGCTTTTCAGTATGTCCTCGTATCTTCCGGCTCGAAGAAAAAGTTTCAGAACACCCGCTTTCCCCACGTGTTTTTCAAAGGCCATGGCGCGGTCAAAGAGCCCGGCCCGGCGCAGTGAATGAAAACAGTAGTTCGGCAACTGCGGGCATTGCTCGGCGACTTCGTTTTCCTGGCCCAGGCCGCCCAGCGCGTCGGCCGTGATATGCATGCTCTTGACATCGGACGGAAACAGGTTGCTCCGCAATTCAAGCAACCGCGGCAGAGGGCGGGTGTTACGCTTGTTGATGAGCTGGGCCACCTGGTGCATCCAGAGAGCGATGAGGCCGCGGTGCTGGCTCGGTGACGCTGCATTAAACAGGTTTTCGAAGACAAGCGTGGCCTGTGCATAGTCTTCCATGCGCAGGTAATGGCTGCAAAGCTGCCGGCCGGCATCGTAGCCCCAGATGCCGCCATGCAACGACCGCCAGACCGTCACGGCCTCATCGATTCGACCCAGCGCATACAAACAGCGCCCCTGTTGGAACCGTAGTCTGTCCCGTGACTCGGCCGGGACATCGCCCTGCAAGCCATTTTCACACAAGGACAGGGCTTTTCTGAAACGGTGCTCCCCGAGTCGGGCGTCGACCTCTGCCGCCAGGTCATCCTTGGCATTCTGCGGAGCTGCCCGATGAACTTCTCCCGGCGTTGTTTTAAAGCGCTTTTTGAATTCCAGCGTCATGTGAAAACGGGAACTGAAACCGGTCCGCACGGCAACCTGGTCGATGGAGAGGGCGGTGCTGCGCAGTAGATCATAACATTTCTGGAGGCGCAGGTTCCGCATGTAGTTGGCCGGGGAATCTCCCAGGAGCGGTTTTGCCCAGCGGTAGAAAGTGGCCCGGGACATGCCCAGCGCCAGGGCCATCTCAGAAGTCGGCAGATTGACAGCCAGATTGCGCGCCATCAGTTGTTTAAGGCGCAGAAGTTTGTCGTCTCCAGACGTTCGCCCGGAACCAGGTCTTCGGTCGGCGGCCGCCTCCATGATCAGAACCACCAGCAGTGCGCCGAGGGTATGGTGTAGAACATCCACATCGTTGCCCGGCAAACGCAGAGATGCCCGGTGGCTGGACAACCTTTGTAAAATCTGCTCCACCTGCTCGCCGATGCCGGATTCCAAGACGGCCGGCAACTCCAGCAACTCCTGCAGGGGTATGCCCTGACTGATCAGCGCACTGATTTCGACCATGATCAACGACACGTCTTCATGCGGATCATCCGCCTCGTCGTGTGTGGCGGGGGCGATGGTTGTTTCCATGCTGCCGCTTAACACATAGACCAGCCCGGGCAGAAGCAGCATTTGTTGCGATTCGCAGTTCAGATTGTAGCTTTGGTTTTGCGGCAGCAGGATTCTCAGGCCGGGCCCCGTTGTTTTAGAACTTTTTAGATCCTGCGCGGAGAGGTGGAAGAACGCCAGATGCGTAATGTCAATGTTCTGAACCGCGTCGGAGACTGTCCCGGCGTCCGGAGATGTAAAATGAATTTTCAATGTCGGCATTAACGAAATCCCACGTTTTTGAGACAAAAGTATATTGCCTTGAGACATATTTTCAATTGCCGCGCACATTTTTTATGATACAGTGGGGATACGTTTAACTTCCGTCTATATCCCGCGAATCTAAAGATTTCAAGGACAAAAAAAGGTCGCGACCATGAAAATCAACAAGCGCGTCACGCTGTTTGCATTGGCCGGTCTGCTGGGCGTCGGGCCGACCGGCTGGGTTGCCGCGAGCTTCGGACAGACGGTCGAACCGGACCATACGAAAGGGGGGATGTTGAACATCGAAGGGCCCATATTGGTGAAGTACGGCAGGCACATGGAGCCCCATTTTCCGGAAATCGAAGTCATCATCGCCTCGCTTGCCGAACACAACGCAGGCAAGGCCAGGAGCAGTGTCGAACCCAAGAAAGAGTTCCTCGCAAAGCTCAAGGCCGACCTGCCCGATACGAAGCCCGAGCTGATCAGCATTCAGAAATACCTGAAAGACGACCCGCTGAAGCCTGCCGAAACAAAATAGGCAACGACGTTTTTGCCAAGAGATTGCGACCGTGACGAGTGAATATGCAACGTAAAACCAGGTGCTTGCGAGATGGCTGGAAGTTCACACGAATGCGTCACGAGGACGCTCTGAGCCCTGCTTGTGACGATTCGGAGTGGCAATCGGTGCGGATTCCCCATGACTGGGCGATTGCCGGTCCGTTCGACAGGCGGAACGATATCGATCGGCGCGTTGCTGAAGGTCAACTTGATGTTGAGAAAGGGGTCAGCGAGATTACCGGACGGACCGGCGGCCTGCCGCATGTTGGCGAAGGTTGGTATCGCAGGACGTTAGATGTTCCTGAGTCGAGCAAGGGACGGTGCTTCAGGCTCGAATGCGACGGCATCATGAGCCATAGCGTCGTCTACTGCAATGGCGAGAAAGCCGGGAGTTGGCCGAATGGATATACCTCGTTCGCCTTCGATCTGACACACCTGATCAAGCCGGGCGAGGCCAATATGATCGCCGTCCACGTTAACAATCCGGAGCAATCGTCCCGCTGGTATCCGGGTGCCGGGATTTATCGCAACGTCCGCCTGGTCGAGTTGAATCCCGTCCATATCGACCACTGGGGCATTGAGATCACCACCCCCGGGATCACGGATACCCATGGCATCGTGAGCGTAAAGACTACCGTCGTCGACAGGGACGGACAAGGTGGAGCCATGGTGCGAACGACCATCCTTGACCCGAAAGGGGCGCCCATGACGACCGAAGGCGGTATTCCAGCCCATTCACCGACTGTGGAGCAGGCATTCACACTCGATGCGCCCGTGCGCTGGACGCTCGAAAGTCCAGCCCAATACGTGGTTCGAACCGAGGTGTTGGTGGCCGGCACGGTAGTGGATTCGGTGGATACGCGTTTTGGCTTTCGCACGCTGCGGTTTGATCCCGAATTGGGCCTTTTCCTCAATGACAAGTCGGTTAAAATGAAGGGTGTTTGCATGCACCACGATCTGGGCCCCCTGGGCGCTGCCGTCAACGTCGCGGCGCTGCGCCGGCAGTTGACCATGCTCAAGGAAATGGGGTGCAACGCCATTCGCACCAGCCACAATCCGCCCGCGCCCGAACTCCCGGCATTGGCCAGCGAGATGGGAATCCTTATCATCGACGAGGCCTTTGACGAATGGAAGACCGGCAAAAAGGTGAACGGCTACAACACCCTGTTCGACGACTGGGCGGAGAAGGATCTGCGCGCTCTGATCAGGCGTGATCGCAACCATCCGGCCGTCATCATGTGGTCTGTCGGCAACGAAATCCGCGAACAAATGGAACCGCAGAGTGCCGAAACGGCCGCCTTCCTCGTGGACATCTGCCACGACGAGGACCCAACCCGCCCGGTGACCTGCGGCTTGAATGCCGTCAAGGGCAGTCGCAACTACATTGCCGACGCGTTGGATATCCCGGGTTGGAACTACCAGCCGCGCCATTACGGCCATTTCCACACGCTGTTTCCCGACAAACCGCAATACGGGTCCGAGACCGCCTCCACGGTCAGCAGTCGGGGCGAGTACTACTTTCCGGCCGTCGATGAAGTCATGCTCAAGCGCGGGAACCTTCAGGTCAACAGCTTCGACCTGTCCTACCCATCCTGGGGGACGGCACCGGATATCGAATTTCAGGCGCAGGACGAGTGCGATTTCATCATGGGCGAATTCGTCTGGACCGGATTCGACTACCTCGGCGAGCCGACACCCTATGCCACCGAATGGCCGAGCCGGAGTTCCTATTTCGGGATCATCGATCTGGCCGGCATCCCCAAAGACAGATATTACCTTTATCAGTCCACGTGGTCCAATCAAGAGGTGATCCACCTCATGCCCCATTGGACGTGGCCGGGTATGGAAGGCAAGCCGCTTCAGGTGCAATGCTACACCAGCTACAAAAGTGCCGAGCTGTTCGTCAACGGCGTTTCTCAGGGCAGGAAGTCGCACTACCGAAAGCACAAGGTGCTGGAAAGCTCCTACCGGTTCCATTGGCCGTCCGTGGTGTACGAACCCGGCGAATTGAAAGTCGTGGTGTATGACGGCGACGACGCTGTCGGTGAACGAACGATGGTGACTGCCGGTGAACCTGCGTCGATAGAGCTGGTATCGGATCGTGACAGTATCCGTGCGGACGGCGATGACATGGCGTTCGTAACCGCCCGTATTCTGGATGCTGAAGGCAACCTTTGCCCATGTGCCGATAACAGCGTGGCCTTTGAGCTAAGTGGTCCTGCTGAAATTGCGGGTCTGTGCAACGGCGACGCCACCTCGCTGGAAACGTTCAAGGGACCCCGGATGAGCGCGTTCAATGGCTTGTGCGTTCTTTACCTGAAATCGATGGGCTGTGAGGCGGGAGATATTGACGTTCGGTGCCGTGCAGATGGACTGAGCATGGGTAAAGCCATACTGCATGCATCCGGGGAAGAAAGGATTGATGAAAGGGATGACATTGTGAATCAGAAAGTGTTGACCACTTTACATCGGCAGGACAGTTGCATGACAAGCCTGCTTAAAGAATACGTCTCTCGGTTCAATGAAACGGATGAAGAGCTCTATACCCATGTCCCGAACAGTGAGGCGCTGGAGTTTCTCGAATCGAACGTACCCCTTTTTGAATGTCCCGACAAGGACATCGAACGTACCTGTTATTTCCGTTGGTGGACCTACCGGAAGCATATCAAGCAGACATCGGACGGCTACGTCATCACCGAGTTTCTGCCGGAAGTGCCCTGGTCCGGGAAACACAATACGATCAGCTGTCCGGCCGGACATCACTATTATGAGGGTCGCTGGCTGCGCAATACACGTTATCTGGATGACTACTCCTATTTCTGGCTGCGCAAGGGGGGGGAACCCAGGCTGTACAGTTTTTGGATTGCCAATGCATTTCTCGCCCGTCATATGGTGACTCCGAATGTGGAGCTTCTCGCTGATCTCCTGCCCGATCTTGTGAAGAACTACCAGGCCTGGGAGACGGGATGGGATCAAGGGGGGCACCACTTTGGCAGACATGACAATGGCCTTTTCTATACGATTGATGACAGGGACGGAGGGGAAGACTCCATCGGGGGGCACGGTTTTCGTCCGACGTTGAACAGTTATATGTATGGCGATGCCAAGGCGATTGCCGCAATAGCTGTAATGGTGGGAGAAGCCGGCCTGGCGGAGGAATTTGAGTCGAAGGCTGCGGAAATTAAAAATCTGGTACAGCAGAAACTCTGGGATCATGACGCCGGCTTTTTTAAGATTCTACCCGAAGAGGGAAAGCCGCTCAGGGACGTGCGTGAGCTCAATGGATATACGCCATGGTATTTCAATTTGCCCGACCCTGGCTTTGAAGCTGCCTGGAAACAGTTGATGGATGCACAGGGCTTTTATGCGCCCTTTGGTCCGGCATTTGCCGAGCAGCGGCATCCGGAGTTTGCGATTTCCTACAAAGGGCATGAGTGTCAGTGGAACGGCCCGAGTTACCCGATGGCTACGAGTATCGTGTTGACGGCTCTGGCAAATCTCCTGAACAACTATGATCAGGACGTTATCCGCCGGGAAGATTACTTTGAAACCTTGAAGATATATACCAGGTGCCACCAGCGCCAGCTTGACAACGGTGCAGTGGTTCCCTGGATCGACGAGAATATCAATCCTTACACCGGCGATTGGATCGCTCGCACCCGATTGAAAACCTGGAAGAACGGCACCTGGAGTCGCCATAAGGGCGGAAGAGAACGGGGCAAGGACTACAATCACTCGACCTACAATGATCTGATTATCACCGGACTTGTCGGACTCCGGCCTAGACCGGATGATGTACTCGAGATCAATCCACTCCTGCCGGATAATATCTGGGATTACTTCTGCCTGGACAGACTGCCTTACCATGGCAGGCTGCTGACCATCCGCTGGGACCGAACCGGTCAGCGCTACAACATGGGTAAAGGTCTGACGGTATCGGTCGATGGCGAGGGTGTTGCACGCTCCGAAACGCTCTCGCGAATCACGGCGTCGCTGGTAGTGAAAGACAAAGGAGACGGATATCATGACAACACCAAGGGAACGGTTACGTCCAGGTCGATGACTGGTGGAGCCCCGCGCCGGTCCGAAAAATAACTTAGTGGACGAAAAGGCGCTAATGACAGGAGGTACGACAGTACATGACGGGTGACGACATAGTTTATCAAAATGCCAGTTTCACTGTGACCCGAACAACGGTGCTGGAAGGTGATGGTTCAGCGATTGCGCTCGACGATGGCACTCGTATCGATTCCGCTGGAGGGAAACTGGAACTGAACCCGGACGTTCTGCGTTTCGAAGCACCCCGGATCTGCTCGGAAACGGCTATGCTGCAGGCGTTGTACAGGATGGCGCTCAACGACCACGAGCGGCTTGTTATTGATGAGAAGACCTACCTCTACATGATGTGCGGTAAATACGGATTCAAACGCAACATTCCCGAGGGGTTGCTCCCCCGGGGCCCCGTTTTCTGGGCCGGGGACGGGTTTACCACCTCTTTGTTCACGCGCGATACCGCTTATTCTTCATGGCTGGGAACGGCCTATATTCTGCCCCGGGTCGTACAGAGCCATTTGACCTTTCTTCATTCCCTGCGCCGTAAGATTGGCTACAAGATCACGCTGAAACACGAGATCCCGCGGCTGCCGGATCTCCCTCTTGAACAGACGAACATGAACGGCGGTGAAATGGGGCAGAAGTACAACGAAAACTGTATTACCCGCCGTACGGACGACGTGGTCTGGGTACTGGGCCTGTGGGAGGTGTATAAGTCAATCCGTGACGCGGCCTTGCTTGACTATATCTTTGACCAATTCGCCTATTTCGATGAGATGTTCTACCGCTACTTTCTGGATCCGGCAACGGGCTTGTATCGCGGCCAGTCGACGTTCATCGATATCGGTGGCGCACCTTACGAGGGACGAAGTTTCGGCGATTGCGTCTGTCTCAAAGCACTCTCGACCAACTGCCTGTACGCTCAGTGCATCAAAATCGCCGGCGTGATCGCCGGTCTTCTTGCAAAAGATGAAGAGGCGCAAGCCCTGCACAAGCGGCATCAAGACCTGTGCGCCGCTATCCGGACCCACTTCGGTGCCGTCAATTATCACCATCTGCTTGATGACGATGGGTGGAGCTCTGGACGGCAGGAGGTCCTGGGGTTGGCCTTCCTCACGCTTTTCGAGATCGTTCCCAGGGACGAAGGCGCCAGGTTGTTGGCTGATTATCACGATGGCGATTTTGGCCGGCCCCTGTTCTGGCCATTTTACGATGATGAGGGCGTTTACCACAACAACAGTACCTGGCCGTTTGCCGATACCATATTTGCTCTTGCGGAATACAAGGTGGGCAGCAGGCAGGAGGTGATTCGCAAGACTTTCGGCAAGCTGGCGCGCCATGCGCGCCATGGCACTTTTAATGAGGTGCTTGAGTGGAAGAGTGGCTCTTTTATCGGGTGCCCCGGGTATATCTGGTCATCCGCCTCGTCCCTGGCGCTGGTGTATCGTATGATTGCCGGAATGGATGTCGATGAATGCGGGACTGTCTGTTTTGCTCCGGTTCTTCCTCCTGAGATGGGGGATACGTTTGAGCTAAACGGCATCAAGGTTGGCGAAATGACCCTGAATCTGCGTGTAACCGGCAGTGGCGATGTGGTCGAGTCCTGCAAGATAAATGGCATCACGTCAGAATGCCCTGTCATCAACTATGTACCTGGAGACATTTGCGTCGAGGTGCAACTTGGCGGGGCACGTACACAGGCGTCCGGGGCGGGAAGGTAAACCATGAAGAAGCATGGCAAAGATTCGATTTTGATACAATAACCAATCCAAACATAGCAAAGAAAGATAGACATATGAAATGCAACCAATTGATTCTCGCATGCCTGATCGCATTGGGCAGTGTATTCTCATTGGCAGCCGAGGAAAAGCCCATCAAGGTGTTTATCCTGGCGGGTGACGAAAATGTGCTTGAGCAGGGCCAGACCGCTCCTGATGCACATGACAAACGAGGCACCGGCGTTCCCGGCACGTTGGTGGATGTTATGGCCAAAGATAAGCGTTTTGCCTTTTTGAAAAATGAACAAGGCGAGTGGGTGACGCGTCCCGACGTGGTGGTGTACGACGCCCATCGCATCCATAACGAGACGGTCGCCATCGGCAAGCCTCTGCAGGTAGGGATGAGAATTGGACCCGAACTCATGCTTGGCCATGTGCTGGGGGATGCCCTGGACAACCCGGTTCTCATCATACGTTACGGAACTCGTTCGCTATTTCATACACCCGGCAGTCGCTCCCTTGCCCATGACTACCGCTCGCCGTCACGAGCGAGCGCGACAGCCGGTGGTGCGGGCACCTGGGACGTGATCCATTTCAATTGGGGTGTCTGGGATACCGGTATCGTCGATGAAAAGGGAAAGCCTGATAGAGAGAACGGAAAGTACCGGGTGCCTCTGGAAGAGTATGAAAAGAACATGAAGATACTTGTTGTAAAGCTGAAAAGAACCGGCGCGACCCTGATCTTCGGCACCACCACGCCCCTTCATGAAGAAACTCCCGGCCGAATCAAAGGGGATGCGGTCAAGTATAACGAGGTGGCCGAAAAGATCATGAAGGAGAACGGCGTCATCATCAATGATCTTTACAGTGAAGCCATCAGACAAGGCTACCCCAAGCGGCCGGACGTGCACAGCGTCGGCGATCTTGGCCCGGTGACGCTCGCGGCAATCAACGACGCCCTGAAAAACCGCAAGACACACTGCAAGCCCTTTCCTCGCGTGCTCATTATCGGCGACTCGATTTCATCGCCTTATACGCGCTACGTCCAGAAGGCGCTCGATGGCAAGGTCACGGTCTACCACAACCCGGGGAATGGTCAGCATTCGCGTACCGGCGTGGAAAACATCGATGCGTGGCTTGACCTGAAAAGCTACCTGCTCAAAGGGCAGGAGTACCTGGAGCTGATCGAAAGTGTCAAGGCTGTCCTCAAGGATCCCGCTCGTTATTACCCGGATTATAAAGAGGAAAAGCTCGAACTCAGCGGTTTCGCCTGGTTTCAGGGCATTCAGGACAGCAGTTCAGAAGCAAAGGCCAAAGAGTACGAGAAGAACCTGTCGGGCCTGATCACGGATGTCCGCAAAGATTTGGCGACCCCGGCTCTGCCCGTTGTTGTTGCGGCTTGTTATTACGGAAATGCGGCCGAGGGGTCCCTGCAAAAGGTCGTCCATGATGCGCAGATGGCCGTGGCGGATCCGAAGCAACATCCCGAGTTTGCCAGCACGCTGACAAGCATCGACACCACGCCCTTCTTTCGGGACAAGGAACAGTCACCAGGCATCATCGTTGGCGGTCAAAAGCGCCTGCTTTACTATCCGCAACGATATAACAACAATGCTGAGACCTTTCTCCTGATCGGTGAGGCCATGGGCGAGGCGATGCTGAATTTGTCTGGCGTTAAGAATACGAAATAATATCAACATAACCAAACTCATTGCAAGGAGATTAATAATGCATCGACTGCTAAAAACCTTCACCTTAATCACGATGGCTGCCGCGAGCGCCATAACATGCGCCAGTGCCGCAGGCAAGCCTTTGAAGGTATATATCCTTGTGGGCCAATCCAACATGCAGGGGCAGGCCCAGAAATGGGGGATGCCCGGAATGGCCGCCGATACTGCCTACAAGGAATTGTACGACAAGATCATGGACGAAAACGGGGAATTCCGTGTCCATGAGAATATCCATGTCGCTGCGCTCAGTGGAGGCGAAAGCCCTACCACCAAATCCGGCCCACTGACACTTGGTTTCGGTGGAGAGTTGACAGGAAGCCCAGAGGCTAAGGGCAAGAATGCCCTTCGCTTTGGTCCTGAACTCGGGTTCGGCATCACCATGCATGAGCAGCTCAACGAGCCGATTTTGATCATCAAAGCCGCTTGGGGCGGCAAAAACCTGAATACTGACTTTCGTCCTCCGAGTGCTGGCAAATGGACGCCACCGGAGGGGCATGTTGACGCAAAAAGAGGGCCGGTGTTTCCAATACCGAAGACTTTTGAACTGCCCGCCGATTTTACTCCGCCGACAGGGAGAGGTAGTCACATGCAGCTCCGCCCCATGCGAGGTATTCAGCTGCCCAAGATGCACGGTATCTATCCGCTTTATATAGAGTCCGCGCCAGAACAGATGTTTGAAGGCGAGCCCTTCAGAGTTGGTGACATTATTATCGGGATCAACGGGAACGGACTCGGTGAATCACCGTCTGTTAAAAAGGGGTGGCGCAATGCCTATTTCAATGCACTCGAGAATGATTGGATGCTTTCGATTACACGGCTGCGTGACGGCAGAATCGAGACCGTAGATGTTGATCTGGTCGAGGGAGGACGGGCCAATCTGGCTCGGGAGAAGGCGCAACGCGACGCTGGACGGAAAGAGGTTCTGGGAGCTTACTACAGAGAAATGATGAAGCATGTGAAAACAGTTCTCGCAGATATCAAGAGCTACTGCCCGACCTACAATCCGGAGCAAGGTTATGAGATTGCCGGTTTTGTCTGGTTTCAGGGTTGGAACGATCTGAGCGATGCGGTGACCTATCCCAATTACGACAAACCCGGGGGATACGATCAATACAGCTGGCTTCTCAGCCACTTCATCCGCGATGTAAGAGCAGAACTCAACGCCCCCGATATGCCCTTTGTAATCGGGGTGCTTGGTGTGGGTGGTTATCAAAACCCACCCTACGACAAGACCGGCTATTTTCAACAGGCCATGGCAGCACCGGCAATGTGTCCGGAGTTTAAGGGAAACGTTGTGGCTGTTCAGACCGGCAATTACTGGGATGAAAAACTTGAAGGACTATTAGGCAAAAAGGACAAAACCCCGGAGGACGAAGCCTACATAAAGCAAAACTCATTTAACAGAAGTTACCACTACCTCGGTTCAGCAAAAACCTTTAGCCGTATTGGGGAAGCTTTTGCGAATGCTATTGTAAAAATCGATAAAGGAGATCTGGATGATTAAGTTACGACAACTCGTTTTCCTCACGGTTATGGCGCTGGTCTTCAGCGTTTCATGTGATTTGTTCGCGCTTGAACTAAGCCGTTATTTCGGCAGTGACATGGTGCTTCAGCGTGACAAGCCGGTAGTGATCTGGGGTAAAGCCAAGCCTGGTGATGAAGTGACCGTAGACTTTGCTGATCAGAGCGCGAGAGCGACAACCGACAAGGACGGCAGATGGACCGTTACACTCAAGGCAATGAAAGCCAGTGCAAAACCACAGAAGCTTTCAGTTCACTCGACACTCGACACCCGACCCTCTACCCTCGACAACGTCGTTGTCGGCGATGTGTTTCTCTTTGCCCGTCAGTCATCTATTGATGTCTCCCTTGGAACAAAAGCGGAGGGACGAAAGGCTGCCGAGAACATAAAGCCAGACCAGACGTTCCGCTTTATACATATTAAAGCCGCCCAGGCAAAAGACCCACAGGATGACTTGAAACAGGAGATGACCAAGGGTTGGGAGACCCTCGATAAAACGAGTGCGCTAACCATGTCCGCGGCTGCGTTTTACCTCGGCTGTGATCTGGTGAAGCACATCGAGGTCCCGCTCGGCATTGTCGACCTGGATATGGGTTATCACTTCCCCATTAGCTGGCTGAGTGAGCGTGGTCTGGATCTTGCAGAGACCCGCCCGGGAACAGGATTGGGCGACTTGAAGTGGTACCGTGAAGACATGCCGAAAAGGATCGCGGAGTGGGAAAAGCAGCAGGTAGCCAAGGAGGACGACAAGAGCCAGGGGCTGGATCTTTCTCCACTGGAATATCCTTACTACCCATCTTCCAGCTACAATGCGGTCATTCACCCCCTTCAAGGGCTTGCCCTCAAAGGCATGTTGCTGCAACTCGGCAACGATTATCAGATGGTGTTTTATACCTTTCTTGAACGACAGGGCAAGTCTACGGATCGGGAAGCATTGGAGCGCGCCTGGAATCCTACCTACATGATTATGAAGAAAGTCAACCGCATGACACCCCTGGTCTTACCGGTCGCTCCCGAGGACTTGCGTCAATCGTTGGGGGACTCGTCGCTGCCCATTGCGTGGATTATGCCCCCTGGAAGTGACGTCTATGACTTTGCAATCCACAACCGCGAGGTTCGTGAAATTCAACGCAGAACGCAAGGGGAATTCAAAGGGATCGACCTGATCCTGCCCGGTGCTGAACACATCCCGCTGAGCGGTCAACCTGCAGATGATGCACTTGTCGCAAAACGCTGTGCGCAATGGGTGATGGGAACGTTCTATGAGACAAATCAACCTGCCTCCGGCCCGATCTTCGAGCGATTTGAATACCACGGTGGGAAAGGGATCGTCCATTTCAAGCCGGGCACAGCCACAGGCTTGACGGCGAAAGGCGATGCGCTGGACCACTTTGAGGTGGCCATGGCGGACGGGAAATTCGTTCCCTGTAAGGCTCGGATTGTGGGGGAGACCGTCAGGCTTTCAAGTGAAGAGGTCCCGGCAATTGTTTTTGCGCGTTATAACTGGAGTCGAAAGCCTGCGCAGGGTCTGATGAACAGCGCGGGCCTTCCTGCCTTGCCCTTTACTACCGATGCCAAGTGGGAGTATGACTGGTGGCCGGCCACGGCCCCAGTGGAGCTGCCCGCCGAGTATCACACCACTGCCAACAAATGGCCGGATCGGGATGTCGCCATCGTGAATCTGGCGAACCAGCTCGCGGGTGGCGACTCGCAGCACAACCCAAATCACCTCGGCCCGACAGGTTTGTCTACGGCTACTTTCGGCCCAAACCTCTATGTACATGCAATCGACGCCGGATCACCGGCAGACGGCAAGGTGTTTCCCGACGACATTATTTACGGTGTCAACGGCAAAGCGTTCACGTCTCCTGGCAGTTACCGTTACAATGGAACTACCATCGACCCCGACAGCATGTACCGCCAATTTTCGGCCGCCATCACGATGGCCGAATCAGAAGAGGGCGGAGGAAAGATGGTCCTCAATATTCGGCGCAAGGGCAAGCTGATCGAGGTTCCGCTACAGCTAGAGGTCCTTGGGTCTTACAGCTCCATCACACCCTTTCATTGCGAGAAATCCAAACGAATCGTTGAGAAGGCTGAGGAGTGGATGCGCAGCGGTATGCGTCCTGCTGAGGGCTTTCCCCAGTATGCGAACACGCTTCCTTTCCATACGGACTTCCTTTTCCTGATGGGATCAGGGAATCCTGAACTGCAGGGGGTGGTCCGCCGCTATGTCTATTCTCTGTTAGCCGCGAAAGAAAGTCAGATTGACTACTCCCAAGAGGTAAAGCCGGGAGGCAGCATGTGGGCGATTGCTTACGATGCCCTGCTGATGGGTGAATACTATCACCAAACCGGTGATGCAAGCGTGCTGCCCTATCTCAAGTACCTGACGACCAAGATCTGGCTGCAGCAGTATCGTCCGCCCGGATCGGATCTGACAAAGCATGCGGTTGCGACAGACGATCAACAGACGGGCGGTTTTTACCCCGGATGGCACGCTCCAATGTTTCCCGGCATCGGTCGCACGACCTATGGTTTGATGGCTGCTTCTGGGATGCCCGCCATCATGAGCCTCATACTGGCCCAGGAGGCGGGGGTCGAGATTGAGCCATTGGCGCTCGAGCGAGGATTGCGGCACTTCAACTACAAGCGTGCGGAATACGGGTATGTGTTGTATGCGCGTCGTGGACGAATTGAAAAGCCGTTTCCCATTGTGCCCGAAGCTGAAGCCAATGGCATGGTTTGGAGTATGAATGGCAAACTTGGTACGGCCGCTGCCCTGTTTAATATGGTCGATGGTTATCCGGATACCGTCGAGATCTGTTCCAGATACTGCGTGTATGGTTTCAACAATACCCGTTCCGGCCATGGCGGCATGTTCTTCAACAACTTCTGGACCCCAATCGGCGCACACCTTGCAGGGGAAAAGGGTTTCCAGCATTTCATGAAAGGGCAGACCTGGTGGCGCGAGCTCTACCGCAATCACGACGGCAGTTTTACGCAGGCCGGGCGCGGCGGGATCGGGGTGGCTTATGCCCTTCACCGGGTGGCCCAGCATAAGCGCCTGCGCATACTTGGCTCACCACACTCCGCCTTCGGTCCCGACGCCCCGGCGTACCTGAAACCGGCTCTGGATGCGCATCGCAAGCGGGATTACGCGTTAGCAGAGACATTGATTCAGAAAGAACTGGCCGAACGTGTTATTCCTACCGAAGAATTACCGACAGTTCGCCACTTCCTGGAATCCGTGCAGACGCTCGGAAAGAGCATCGCGTACGACCTGGCCTATACCGAAGACCTGATCAAGCAGGGTAAATACTACCTTGCCAGTTTGGAGCTGCCTCAACTCAAAGGTGTGGTTGCCGCGGATAACCCCGAGCTCCAGGCCATTGTCGCTGTTCTCGAATCGCCGGAGGGAGAAGCCAGGATTGCGAGTACTCTGGAAGCTATTAAACAGAACACGCCTAAGAAAGTCTGGCCCGACAAAGCGGAAGAGCTTGCCAAGAGACAGAAAGGATGGACCACAGTCATCAAAGACGGAATGGAGGGAGTTGGGCGCGACTCTTTACCCCAGTTTCCGGAGGGTGAATGGAGCAGATGGCGCATCAAGGTGCTTGAGACGAGCGACCATGCTCAAGAAGGTTGGTTCAAGCCGAAATTTGATGATTCCGATTGGGCTGAAACAACGCTTCCCAATATCTGGCGTCCCGGTCATGCGGCTTTATTGCGTACAACCTTTGAGATAAACGACAAGGCTGCCTGCGACGCTGTCCGCATCCGCGCGAACCTCCGGAAACAGAGGGATGTGGTAGTTTATATCAATGGTCATCTTGTTGCCAAAATCAACAACGAAGGCAATGCAGGGAATATTCCGCTTACGGATTATGCGCTGGAGGTCATGAAGAAGGGCACGAATACACTGGCAATAGTGACGCACAACCACAAGCGCCCCTATGACCTTGGCTTTAGGCTGGAAGTTCACCAAAAATGAAACCAATACTGAAAATCATTACCTTAATTGCTGTTGCCGCATCGGCGGCAACAATCACAGGCTGCGCCGCCAGCCCTTCGCTCGATTCGGCAAGCTCACGGCAGGCAGCGCTCACGGCAGGCAAGCCTTTGAAGATATATATCCTCGTGGGCCAATCGAACATGCAGGGCCAGGCGCAAGAGACAACCTTGCCGTATATGGCGCTCGACCCAAAGACCAGGCCGCTCCTCGATAAGATCGTTGATGAAAATGGAAAACCTCGTGTTCATGAGAACATTAGCATTGCCGCCTTCAGTCAGGATGGCCCTTGGAGCGGTCCCTATTATGATGTGGAGAAGCATGGTGCCTTGACGGTTGGGTATGGGTCGGCTCTGCAAAGCGATTCACTTCTGGGGCCCGAGGTAGCCTTCGGAATTACGATGCAGGAGCATGACAATCAACCGATCCTGATCATCAAGACAGCTTGGGGCGGCAAAAGTCTGTGTCATGATTTCCGCCCGCCAAGCGCGGGACTGCCACCCGTTAACGAGAAGACGGAGGCGCAGTGGAAAAAGGACGGCACGTATGAAGCCCAGATGGCCGCGTACAAAGAGCGCGTCGGTCGCTTCTATCGTCTCATGATGAAGCATGTGAATACGGTCCTGGCCGACCCCGGCAAATACAGCAAGGCCTACGATCCGGAGCAGGGTTGCGAGATTGCCGGCTTTGTCTGGTTCCAGGGATTTAATGACAAAGTAAATGATTATTATTCGGTTGGCGGTAATCGACATAACAGGGAGTATGGCCCTTACAGCGACTTGCTGGCGCACTTTATTCGCGACGTGCGCAAGGATCTTGATGCTCCCAAAATGCCGTTTGTGATTGGCGTTATGGGCATCGGGGGCAAACCGGAAGAGGACGATCCATTCCGGAAAGCCATGGCCGCTCCGGCCGAGATGGAGGAGTGCAAAGGCAACGTCATTGCCGTGCGCACGGCAAATTACTGGGATGACGCACTCGTTGAAGCAGCCGGAAAAGTTTCGAAATTGTGGGATATGAAGAATAATGCCTACACCTTGACCCGTGAGGGTGATATTGACCCGAAATCCATCGCCGCCCCGGGCTGGCAGTCTGTCGGGAACCCTCCGCCTGAAAAGCGTGTATGGCGGTATGTCACCTTTGATATCGATGAAGACAAGCAGTACAGAAATTTGCTTAAAGGGGAAGAGGGCGATGTTAGGTTCTTCAATGAAGACATGCCGGCCCCATACGCCGATTGGCGCCGCCCTGATTTTGCTGACAGCGCATGGCCAAGTGGTCCAGCGCCGATTGGCAAGGGAGACTTGAAAGTGAAAATCCCGGAAGAGCACTCCGCGTGGGGTGAGGGTAATATGCTGCTCATGCGCACCAATTTTGAGCTCAACCCCGCCGACTACGAAGTATTTCGTATCGTCATCATGGCCAATCAGTCGTACAACGTCTATCTGAATGGACACAAGGTCGCAACGTATGTCTGGTGGAAGAAGGGCGGCAGTTATAGGGCGTTTGAACTCACAAAAGAGCAGGCGGCATTCCTCAGAAACGGCACCAATGTACTGGCCGTGCAAGCGAATATATCGCCGAAGGATCCGGCCGCGAACTGGGTGAATGCAATGTTGGAAGGGATGTCCGCAGATGATTATGCGAAACTGATAAAGCTGTATGATAGTGTCTGTACTCCCGAAGATATTGAAACAGCCAAAGGAAAGTCGAATCAGGCTTATCATTATTTAGGATCCGCCAAGATCTACAGCCAGATTGGTGAGGCCTTCGCCAATGCGCTTATCGAGTTGAAGAATAACTAGACATGAATATTGCCAAGGAGACAACATGAGAAGAACACTGAAAACCACTGTATGCGGCGCGCCCGCTTTGACGCTGATGTTGGCAGTCGGCCTGCTGATGGCAGCTCCGAATGTTCATGCCGGAAAGAGTGCCCAGCCGATAGAGCCGGACTATACCAAGGGTGAGACGCTTGAGAATGCGGGGGGAAAATATGCCGCTCTTGGTCCCATCGGCGCCATCGGCAATGTATGGGCCGGAGAGGGCGGCCCGCGTATGATCCAGATCCGCAGCGTCGACAAGGGAACGCCTGCCGAAGGCAAACTGACGGAAGGCGACGTCATTCTCGGAATTGGCAATGGCAAGTTCAGTTCCGACGTGCGCAAGGCGCTGTCCGCGGCGATCACGGAGGCCGAAACGACGGAGAACGGCGGCAAACTGGTGCTGAACGTCTGGCACGTTGAAACGAAAGAACCTGCCCCGGTCACCATCGCGCTTCCGGTGATGGGCGCTTTCAGCGATACGGCCCCATGGGAGTGCGAAAAGACTCAGGCCCTGATCGACGCGGCTGCCAAGTCGATCATCGAGAACGATCTCTTCACTGCTCCCGTACAGAAGATGGACACGAACAAGAAAATGATAACCATTCCATCGGGTTCCAAAGGTGGCCACCCTGCCTGGCTGGGGGCGTTGGGTTTGCTGGCGACTGGCGAGGAGAAATACCTGCCTGTCGTCCAGAAATACGTGAGGGGGATCGGAAAACCCGACATGGACTTGGATTGGCGTAACTCTGGCAGTGCAAGCTGGAGCTGGAGCTATCAATTGCTCCTGCTCTCGGAGTATTACCTGGCAACCGGCGATGACTACGTCCTGCCGGCGATCAAGGAGTATGCGACGGAGATGACCAAGGGCGCATCGCCTGTCGGCACCTTCAGCCACGGCATGGCATACTCCTATGAGGTGAACGGTGTCGAGGTGAAATACCCCTCTGCCTATGGTGCCATGAATCAGTGCAGTATCACCTGTATCATGAGCCTGGTCATGGCCCGCGAATGTGGTGTCAGCGATCCGGAGGTCGACAAGGTCATAGAAAGCGGCCTCAAATTTTATCGCTGGTATGTGGACAAGGGCGCCATCCCATATGGCGACCATGAGCCCTGGATGGGCCATGACAACAACGGCGTCAACTCGCAGGTCGCCGTGCTGTTCGATATTGTGGGCGACAAAGAGGCCACCGATTATTTCACCCGCACGACCCTTGCCTCCTACAAAATCAGGGAGCAGGGCCATACCGGTCACTTCTTCTCTTGGCAATGGGGTGCGCTAGGCGCGGCCCGCGGCGGAGAACAAGCGGCGCAGTCGTTCGTCAAAAACACCCGTTGGTTTACCGAATTGGAACGCCGGCCGGGCGGCCGTTCGGTCAACCAACCCCAGTTGGATACAGGCAGAGGCCAGCACTACTACGATTGGAGCACCACGGGGTCGCGGCTCCTGCAGCACTGCCTGCCGCGCAGGAAACTCTTTATTACGGGAAAGGGCGGTTTCTGCATTGAGCCTATCACCGGCAAGGAACTCGAGGAAACGGTCGCGGCCGCGGAATTTGATGCCGGACAGTTGACGACACCGCAACTGCTGGCGGCTCTGGGGAGCTGGTCGCCGGTGGTGCGCCAACGGGCTGCTGAGGGCCTTGGGCAACGCGACAATGATGACGTTGTTAAAGAACTGATCGCCATGCTTGACGGCTCCAACCGCTATGCGCGCTATGGTGCTGCCATCGGCTTGCGCTACGCCGGCCGCGGCTCCGAAGAGGCTGTCGACAAAATGATCAACCTTCTCCAGGAGAGTGACGACATGACGCTTCGCTTCACCATCTGCACCGCGATGAGGCAATTCCGTCCTCGACAGGAACCCAGGATCGGTCTTGGTAAAGCCGTCTTGAAAGCGGGGCCGGCATTGCTGAAACAGATAACCATCTACGAACCTGAAAAGGATCCGATGCGCAAACTGCACGCCGTGCTTTCCGGGACCCTGTTCTACGGCGGCAATGCACAGGGCTACTGGGGACATTACCCCAATGGCAAGGGGGCGGAGTCTATCGATTCGGACCTGAAGGTTGCCGTCATCAAATCGTTTTTGCGCAACCCCAACGGTGGTGCTCGAAGCAATGCGTCAAGCCTCTACAAGTCTCTGACTGCGGCGGAGCTGGAGAAAGTGTGGGGTGATATCTACTGCGCTGCCAAGTACCAGGCGCCCAGTGGCAGCATGGGTGCCGCCTGGGTGCGTGCCAGCGGGCTGGAGCTGATGGTCGAGAAAGGCGTTAAAGAAGGGATCCCTGTTGGCATCGACTGGGCCTTACGGCAGGAAGGCTGGGGGAATGGCGGTCGAAAAAGGCTCGGCATTCCACTGTTGCTCAAGTACGGCAAGGCGTTGGAGTCTTATCTCTCTGAAATAGGCACTGTGCTCGCCGGGTGGACAAAAGAGAAGAATAGCAAGAACGATCAAAAAGGCGCCGATGACTTCAAGGCGAAATTGGCGGAGGCCCTCAAGGAACCGGCCCCGAAACTGATCAGCATCAAACCGTATATCGAAACGGTCGATCCAAAGGAGTTCTACACGACCGAACTTAAGAAGTAACAAGAAAACGGGGAATCGGTTAACGAGAACGGCGACGAGAACGGATTACGATCCCCCTTCGCTAAAGCTACGGCGGGACATGGTAGAGATTATCCCAATCGTCCACCAATCTCGTCGCCGTTCTCGTAGACCGAAAGGTAGTGTCAAGCAGGGCATGAAAAAGGAATGACGAATATAAATTAGTCACTTCAAAAGACCTTGTCCAGAACCTTGTCCAGAACTAAAATCCAAGTCTGTCCGGGCATAAAAATGGAAGGTGGTTCAGGACAAGGTTCTGGACAAGGTTCTGGACAAGATTCTGGACAAGGTTCTGGACAAGGTTCTGGACAAGGTTTATAAGACGGATGTCAGTTAAAATGCCGGGAGAATCGTATCTGCGACATAAGTAACTGCAAGCAAGAATATTGAAACATTCAGACAGTAGATCTGTTTAACACAACCAGCAAACTACAAAGGAGACACCATGAAACATCTGAAAGCTATCGCTTTGATAATCGTTGCCGCATTGGCAGCTCCGAATGTTCAGGCCGGAAAGAATCCGCAGCCGATAGAGCCGGACTATACCAAGGGCGAGACTCTCAACGATCCATTGATGACGAAGTACTCCGCCCTCGGGCCCATCGGCGCCATCGGCAATATCTGGGTTGAACCCAAGGGGCCGGGCACCGCGACGATGATCCAGATCCGCAGCGTCGAAGCGGGATCACCGGCCGACGGCCTGTTACAGAGATGCGACGTCATCCTGGGCATTGGTGACGGCAAATTCACCGCCGACGCCCGCAAGGAACTCTCTGCGGCGATCATCGAAGCGGAGAAGAATGAAAACGGCGGCAAGCTGGTCTTGAACGTGTGGCATCCGGAAACGGAGATGGCGCCTGTAGTCTTCCCTTATGATTGGCAAAGGAGAATGGCCATTGAAAAGGGAGAACCGCTCGAGGCGCTCACCGTCAAGATGCCGATTCAGGCAGAAATCAAGCAGGTGACCATCATGCTGCCCGTCATGGGCGCTTTCAGCGAAACAGCCCCGTGGGAGTGCGAAAAGACCCAGGCTCTGATCGATGCCGCCGCCAAATCAATTATCGACAACGATCTCTTTATTCCCGCCGAGCACAAGGTGGCGCCCGGTGAGCGGTACTGGGCGGAGATTCCTGAATTGCGGAAAGACGGGCATGGCGCCTGGCTGGGCGCTTTGGGCTTGCTGGCTACAGGCGAGGAGAAATACCTGCCCATCGTCCAGAAATACGTGAGGGCCATGGGTGATCCCAAGGTGGACCTGGACTGGCGAAACAGCGGCCAGGCCAGTTGGTTCTGGAGTTATCAATTGATTCTGCTCTCGGAGTATTACCTGGCAACCGGCGATGACTACGTCCTGCCGGCGATCAAGGAGTATGCGACGGAGATGACCAAGGGCGCATCGCCTGTCGGCACCTTCAGCCACGGCATGGCATACTCCTATGAGGTGAACGGTGTCGAGGTGAAATACCCCTCTGCCTATGGTGCCATGAATCAGTGCAGTATCACCTGTATCATGAGCCTGGTCATGGCCCGCGAATGTGGTGTCAGCGATCCGGAGGTCGACAAGGTCATAGAAAGCGGCCTCAAATTTTATCGCTGGTATGTGGACAAGGGCGCCATCCCATATGGCGACCATGAGCCCTGGATGGGCCATGACAACAACGGCGTCAATTCGCAGGTCGCCGTGCTGTTCGACATTGTGGGCGACAAAGAGGCGACCGAATACTTTACCCGCACGACCCTTGCCTCCTACAAGATCAGGGAGCAGGGCCATACCGGTCACTTCTTCTCCTGGCAATGGGGTGCGTTAGGCGCGGCCCGCGGCGGAGAAAAGGCGGCGCAATCGTTCGTCAGGAACACCCGTTGGTATACCGAACTGGAACGCCGGTTCGACGGACGTTCGATCTACCAACCCCAGCTGAGTGGGGACCATGGCAAATATCTTGACTGGAGCACAACGGGCTCTCGGCTCCTGCAGCACTGCCTGCCGCGCAGGAAACTCTATATTACGGGGAAGGGCGGTTCCTGCATTGAGCCTATCACCGGCAAGGAACTCGAGGAAACGGTCGCGGCCGCGGAATTTGATGCCGGACAGTTGACGACACCGCAACTGCTGGCGGCTCTGGGGAGCTGGTCGCCGGTGGTGCGCCAACGGGCTGCTGAGGGCCTTGGGCAACGCGACAATGATGACGTTGTTAAAGAACTGATCGCCATGCTTGACGGCTCCAACCGCTATGCGCGCTATGGTGCTGCCATCGGCTTGCGCTACGCCGGCCGCGGCTCCGAAGAGGCTGTCGACAAAATGATCAACCTTCTCCAGGAGAGTGACGACATGACGCTTCGCTTCACCATCTGCACCGCGATGAGGCAATTCCGTCCTCGACAGGAACCCAGGATCGGTCTTGGTAAAGCCGTCTTGAAAGCGGGGCCGGCATTGCTGAAACAGATAACCATCTACGAACCTGAAAAGGATCCGATGCGCAAACTGCACGCCGTGCTTTCCGGGACCCTGTTCTACGGCGGCAATGCACAGGGCTACTGGGGACATTACCCCAATGGCAAGGGGGCGGAGTCTATCGATTCGGACCTGAAGGTTGCCGTCATCAAATCGTTTTTGCGCAACCCCAACGGTGGTGCTCGAAGCAATGCGTCAAGCCTCTACAAGTCTCTGACTGCGGCGGAGCTGGAGAAAGTGTGGGGTGATATCTACTGCGCTGCCAAGTACCAGGCGCCCAGTGGCAGCATGGGTGCCGCCTGGGTGCGTGCCAGCGGGCTGGAGCTGATGGTCGAGAAAGGCGTTAAAGAAGGGATCCCTGTTGGCATCGACTGGGCCTTACGGCAGGAAGGCTGGGGGAATGGCGGTCGAAAAAGGCTCGGCATTCCACTGTTGCTCAAGTACGGCAAGGCGTTGGAGTCTTATCTCTCTGAAATAGGCACTGTGCTCGCCGGGTGGACAAAAGAGAAGAATAGCAAGAACGATCAAAAAGGCGCCGATGACTTCAAGGCGAAATTGGCGGAGGCCCTCAAGGAACCGGCCCCGAAACTGATCAGCATCAAACCGTATATCGAAACGGTCGATCCAAAGGAGTTCTACACGACCGAACTTAAGAAGTAATCAGAACCCCCTGAAACATCAACCATCAGTCGAATCAGTCGGATCATTCGGATCAGCAAACTACAAAGGAGACACCATGAAACACCTGAAAGCTATCACTTTGATAATCGTTGCCGCATTGGCAGCAGTCACGTCAGCTCTTGCAGCCGAAAAGCCCCTGAAGGTTTACATCTTGGTCGGCCAATCCAACATGCAGGGACACGCCAACGAATCGGTTATTCCGGCAATGGCCAAAGACCCGGCCACCAGGCATCTGTATGATCTGATGATGGACGAGACCGGCAAGGCCCGGGTTAGCAAGGACATCAGCATTGCCGCCTTCAGCGGGGGCAAGAACGGAGTAGTTGAGAAACATGGATTCTTGACGTTGGGGTATGGGGCCGGATTGCAGGCTGACACCGTTTTTGGACCGGAGTGGGCCTTCGGCCTCACCATGCGCCAGCATCTCCAGGAACCATTTCTGATCATCAAGACCTCCTGGGGCGGGAAAGACCTGCGTTGCGATTTTCGCCCCCCGAGCGCCGGACCTTTCGACTTCTCTGAAGAGCAATTGGATAGCCTGGTCAAAAGAGGCAAGGGGACCAGGGAGGGCCTTGTCGCCGCGCGGAAAGAGGCGACGGGCCATTATTACCGGCTTATGGCCAAGCACGTCAAGGACGTTCTCGCGGATCCGGGCAAGTACTGTCCCGCCTATGACCCGAAGCAGGGATATGAGATCGCCGGCTTCGTCTGGTTCCAGGGCTTTAACGATATGATTGCAAAAGAAGATCCTCTATACGCCGCCACCAAGGACAAGCCCCAATTTGCCGCCTACAGCGATCTGCTGGCTCACTTCATCCGCGACGTCCGCAAAGAGTTCAACGCGCCCGCGATGCCGTTTGTGATCGGCGTGATCGGCACCGGCGGGAACCCCGATGCCAAACATCCATTCCGGGATGCCATGGCCGCACCGGCCGCCATGGCGGAATTCAAGGGCAACGTGTTTGCCGTGCACACGGCAACATACTTCGATGCCAGGCTTGGAGAGATTATCGATCGCAGTTGGCGGTGGATGCGGCCGGATTACGATCCGGAGAAGAAATACGTCGAGCTGGCCGAGAAGCTGAAACCGTTGGTGCTGGAGCAGAATGAAGCCAAAAAGATCACGGACAAGGCGGAGCGACAGAAGAAGGAGGCGGAAATCAAGACGAGAATGGATGAGATCATCTATACCCCCGAAGACAAGGCATATCTTGCGGAAAACAGGAGCAACAGAGGCTATCACTACGACGGTTCCGCAAAGAACTACGCCCGCTTTGGCGAAGCCTTTGCCAAGGCCCTCATTGAAGGGACGAATCAGTAATCGTGAGGATTGACACTGTTTATTTTGCCCAGACCCATGTTCTGGAACCGGGTCACCCGTACTTTCGTCTGGTAGGCGGGAAGGACACCTTGATAAAGGTGCACGTCTTATCAGAAACGGGTGAGGTCGCCCCGCCGGTGACGGCCGAACTGAAGCTGGGCGACGAGACGACGACCATCGATCTTGCCGGGCCGGCGACCTTGCCCCATGGTTTCTGCAAGGAACCGGGCAAGGTGGTTCATCGCTTCGATGACTGTTTCACGGTGACGATTCCGGGGCGGTGGATCCGCAAGGGATTGACGGTGACGGTGAAGGCCGGCGGGGCCGAGCGCACGTTCGACAATCTCTGCATCGGTCCGCCCATCCATCTGCATATGACCATGTTCGATATTCACTACTTCGACTACGAAGACGTGGACTATCCGGACGATTACGTGCGGGAGATCGCCATCCGTCGGCCCGTCACCGAGTTGAATGTCGAGCGCGTGAAACGTGTGCTGTTTGATGAACTGGTGATTCCGCCCTGCGGATCGAATCCCGCCACTCGCTGTACCAGCGAAGAGGATTATGCCGGGCAGAACGGCACGCCGTTCAACGGTAAGCAAGGAGCAGCGCTTGTCTGGGTACAGGCCCTTCAGGATGCAGGTGCTCAGCGTCGACGATCGCTCTTCTTTATCAACATCGCCAACGTCCATGCGGGCGGGTATGCAGAAAATTTCTATGGCTGTGGCAGTCTGCGCCGCTATGGCGTGCTCTACCATGAGCTGGCCCACTCTTTGGACGTGGAAGACCTGATGCCGTCGACCGAACCGCTGTTTCCGTACATCGGCAAGATGCATGGCATTGAGAAGACAACGCGCGGCGGCTATCACGTCGGCCCGACCTGGGGCTATGACCCGCGCGTTGGTATTTCGCCCGGGCATCCGGATACAGCGTACTTCATCAATCCGGTTCTGCCGTGCGATACCGAGAAGGATAAAGGCGGCGAATGGCGGAGCAGCCCCGTGCGCGGCGGCGCTGGCTTTGACCCGGACGCCCCCACGACCTTCAGCATGTTCTCTGACTGGTCCCTGCGCAAGATGCAGGACTATATGGAAAAGCGAATCGTCCTGTGGAACGATGAGAAACAGTCCTATGTCGCCTGGAATATGTGGAGCGATCGTTATGGGATCGCTCTCAAAAATGACGGCGTCACCTATCCAATCGAAAACGATGTCGAGGTCTACAGCATCATGGCGGCGGTCACTGCCGCGACGCCCCGTGCCAATTTCATCTATCCGGTGATCGGCCCCTATCGCAGCGGTCTGATCGCGACTTTCGACCCTGAAAATCCCGATGACCGTTGCAAGGCCAGGCGTTTGAGAGACTTTGCGGATGCCTGGGATGTCTGCCTCCGGGTCGAGCAGGGCGGCGTCACCCGTACCTATATGATGCCGTTCGCCTGGCGACCGGATGACGATCCCCTTGACGGTGAAAGCTTCCAGACCCGGGCCCTCAACGTGCCTGCAAGAGACGGCGTGATCACCCGTGCGGAGCTGTTGCTGACCCCAAATGCCGACATCGATGGATTACCCGATAATCCGCAGGTGCTATATGCAAGAAAGGTACTGTCAAAAATAGTATGAAAGAAATGAAGAAAGAGAAAAGCGAAGAATCT